>NZ_CBFHHW010000013.1:0-21390 GCF_965655755.1 Methylophaga sp. | reverse complement strand
GGGCGATACCTTATATCTCACTTCGTATCAACGATCCTGTGATGTACCTCTGGGGCTCAACTTTAATCAGGTTCAGGTCTTTTTCCTGTTGAAAATTATGGCGCAGATCAGTGGCTTAAAACCCGGTAAGGCCTATCACAAAATTGTGAATGCCCACATCTACGAAGATCAACTGGAGCTGATGCGTGATGTGCAGCTTAAGCGTGCACCTTATCCATCGCCCAAACTGCATATCAATCCAAAAATTAAATCGCTGAAAGACTTGGAGACTTGGGTAACATTGAACGACTTTGAAGTAGAGGGCTACCAAAGTCATGAACCTATTGCTTACCCGTTTTCTGTGTAAAAGAATGTAAAAAATTAAGCTACTTTTAATATAGTCACGCTAGCCTATGATTTGATGTATCTAAAATCATATGTAGTAACGGGAGAAACACCATTATGAGTCAAGACAATTCGGTAACGGAATATCACGTATGGGATCGCAGTGTGCGTTGGTTTCACTGGATCAACGTGTTGTGTGTTTTGGGGTTGATGGCAATTGGCATAGCCATTTTGAACAGCAAGGCTCTGGGCATTACCGATGATGGCAAAATCTTACTAAAAACGTGGCATGTTTATTTCGGTTATGTATTCGCTGTTAACTTAGGCTGGCGTCTGATTTGGGGATTTTTTGGTAATCGTTTCAGTCGCTGGAAAGCCGTGATTCCGTTTGGTACACATTATAAAAAACAAAGCAGTGCTTTCTGGAGAGGATGGAAGCAAGGCGAGCCGGCTGAGTTTATGGGTCATAATCCTCTAGCGCGGTGGATGGTGATGGTGCTCTTTTTATTGATGATGGTGATGGCGGTGACAGGTTTAGTGCTCGCGGGGACCGATGTCTATAAAGCACCGTTTGGCAGTCAGTTCAAAGCCTGGGTAGCTGAGAGTCCGGCAACGATCGATCAAATCAAACCTTATTCAGATATCGGCGTTGATAAAGAAGCCTACAAAGAAATGCGGAATTTCAGATCGCCTTTTAAAGATGTCCATGAAATTACGTTCTTTATCTTGCTAGCAGCGATTTTGTTTCACTTACTAGGTGTGGTTGTGACGGAAGTCCGCGAACGCAATGGTCTTATCTCTGCGATGTTTACTGGTAAAAAAGTGTTTAAAGACAAACCAGTGGATCTTGACGAATAACTACAGTTCACCCCGCTGAGCGAGTGAGGTTGGCTCAGCGTCACCGATGATAATATGATCCAGCACCCGGATGTCGACCAGTTCTAAAGCGGACTTGAGCCGCCGGGTGATATGGATATCTGCCTGACTCGGTTCGGCGATACCCGATGGATGGTTGTGGGCAAAAATGACGGCGGCGGCATTATGTTTTATCGCTTGCTTAACCACCTCCCGTGGATACACGCTGGCGCCATCAATGGTGCCGCGGAACAGTTCTTCGAATGCGATCATGCGATGTTGGTTATCGAGAAATAAGCAGGAAAATACCTCGTGAGGGTAGGCGCGTAAACGGTGTTTGAGATAGTTTTTAGTGAGGTTACAGTCTTGGAATGCTTCACCACGAACAATGCCTGATTCGAGATGACGCTGACTCATTTCTAACACGGCCTGTAGTTGTACATATTTGGCTTCACCTAAGCCGTGACCCGCGCAAAATTCATTTTGATTGGCCTCAAGTAAGGCCCTTAAACTACCAAACTGTGTCAGTAATTGTCTGGCCAAATCGACTGCGGACATGCCTTTGACCCCTGTCCGAAGAAAAATTGCGAGTAGTTCTGCGTCGGATAGAGCTTGTGCTCCCATGTGGAGCAGCTTTTCGCGCGGCCTGTCATCCGCAGGCCAGTCCCTGATTGCCATGATTCACATCCTTGTTATTCATGTAGCTACCACTATATTTCTACTTGTTAGTAAAAACAAACACTTGTATGTACTAATCAGCTAAAAAATAGTATCCTGTGCGCCCTTTTACAGTAACTGATTTTATGGCTGGCAAACTTTTTATACGTACCTTTGGCTGTCAGATGAACGAGTACGATTCATCGAAGATGGCAGAGGTGCTCGCAGACTCTCATCAACTGGAAGTCACTGATATTCCTGAAGAAGCGGATGTGTTGTTGCTTAATACCTGTTCGATTCGCGAAAAAGCACAGGAAAAAGTGTTCCACCAACTGGGTCGATGGAAACGTTGGAAAGACTCGCGCCCCAATCTGGTAATTGGTGTGGGTGGTTGTGTTGCGAGTCAGGAAGGTGATGCGATTCGTAAGCGAGCGCCTTATGTCGATTTGATATTTGGTCCTCAGACTCTGCATCGTCTTCCTGCCATGCTGGAAGAAGTTAAAATCAGTCGTAAACCCAGTATTGATATTTCGTTTCCTGAAATTGAGAAATTCGATAATCTACCTGCGCCACGCGCCGAGGGCCCGTCGGCTTTTGTGTCGGTGATGGAAGGCTGTAGCAAATACTGCACATTCTGTGTGGTGCCTTACACCCGTGGTGAAGAAGTCAGCCGCCCGGTTGGTTCTGTCTTGCGTGAGATTCGTCAGCTGGCGGCGCAGGGTGTGCGCGAAGTGAACCTGCTAGGACAGAATGTCAATGCCTACCAAGGTGTGCTTGAAGGTGAAGAAACAGCCGATCTGGCATTGTTGATTCACTATGTCGCTGCTATTGAAGGGATCGAACGGATTCGTTTTACGACTTCGCATCCGGTCGAATTCTCCGATAGTCTGATCGAGGCGTTCGCTGAAGTACCGGAACTGGTAAACCATCTGCATTTGCCGGTGCAATCGGGGTCAGACCGTATCTTACAAATGATGAAGCGTGGTCACACAGCCAAAGAGTATCTTGAAAAAATTCGTCGGGTAAAAGAAATTCGTCCTGACCTCAGTATGTCGAGTGACTTCATTATTGGTTTCCCGAATGAAACCGAAGCAGACTTTCAGGCAACAATGGATCTCATAAACGAAGTGGAATTCGATCACTCGTTTAGTTTTATTTACAGTGCACGCCCAGGAACACCTGCTGCGGCTTTTGTTGACTCTGTGCCAGAAGACGTTAAAAAAGAGCGTCTCAAAATCATGCAAACGCGCTTGCTGGAGCTGGAAAATATGCATGCGCAATCGATGGTGGGTACGACGCAAGTTATTCTTGTGGAAAGAGAAGCCCATCGAGGTGATGGTGATATGGCCGGCCGGACTGAAAACAATCGTGTTGTGAACTTTCAGGGTGACGCTTCCCTGATCGGACAATTTGTTGAAGTTCGTATCGAAGAGGCATTCAGTAATTCCTTGCGCGGTGAATTGCTAACTGCTAGCGTGACAGCTCAAGCATCCGGAATTTAATAGTGACTAATTCTTCCCACTCGCTCGATAGCGTCAGCTTCGAGCTCAGCCCTGCCGATAACCCTCGTTTAGCCAATCTCTGCGGTCATCTTGATGAACATATCAGGATGCTGGAGCGTGGTTTTGGCGTGGAAATTAATAATCGCGGGATCAAATTTCAAATCATTGGCCCGGCAGAAGTGATGGTTCTGGTGCAGGAAGTGATTCACGATCTCTATGCTGAAACAGCACAGAGCGTGTTAGCCCCGGAACAAATCCATCTTGCGATACGCAAAAGTGGTGGTGAAGATACCTCTGCGTCGGTTGAGCAGGATAAAGAAGTCATTATCAAAACCAAGCGCGGTTTAATTAAAGCCCGTGGTGACAACCAACAAGCCTATCTGCGCCGAGTGATGACACACGATATTAACTTTGGTGTTGGCCCGGCCGGTACCGGTAAAACCTATCTTGCTGTAGCTTGTGCTGTCGAAGCGCTGGAGCGTGACTTCGCCCGCCGTATCGTACTGGTCAGGCCAGCTGTTGAAGCGGGTGAGCGTTTAGGTTTCCTGCCAGGTGACCTGGCACAAAAAGTGGATCCCTATTTACGTCCTCTGTTTGATGCATTATATGAAATGCTGGGCTTTGAGCGCGTTGCCAAATTAATGGAACGGAATGTGATTGAAGTCGCTCCATTAGCTTACATGCGTGGTCGTACCCTGAATGAGTCATTCATCATTCTGGATGAGGCGCAAAACACCACCATGGAGCAGATGAAGATGTTCCTGACAAGGATGGGATATAACTCGACTGCGGTGATTACCGGTGACATCACTCAGATTGACCTGCCAAATAACCAAAAATCAGGCCTCCGACATGCCATTGAAGTTCTCAAAGATGTCGAAGGTATTGGTTTTACTTTTTTCCAGGCGAAAGATGTTGTACGTCATTCCCTGGTACAAAAAGTGATTATGGCCTACGATAAAGCTGACAAGCAGTTATGAGCGTCACGGTTGATTTTCAGCCTGTTTTTGATGGCGATATGCCATCGGAAGCGGCTTTTGAGGCTTGGGCGAAAGCTGCTTTGGCCGCAGTCGAAGAAGACTGCGAGCTCAGTATCCGCTTGGTTGACGAAGACGAAAGCGCTGAATTAAACGGCCAGTTTCGTGGTAAAAATTATGCGACCAACGTGCTGTCATTTCCTTTTGATTCCGAGATTGCATTAGAGCCAATGTTGCTCGGTGATTTAGTCATTTGTGTACCGGTGGTTGAGAAAGAAGCGGAGCAGCAAGGTAAAGCAACAGAGGATCACTGGGCACATATGGTAGTTCACGGCTGTCTGCATTTGCTGGGTTATGATCATATCGAAGATGAAGAAGCTGAACAGATGGAAACATTGGAGATCCAGATTCTGCAAACCATGAATATTGCGAATCCCTATGCTCTAGAGGGAGAACCACAACCATGAGTGATGGTCGACCGAGTCGCGCAGGCAATCAATCCTGGGTTAGAAAATTAAGTAACTTGTTTCTGGAACCTCAGGATCAGGAACAGTTGATTGAACTGATTCGCTCTGCCTCTGAGCGTCACATTCTTGATGCTGAAGCGCTTTCCATAGTTGAGGGTGCGTTGAGTGTGTCACAAATGCAGGCACGCGATATTATGCTGCCACGTTCGCAAGTGGTAATGGTGTCACGTGATGCGCCAGCTGAAGAAACGCTGAAACTCGTCACTGAAACAGCGCATTCCCGTTTTCCAGTTATTGATGATGACCGCGATGATGTCATTGGTATCTTGCTGGCAAAAGATTTATTGTCAGCTGTGGTCGCTAGCGGCGATTTTAATTTCGAGTTGCGTGAACTGCTTCGTCCTGCCGTTTTTATACCTGAAAGCAAGCGCCTTAATGTATTGCTTCGGGAGTTCCGCGCACGCCGAAACCATATGGCGATTGTGGTCGATGAATACGGTGGTGTTGCAGGTATTATCACGATTGAGAATGTGCTTGAACAAATTGTCGGTGAAATCGAAGACGAACATGATATCGACGATGATGCACCCATTCTGCAACGAAGTGAAGATACCTATACCATCAAAGCACTAACCATGGTGGAAGACTTTAATGAGTTCTTCGAAACAGACTGGAGTGATGAAGACTTCGACACCGTCGGTGGCTATGTCATGAATCAGTTTGGTCATCTGCCGGAACGGGGTGAGCAAATCACAGTGGATCGGTTCCAGTTTACTGTCCTCAGAGCAGATAATCGGCGCTTATACCTGTTGAAAATGGTGGTCATGCCACCGGAAGACGAGCCAGAAGCCGAACTCGAATAATGCTGACAGGGACTGTTCAAAGCCTGCAAGGTTGGAAGGGCAGCATCATAGCACTGTTGGCCGGAGCCATCCTACCTCTGGCGTTTGCACCGTTCTATTATTATCCTGTCGCTATTCTGAGCTTGTTGCTGCTTTTTGCCAGTTGGCATCAGGTGACGCCGAAACAGGCTGCATGGCGGGGCTGGTTATTCGGGTTGGGTATGTTCGGGGTGGGCGTATCCTGGATCTTTGTTGCCATCCACGTATTTGGTCAGTCAGGGCTTATTTTAGCCTCTTTACTGACTTTCCTCTTTGTCGCTTTTCTTGCTCTCTATCTGGCGCTGTTGGGTTGGCTGATTAAGACGCTGGCACCGGACCGGTTCAATATTCCTGACTTATTATTGTTATTGCCGGTTGCCTGGCTGGGCTTTGAGTTATTCAAAGCCTGGTTTTTAAGTGGTTTTCCATGGCTGGAACTGGGTATTAGTCAGATTGAGGGGCCGTTAGCTGGGTTTGTGCCTGTTATTGGCATCAATGGTGTGTCAGCATTGGTAGCCCTCACATCGGCTTGTTTACTGCTCAGTTGGCAAAATAAACGTTGGCAATGGTTACTGCCTGTGCTGTTGATTTGGGGCGGTGGTCAGGTGCTGAAATTAAGTGATTGGACACAGCCTTTAGGTACGCCGATTAAAACGACGATCGTGCAGGGCAATGTGCCGCAGCGGGTTAAATGGAATCCCGAACAACTCGTGAATACGCTCGCGCTTTATCAGAAAGCGACGCAGGCTTATTGGGACAGTGATCTTGTGGTCTGGCCTGAAAATGCTTTGCCTGCATTTCATCATCAGCTAGAAAATTTTTATCTCAATCCATTGAGGCAGGAAGCGCTCAAGAATAAAACCGATATTCTGTTAGGGTTGCCAGTTAATGATGATGTTACCGATCAATATTTCAACAGCATGATGCTGGTGGGAAAAAATGAAGGCTTTTACCATAAACAACACCTAGTCCCGTTTGGGGATTATGTGCCATTTGAGTGGCTGCGAGGCTTGATTGCCTTCTTTAATTTACCCATGTCATCGTTTGCGCCGGGAGCCGCTGATCAAGCTCTGCTGGACGCGGCAGGCAATAAAGTCGGCATCTCGATTTGCTACGAGGATGTATTTTCCACAGAAGTATTACAAACGGTTCCTGAAGCGAGTTTACTAGTGAACGCTACCAATAATGCCTGGTATGGTGACTCGTTTGCGCCTCACCAACATCTACAGATATCCCGGAGCCGGGCGCTTGAGACAGGAAGGCCTTTGGTTCGCTCGACCACCAACGGGATTTCAGCCTTTGTTGATTTTAAAGGCCAAATACAAACGGAATCGCCCCAATTTGAGCAGGCAGTTCTGACACAAACAGTACAACCTCGACAGGGTGAAACGCCTTACGTCAGCTGGCAACGGTGGCCAATATGGCTAATATCGTTGTTCATGTTGCTGTTGTGGGCGTATTATCGACAAAAAAAATCTGGCTAAAATCGACATTCATGCAATTTCTGACTATTCAGCGCATCTTGGGGATCCTTCTGGCTCTGTTCAGCATGACCATGCTGCCACCTGTTCTGGTGTCTTGGTATTATGGTGATGGTGCCAGTGAAGCGTTTCTGACTGCCTTTGTTTTATTGCTGATGACAGGGTTGTTGTTTTGGCTGCCAGCACGAAATCACCGTAAAGAACTTAAGATCCGCGATGGCTTTATTGTCGTCGTGATGTTTTGGATCGCACTTGGTTTGTCTGGTTCCTTGCCATTTTTCCTGACAGAAGTACCCAAAATGTCATTCACTGATGCCGTATTTGAGTCCATGTCAGGTCTCACTACAACCGGGGCTACGGTGTTGACCGGCTTGGACACCTTGCCAAAAGCGGTATTATTTTATCGACAATTCCTGCAATGGTTAGGCGGTATGGGTATCGTGGTATTAGCCGTCGCTATATTACCTCTGTTAGGCGTGGGTGGTATGCAGTTATACCGTGCCGAAACACCGGGACCAATGAAAGATGCCAAGCTAACACCCCGTATTACTGAAACAGCGAAAGCGCTCTGGTATATCTACCTGTCATTAACCGTTGCCTGTGCTGTGGCATTTCGCTGGGGGGGCATGAGCTGGTTTGATGCGATTGGTCATAGTTTCTCGACAGTGGCTATCGGTGGTTTTTCTACACATGACGCCAGTATGGGCTTTTTTGACAGTGCCACTATTGAGATGATTACCGTCGCGTTCATGTTGGTTTCTGGAATGAATTTTTCATTGCACTTTCTGGCATGGCGACATCGTAGTATTAAGCACTACTGGAAGGACTCCGAGCTACGCACCTATCTCGGTATCCTTGCTTTTATTTCAGTGGTTACGTCAGGCTATCTGTATTTCAGTGAAACCTTTGATGACCTATGGACCGCCATACATCAGGGCGTCTTCCAGGCCGTGTCTATTGGCACAACATCGGGTTTTACCACCACCGATTATTATCTCTGGCCGGGCTTTTTACCTATCTTATTACTGATGGCGAGTTACATTGGCGGTTGTGCATTCTCAACGGGTGGTGGTATCAAGGTCATACGCATTATGTTGCTGTTTAAACAGGGCTATCGTGAAGTATTACGCCTCATTCACCCAAATGCGATATTTGCCATCAAGGTGAACGGGAAAGCCTTACCCGCTAAAGTGGTCGGCGCGGTCTGGGGCTTTTTTGCGATGTATGTATTTTGCTTTAGCATTAT
This sequence comes from Methylophaga sp., assembly GCF_965655755.1. GTDB lineage: Bacteria > Pseudomonadota > Gammaproteobacteria > Nitrosococcales > Methylophagaceae > Methylophaga. Next base: position 13,000 of record NZ_CBFHHW010000013.1, on the reverse strand, counting down.
GCATCTTTTTTTGATGTCAACGGGGCTGGATGTTGTCACATCCTTCTCAGCCGTTACCGCCTGTCTCAATAATCTCGGGCCGGGCTTAGGTGATGTGGGAGCTAACTTTGGTGATATTAATTCACCCTCTAAATGGGTGCTTTGCATTGCCATGTTGCTGGGACGATTGGAAATATTCACATTGTTAGTGGTACTGACACCTGCCTTCTGGAGACGTTAGGTGCATCCTGATCAGGAAAAGTGGGATCGAGTCTACGCAAAGCGATCTCAATCAGAGGCTCTGGTCGCTGAAGTATTGCAACAAAATCAGCATTTGCTGCCTAAGCAGGGCCAGGCATTGGATTTGGCCTGTGGACTGGGTGCAAATAGTTTACTGCTAGCCGAAAAGGGATTGACGGTGACATGTTGGGATATCTCACCGGTAGCAATTGAGAATCTAAACGCTGTTGCAGAGGCTAAGGCCCTCCAACTTGATGCTCAGGTCAGAGATGTCATTAGTCAGCCTCCAGTGGCTGAGAGCGCTGATGTTCTGGTAGTAAGTCATTTTTTGGTGCGAGAGATGAATCAGATACTGATGAAAGCGTTGAAACCCGGTGGGTTATTGTTTTATCAGACATTTTGTCGCAACAAGGTTTCTGCGCAAGGTCCCAATAATCCGGACTATTTATTGAAAGACAATGAACTCCTGACGATGTTTGCTGGTCTCAAGGTCAGAGTTTATCGCGAAGAATCGCTGTTAGGAAGCTGTGAGACTGGATGGAGAAATCAGGCAATGCTGGTAGCTGAAAAGCTTTGAATCACTAGAGTAGTAAATAAATTTGCCTGTATTTGGCTTGATCTATAAAATAACGCGGTTCTAAAGCTCATAACTCATGGTTAGGGCGAGATTTTTGCAAACACACATTTAACGAGTAAAGATATGAAAGCGGATATCCATCCAGATTACAACGAGATCAATGTTACCTGTAGCTGTGGTAGCACCTTCAAAACTCGCTCTACACGCACTTCAGACTTAACTCTGGACGTGTGCTCAGAATGCCATCCGTTTTATACCGGTAAGCAAAAAATGCTGGATACGGCTGGACGTGTAGACAAATTCCGTCAGAAGTACGGCAAATAATTATCTGTCGGAATCAACCCTTATGGTTTGATTATGATTAACGTGTTAGTACAAGGTAGTACAAGTCACGACAGAATTCGAAGCCTCTGCCTTATGGTTGGGGCTTTGTTGTTTCTGGGGCTTGCTGGTTGCTCGACAAATCCTGTTACGGGTGAGCAAAATTTTGTTATGTTCGGCGAAGATACCGAACTGGAAATTGGTCGAACTAATCATCCCAAAATTATTGCGGAATACGGCCGTTATGATGATGAAGTCTTACAGGCTTATGTTCAGTCTGTGGGCGAAAAGCTCGCTAATAAAAGTCATCGTGATGATTTGGTTTACCGTTTTACGGTATTAGATTCTCCGGTCATCAATGCTATGGCGCTTCCAGGAGGATATGTCTACATCACCCGAGGCTTAATGGCCTACCTTAACTCGGAAGCAGAACTTGCTGCTGTTTTAGGGCACGAAATAGGCCACGTCACCGCGCGCCATGGTGTTCGTCAACAGAGCGCGGCTCAGGCTGCGAACCTCGGTTATACCTTGGGTGCAATTCTTTTTCCCAGTCTCAGAGGCGCCGGATCACAGAATTTATTCAATATTCTTGGCGGTGCATTACTCAGTGGCTATGGTCGCGAGCATGAATTGGAGTCGGATCGACTCGGTGCGGAATACCTGGCACGAACAGGCTACGACCCTCAGGCTATGATTGAAGTCATTAGTGTACTAAAAGACCAGCAAACCTTTGCTGAAGCACAGGCAAAGAAGCAGGGGCAGGATTATCAGGGGTATCATGGTTTATTTTCCAGTCACCCGGACAACGATACCCGACTTCAGCAAGTTGTAGGTGAAGCAGAGAAATATACCGGTGCAGGCAATGGCAAAATATATCGTGAGCGATACTTTCAGAAAGTAGACGGATTAACTTTTGGTGATAGTGAAGAACAGGGAATCCGATCTGACAATCACTTTTATCATCTCTCTATGCGTTTTTCTGTGGATTTTCCTGTTGGCTGGCACATTAATAATAAACCCAGTAGCCTACAGGCCGTCGCGCAGGGGGGGAAAGCATTGATCGAGATGGGAGCTTCTGACATCAATCGTAAGCTGACCCCGCGAGAATTTATTCAGCAACGTCTTAAAATTGATGACTTACGTTCTGGTCAGAGTATCAAGCCACATGGGCTTAATGGCTATACAGGGATAACCTCGCATCAGAATAAACTTTTACGAGTCGGGGTAGTTTTCCTGCGTGATCAGGCATTTATTTTTCTTGCAACGACTGAAAACAGCGCTGACTTTTCTCGGTATGATGCCGACTTTCTGGCAAGCATAAACAGTATTCATAGTTTGCGCGATGACGAGATAGCCCTCGCTCGCGAGCAACAACTGGATATTGTCACGGTTAGCAGAGAAGATAGTTATGCTAAATGGGCAAGAACCTCACGTATCAGCAATAGTCCGTTGGAACAGCTTCGACTTCTCAATGGAGATTACCCATCGGGCGACCTTAAGAGCGGTCAAAAGGCGAAACGCGTACGCTGATTAGAATAGCTCGATACTGGGTGTGGTCCCATTTTCACCGCCGTAAGAGCCGGGCAGTGGTGCCATCTCTGTGGGTGCCGTATCTTCACGAAAGGTCTCATATATGGCATTAGATGCATCGGGTCTGGCGAGTTTGCCACTATCGGGATCAATTCTTACGGTCACCATATCCACCGGGACTTCTAACGGTGTATCGGGTAAGCCTTTCAGAGCGACTTTCATGAAGTCTATCCACATTGGTAGAGCTGCGCGACCGCCTGTCTCATAACGACCCAGTGAACGCGGTTTATCGAATCCGACCCAACTGACGGCAACAAGCTCTGGATGGAAACCATTAAACCAGGCATCAAGTTGATCGTTGGTTGTACCTGTTTTACCGGCCAGATCATTGCGTCCAAGGCTCATCGCTTTACGACCGGTACCATGTTTGACGACATCTCTCAGAAGACTGTTCATAATGTAATTATTCTGAGGAGTCATAATGCGAGTTGCGGCATTCAAACCCGTTGACTCAGAGTCCACCACATTTTCTTCGAAAGCACAGGTCTCGCAGACTGTCACCGGATCAGCCTGAGACAGCACGTTACCCTTTGCGTCTTCTACACGGGTTATGAGATAGGGTTCAACGCGATAAGCAGAGTAGGCTGTTGCCATGTCCCAAGGAGCTGCACTGCCACTCCCCAGTGCTAAAGATAAATTCTTATGCAACATGCCATCTTCAAAGCCAAATTTTTTGGCATATTCCACAGCGTAATCGGCGCCAATATCACGGAGCAGTCTTATTGATATTAGGTTACGTGAGTGAATCAGGCCTTCCCTGAGCCGGGTGGGGCCAAAAAATTTACCGCTGTAGTTTTCGGGTCTCCAGACATTTTCCAGGCCGGGGTCATCAAAAACGACCGGTGCATCATTAATAATGGTTGCCGCTGTATAGCCTTTCTCCAAAGCCGCAGAATAGATGAAAGGTTTGAAGCCGGAACCAGGCTGTCTGCGTATTTGGGTTACCCGGTTATACTTATTATTGAAGTAGTCAAAACCGCCGTTTAACGCTGTAACGGCGCCATCATATGGAGCAATAGCGACCAGCGCGCCCTGCGCTTCGGGCAACTGAGCAAGTTGCCAGCTTTCGCCTTTCATTTTTTCAACTCGGATCACATCACCAGGATTGACCACATCACTGACTTTTTTGGGTACGGCACCGCGGCTATTCGTGCTTAGCTTTTTTTGTGCCCATTTCATTGAGCCCAGAGTTAATGTTTCAAAGCCCTGTTCTTTAATAAAAATTGTTGCGGAATCCTGACTAATTTCAGTAACCAGAGCGGGCTTCAACGGCCCTATAGAATCAAAATCTTCAAGTAATAGAGTGATGTCAGTTTCAAAATTTGCTGCGTCCGCATTGAGTTCAATCGTGGCGAGAGGGCCTCGGTAACCATGGCGGCGATCATAAGATAACAGTGCCGTTTGAAGAGATTGATTTGCGGCTTTCTGATGATCGCCTCGAATTGTTGTAAACACATTCAGACCATTGGTATAGGCTTCTTCACCAAATTCTTCGATAAGTTTCGTACGCACCATTTCGGCGACATAAGGCGCGTAGACTTCAATCTCACGGCTGTGATATTTGGCCGTTACAGGCGCTTTACTTGCTTCTAGGTATGCTTGCTCAGTGATATAGCCTACATCCCACATCCTTCTTAGAACATAGTTCCGTCGCACGATGGCGCGTTCAGGGTTGGCAAGTGGGTTAAACGCAGAAGGCGCCTTAGGCAAACCAGCAATCATTGCCATTTCAGATAAAGTTAATTCTTCTAATGGCCGGCCGTAATAGACATTTGCAGCTGCGCCAACACCATAAGCACGACTTCCCAGGTAAATCTTGTTCAGGTAAAGCGTAAGTATGTCCTCCTTAGATAAGACTTGTTCCATTTCCAAGGCCAGGATGATTTCATTCAATTTGCGCAAATAGGTTTTTTCATTGCTGAGGAAGAAGTTGCGCGCAACCTGCATTGTAATGGTACTGCCGCCTTGTGTTTTAGAGCCTGTCGTCAATAGAGAATAAGCAGCTCGAATGATGCCCTGATAATCGACTCCGGGGTGTTGATAGAAACGATCATCTTCCGCGGCGAGAAAGGCTTCAATCAATGAGTTTGGTATTTCTTGGTATTCGACTGGAATGCGACGTTTATTACCAAATTCTGCCATTAGCAAGCCTTCGGAGCTGAATATACGTAGGGGGATCTGTAGTTGTGTTTCTTTTAGCGTATTGGTGTCAGGTAGTTTTGGTGCTAAGAAGAAATACACGACTATAGTGGCTATCAATAGCAGGAAAGATAGAGCGAGTATAAGTTTAAATAGAAATCGGCTAAGTCGCAGCATTGTGTGAAGTGTGTCGCAATAAAAGTTTTAAAAAGTTCGCAAAAAATAAGTCACTAGAGTATATATAAAGGAAAGAATAAAAACAGTGGTGTATTTCAAACCATTAGTTTTATTGAGAAATATCTTGACATGGGGTATTTTCTTAATAAACTACTTTAACTAAGATAGCTAAGTGAGTCACTCACAATTGGTTCAACGGGAATTGAGGCGACGAATGTTAGGACGAAAAAAATCCCCTTTTTTAGGGATAGATATAAGTTCATCAGTAGTGAAAGTGCTTGAACTTAACAAAAAGGGAGATAGGTATACGGTTGAGTCCTATGCGGTCGAGCCGTTACCCGTCAACGCTGTTGTTGAAAGCCGGATTGAGAATCGTGATGAGGTAGCGGGAGCAATACGCCGCGCTGTAAAACGTTCCGGCACAAAAGCGAAAGAGGCAGCCGTGGCTGTTTCTGCCAATTCTGCTATTACAAAAACCGTCTCCTTCCCGGCATCACTCTCTGAGCGTGAGCTCGAAGAAAATGTCATGCTCGAAGCAGAAAACTATATTCCTTATCCTCTTGAAGAAGTTCGACTTGATTTTGAAGTCCTCGGGACCTCCGCAACGGATGTTGATGCTGTTGATGTTTTACTTGCTGCATCCAGGCGAGAAAATGTCGATGCACGTACGGAAGTAATCGAAAAAGCAGGATTGAAACCCATGTTAGTGGATGTTGAAGCGTACACCATGGAAAATGCTTTTGAACTCATAGCTCAGCAGTTACCGCATCATGGACAGGGGCTGACCGTTGCTGTTATTGATGTGGGGGCTACAGTAACGACATTACACGTTCTGGTGGACGGTAAAATTGTATTCACTCGTGAACAGACCTTCGGTGGTCGGATGCTGACGGAGGACATTGAGCGTCATTACGGAATGTCTTATCAGGAAGCGGGCCGTGCAAAAAAAGACGGTAGTCTTCCCGATGATTACGAACCAAAGGTTCTGGAACCCTTCAAGCGCACCATGACTATGACCGTCACACGTGCTTTACAGTTTTTCTTCTCAGCGTCAACGCAGTATCAATCCATAGATCACATTATCCTTGCCGGCGGTTGTGCCTCTATTAAGGGTGTGGCCGAAATGATAGAAGAAGAAACTGGTACATCGACATCTGTGGCTAATCCATTCTCAGATATGGTGCTGGGGCCAAGAGTAAAAATTCAAGCTTTAAGTAATGATGCCCCATCAATGATGATTGCGTGTGGACTGGCAATGAGGAGTTTTGACTGATGGCCCACATTAACTTATTGCCATGGCGTGAGGAGCGCCGTGAAGAGAGACAAAAGCAATTTTATATTTCACTCGTTGCGGGTTTTGTCTTTGCCGGGTTAGTTCTGTATGGCGTTGTATTTTATGCCGATAATTTAATACAAGAACAAAGCCAGCGGAACGCATTTCTTCAGCAAGAAATTGCCAAAGTAGATAAAAAAATCAAAGAGATCAAGGATCTCGAAAGACAGCGCGACCGACTCTTGGCCAGAATGCAGGTAATCCAAGAATTACAACAAAGCCGACCTAAAATTGTGAAAGTCCTTGATTCTCTGGTCAGAGTTGTCCCCGAAGGTGTAAATCTTAATCAAGTGACGCGAACAGGCAACAACTTGACCTTTGATGGCCTTGCTCAATCCAATGCACGAGTCTCTGTGTTTATGACTCAAGTTGATAACAATGATGAATATGGTGAATCCAGGCTCAAAGTGATTAAACGTACTTCGGGTAGAGATGATGCCATAAGAAGTTTTACGGTTGAAGTGACTGAATCGAAGCCGAAAGATGGAGGCGAAGGAAAGTAATGGAATTGTCTTCAATTACAGAGCTGGATTTTAACGAAAGTGGTGAATGGCCTCTTCCTATAAAACTGATAACAATTTTACTTTTATGCGCTCTGGTGTGGGGGGGCGGTTATTATTTCTTACTTAAAGACAAAAAAGCTGAACTCGAGACACTCGAGCAAAAAGAAGTGCAATTAAAAACGACATTTGAAGCCAAACAAGCAAAAGCAGTTAATTTAGAAGCATACAAAGAGCAATTAGCGGAAATGCGAGTCATGTTTGACTCAATGCTGGAGCAGTTACCTAAGAAAACAGAGGTACCTGAGTTGTTGGTTGATATTTCCAGAACAGGATTGATCAATGGCTTGGATTTTGAACTTTTCGAGCCACAAGGTGAGAGGCCCGTAGACTTTTATGCTGAATTGCCGATTAAGATGAAGGTCACTGGAAATTATCATCAATTTGCTGAGTTTGTAAGTGGCATCGCTGCACTACCAAGAATTGTCACGCTTCATGATATGAAAATCGGGCCATTAAATAAAAAATCGGGAAACATGACAATGGATATTGCAGCTAAAACCTATCGTTATTTTGACGATACAGACAAGTAGTGATGACAAAATGAGATTCAAAAGGGAAGACATAATGATAAATGGGCTCAAAATGTCGATGCTGGTCATTATTTTTTGTCTGGCGGGTTGTCAACAGGAAAAAGACGACCTTAATGCATACGTTGCAAACATCAAAGCGCAGCAAAAATCTGACATACCCCCAATACCCGTTATGAAGCCATATGAAAAGTTCGAGTATGCTGCTGCAGACCTGAGAGACCCTTTCCTCCCCACGGTTGTAGACGTACCTGAAATAGCGGCAGAACCAGAGTTTGATAATGGCATTAGTCCCGATACGAATAGACGTAAAGAAGCGTTAGAGGCATTTGCTTTATCTCAGCTTCAATATGTAGGCACTCTCGAACAGGATAAAATTTGGGCTTTGGTTAGGGCGCCTGATGGTGTGATTCATCGTGTCCAAGTGGGTAACTATATGGGACAAAGCCATGGCAGAATTACTTCGATAAGTGAAACTGGGTTGACACTAAATGAGATTGTTCCTAAAGGAAACAGTGGCTTTATCGAAAGAGAAACCTCTGTCTCAGCAGTAGAGGTAAATTAAGATGACAATCATGACGAATAAAAATGGAATCAGCATGAATAAGCAAATACTCTCACTACCCGATAATTTTAAGACTGCGTCGGTGTTAAATAGATTTATTTATTTGATTGCTTTTTTATTCGCTAGCTCTGCCTCGATTGCGGCTGAACTGAAGAGTCTGGACTTCAGTGCTTTACCTGGTGATAAAACGAAAATCCAATTAACATTCTCGGAACCGGTCGCTAAACCGAATAACTTTTCGACAGATGAACCTGCTCGAATCATATTTGACTTCGCTGGAGTTAAAAACAAACTTCAGGAGCGAACCAAGCAGGTTAATGTAGGCGTCACCAGAAGCATCTCTACTGTTGAAGCTGGTGAGCGTACCCGGATGGTAGTAAATTTATTACAAAAAGCGCCCTACACTATCAGTCAGAACGGTAATCAAATGATGATTACCATTGATGGTGAAAAACAAACGGTTAGACGTTCTGCATCATCAAATCTTACATCTGTGACCGATGTCGATTTTAGAAGAGGTGAAGACGGTGAAGCGCGACTTATTGTCAAACTCGATGGTGAAGAGGCTGCAATGGATGTGCGTCAGGAAAGAGGTGATATCGTTGTTGAATTAGCGAACGTGACTTTGCCTGATAATCTGCACCGCCGACTGGATGTAGTGGACTTTGCTACTCCGGTTAAATATATTGATACTGACACTTCAGCGAATACGACTAAATTGACTTTGACTACGGAAGGTCGTTATGAACATTTAGCCTATCAATCTGAAAAAACATTAGTTGTCGAGGTCAAACCCCTACCAGATGAACCGCAAGCTGGCCAAGGCAGAGATCAATTTGGTTACACTGGTGAAAAACTGTCCTTAAACTTTCAGAATATTGAAGTTCGCGCTGTACTGCAATTGTTGGCCGATTTCACAGGAAAAAACCTTGTGACCAGTGATACTGTGACAGGCAACCTGACATTACGCCTTAAGAATGTACCTTGGGATCAGGCTTTGGATATTATTCTAAAAAGTAAAGGTCTGGCAATGCGTCAGAATGGGAATGTTCTGATGGTGGCGCCTGCAGCGGAGATTGCAGCAAGAGAGAAGCAAGAGCTTGAAGCACAGAAACAACTTGTTGAATTAGAGCCCTTGTATACAGAGATTATAGAAATTAAATTTGCCAAAGCGACTCAATTAGCGCCATTACTGACTTCAAGTGGTGGTGGGCAGGGAGGAAGCTCTGGCTCAAACCGAGGTTTTTTATCACCGCGAGGTAATATCACGATTGATGATCGCACTAATTCTCTGTTGATTCGAGATACTGCTGATTCATTAGTTCAAATTAGGGATGTCATTGAACAGTTGGATAAGCCTGTTCGCCAAGTGCTTATTGAATCGCGTATTGTGATTGCTAACAATAACTTTAATAAAGAGTTGGGTGTCAGATTCGGCACTTCAGCTCAAAGTAATACCTTAGGTGCAGGTTCATCAGGTAGTTTGACTGGATTGAGCACAAACCCAAACAACGATGATCAGATCCGGGCTGATAGTACTGTAGGTAATGATCTCAACGTTAACCTGCCTGTTAATAATCCTTCAGGTTCCATTGGCTTGGCGTTAGCTAAATTGCCACTGGGCATGATTCTTGAGTTGGAATTATCAGCAATGCAAGCTGAGGGACAAGGTGAAATTATTTCTTCACCACGCGTGATTACATCCAATCAGCAGCAAGCTACTATCGAACAAGGCACCGAAATTCCTTATCAGGAAGCGAGTTCAAGTGGTGCAACGTCGGTCTCATTCAAAGAAGCGGTGCTTAAACTTGATGTTACGCCACAGATCACACCAGATGATAGAGTTGTTATGGATTTGGAAGTCAGTCAAGATCAGGTCGGTGATATTTTCCTAGGCGTACCGAGTATTGACACTCGAAGTGTACAAACACAGGTTTTAGTCGATAATGGAGAAACAGTTGTTTTGGGCGGAATCTATGAACAAACAACGACCGACAATGTTGAGCGTGTTCCATTCTTTGGTGATTTACCTTATGTAGGTTTTTTATTCAAGAATACAGCTAAGAGCGATACCAAACGAGAACTGTTAGTTTTTGTCACACCAAAAATCGTGAAGGAAGGGTTTCAATACTAAAATAAGTTAAACGCTGTAAAATGAAAGCCGGGTCAACTGTGACCCGGCTTTTTTATGAGAGCAAGCAAAGGTTATTAATCATTGATATCAGGTAATATATTTCTTGTTGGGCCGATGGGAGCGGGAAAATCAACCATTGGCCGCCAGCTGGCTAAGGCACTGCGGAAAAAATTCTACGACAGCGACAGAGAAATTGAGCAGCGAACCGGTGTTTCTATCTCATGGATCTTTGAGATGGAAGGTGAGTCGGGGTTCAGAGAACGTGAATCAAAAACCATTGAAGATCTGACAGCGTTAGATAATGTTGTTCTCGCGACCGGTGGCGGAGCTGTTCTATCAGAGGAAAATCGTAACTGGCTACGCGCTCGTGGCCATGTTATTTATTTATCAGCTTCAATGGAGCAATTGTATCGTCGCACCTCCAGAGATAAAAAAAGGCCGTTATTACAGACAGGCGATCGACGTAAGCAAATAGAAAACCTGCTGATACAGCGTGATCCTTTGTACCGTGAAGTCGCTGATATCATAGTGAAAACGGGTGAGCAGTCCGTTCAGCACACGGTCAATGAAGTTATAAAAAAATTGAAGAAAAACAGGAAAGATCATCCCAACATTATGAAGACTTTAGAAGTTTCTCTCGCTGAACGTAGCTATCCTATTTATATCGGACAGAACTTATTGTCTCAGTCACAGCTGCTACAGAAACATATCAAGGCTAAAGAAGTGTTGATTGTGACGAATGAAACAATTGCGCCCTTATATTTAAAGCAACTTGAGAAATCGCTTACGGGATACCGATATCAGTCAGTTATTTTGCCTGATGGTGAGGCTTTCAAAAACCTTGATGTGATGAATCAGATTTTTGATGCCTTGCTTAAGTCACGCTTCTCTCGTCAAGTAACCTTGATAGCACTGGGAGGCGGTGTTATCGGCGATATGGCAGGCTTTGCCGCAGCTTGCTACCAGCGTGGCGTGCCATTCATTCAGATACCGACGACATTACTGTCACAGGTTGATTCTTCAGTTGGTGGGAAAACAGCAGTAAATCATGCTTTGGGTAAAAATATGATTGGTGCGTTTTACCAGCCACAATGTGTTTTGGCTGATACCAATACATTAAACACTTTGGAAGACAGACAGCTGTCATCAGGCTTGGCTGAAGTGATTAAGTATGGTTTGATTAATGATGCTATTTTCTTTGAGTGGTTGGAAAAGAATATATCGGCCCTAAAAAATCGTGATCCAGCAGCGCTTGCTTATGCGATAGAGCGTTCCTGCCATGATAAAGCCGATCTTGTTGCCAAGGATGAGACAGAGAAGGGCGTAAGAGCGTTGCTCAATTTAGGGCATACCTTTGGCCATGCAATAGAAACAGGGATGGGTTACGGTAACTGGTTGCATGGTGAGGCCATTGCTGTAGGAATGCTGATGGCTGCTGACTTGTCTGCACGTCAGGGCTGGATAGAACCGTCTGATGTGAAACGTATTCGGGATCTATTTGAAATTGCCGGTTTGCCTGTGACGGGTCCTAATGATATGGGTCCAGAGCAGTATTTATCATTAATGTCCGTGGATAAAAAAGTCCAGAATGGTGTTATCAGATTAATTCTGATGAAAGGAATCGGCCAAGCTGTAATCACCGACGATTATGACAGGAATAAGTTGCAGGAGACTCTGAGTCAGTTTCAAGCATAGGAGCTTGTAAGAGATGAGTGACATTGTGGCAACATCCCCAGAACCGGCTTATCTTGCCAGATTAGCACTCAATCGTCTGCCGTTTTCAAAAGTCAGCGATACGGCTGACTTTTATGATGGCCGGCATGTTAAACAGCGTCGCTTATTACTTCTTCATATCGTCAGGGCCACCCAGACCCCAGTACTTATCCAGGCTGAGACAGGAATGGGTAAAACGACGATGCTGCAGCACCTGCAACGAGAGAATGCCCGCGATTTACGCTTCTGCACAATAGAGCCTGGTACGTCCCCTCAAGATCTCATAAAACAATTGCTCATAAGTTTTGGAGCAGAGACAAGCGATGTTACGGAGCGGGGCGATAGCGCTGAGCAGATACTTAAACAACGGCTTGTACAATTAAGAAACCTGAATATCGTTCCGGTATTACTGATAGATGATGCTGAAACACTGCCGGAGGATGTGCTCACTCAAATTAGTGCTTGGTTGGCCTGGGATCACGAGAATAAAAGCTTATTACAGGCAGTGTTGGCGAGCAATTCTGATAGCCTGATGCAAGCCATGTCACTGCAAAAAGTCGATCTTCCGGCTTTTGACTCATATGATATCCCAGCTTATCTGCAACAGCGCCTTAAAGCAGCTGGCTATCAAGGTGAATTTCCTTTCGATGAAAAATCAATTCAGAGACTAAGTAAGCTTTCTCAGGGAAACCCTGCCAAACTGAATCAACTGGCCCATCAACAACTGTTGGGGCTTAAGAAAAGTAGTCCTTTTAATAAAAATTGGTCTGGTGTATTAAACAATGTTATTCGCTGGTCTCCTCTATTATTACTCGGAGTGATAATGATTCTCTTCCTGAGTTATCAGGAGAAAATTAATCATTGGATTAGTTTCGATAAAGGAAATGAAACGGAATTGGATATTCCCGAGATATTGTCTGAGGATGAAGTAGCGACAGTCATCGTGGATGATGGTAATGAAACAAATCCAGCAACGATGGAGCTGGAGCAACGCGAAGAACTCGCTGAATTACTGGCCGATATCCCGTCCAATCAAGACCATTCTGAGACTGAGACTGAGACTGAGACTGAGACTGAGACTGAGACTGAGACTGAGACTGAGACCGAGACCGAGACCGAGACCGAGACCGAGACCGAGACCG
>NZ_CBFHHW010000012.1:53829-61530 GCF_965655755.1 Methylophaga sp. | reverse complement strand
AATGGACTAACGGTAAGTTTGCCTGCTGACAACTACGTTCCAGAAATCGGTATTGGTCAGTATTTTCCAGCTCCTTATCCATTTGAACTAAACATGCAACCTTTCCATTCAATTGGTCGATTAAAACGAAGTCCACACTCAGTGATAACACTTTTTGCTGGAAAGCTTCGCTGCTTTTATCGCCTGCTCTGTATGACACCTTCAGCAGATCAGCCAAGCGAACGCATGGATAGATATCAAAATCATCCTTAAACGCATCCACCAGACGTTTTCTGAAATCTCTTAAGGAGCTATCCAGGAGGAGATCTTGTTTCTGAATACGCACTGTTGATTCCGTTTTGTTTCGAGACAAACGCACCAAAGCCCAAACAGCTAGCAAAAATACAATCAAAACTGCTGCCATGAATTGCATAACGTACTTATCCAAATCAGCCCTCTTCCATATTGATTAACCGGCGCTTTGGTCCCCACTCTCCTGGCAATGGTTCAAAAACACCGGCACAAATAGCTCCGCACCTTTTGCATCGACCTTCTGCATCCAGATGCCACTCTGATAACTGGTACCAGTCTCTACCGATTAATAACTCACCACACTGTTTACACCAAGTGCTATCGGCATTTTTATCATGCATATTACCAACATACGCATGATTAATTCCGTTATCCAATGCAATTTGCCGCGCTTTTTGTACTGTTCTGTGAGGTGTACTTGGTTTATTCTGCATTTTCCAGTCGGGGTGAAAAACTGAAAAATGCATCGGTACATCAGGCCCTAAATTTTCCAATACCCATTGAGACATGGCCGCTATCTCGGCTTCACCATCATTTTCACCCGGTATCAATAATATTGTCAGCTCAAACCAGACCTGCGTTTCATGTTTGAGATAGAGCAACGTCTCCAAAACAGGCTGAAGGTGTGCTCCCGTTATCTTATGGTAAAACGTTTCAGTAAAAGCTTTTAAATCCACATTTGCCGCATCCATATAGCGATAAAACTCTACTCGCGGCTCTGGACTGACATACCCGGCTGTGACGGCCACGGTCTTAATGCCCTGCTCGCGACAAGCCTGCGCTACATCAATCGCATATTCATGGAAAATAACGGGGTCATTGTATGTGAAAGCAACACTTCTACAGCCTGACGCGCTTGCTTTAGCAGCAATGTTATCGGGCTTCGCGACATCCATCAGTGTATCCATCTCCCGGGATTTGCTGATATCCCAGTTCTGACAAAATTTACACGCTAGGTTGCAACCAGCCGTACCAAAAGATAAAACCGGCGTACCGGGCAGAAAATGATTTAATGGTTTTTTTTCAATCGGGTCAATCACAAAGCCACTTGATCGTCCCCACGTGGTTAATACAATTTCATCATGCTGGTTGGCACGGACAAAACATAAGCCCCGTTGACCTTCATGTAATTTACAAAGCCGTGGACATAAATCACATTGCACACGACCATCAGCAAGCTTATGCCAATAGCGGGTTTTGACGGTACTTCCGAATTTTTTGGACTGCGATTTTATCAGCGTCATTCTGCACCTTGCATTTGCAAATATTGCAATATAATTCGGCAAAGTTGATACTTAGCATATTACGCTGATAAGCGGAGGATTGTCATGGAGATCGTTCGCCCCAATGCTGTTGCAGGCTTGTTTTACCCTGCTGATGCAGGCAAATTGAAAAACCAGATCGCAACTGACATGGCTGCATGCCACGCAGAGCAATCGTTGTCTCCCAAAGCACTGATCGTGCCCCATGCCGGTTACACTTATTCTGGTGCCGTTGCCGCCTGTGCCTACCAGCATTTAAAACCACTCAAAACTATAATAAAACGTGTTGTCCTTATCGGCCCCTCCCATCGTGTACCGTTTGAAGGGCTGGCCCTGTCTTCAGCAGAGTGGTTTGAAACCCCGATGGGACTTATCCCGGTCGATCGTGACGCAGAAAGTCAGATCATGTCTATTGAAGGTGTGCACGCCCTTGAGCGAGCACACACCCGTGAGCACAGCCTGGAGGTGCAACTGCCCTTCCTGCAATACCTTCTGGATGACTTCAAAATTGTGCCCATCCTTGCAGGTCAGGCCAGTCCAGAATTAGTCGCAAGGGTATTAGATACGCTTTGGGGTGGTGAAGAAACGTTGATTGTTATCAGCTCTGATTTAAGTCATTTTCTCGATTACGACAGTGCTTGTGAAACCGATGCAGAAACATCAAAAGCGATTATAGATATGAATAACCAGTTTATTGATGGGTATCACGCCTGCGGCAGTGTGGGTATAAATGGTCTTCTTTTGTATGCCCGGCAACATGATCTGCATGGTCATATTCTGGACCTAAGAAACTCCGGCGATACCGCTGGTAAACGTGACAGTGTAGTAGGTTACGGTGCCTACCTGTTTCAATAATGCTAGCTAAAGCGGATCGCTATCTACTCAAGAAAATTGCTCGTGATGCGATTTATTATGGCTTAAGCAATGCACAGCCGATGCCCATAGATACACATAGCCTGCCACCTAACGTCGTCGTTGACCGGGCAAGTTTTGTCACTCTTTATCTGGCAGGCGCATTGCGCGGATGTATTGGTTCTTTAAAGGCGACACGTTCACTTGCTGAAGATGTAGCAAAAAATGCCTATGCCGCCGCATTTGAAGATCCGCGTTTTGAGCCAGTCACAAAAAGTATTGCAACGGATCTGGAAATCCATATCTCAATCCTCAGCCAGGCAGTCATTATTGATTGTGATTCTGAAAAAGACCTACTGAGACAGCTTCATCCCGGCAATGATGGCTTAATCATTGAAGATGGAAGCTTTCGTGCCACGTTTCTACCGGCCGTATGGGATGCCATACCCAATCCAGAACGTTTTGTGCATGAGTTGAAGCGTAAAGCGGGTTTAAGCAAAGAATATTGGTCAGACACCATCCAATGTTATCGCTATTCCACTGAGACTTTTTAATACTATTCAGCTTGTATACAAACATCATTTTTATGCCTGTGAGAGGCGGCTATCGTATTAAAAGCAATCTTCGACCGCCTCCACGACTGTCTCTGCTACATTTGCTGCCCCCAGTTTTTCTTCATCTTTGGGCAAATACTTGCCGGTTCGAACCAGGCAAGCAGACAATCCTGCATCCACGGCGCCTAAAACATCAGCTTCTATATCATCTCCAATCATCAATACTTGTTCTGGTTTGAGTCCTAAAGCTGAGACAGCAGCATGAAAAAAACCGATTGCAGGCTTGCCAAGGATCTCGGCCTCGATATCAGTTGCATATTCCAGAGCCTGAATAAAGGGTCCTGCATCAAGCTGCAATTTACCGGCAGATTTGAAGTAACGGTTACGGCCAATTCCCAGTAAAGGCGCTCCTTCCATCAGGATGGTGAATGCACGATTTAAATGTTTATAATCAAACTTTTCTGCCGCATCAGCCACAATCACCGCATTTGGGTTTCGTTGATTTAGTTCTTTAAACTCGGGTAACAAGTCGGGATGAATCAGACAATAGGGTCGGAGGTCTCGCTGCTGACAGACATGTTTTACGGCTAGCGGAGCAGTAAAAATATCATCCGGTTTTACATCAAAGCCCATCTTTTGCAGGTTCAGGAAAATGGCTGTGCTGGTTGTTCGTGACGTGTTGGTAACAAACCGGATAGGTACTTGCTTATCTTGCAGTTCTCTTACGAGTGCTACTGCACCATTGACTGGCACATTATCAACGTGCAACACACCGCTGATATCAAACAGGATCGCCTTGTGCATCACAAAGTCCTCCGTGTGGTGAAAGCGATAAATTAAGTATGCGCCCTTGGCATACAACACTCAACAATAACGAAGTGTATCAATCACTTTTGTAAGGCATGATGGGCCAATCAGCCGCATCAACCGAATCCAGATTGGGTGATGTCACTTGCCCCTGCCATTTGTCTATGAACCGGTTGTCAGGATCATACTGACGAGTCTGTTTATCAATATTGAAATGTCTGCCACCACGAGGATCAGCCCCTACACCAGCAATGTATTGCCAGTTACCCCAATTGGAAGCAACATCATAATCAATCAATTTCTGCTCAAAATAGGCGGCACCAAAACGCCAATCTAATTCCAGCTCGTTAATACAACAGCTTGCAACAATCTGACGTCCCCGATTAGACATATAACCGGTTTCATTTAATTGTTTCATCAATGCATTCACTAAAGGGTACGGCGTATTACCATGGGCCCATTTTTGATAGCGCTCCGGGTAGAAACAGCAATTAATTTTGTTTTTACCCAGCCCCTGAGGGCGGAAAAGTTTATGGCGATATCGAAAGGCATACCATTGGAAATATTCACGCCACAACAACTCAAAGTAGATCCAATATGTCGACTCGTTGGCTGTATACGTTTTTTCGTACTGTCTTAGCTGCTGAAGCAACCTTTTAACGGACAAAGAACCGTTCGCCAGCCAGGCCGAGAATTTGGTTGAATGAGACCAGTGATCTAGATCATTCCGAAGAAGCTTATATTGAGCCGGATAATCGCTACTAAAATACGCTTGCATATGATCAATGGCTGCAGTTTCACCACCCGAAAAGTGTGATTGTGACTTATTAAAGCTTGATAAAGTGTGTGTTGGTTCATTGAATTCAGAGACGGGCAAGGCCAAATTCTTTGGCATTTGTACAGGCGTATCAATCGGTAACGCCTCCACAATTTTTCTGAACTGACTAAATGAACTGGGTAAAGAAGTCAGATCAAACGGTAGTTGTGCCTGTTGGAATAAAGTGTGTGTCCAAAAGGAATCAAATTGAACTCGCGGAAAATCGACTCGAAGGTGCTGCCATTGTCTATTTTCATATACTCCAACATGATGGCTTCGGTAGACATGACTCACTTTGTACTGCGTGATGAGTTCCGATATGACTGCAACCGGATTCCCTTTCATTACAATGAGTTTCTGACCTTTTACTTCAAGCGATTGGTTTAGAGCATGCAAAGTCTCATTAAGAAATTGGTGTCTGATCTCACCCAGTGGTTTAGCATTAAATCCGGTCGGTTTATCCCAAAGCTCGTCATAACAAAACAGACAAATTAAACGATCACAGTTGAGGCTGGCTTCGAGCAGAGCCGGATTGTCGTGGACTCGTAAGTCGTGGTTAAACCAGACTAGACCGGTTTTGCACATCGAACACGCCTCTCATTGAATTAAATTAATTGGATAAGCCTAAGCCAATTCATGTCCCTTTAGTGTGAAGGCTCGAGTTTATAAACTTTGTTGTAACCAGTGAAAACTAAATGCCGGCACAACGAGGCTATCGTTAAAAATATCTGGTGCCTGACCACTGTATAGATCAATTACCTCACCATACTGTGGATCTCCCCACCCTACTAACTTGTCTATATCTAACTGTTGTGGTTTGTCATTGAAGTTAGCGACGACCAGTACCCGATCAAATTGCTGAGCGATGCTGTAACGTTCAAACACAAATAAATGCTCGTTGCCGACATCAATCAACTGTCGGTTATTAAAATCAGCAAACACATCGATTTCCTTACGTACCGAAATCATATGTTTCAGCGCTGAAAAAATTTCGTACTGATAATTTCCAGGTTCATTTCGTAATTTGGCTTTATCCCAATCAATTACCGGACGATGTACCCAACGAGAATCTCCCTGTTTGTGTGGATCATCCAGATAAGAGACATCATTGATCGTACCCAGCTCATCACCGTAATAAAGCAGAGGAATGCCACCAAAGGACATGATCAGGCTGTGCAAAAGCAGGATGATTTTGATTGCATCGTCCTGAGCTTTCAGGTCACCAGTCTCAACTGCATATTCCAGCCCGACTAATGATGCCAATGAACCGGAAATACGCGCATCACCGGTTTTTTCATTTTCACCGAAGGGTAGACCTCTCGCATGTGAGTTATCAAACCGCCCCATAAAATAATCAATCAGAAATTTACGATGCTCTTGTGGATCATAGCCGACCAGATCAATATCACGGTCATCAAAACCCAGCCCAATATCATCATGACAGCGAATATAGTTAAGCCATGTTGCCCGCTCCAGCTTCACCGGCAGACTCTTAATACCCTGATTAAGCAAGTTGGCATTTTTAGTCGCAACGGCATCCCACATTAAGGCCATAAAAGTGGCGTTATAAGCGATTTCGCACTCTTTGGCGATAACGGCATCCTCGCCAAAATACTTGGTCACCTCTACTGGTGCGACTATGGCTTCAGCAATATACAGAACGCCAGGCGCGGTTACCTGACAGCAATCTTTAAGTAATTGTAATATGAGATGTGCCTCGCGCTCATTCTGACAGGTACTCCCAATTTTTTTCCATAAGAATGCCACGGCATCGAGCCGAAGAATGTCAGCGCCTTGATTTGCCCAGAACAGGATAACATCAAGCATTTCAATGAAAACTGTCGGATTAGAGTAATTAAGGTCCCATTGGTACTCATTGAAAACCGACATTACCCAACGCTGCATATCCTCATCCCAGATAAAGTTTCCGGGTGCAGTTTCCGGGAATACTTCAGGCATGCTCTGCTCGAACATATCAGGAATATCTCGGGTTTCGAAGGTGTAATAATACTCCTGATGAAGCTTGTCACCCTCCCGTGCCTTGAGAGCCCATTCATGCTCATTTGAGGTGTGGTTCAACACCACATCCATTGTCAGCAGCATATCGCGTTTATGCATCGCCCTGGATAAATGCAGCAAATCATCAATGGTGCCTGCCCTTTCATCAATTTCGCGAAAGTCACTGACCGCATAGCCACCGTCACTACTCCCCTTTGGGCATTGCATGATCGGCATGATATGGACCATGTTGACACCGAGTTCCTGAAAGTAATTCAGGTGACTTTCCATACCTTTCAAGTCATCAGCAAACCCATGACTGTAAAGTGCCATGCCGACCCAGTTTTGACTAAGAAACCAGTTATGATCCGCTTCGCGTTCAATATCACGTTGACGAAGATCTTCTGGACGACGAATGTATTGCTTAGCCATCGTTTCGACCAAGCTATGAGCCTGTTCTTTGAAGTCAGGCCGGTCGCCATAAAGCCGTTCAAACAGAGAGTGAATCGCATAAAAATTCGCACCCAACCGCGTATAGAAATATCGCAGATCTTGTCTGGAAATGCCGGCTTCGATTTCGTTCAGAATGTCATTTAATAGCGTATGTGCTTGCTGTTCATACATTTATGTCGTTTCTTTTGTTTGTATTATTCGTTATTGAAATTACTATAAAAATTTTTATCTTTACTGATTGCGCCACGCAGACCAACCACGTGCGACGCAAATTGCTGTGCTTTTGCCAGCGCCTCAGTGATTGTCCAATCTGCTAACAGGCCATGTATGTACATTGCAGTAAACGCATCTCCCGCCCCCACCGTATCAACAACCTCTGTTAATGGGGTCGGCGTTGTCAGATGGAATTCGCCATCCTGATCTCTCACGATGGCGCCTTTCTCACCACAGGTCACAATCAATTGATCCAGATGATAATGACTGTGCATACGCGTCATATCCTGATGCAGGTCAGCCGAACGAAAACCCAACTCAGCAAGCTCATGCTGATTTAACTTCACCCAGCGGGCCTGTTCCAGCCAGTGACAAATGTCTTCTTTTTGCCACCAGGGATCCCGTAAATTGATATCCACAAAAATATCCAGGCCCGGCTTTTCAGTAAGCTTTT
>NZ_CBFHHW010000012.1:22589-53729 GCF_965655755.1 Methylophaga sp. | reverse complement strand
TCACTTCTGGCAGCAAGCGAACCATGATAGAAGAGACCGGACTCAGGCGGGGTAGTAACCAGACTGTCAGCAATAAAATCCCAGGCACTATCTGTCTGAATGTCGTAACTGGGCTCATTATCAGTGAAAGTGATATTGACTCGACCAGTGGGGTGTTGGAGATCCTGTTGCACCAGTCCAACGTCCATCTGCCAGTTTTTCATCTCAGCCAGAATCGTATCACCCAAGGTATCATTGCCTACTCGACTGATAAATTTAGGTTGGTTTCCTAATGCCTGTAAATGCCAAGCGACATTGAACGGTGCACCACCTAATACAGATTGTCCATCTGGAAAACAATCGAATAAGGCTTCACCAAAAATCGTTACTTGTGGCGTCTGATTCATGTGATTTTTTCAGTATTATCATTGTGACGAAACTGTGGTGCAAAATGCCCCACCCCTTGTAATACGCCAGCCGCGTAATTACCGTTATTTTCCGGTGATTCACTCTTGGCCAGATACAATGCCGAACTATGACCATTGTGTTGAGACAGTTGTACAGCTGCTTGCTTTATTTCAGCACTGGCATTGTCAACCAGAACAGACTGAATCCGACTGGTTAGAACAGGAAGATCATTACCACTATCACCGGCGAAGATAACCTCATCGAGGTCATAACCCAGTTTTTGATGTAAAAATTCTATGGCATGGAGTTTTGTCGCATGTTTGGGTAAAACGTCGAGTAAGCCAACGTTTTTGGGTTCATCGACACTCCATAACACGCTGGCATTCACACCTGCTTTTTCCAGAAAAGCCTCAACTTGTGCAATCTTGGTATCTTTGTCCAGATACAACGGCAGATAATAGCTCAACTTATGTGTATTTTGTTTACTGCTCTCCTGTAAACGAAGTTCACCTACCGGCTTTAGTAACTGCTTGAGTTGTCCATGAGTTTTGCCATTCCAGTCTTTATCAATTTCGGCTTCCCAGTCGGCCAGTTGCTGCCAAGTGTCGTTGCTTATTTGATAAATCTTAGTGCCCACGTCGGTGATAGCAAAATCTGGCGTCGGTAGCGCATAGTTTTTTATCGCACGTTTAACCAATGCTACATGACGACCAGTAACATAGGCCAATTTAACATCCGACCGACGACAGAAATCACTGAATTGTTTACGTGCGTCGGACGGTTCGGGTTGAAACCCATTCGGAATAACCGTTCTGTCCATATCCGTGCATAACAGGAGTTTAGCGTCACTCATGGTAAAACTTTTTGCTGTTTAGGTTGATTGAAAAAATCATAATGCTCCAAAGCCTCTAGAATGCCGGCAGCAAAGGGTTTTTCAGCCAAATACATACCTTCCGTTTCGCTCAACTGCGCTAATTCTTCATCGTGTCGATTGGCAACTACAGCTGCTAATGTGTTTCCTCGCATCATATCCTCATCCGCTCCAGATCCCCCGGCTACTAAAATCCGTTCCAGAGGAATCTGCCACCTATCAGCTACATAACGTAACGCCATCCCTTTGGATGCACGGATGGGCATAATATCCAGATACTGACCGAATGCCAGCTGAACATGGACAGACTGCTCCTCTTGATGAAGCAAACGTTTTATCTCTTCAATATCAGTTTTATCCGGGTCGATGTAATAACTCAGTTTAAAGCGACTTTGTTCTGATTTAGGCTGGCGTTCAAGACCTGGATAATCATCCAGAAAAGGCCTGATTTTGTGTGGTGTCCAGTGGTAGTCAATATGTTGTGCCCAGGCTTTATCTGGCGTCAGCTTAGGAGCGTAATAAATTTCCGTACCCGAACTGGTGATCAAAATATCAGGTTCCGGAATGCGGTGTTTTTTCATCATACGGAGTGCGACATCGAGTCTTCGGCCTGTCGCTATCACAAACTTAGTGGTTTTACGGTGATCTCTGAGATGACGAATCAACTCTTGCAGTGACACGTCATCTCCCACCAGATTCAGATCCAAGTCACTAACTATCGCTGATTCAGCATACATCTGGCTGGTTCTTTCCACCGGTTTCCGGTGTAAAAATTCATCACGTTGTGCGATAGGTTTAACCAGTTCCAAATAACGTTTAGCATGCGCCTGCCAGGAATAATGCGTAGTGACACCCTCAAGGCCCTGTTTAGCCAGGTCATTCCAATGCGCGTTATCGGTTAGGAGTTTCAGTAACGCTTCAGTAATAGTAGAGGACTCTAAGGGATCAATGAGGTGGCCGTTGTGACAATTGCCGATAATATCTCTGGGACCGCCATCCTCCGTCGCAACAATTGGCAGTCCGGAAGCCGCTGCCTCAATCAATGTCAAACCGAACGGTTCGGTCAAGGCTGGGTTCACAAATACACCTCCGGAAGCAGCAGCCATCCGATACATCATCGGCACCTGATCTCGCTTGTGATGTTTGGGCATAGCAACCTTGCCATAAAGATCATAGCGATCAATTGATACCAGAAGCTCATAAAACACTTCCTGAGCTCCCTGTTCCAAATCATCTATATCGTCTCTGTTGCCTGCGATGATGACGAGATTAGCCAGTTGCTGAAGTTCTTCAGATTCCCCGTAGGCTTCAATCAGGACATTGATATTTTTTCGCTTGTCCGGACGTGACAGTGCCAGGATAATGGGTTTATTGGGCTGTTTAAGGTGTTGGGTTAGCGTTGAAAACAGCGGATCATTGAGTTCATTTCCTACAGGTGGTTTGAACTGCTTAATATTCGTCCCCGGAGGAATAACCCGCATTTGTTCAGGTTGGTAATGATCATAAACCTCATACTGCTCTTCAATTTCCTGATGCGTGCTGGTGATAACGCGCTCGGCAGTGGCCAAAGAAACTTCTTCTGCCTCCACCCGGCGTGACATATTGTAAAGATGTTCGATCTGGTCAGTAGACAAACCACTTGCAAGCAAACGTCTGCGTTTAACGCGGCCCAGAGAATGACCTGTATAAACTAGTGGAATAGCTAATAGATTCGCAACATGGGAACCAACAAGGCCAGCATCGGCATAGTGGCTATGGATCAGATCGGGGATTTGTCCCTGCCGTCTGAAGAAATCAGCCAGATTGTCAGCAAAGGCATCAAGATGATCCCACAAATGCTCTTTGTAAATGTACTCATCTGGCCCGGCATCAATCCGGACGATACGTAATTTATCATTCAGGGATTCGATGGGCTGAGCGTACTCAGACCCCAGATTTTCATCCACTACTCTTCGTGTGACCAAATCCACCTGAGCGATTTCAGGTAACTCAGAGAGTGCCTGAGCTAACTCCAGCACATATAGCGTTTGCCCTCCCGTGTCAGCATCTCGCCCCAGCTCAAGGTTTTGTCCACGAATCAGACCGTGCACACTGATCAAGGCAATATAGATCTTCCCCGGTTTGCCGCTCATAAAGATTGATTCTCCGATGATGATATCCGTATTCAACTACTAAACGTATTGATGCATTTTGTCTCTAGACTTAACTATAGCATTACTAATTCATGTACTGATGTCAGCCAGACATATTGAATCGCGAAAAAAAAGAATGTATCAACGTTGATACTTTTAACGCGTTTATGACCGGTTTTTCTATTCCGGTGTTCCACCTAAAAGGATGTTTGACTAAGTTTTGTATCTGACTTTTATTTAAACAAAGACTTTATTTTGGCACTAAGTCCATGAAAAAACCGATGTTTATTACCAGCAGCTTCACTGGTTAAAAAGTTGATTTGAATGGATTGTCTTTTGCCTTCAAAACTGGGATAACCATGCCAGCAGTTATCTGTCACTTTAAATGCCATTAAACTGCCTGGTCCAGGTGAGATTTCCTCAACGAAGTCATTCATATCATTCCCGCTTCGTAATACCCGAAGCTTACCGCTTTCCGCCTGCCATTCATCATTGAGATAGATCAGGATGGTCGCAACTTTGGTTTTGGAATCAGTGTGTATACGGCCATCTTTTTTTCGTGAGTAACCACGTAAGGTCACCATCATCGGCAAATCCATAACAGCCACATCAAACTTATCACAAATAATTCGACGAAATTCCGGTGTGTCCAGAGATTCGATTAACTGGCTAAAGACCGGACTCATTTCGACATCATCAATGTTATAGCTGCCGCCATCAGTAATCGATGGAAAAGCCTTAATAATTTCGGACACCTGTTCAGGGTCAATAGCGCGTTCCACTGAAAAATACGGATAGGGATCAGTTTTCAGTGTTGATGCCGCCAGAGCATCCAGTTTCAGTACGTTTTGCATAATCTCGTTACACGATTAATAAGCTTTAAGCCTACCATGTCCCACCCCTATCAGAAAGCCATTTATAGGCTTAATCATAAATGGCGAGCTCAAGTTGAAGACGTTTTTGATCAGGATCAGCTATCGACGTCACCGCAGCAATTTGACTGATGTATTCATCCGGTAAATTATTTTCTTTTGCGCCAATCAACACGTGATGTTTATACCAGTCATAGGGCTTCAATTTGGCATCAATATCCGTCGCAATGTAGATATACGCTTCCAGACCATTCCCCTGCTCATCAACCACCGTTACTTTTTTTGTGTCGTAACCATGACCAACACCTTCCACCGCATCGAGTTTAGGTTTTTCAACCACATCGAGTATATAGAGCACGCCATGTACGCTATCGGTGGATTTTCCCGTGATACAGGCATCACATTTTGCTGAACTATCAACGTGGCTTTTTTTATGAAATCGCAAAGCATGCTTATTTAAAGTGGCTCGGCAATATATTTCTGCATTCGGAAGACGTTGTTTCAATCGCCGAACAGACATATTCGAACCGTAGGCAAAATACAAACATCGACCTTGGTTGTATTGGGTAAAAATTTTCTTATTCACCATAACTTTATCTTGAAATATGTTTATTCCTTTATCAAGCCAGAAAATAAAAAGCCCGCTCGAGGCGGGCTTTATCTTAATAGTAATCTCGCTTGAAGCTAACTCGCCAGTTCGACTTGCACCAGATTATCACTGAATGTGGGGGCATGCCCCATATCAACAAACTCTGCTGAACTGACGCAGTTAACCGTGCCTTTATTTAATTGACGCCAATAACCCAACGTCGCAACAACAATTCCAGAGTCCACATCATCGGTGATTTGTGCTTTGCCTTCGAAACCACCCCGGTCATTAAACACATGAACCGAATCACCGTTTTGAATATTTCTCAAATCAGCATCTGCGGCATTAATCATGACGAACTGTTCACCCTGTCTTTTAATTTTTTCTTCGACATTGGCATAACAGGAGTTGAGGAAGCCGTGACTCTTAGGCGAAATGATATTAAGTGGGTACTTTTCTGCCAAAGCCGGATTCATTTCTGCCGTCTCTCTGGATGGCACATAGTCTGGCAAGCTATCCAATGCTTCGCCGGGCTGGAAACCCTCGTACATTTGTCGGAAAGGCGGCGCCACAAAATTTGTTGCACCTTTAACCTCAAATTGACATTTGCCTGAAGGTGTTGGGAAATTACCCTTTTTATGGGGTGCCCGGTCGTCTCTGAACCCTACGGTCAATCTGGCAAAACCTTTTTCACGCAGGGTATCCAAATCAATACCGTCACACGCCGGTGAATCCCAGTCAACATAGTTTTCCAGACATTCGGTATCAGACCATTTGAAGTTTTCTTCCTCATACCCCATTTTGGCAGCAAGACGGCGAAATATTTCATTATTGGGAAGTGCTTCACCAGGTGAATCAACACATTTTTCATTGTAGGTGAGGTAGAGATGGCCCCACGAAAGCACCATATCTTCCATCTCGGCGCCCATTGATGCCGGCAAGACGATATCAGCATAAGAGGCCGTATCAGACAAGAAATGCTCCGCTGAGACCATGAAGAAATCCTCACGCTCAAGCCCTTCAACAATCTTATCTGTCTCAGCAGCCTGCGTCACCGGATTCGCATTCCAACACATCATCGATTTAATCGGTACATCCAGATCCATTTCACCATTTAATGCCCGCCCAATCTGAATGGCATTAATAACGGGAGTGCCTTCAGGAATCAGATCCGGACGTGATATCACATCAAATTTGTATGGATGCTCCCAGACTGGGAATTGCAAAGCACCACCACCAACATGACGCCACGCACCGGTTAGTGCAGGTAAACAGCTAACCGCACGAACAGCCTGACCACCACCATAGTTACGTTCAAGTGCCACACCGATGCGAATTGCTGCCGGCTGTGTTGTGGCAAACTCGCGTGCCAGTTTACGGATGTCTTCAGCGTCTATACCGGTGATGGCTGCAGCCCATTCAGGCGTGCGTGTTTTCGCTCTTTCAGCCAGGGCATCGAAGCCTTCGGTGTAGTTATCGATGTAATCCTGATCCTGCAAACCTTCCTCAATGATCGTATGCATCATCGCCATCGCCAAGGCACCATCAGTACCCGGTTTGGGTGCGATATGCCAATCAGCCTCTTTGGCTGTGCGTGATTTATAAGGATCAATCACCACCACTTTAGCGCCTTTTTTCTGAGCTTCTTTGACGGTGTGCCAGTGATGCAGATTTGTGCTGACCGAATTACAGGCCCAGATAATAATGTATTTAGAATGAATAAAACTTTCCGGATCCACACCAGCCGTCGGACCTACCGTCAATAACCATGCTGTGCATGAGCCCTCACCACAGAACGTGCGTTCGCAGACAGTTGCGCCCATTTTATTAAAGAAGGCATCCCCCCCATTCAGACCATGAACCAGCCCCTGATTCCCTAAATAGCTATAAGGGATAATCGCACGAGGGCCATATTCATCAATAATCGCTTTCCAGCGGGAGGTGATCTCATCAAGTGCTTCATCCCAACTTATTTGTTCAAACTGACCGGAGCCTTTTGGGCCGGTTCGACGCATTGGATATAACAGTCTGTCAGGATGATAGTGATGTTTTTCGTAGTCTTTTAGTTTGACGCAAAGACCGCCTCGAGTCATCGGATGATCAGGGTTGCCTTTGACTGAAATCAGTTTGCCGTTTTCAACCTCGTACACCATCGAACAGGTATCCGGGCAGTCATGTGGACAGCCGCCGTGATGCGTGGTTTTTAATACACTGGCCATAATGCCTCTCTCCTAATTACATTCTGATTTTTATCGATTTATTATTATTTAAACCTGACTATACACCAGATTGGAGCGGGAATTTTGCCCGTGTTTTTAGTTTATTTCATTGAAGACTGTGACTTCCGTCGTGTCAACTCAGCCAGCCACTGTTCCAGTGACAATAATTGTTGGGTTCATTCCATAGCGTGGTCAAAAGCCGCTTGTCGTCCTCCCTCAATAACACCCAAATATGGATTCGGTATCTTTCATAATCAAAGGTCGTTGTGTCGTATAGAGGCGTAAAGGATGAACTATGTTGATGTTGGTCATTGCCAGTAATAAATGACCGTTATCATAAGTCGCTCATTCTGTATGGCTTAGTACACAGATCATTCAAATTCAAACTTAGGCTTGGAAAAATCTCAGTCAATATTAAATTTCTTCATACAATAAAAAATCCGGCTCTGGGCCGGACTTTTTATTTAACGAATGGGATCAAACCCTGTTCGTAGTGTTTGTTGCTACTACGAACAGGGTGAACCGTTTAAGTTAATTGCTTATCGATAAACAAATTAACGCTACGCACCTTTTATTTAGAAGGAGCTTCAGCAACAGGATCGACATCAGGTTCGATACCCCATTTCACTTTATCAAGGCCTTCCGCTTGATCTTCATCGGAGACTCTCAGGCCAGTTGTATGTTCACAAATGAATGACATCACCCACGCTGTGATCATACCCATGCCCAAGCACACCGCGATACCGACAAACTGCATCAGCACACCGATTTCGCCATGCTGGAAGGCATATGCACCCTCTTCGATACCAACATAACCACCTCTTGGTACCCCGATATGCAGTAAACCCGTCATGATTAAGCCATAAGAGCCAACACCGGCAAACAATGGCAGTAATTTATGATCGTCTACACCACGTTTCTGCAATGTCTCGTAGATAATATACGTCACAAATGGAGCGCCCAGTGCGACCAGGAACATCTGCCAAGGTACATACACGTCGAAACCTGATGCACCAGACACATAGCCTGCCAACGGGCCCAACAATAAATAAGCATATTTGCGCTTGCTATAGGCCAGAATAGCACCCATCAAAGCACCACCAGCCCAGGCTGCACCATAGTTGTTGAATGCCAAGCCGACACTGGTATCGGCCATCGTGACACTGACTGC
Source organism: Methylophaga sp. (assembly GCF_965655755.1). Lineage (GTDB taxonomy): Bacteria > Pseudomonadota > Gammaproteobacteria > Nitrosococcales > Methylophagaceae > Methylophaga. The sequence goes on along the minus strand of NZ_CBFHHW010000012.1, from coordinate 45,488 downwards.
CAATGCTTCAGGATCAAAGAAGAACAGGCATGACAGAATAACCATAGGCAAACTGGCAAAAACACTGAATACACCCGCAGTCACTAGCGCTAAACTAGGTTCACGGTACTCTGTTACCTTAGGATGTGAAGTGAACATCCCGGGTCTTGGAGCAAGTTTACGGTGAAAGATTATGGCCATACCAGCTGGGAACAAATACACAAAACCTACACCAAAGAAGTCATGAAAACCGAGATTCGTCAGCGGACCAACTGAACCCCATGTCCACCAGCTAACAAGTGAAGAAACGATGGTCGCAACAAAACTCGTTAGATAGTAGGCAGAGGCTTTCATACGTTCCGACACAGCAAAGTGCAGTAGAACATTGATAATGCCAGCAAAAACAGCCAGGAAGAAAATAAAGATCTGGAAGTTATTCATGCCCGGAAAAACTGCCGGATCCACATTTTGTGCCATTGCATTTGAGAGTGCGCCACCAGCCCACCAATCTTTAATGCTGTCGGTCAATGTATAATCAACCATTACATAATATTGAGCGGCCCATAATGCGAAACCAATGAAGAAGTAGGTAGTAAAGCCTATAAAAAAGCCCATCATCTTCTCTATGGTTGCATTAAATGCACTGCGTCTCCTAACACCGCCTACGTCAATCAGTAGTAGACCAAATACCACGAAAATTGCCCCGACAGTACCGGAGGCATAGACAAGGTTTTGCACAAGCGAGGCTGTGGTGACCTGCTCGGCAAATTGAGTTGCTATATCAAATGCCATTTTTCTATTCCTTATTGTTACGCGCCTGTTTATTCAGACACTGTGACGAATCTAGTCCTGACCCAAGATAGGCGTCTATTCTCTTTAGTAATTAACACTTTAGGAGTACTGAGGGCTTAGATAAGCTTTTTAGTACGGTTAGGGATGATTATTGAGCGTAGATGGAGTGTGAAATTTTTCTTGTTTCTGATTAAAAAACGAAGCATCGCGTCAAAATAATTGTAGATTCCGCCACAATCTTTTACATAAATATACTTTCGATCAGGTGGGCCAGAATCTCATTTCAACCCTGGATGAAAACGCCTCAGGGCGTTCCTACCCCTTAGTGAGTAAGCCTTCTTAATAATTGTTGACGGCTATTAATGGCGATTTAATAGCACCTGTCTTAATGACACAAATTTTAGGAGGCAAGATATGAAATATGTACAACAAGCGATTAAAGCTGATCAACCGTCTATGGGCATTGATGGCGTAAATGCAACGCTCGGTGATACCGTAGTTTCTGACAGCAAGGACAAAACCTTGTGTGCTGGATTTTTCCATCTCAACAAAAGTGATAAACCTTTGGTTTACACCTATGACTATGAAGAAATGAAAATTATCGTTGATGGTGAATTCATCATCTCTGATGAGTCAGGTCAGAAAGTCACTGCGAAAGTGGGTGATGTTTTGTATTTTGCTGACGGCGAAACCATTACATTTGAAACCGAAAGCAAAGCGACTGGCTTTTTTGTAGGTCAACGCGCCCCCCTGTAAACCTGCAATAACGGCTCATTTGGGAATGCCGGTAGCGTTATACCCCTCGCTACCGGCATTTTTTTATTTCTGTTGATGTTTCCAGACGGCCGCTTCAAGACGGCTGGTTAAGTTCAATTTTCTCAATATATTCTTAATGTGCACCTTGACTGTGGTATCGCTTATACCCAGCTTTCGAGCAATGTTTTTGTTGTTCATCCCTTCTGCTAAACAATCAAGAATTTGATTTTCTCTGTCGGTGAGTCCGGCATCTGCTTGCTTAACTTTGGTATCAGGCTCGGTAATCGCTTTTTTCAACAGCTCAGTCATACTGTCCTGCAAGACCGTTACACCTACAGATGCCTTGACTAGGTTGGCGCGTAAATCCTCAGGCTCCATGTCTTTTAATAAATAACCGTCTGCGCCAGATTTTAAGGCTTCCATCAAATCATCTTCTGAATCAGAAACAGTAAGAATGACATATCGGGCTATTAGATCCGTTTGTTTGAATCGCCGCAGCGTTTCAAGACCATCCATACCCTTCATGTTCAAATCCAGTAAAACAAGATCAGGTTGAATCTCTTCCGCCAGATCCAACCCTTCCTGACCTGATGCTGCTTCACCTATTACCTCAAAATTTGGATCATCGGAAATAATCTGGCTCACACCTTTTCTAAATAAAGGATGATCATCGATTATCATGACTCTGATTATGTTTTGCATTTTAGTAATCTCAATATCTTATCGTTACTGTGCCAGTTTTGGCATGAATGAGAGACGGACACGTGTTCCCCCATAGCGTCTGGGCATGACTTCCACCTCTCCACCCAGTGTTTGTGCACGTTCTTTCATAATTGCCTGACCGTAGTGGTCATGCGTGTCTGATATAGGCCTGACGCCAACACCATCGTCATCAATAGTCAGCTCCACCTCACCACTTTTCTGTAGAAGCATCAGAATACTGACTTTATCAGCACCTGAATGCCTGACAATATTAGACAAAGCTTCACGAACGACGTGCAGAATATGAAACTCCTCATTGACTGTCAGGCGGCAATTGACGAGGCGATTATCAAAACTGATTGCCAGCTCTGAGCGTTGTGAGAATTCATCTATCGTGGCTTGAATTGCGAAGCCAAGTCCACGCAGATCCATATGCACACGGAAAGTGGTTAATAATTCACGTAATTCACGGTAAGCATTATCCAGCCCTTCTCTTAGTTCCTGCACAACTTCATTTTGTGGTGAATCTCCGCCTCTCGATTGAAGTCGTGATACTTGAATTTTCATAAACGAGAGTGACTGGGCTAAAGAATCATGCAGTTCTCTTGCTATCGAGGCACGTTCCTCTAATACTGCCAAACGCCTTCCCTCCTCATCATGACTCTGGAACTTTGTGACCATCGAAAGCAATCGCGCAGTGATTTCAAGTACTTTCACCTCGGAGTCTTCGAGAAAGCGCCCCTCCTCCATTTCCACCAATAACACACCCACACCATTACTGGTACCTGAGAAAGCAACGCCCAGACAACTCACTATTTCAGCTTCTGAGTTAGTATATTCATAGTTGATCACGTTGGTCTGTAATAACTCTTTAAACAGACTATCACTAAAGCCATGAGGACTATGATGAGAAAAAATAATTCGCTCAGTAGAAATCACTGCAGCATCATCTGTATAAATGAGTGCAGCATTACTAAAGTCCATCGCCCGTTCCAGTGAGTAAAGCATTTTTAGCATCGTTTTTTCACTCAGAACATCTTCGCTTACATTCTCGATGAACCGTAAGATGAAATCCTGTGCCCGGACCAATAATCGGGTATGTTCACTGGTTCTGTGCGCCCAGGTGACTTCAGACTCATAGCTCTGCATTTGTGCCGAGAGTTCAGATACACGGCGCTCTAAAACAGCAAACTCATCCATTCCCCCTCGTGAACCTGAATTACGATTCTTGACTTGAATAAAACTCAATAACTTATCCAGCCGATCAACCAGAACACGACGACCAGAAAGCGCCAGAGTCAAAATACAACCCAGCACGAAAACCAGACTTACTGCTTGTAACAAACCGATTATCGAACGCTTGATTTCACTATCCTTACGTAATGCTAAAATCAACTCATCGTATGAATCAGCTACTCGGTCTGCGACCCGTAATTGTGCCGTTGCCCTTAGGTTAAGTTTCGCAAGATCAGCAAAGTTCTGTTGTTCCATTTCTACCTGCCGCACTGCCTCAGCAATATCCGGGTTTTTCTGCTTTAACATCCAAAGCACTTCTGAATCGGTGGTATCAAGGAAGTTTTTTTGCATTACCTTTAAGGTTTTTTCAGCTTCATCCAGCTTTATTGCATTGATATGAGAGAGTTGGCGATGCCAGTAGACTTTCTGACTGTTAATCTTATCTATGGCTGACTGGCTGGAAGGGATATAATCTAATAAAAAGATAGTGCCCGCCTGCATTAACAATACTGTTATCGCGATGCAAAAAAGCAATAACATCAATTTGGCGTATAAAGTACGCTTACTAAAGCTGCTCAATAATGCAGTAATTCTTTGGCGTTTAATGACCATTGCTTTCAGCACTCTCTCGTATCACACCCTGGATAGAAGTTTCGGATTATGAGCTTATTATTATTTTGTCTAATTCTGCTTAGCACCATTTTCTCAGTCGTGTTCGGATTCTGGTGGGACAGTACGGCACCTTTCAAAATACACTTGTCTGTATTAGCGTCGCTTCTAGCCGTCTTTTTATCTGCTATTTTAATCATTAATATTTATCCCAGAGTACAACGTCGTGCTTCGACCGCTAACCAAAATAGTAATTTAGATAATATTGCCTGGGGTCATGATATCTCCAGCAAGTTATCTACTCCCGCTGCAGTGATCGAAGGCTATAATATCAAGTTCGCCAATAATGCGTTTTTAAAAGAACTCGGTATGAGTGGTATGCGCGAATTTATTGCTGATATGCCACTCACAAACTTGATTCATCCCAGTAATCATCATACTTTGACGGAATTGCTCAGCCAACCGGATGTTCAGCAAGCAAACGAGACTGTTATGCTCCGCATGCTCTATGTTGACGGAACGACTATTCCTGTTCATATGTCATTATCACCGCTTGATGCTGCTGAAAAAGCAAACCAGTTCTTATTACAATTTTCTGCCACGACCTCTGTTGAGCCAGCATCAACCTCAGCATCTAATGATCTTAGCTATCACATGCTGGTGGATCGTATTGAACAAATCGTTTTTCAAATTAATGTGGATCAAGAACTTATTTTTCTCAATCCATCCTGGGAACGCATATTGGATTATCCAATTGATGAATGCATGGATAAACCATTCTTTTCTTTTATTCATCCAGAAGATATCCCCCTAGCTGAAGCCCGATTAAATGCCCTGACGGAAGGCAAACGTCAGCAATGTCAGTTTGAACTACGCCTGATTGCCAAAAACGGACGTTCTCATTGGTTTGAGATAAGGTCATCAACCACCTCTAAACTCAAAGGTGAGCGAAGTAGCATTATCGGCACTTTAACCGATATCAGTAAGATGAAACTGTCATCAGCAGGACGCAAAGCCAATAGCCACAGTGTCACTGATATGATCATGCCTAACGTACCCTGTATGCTCTATCGCTGTAAAAATGACAGAAACTGGACTTTCGATTTTGTCAGTGAAGGCTGTCTCGAAGTCACTGAATATCAGCCATATGAAATCACTAACTCTCTTCATTTTAACTATATGCAGCTTATTTATCCCGAAGATCAACAGCGTGTCTGGGAGCATGTACAAAACCAAATCATCAAGCAACGCAGTTATCAGATTGTTTATCGCATTCTTACCCGAAGTAACAAGGTAAAATGGGTATTGGAACGCGGTAAAGGTGTCTTCTCAGGAAGTGATGAATTGCTCACTTTAGAAGGCGTTATCATTGACATTACCTGTGATAGCTATGATGAGCTGACCACCGGGCTTGAACAAATCATGAATTCAGCTCCGGAAACGGATCATCATTGACTTCCAAATCATCTAAACAACAGATATTTTGGCCATAAAAAAAGGAGCCACTTCTGTGGCTCCTTTTTTGGCGTTACGCTTGATTAGAAGCTACGCGAGATATAACCGATAAACTGGTCATCACCACGGTCACCCCACCAATCTTCATCCGCGTTGGTATCAGTGTAATTCACACCAACAGTCCAACCTTCAGAGCCAGCCAGCGTCAGGTCTTTACTCAGACCAATCTGGTAGTCGGTGTAATCATATTCACTATAATTTTCGACATCCAGACGGCCAATGTGCGCGGACAGATTAAAGCCCATTGGCAACCCATAACCAAAGTTCAGTTCATAATAACCTGTACCTTTGGAATCACCATTGGCATCAGCGCCCATTGTATTATTATTGACACCGCCCCAATCAGTCAGCGTGCGGCTGTATTTTGCAGTAAACCATTTCCAGGTGGCTGCAACATACAATTCAGTGGTATCGAAATCTTCATCACTACCACCATTCAAACCTGGTACTTTCTCACGATCAGGGTAGTAGAACTGCAGCAAACCCACATCGACACCAAAGTCATCGGTAAACTGATGGTAATAACCACCATAAAAGTCAACTTCCAGACTGTTACCCACATTGAGGTCTTCTTCCAGACTGGAAGCCCATACACCCGCATACCAGCCACTGGCATGGGCATAGTCAAAACCACCCTGCAGAGCTACATCCTCATCACTAAAGTCAATACCACGGAAGTTATACTGACTGAACAGACCGACGTTTGAACTAAAGCTGTGCGCTGAGCTCTCTTCAGCATGTAATGCTGTTGTTGCTGACAAAGCAGTACCTGCCATTGCCATCGTTAATAACAATTTTTTCATATCTTTTTCCCTTTATGGTTGGTCATCATTTACCCCTGTGCTCGATTAAAACTTTTTGCTTACTCTGGTTGTGTTCCCAAACCCAGATCTTCGCCATCATCCAGCGGTGCCAGAAAATCAATTACGTGCTGGCGATAGTCATCTAAGCCTTTATATTCAGACAAATCAGGATGTAGCTGTTTGAGTACACGATGAAGACGTTTTCCCCACCGAGGGTATGTGGTCAGATCATTCAAACTAGCTAAGTAACCACGGATGCTAAAAGCCATAGCATTACTTCGTGGTAGTCTGAACAAGGCTTGCAATTCAACCCGAAGATGTACTTTCTCTCCCACATTTTCTGGTGTGACAGACACGTTTTCAGGTCCCCAGAGTGGGTATTCTTCAGGTGACGTATCCAGACGTGGATTAATAGTCATCGTCCAGTTAAGACGACGCACTGGGCTGCCGTATTGAAGATGCAAAAGATATTTCAATGCACGATCAAAAATACCCAGTTCATTCGCCTGTGGGACGGGGCCATGCCACTCTTGGAACGACATACCGGCATCGAATGCAAGTGACCAGTCGGCTTGACTTGTAATAATGCCCATATCAGCAAACAGGTTGTCATCACGCTGATCCATCACCACCCAGTCACCTTGTACCTGGCGTCCAACGTATTCAAAGGGCTCCATTGGTAACGTCGATTCGTCACCAAATACAAACTTCTGATCGATACCCAGTGGTTTGTTAACCCAGTGCCAGTTATCACCTTCTTTGGTCAGTTGGAACAGTTCAGGGTAGTCGTTTGATAATGACTCCATCACCAGTTCCACCATGTCCCATTGCGCATCCATCATGTGCGGGAGGGCCACATATCGTCCGGGATCATTTTCCAGAGTAATGCGACGATCTTCACATTCAGCAATATAGTGTTCATCGATATCAATCGCATGCTCATAAACTGAGCCCGGCTCACCCGATGTATGCTGCTCAATATTGACGCTGTACATGTACTCGTCTTCAGGAAATGGGAAGGGGAAACGACGAATCGCTTCCGGTGAGTTCTTGTATGTATAGTCGTCACGGAAGGTTTCTTGATTAAATTTCATTTCTTTGGCCATATTCATCGCTTAATTCCTTAGAGGTTGACAACCAGCTTTGAGCATTTGGCTCTTGATACACACGGCATAATGCTTTTGCTTTCGGCTTTTTCATGGTCAGACAGGTAATGGTCGTTGTGCATAATAAGACCGTCGCATGAGACTACTTCCAGCTCACATCGGCCACAGGCACCACCACGACACAAGAAAGGTGGCTCTGCACCGGCTTCTTCCATGGCTTCCAGCATGCTCATATCACCAGGTACGGTAATTTCCATACCGCTTTGTGCCAGTTCAACTTTGAACTCGTCACCTACCGGCGGTGCAGTAAATTCTTCACTGTGAACGTGATTTTCTGGCCAGCCCAGGGTCTTAGCATGCAGGTGCAGTGCTTTCACCATCGGTTCCGGGCCACAGTTATAGACATGGGTTCCCAGAGGCTGACGCTTAAGTAGTTCGGGAATATCCAGCCGGTCGCCTTCACTATCAACGTAGAAATGCACCCGGTCACCACACATTGCTTTTAGCTGTTCACGAAACGCAGCATTTTCCGGTGAGCGGTAGGCATAATGCAGTTCATAGTCATAACCCAGTCGGTTCAGATCGGAAATTTGCGACATGAACGGCGTGATACCGATACCTCCGGCAATCAGAATATGACGACGCCCCAATTTGGAAATGGCAAATAAATTGGTCGGGTAGGTAATCTGTAATTGAGTACCAGGTTCAACATTTTCATGCATAAACTTGGAACCACCACGCGAGTTTTCCTCCTTGCGAACTGAGATATGGTAGCTGTCAGTATTCACAGTAGAGCCCATCAATGAGTAAGGGTTACGATGAATACGGCCGTCGATTTCCATCGACACCACAACGTGACTACCACCGGAGAAATGCGGTAAGGGCTCACCATTCTCCTGGACCAGCGTGAAATGCTTGACCAACTCCGTCACTTGCTCCACATCAGTGACTTTTACATTTAAAACACTCATGGGTAGATCTCCTCTTTTGCCGGAATATTGCCAGGTTCTTCGGCATCCACCATGACCCCCATATAGGCACCTAAACGCCGAGAGAAATGGTCCCGAACAAATAAATGGCGACCACAGCCATCGCAAGGATGAATGCTGTGATGGACATTTTCACTGATGGTTTTGCAGTGCACACAATAAACGGAGCGCGCTAAGGTACCGCTCAACTCTTTTGCGACGTGCTGTTCCTGAACGCCATACTCGTTTAGCGTCTCAATGACAGCCCAGATAAACCGTTCACTGCCAGCGACATAAAATTGTGTTCCCATCAGGCACTCAGGTAGTTGCTCCTTCAGCGCTGCTAACACAGCCTGTTCCGACTCACAGATCGCTAAACCTTCTGGAACCAGCGTTTGAATGATCTCGCCATATTTTTTTGCTGCCACATCTTCATCGGCAAACAACAACTTGATTGGCTCACGGGGACATTTTTGTTGAAATAATTTCAGTACGGCTAAACCACCGTCACCCTGCGCAATGACAACATGTCCGGTGGCATATTCACGCCAGACCAGTGAGTCGTACACGGGTTTACTTCTGATCCAATATCCTCTTTCCATGATTTTTTCCTCATCTTGTTGTCCCAGCTACTTCCCTGTAGCTGAAAGGACAAAGGTTAAGACTATTGCTCTGGATGAGTCCGCAGGCGCATAGGGTCATAAAAAGGGGTTTTAACGACGTGGGCATTCACAGGCTTCGCGCCTGCTACCAAAACCTGCGTACCTATTTGAGAAAACTCAGGTTTGATATGAACCATTGCAATGGATTTCATCAAATATTGGCTATAGATAGCACTCGTCACTTCACCAATCTCTTTACCATCTCTGATAATTTTGGCGCCGATTTCGACCGCTTCATTACTCTGGCAAACCAAACCCGTTTGTTTGAATCGCTCGCGACCTTTTAACTTAGCTAAGGCCTGCTTACCGATGTAATCACCTTGTTTATTCTGGTCGATACACCAGCTCATATTGACTTCCCAAGGCGTGGTATCACCTTCCGGCATGTCGTATGGGAAAAACAGCAAAGCGGCCTCAACACGTGTTAAGTCAAGTGAGTCCCAGGAAGCTGGAATAGCGCCATAGCGGTGGCCTTTTTCCAGGATGCTGTCCCACAAATGCACTGCGTCATTTGCACTGCAATACACCTCGTAACCACGCTCACCGGAATACCCACCCCGTGAGATCACAACATCACAACCAAACAACACGGTTTCCAGATGTTTGAAATAAGGTAAAGTTCTCAGGTTGATATCGACTTCAGGATCAAGAATTTCGACCGATTTCGGACCTTGAAGAGAGAGAATGTGAACATCGTAGTCCTGCTCAATAATGACATCTTGATCTTTTGCCAGTCGTGCCAGGGTTTCTTGAGTCGCACCACTGCCATGCGAGAGCCGATAAGTCTCTTTAGCATCACAAATCACCATGATGTCATCAACCAGGGCACCCTCTTCATTCACTTCTGCTGCTAAGCGTGATGTCCCCGGTTTCAACTCAGTGACATCAATAGCAACTAGCTGATCCAGTACCTTCAGGGCCGCCGGTCCACTCACATTGACAATATTCAATGCAGAAATATCATAGAGACCTGCCCGTGTTCTGACAGCAATGACTTCATCGTTCGGATCGGTGTGGTAGCTCCACGGAATTGGCATACCATTCCAGGTATCACCATCCAACTTGGAACCAAGCTCTTTGTGTCTGATATTAAGAACCGAGTTGCGTGTCACGGCTGGCTCGGATTCACTGATAGTTTGGGTTGAATTACCCATGGTAGACTCCCGCTGCAATTAAAAATTAACGTCAGGAAAACCATATCTAAATCAAGGGTACTTCGTAATTCCCATGATGGAGTACTACCTTTTGAGTAATGTGTGCAGCGTTCAGCTCAGCTGCTTACACACGGTAAGCAACTGATATTACTGAATAAAAATATTATAGAGCGCTTATATAGTGGCGTGAGACTTCACGCTCGGGCGAGGAATTATACTGGGTTTATCAATCACTGATTAACCAGTGATGAAATCGCGCTAGTATTTACCGAGTTGCTTCAAGGCAAATACCATTTCCAGAACGACTTGGGCTGCTTCTGAACCTTTTATTGTCATTCTATCGATAGCTTGCTGTTCATTTTCAGTGGTCAAAATAGCATTCGCAATGGGAATACCCGTTTCAATCTGGATGTTCGAGATACAGCGTGCTGATTCATTTGCAACAATCTCAAAATGATAGGTCTCACCCCGGATAATACAACCTAAAGCAATCAAACCATCAAAAGCACCTGTTAATGCCATTTCATGTAGCATCAATGGAGTTTCCAAAGCACCCGGCACCGTCATGACAGAGATATCTTTTTCTTCAACCTTGGCATGTTGTAAGTGTGACACACAGGCTTTGAGTAAGGCGTTACCAATTTCCTGATTAAACCTTGATTGGACGATTCCAATTTTAAGGCCGCTACCATCAATATCATCACGAGTGACGGCGTTTTGTAAATCTGTTGCCATTTTTTTTCCTCTACTTTCAATGTGTGTGGACAGGCACACAAGCACCTGTCCGCACATTTTTATTTAAGACGGAAATAGCTTACTCGAAATGGCCGCGAAGTTCTTCTTCAATATCGAAGATATCACCAACAATGCCATATTTAGCAATTGTAAAAATGGACGCGCTTGGATCCGTATTGACAGCAACGATAGTCGGTACATGCTTCATCCCAGCCATGTGCTGAATCGAACCGGATATACCCATCGCGACATACAGCTTACAGGAACCAACCACCTTGCCTGATTGACCGACTTGGCGTGATTTTGGCAACCAGCCGGAATCGGCAATGGGCCGCGAACAGCATAAGGTTGCGCCAGCACTTTCTGCCAGCTCACGGAAATCATCGACATTGTTTTCTTCAGCAATACCACGTCCGATGGACATAATGAAGTCCACACCGGTAATGTCTATATCGTCAGCACCTTCAGGTTCGACGTAGCGTATATTCTGACTGCGGCTGCCAATATCTGTCATATCCAGATTATTCACCTGAGGACTACCCGCTTCTTCCACTGGTTTATAAACGCTGGGACGAATTGTCATCAAGACACAGTCTTTACCGGGAAAATCAACTTCCAGATTCACTTTTTGATCATACGCTGCGCGTGTTGCCACGAGGTCATCACCGTCATAATGCAAACCAAAGACATCACTTGCAAAACCATAATTACCCTTCCGAGCTAATGTCGGCGCATAACCAAGGCTGTCAACTGAATGCGGCATTAAAACAACTGATGGGGTATAGGTTTCCATCAAATTGGTTACTGCCATTTCAAAAATATCTGCGTCAAAGTCTTCTGTAGCCACTTTGACAGCCACCAGTTCATCAACACCCGCAACGGATAAAGCATCAACAAGCGAATCAGCCTGCTGACCGATAATCGCCACAACGACTTTATCTTCAGACTGGCGTAACTCCTGGGCTGCAGCAATGGTTTCTAAAGAAATTGGGCGTACTTCGTTTTGACGGCTTTCGGCCACCACTAGAATCGTTTTCATCTTTATTCCCCCTTGAATTCTTTGATGATTTCAGCAAGCTTAGAAGCCTGCTCGGCTGGTGTCCCTTCGATCATGGTTGCCATGCCTTTTTCAGGGATATACATGCGTCTTACATGAGACAGTGCAACATCAGCACCGACATCTTCAGCTGTTAAACCCAATGCAGAAAGACTGACTTCATCAATGGGTTGTTTTGCAGCTTGTTTGATACCGCGTAACGAGGCATAACGAGGTGTATTAATACCCAACTGAATCGTTAAAACGGCAGGACAGCTAATTTCAACTTCTTGTCCAAGACCCCCTTCTAATTCCCGACTCACCGTTGCCTTACTATCACCAGGTTTGTATTCAAGCCCAGCCACAACAGCAGCATGGGGCCAGTTGAGATAGGAAGCGGTTGAAATACCCGTTGAGGCATCAGCATTATCAGATGACTGTACCCCAGCAAACACCATATCTGGTTTTTCCTGTTCGGCGACCGCGGCAAGAATTCGACCCACTGTAATCGAGTCTGAACCTTCCATTTCATCACTCCAAACACGAATAGCCCGATCAGCCCCTTTGGCAAGGCACTTCCTCAGGCTTTCTTCAACGCGATCTGGACCGACTGAGACCACCACGACCTCGACATCGGTATCTGAGTTTTCTTTAATGCTCATCGCCTCTTCGAGGGAGTAGTCATCCCATTCGTTAAGCTCATAAAGCAGGAAATCCTCATCAACGTCGAGCTGGTCGTCACGAATTTCAAAGTCGTCATCAAGTGATGCTACTTCTTTGACTGCAACTAAAATTTTCATGCTATTTCTCCTAATTTGCTGTTTTATTCAGCTTTTTTTTGCAGTTATTTACTGCAGGTATTGCCTGGAAAACCAGGTAAACAGTGAAAACCGTACTGCTGGATCCGGATCATCAAACAATGACCACTTATCCGCAGCGGTTAAAGTGGGGTTCTGCACCAAAAGAAGACGATTCAGGTAATAAGGATCTTCGAGCAGTGGCAGTAAAGTCTTACGTTTGGCGTTTTTATTCATGATCACGCCACGACGCACATCAGACTCTTTGGAATCCGTGAGCTTCTCTAAACTGGCCTGAGGTGAATTTGCATTAAGCGCAACGCCTCCTCGAACATCAACAGCATCATCCGACGTCAATTCCTGCAGTACCGTGACTTCAGTGTTTCTTTGATTGGCTACCGCCGCTCTAACCCATGCCTCTTTGTCAGTTGCCAGTTGTCGAAGTAAGAAAGGAGGTGTTTTTGTATTTCTGGCTACAGCTCTTCTCACTTCTTTATTTTCATCGTTAGCCAGGCTTTTTAGTTGTTCATTCGTTAAATTCGGCTGCAGCGCTATTCTTTGTCTGACCCAATGGTCTTCATCCTCTATCAATTCCGCCAATATGTCCGTGCTGAGATCATCTCTTGCAGCAACGGCGCGGCGAACAAATTCAGAAGGATCCACAGCAACTGCTGAAAGCATTGTCGAAGGTAGTTTTGGGTTACCTGCACTCGCACGCCGAACTTTATGATCGGAATGCGCTGCAAGTTCCGCCACCAGGGAAGCAGATAAGCGACTATTAGATGCAACATGACGTAAAACCATCGCATCTTCGTGCTTTGCTGATTTCACAAGCAGCGGGTCTGGACAGTTTTCATGAGCGGATATTGCCGCCTGTATGAAGCTGTTACCGTTTGGATAAAGTTTTGCCAGTAACGCCGGGGAAGCATTGGCATGGCTCGCTAATTCTGCAGCAAACTTGTCTCCGTACTTCTTTTGGATAGCGCTAAGTACATCACTGTCTGCATTGGGATTTTTCGCTACCGTTCGAATCAATGCAGGGGTATTAACCGTATCAACAATTTGCTGTAATACCGCTGCCGAAGTATGACTATGTTGTGCAATGAGATTAATCAAATCCAGATTTTTTTCGTTGTTATACAGCGAAGCCAGTGTTTGAGTCTGAGTCCCTGGATTTTTATCGATACGGAATCGAACAGCATCATCATCCAGTCCGGCCAATAAAGCCAACACAGCAGAAGGCGTATGCTCCCAACGAGCCAGTTTTAATGCATCACGTCGCTGACCGCATAACATTTCACTCAACGCTTGTCGGTGATCCACATCAGCTAGCTGATATACCGCAGCAGCGCTGTATTTATCAGCAATATCAATGGCAACCGAAACCAGCTCTGAAGCTGATTCCGGCACCTGATAATCAAGCTGCTGCGTCATTGTCATCGTCAGACTCATCATCAAACTCGACACATTCCGTAATAAGTTCTATCAACTCCTTAACCACAAACTTATCTTCATAGCCGGCAGTTTTACGGGCATCTTCGAACATAGTCAGGTCTTTTGGACAGGACACAATAAACACATCGAGATCATCGATTTTGCCTGCTTCATGAATACGGTTTTCAGATGGTTTTTCCTGACCAACAGGGTCTGGTATCCAGATGCGGCCACCACCTGCACCACAGCAGAACGAGTTATCACGGTTACGATCCATTTCCACCAGTTCGCAACCAATCATTTCAATCAATTCGCGAGGTGCATCATAGCCTTTGTTGTAACGACCAAGATGACAAGGATCATGGAATGTAACGCGATAATTAAGCTTATCTTTGAGCTTTAGTTTGCCTTGCTCAAATAACTCTTTAAGCACAGTGGTGTAATGCTGAATTTCAAACTCACCACCAAAGTCAGGGTACTCATTACGAATCGTGTTAAAAGAATGTGGATCGGTTGTCACAACAGAGTTGAACTCACATTTTTCTAATGTCGAAATATTAGACGAGGCTAAGAATTCATAAAGCCCCTCTTCCCCCACACGTCGAACATCGTTACCTGCATTCATCTCGGCTTCATACAACAAACCGAAATCTACGCCAGCCTGACGCATAAGACGAGCAAATGATTTCGTTACGACCTGATTGCGAGGGTCGAACGAGGCATAGTCACCGACAAACCACATAATATCGACAGGCTCTTTACGAGCATCTTTAATGCTGAACGGTAGATCTTTAGTCCATTTCGCACGTTTACGCTTGGACTCGCCCATCGAATTGCCGTTTTTATGAACGGACTGCAATGTTTTTTGCAGAATGGGTTCCATGTTGCCTTCATCAACCAATTTACGGCGCATTTGTACAATGATAGGCACATGCTCAACAGCGACCGGGCAGATCTCAACACAGGCCAGACAAGTACGACATGACCAAAGCGTTTCCATAAACACCTGACCTACATCCTTACCGTGGACATCCAGCTCGGCCTCTTCGGGCAAGTCTTTTTTCTCTAACGCGTTATTGGCAAACTCACGCAACGACAAAATGACATCACGTGGCGATAATGGCGCGCCTACCGCATTCGCTGGACACGCTTCATGACAACGTCCACATTTCGTACAGGCATCTAAATTGAGTAAGTTTTTCCAGGTCAGATCGGTGATGGTTTTAATACCAATCTCTTCCTGATCTTCTGGCACTGTAGGGAGACGTTTCCCCGCCATCGGGTCACGAAACATCAATGACGCTGAAGCAGTAAAAATATGTTTAACTTTTGTGAACGGAATCAAGGCAACAAATGCTAATGCCAGCATTCCGTGGAACCACCACAAGCCAGTACGGAACTGTCCTGCAGCTTGAGGATCCAGCCCCATGCCATGCATCAGATGGGCCAGGGCCGCACCCGCGGGAGACCACCAACGGTAATCCCAAACACTAGAATCGTCCATCAACCAAATCAGACGTGACGCTTCCAAAAAAAATCCGGTAATAACAATGAGGATAAATCCCCACAAAAAGGCCCAATCCTCACGACGGTACGCACTGCGATCATAATCAGGATCGCCTGGTTCTCTGTCAGGACGGGTGTAATCCAGTTTCGGTAATTTCAGCCATTTACGGCGATACATCATGTATACAAGGCCAGCGATTACCGCCACACCTGCAATATCTAAAATTAAAGAAAACCAGAGGTAAAAGTCGCCATACCAGAACGTTATGCCAAATAATGGTTCGAGTATGTCGTATTCCAATGTAATGGTAGATGTGCCGATAAATAGCAGCACAAAGCCAAAGAAAATACCCGCATGTGCTTTACCTGCTGCTGAATCACGACGTTTTATAGTGCGGTGAGTCAGCATGGTTTTGAACATATCCCAGAAACGTGCAAGGAAACTGCCCCAGGATGCATCGGGTTGACCACGACGGTACTTTCTTATTTGTATAAAACAGCCGTATAGAAATACAGCGATTGCCGAATAACCAAAAGCATAAAAAATATAAATTGAAGAAGTCTGAAATCCTTCAAACAGGATTCGGGTTATTTCTTGTGGATCATTCATGAGACACCTGCCAGCTTGGAATTGAGATAAAAAATGCTGAGGTCAGAAGAGCCTGTTGCCATGCAAAACATGGCAACAGACAAGCCTTCCTGATTAGATCTTGTATTCGATCTCGTGATTACCACCTGGCATATGTGGCGTGCCCCAAGCTACGGTTTCACGTTTATATGGCAGAGGATATTGAGGATTTTCTTCGTCAATTTCCCGAGCGATACGTTGACCCGTGAAGGTTGCATCCGCAATCAAACGAGGCGCTTCAGCATCACCAATGAGATAGATACCCTTGATGTCGTTTTCAGCCCACTCACTCTCACGTTCTTTCAACTCTTTATACAAGCTGTTGTCAGAATGACGGCCTGTGACCAGAACCAAAGAGTCAAACTCAAGCCAGCGATGCGTTTTGTTCTCCTCACGAGGGAAAACACCTGGACCTTTGTAGGTACGTTTAGAACCATCGCCCCACATATTGAAAATTTCCAGACGGTTTTTCTCTACGCGAGTACAGAAATGGTCACCAATTTCTTCAATGCCCAGTTCATGAAGGCGACGCATCATGTTTGGAAGTTCAAGCGTGAATTCCATGTAGTTCGCCAAAGGAACACCAGAAACAATGGTTACTTCATGACCTTCTGCCGCCAGTTTTTCAGCCAGGCTTGGTGCCATGAAATAACTGTCGGAATTCAGAATGACAACACGTTTGCCAATTTCTTTTTCACCCGACAGAACTTGTTCCGGAGTCAATTGTTCTGGTTGTGAAGCGTCAGCACCTGGAATGGGTTCATGTGTCAGGCAGTTGTTACCATCAGTATTCCAGTGCGCACCGGTCGCAATGATGACTTTTTCTGCACCGTATTCAAGCACGTCATCAGCAGTTAATGGCTTCTGACCAAGCGCAACCACGTTGTGCTTGTTCTTCTTAGCCAGTTTATCCAGCTGAGTTTCACGATAATCACGGTGATAGCCCCACTCACCAAGACCTGGCAACGTTGCGACCTGATTGACGTGACCACCCACTTTTTCAGCTTTGTCGTATACGTGAACGATATAACCACGTTCCATCAGCACACGGGCAGCTTCAGAGCCTGAAGGTCCAGCACCAACGACCAGAATCGAATCTTCCGAGTCAGACTTGGCAAATTTTTCAGGATGCCAACCACGACGGTATTCTTCACCGGCTGTCGCATTCTGAGTACAAATCATTGGTGGGCCACCAATTTCCCAACGTGAAATACAGACATTACAGCCAATACAGACACGAACATCGTCATAACGGCCTTCTTCAATTTTCTTAGGCAGAAATGGATCGGCAATCGAAGGACGAGCGGCACCAATAATATCGACGATGCCATTGGTCACCAACTCAGTCATTTTTTCAGGGTCAGTGTAACGACCAACACCCAGTACAGGTTTTTTGGACACTTTTTTTACATGCTCTACCCATGGCACTGTGTGACCTTGCTGGTAAAAACGTGAGGGTCCAGCATCTTCACCCCATTCAGCAATATCACCAACAGTGATGTCCCACATGTCGACAAAATCATCCGCCATTTCGATGAACTTAATACCATCCTCTTCAACTTCGATTTGACCCGGACCATAAATGGTATCGATAGCAAAACGAGTCGCAATGGCACAGTCTTCGCCGACAGCACGACGGACTTTTTCCAGCGTTTCAATCCAGAATCGAGCACGATTTTCCAGTGAACCGCCATAACCATCGGTACGCTTGTTGTAGTAAGGGTTCAGGAACTGTAATGGCAGATAAGAGTGGGCACCATAAACATAGACGATATCGAAACCGGCATCACGTGCACGGTAAGCAGCGTCAACATAATACTGCTGGACCATCTTGATATCGTCGAGGTCCATTTCTTTACAGTAGCTGAGATGTTCAAATTCAGACGCAATTTGGCTTGGGCCTCGTGACGTTGCCCGTGATTCCAGACAGGGTGCATGCGCACCGCCGTACCACATTTCGATACCGGCCAGTGAGCCATGTTTATGAACTTCATCGGTCATTGCGCGAAGATTACGCACATCGCCCTCGTCCCAGATACGTGCGGACATACGCATGGTATCGTCTGACTCAGGATGAATCGAACAGTATTCAGTGTTCAACGCTGCCCAGCCACCTTCTGCTTTTAAAGAACGGTGAGCTGCCTGGAAGCCCGGTCTGTCAGAGCCGGCGCCGATACAGTGTGGAACTTGATAAAAACGGTTACGGAGTGTTTTAGGGCCGATTTGGATCGGCTCAAATAGAATATCGTGTTTAGGATCGCGTGCCATTTTTAGTTTCTCCCTAGTTGTGAGTGTTGGCAATGCTATTTTCTTCACTGCCAGCAAACTCAACAATTCCTAAGAGGGGTTACCTCCTAGGGAGTAGGGAGCATCTATTGAGGTCGGATCACTTTATCAAGAAAGTGTTTTTAGGTTTTTTATCAAACCAAACTGTGGCTGAACCAAACAACAAAGACACCAAGGAAAAGAGCCAAATAAGGCAACACACCAGCAGGTTTTGATGATTTCACGCCTTTTTGTTGTATTTGCATATCTTCCAGCATCGCTGTTGGAAACACACCTTTATCGACCACATAATGTCGCCATAAAAAAATGGGAATAATTAATCCAGCAATAATAAGACCGCTCATCAGAGTACCGCTACCCCAGACATTCGCTCCCAATCCCATAAAAATCAAATTTAAGTAGGATAGTAATGTGCCTGCAACAATTAATATTGTTGGTGCTTTGTAGGGCCGATCCCAATGACCTCGATCAATACGGTGAATCCAGCCGGCGTTAAGATTGAGAAAATTAAAAATGATATAACCCACATTGGACGCAGCCAGCAAAAACACATAATCTGACATACTCAACAATACCAAGTTAATGATTAGATTCGTCCACATTGCTCTGGTGGGCGCACCATTTTCATTCACTTTAGATAAAAACCTTGGTAATAAGCCATCAACGGAACCCTGATACAAAGTTCGTGATGATCCGGACATCGTTGTCATGATGGATAGCAACAATGCCAGCACCAGCATCACAACAAATAAATTAGCTACAAAGCCACTGCCACCGAAAATGCCTGCAAAGGCATTGGCAACACCCATCCCAGAGTAAATATCATCTGCCAGCATACCGTCATAGACCGCAGGCGACACCACATTACCAGCAGAGTTAAGCGTGTCAGGTTCAACCAATTGACCCAAGCCAAGGTACCCCTGAAAAGCTAATGGTATTAATGTAAAAGCGACAATACATAAAAAGCCTGAATAGATGATTGCCTTGAATGTATCTTTTCTTGGATTTTTAAATTCGCGGGTGTAACACACTGCTGTCTCAAAGCCATACGTTGACCAGGCTGCGATAAATAAGCCCCCAGCCATTAAAACCCAGCCATTAATATTCCATTCACCATCGATAACATGACCATAACTGTCATAGGCCAGTGGCGATAAAGGGAAGAACTGAGACGTGGCAACATCACCGGTTATGAATGGCACAATAGCTAGAATCATTAAAGGCAACAATCCTGTTACACCCAGTATCATTGTCACTTTCGCCGATCGTAAAATACCGCCGTTCTGAATCGCAAACACCAGTATCATCAAGGTTGCACCAATGATAAAAGTAGCATTCACCCTCAGGGTCAACCCGGTCTTTAATAAACTCAGGTCAAGTAACGTAATTTGCCACGTATTAATAACAGCATCAGCTGGAAATAATGCCGTCAAAATATACCCGGCTGCCAGTCCTGAACCTATTGCTAAAACAGGACCCCAGGCTATCCAGTTACACCAGATCGATAGCGGTGCGACCAATTTACTATAGTTGACCCAGGCAACGGCGCCATAAACCGATGCCCCGCCCGTTTTATGAGGGAAAAGCCCGGCTATTTCGGCATAAGTAAAAGCCTGAATAAAACCAAAGCTGATGGAAATAATCCATACCAGCCAAGCTGGCTTACCAACGGTTGCAGCAATCGCTCCCATTGAAAATAACACCAGCGCCGGTACACCACTTGCGACCCAAAACGCACCGGTCCAATCAATACTGCGATGCAAAGAAAACTCTGTTGTTCTGAAGTCTTCGTTGACCCCATTCTTAAGCGCATCGGCCGTTGCGTTATTTTCCACGTTGGTTTGTTCCTGAGTGGCGTAGATATTTCATCTAAGTTGAGATGCGTTTAGTTAAGTCAATACTAAAAGCATGGCAGCGTTTCAGAGCAAAGACAACGCATTTAACGCACCTTGTAAAAACAGTTCATTGCTTGGTCACAAACTGTCTTGCTTGGTATAGCGCCAAAAGGCTGAGGGCACTAATGACCATAATGGCGAGAATATCGGCACCAGGATAACCCCAAAAATCAGACATGGCACTCCTCCATAATAAGCCACTCTCAACTTGAGAGTTTTAAACCAATAATGCCAGAGATAATCAAAACAACACTGAATAGCCTGGCTGCACCAGCGGGTTCGGATAAGAAAACGATACCGAAAATAACGGTTCCTACAGCCCCAATGCCTACCCATACGCCGTAGGCTGTGCCCATGGGTAAAGAGCGCATTGCAAGCCCCAGTAACCAGAAACTGAGTAATAACGTCACTACAGTGACAAGACTAGGCCAGAAACGTGTCAGCCCGTCAGAATATTTAAGGCCTATAGCCCATACAACTTCTAGTAAGCCCGCAATCAGTAGGATTAACCATGCCATCATTTCTCCTTTTCTGAGGCCGTCCCCAATGAATCTTGAGCGGTGAGGTCGTCCTCACTTCCATTAAGATCATAATAATCCGGTATCCTGCATTCGTTCACGACCGAAGTCGGTCAAACGATACTTAAACATTAAACGATCAGATAAAGTATCAAGACGGTGATCTTCCCGGCTGATTAAACCCGCTGAAGCCAGTTCATCCATGATGATGCTGAAGTGCTTCACCCAGTAATCACCATTCAGTTTATATTCCGTCATTGCTGCATCAATCAGTGGCTTATCCCATTGCACTTCTTCTCGTTCAAGCTGGACCAGAACATAGCCTTTATGATGCAATTTCATTAGCTAAGTCGTCTCAGAAACCGAACGCAGATGTGCCACAGATTCAGCCGGTTCACGGAACATGACCAAACTTCCCGTTACCGTCAAAAACAGTCCAATCACGAAATACCACTCAGGCAACTCTAACGTTACCAGGGTGACAAAAATAACGGCAAATACACCATACAGATTGCCAATGGCTTCGCCACGGCTGACACCTATTAATGAAAAACTTTTATAAAAAGCGGTATAACAAAAAGCATGACAGACAGAAGCCAGCAGCATCCATGTCATCGCTAGTGGCGTCAGCAACGTTTCTTTAATCAAAAACCAGACCGGCATATCCGTCAATAACATGATTGCAGGCAAAATGAGCAGGCCCCAAAAGAGAATCTCGAAACTAAACCGGCATTGGATACCTACATCAGGATCCGTCACGTCCATTGCTCTGGAGGCGACAGCTCCCTCTGCACCCCATCCTATTGCAGACATCAAACCGCCGACATAGCCAAGCCAAGCGAAACTGGTCTCCGTATCCATCTCACCCAGCAAGCCCGGACCATAAATAACCACTCCCCCCGTTATGATTATGGCCATACCCAATGCAGCCTGTCCCGAGATCTTCTCGTGATACCAAAGCCGTGCAATAACAGCGCCGATAACCGGGTAAAATAGTGATGTAACGGCGGCAAACACTGGCCCGACAAATCCCATCGCCATATAAGAGCCGAATATTGCCAGGGGACCGCCACATAGTGAGGCCAGTGCGTACCATTTTGAAATCTTTTTAAAACGTACTAATGTACGCCCGTAATCTTTTAATTTTCCTAGCGAACCATTCCACACAACCAGAAAAACAAATACGGCAATGGCATGGATCCAGGTCATTACAGCCGTAGCCACTAAACGCTCACCTTGTTGCTCAGGCGCAATGGAGTTATATGGGTACTCGTACCATAAGGCTGTACCTGGAATATACCAGGCGCCCCATAAAACGGCCGTCCAGAGTGCCCAACGAAATCCCCAGCGTTGATTTCGAGCAAAATGACGCTTTAAAGCGTTATCCGTATAAAAACTCATGACTGATTACGAGCATTGTGCGGAATCAGCCAGATCGCGTCCTGTTAATTCATCCGGTAACAAATACTCATCAACTGACAAATCAAAACCACGCATTGAGGGTAGCTTTCTAGGCCAAGTCATAAGCCGCATACGGCCAATACCTAATTCTTTGAGAATTTGAGCACCAATCCCATAATGTCTAAGCTGATATTCTTCTTCGAAATGACGTTCACCTTCTACTTGTGCGTTCCAGTCCTGCTCGTCACCACGCAGCAATAACAGCACACCCTCGCCCTGTTCCTGAATAAACCGCATTGCCTCAGCAACACTCCAGGTGTGACCGTGACGATGGTTATCGAGAAGATCAAAATTGTTGATCGGGGCATGTACTCTGACTAA
>NZ_CBFHHW010000012.1:0-22490 GCF_965655755.1 Methylophaga sp. | reverse complement strand
GGTTGATTTATCAGCAGAAGGTGAACCACAAACCAACGCCACATGAGTCAGATCAGTGGTCGTATCTCGAAAGCTAACCATCTCAAAACTACCGTAAAGCGTGCTGATATAACGTCTATCAGTAAAGGTAACCAGTTGTTCATTTCGATGGCGGTATTCGATCAAATCGGCGATGGTGCCCACTTTCAAATTGTGCTTCTCTGCAAATTGAATCAGTTCAGGAAGACGCGCCATGGAGCCGTCATCATTCATGATTTCACAAATAACCGCCGCCGGCTCATGCCCAGCTAAACGGCTTAAATCACAGCCCGCTTCTGTGTGTCCTGCCCGAGCCAGAACACCCCCCTTTTGCGCTTTTAAAGGAAAAACATGACCTGGCCTGACAATATCGGCAGGCTGGGCATTTTGGGCTACTGCAACTTGAACCGTTCGCGCCCTATCTGCGGCAGAAATACCCGTCGTTACACCTTCAGCAGCCTCAATGGAAACCGTAAAATTAGTTGCTAACGCGGCGCCGTTTTTGTTGACCATGAGCGGTAAGTCTAGCTGACTACAACGTTCTTCTGTCAATGTCAGACAAATAAGGCCCCGGGCATGCATTGCCATAAAATTAATATCGGATGCAGTGATGAAATCTGCAGCCATGATCAGATCGCCTTCATTTTCGCGATCTTCGTCATCCATCAATACAACCATTTTGCCTTGACGGATATCATCGATAATTTCTTCTATCGGCGATATTTTTGTTTGTGCAGAGCGTGAGGCGAATGGGATAGTTGGACTATTCATAGCAATCTCCTTACAGACGGTCAATCATGGCGTAAGCTGAGTGGTTATGTATTGACTCGAAGTTTTCACACTCAACACGGAAACCATCGATTGCCATGTTTTTATCTAATGCGCCAGCAATATCTCTCACTAAGTCTTCAACAAACTTAGGATTGTCATAGGCAAATTCAGTCACATATTTCTCATCAGGACGTTTAAGCAAACCATAAAGCTGACTCGATGCCTGTTCTTCAACCATGCTGATAAGCTGATCCAGAGTTAATGTTTCATCGACTTCCACTTCAACGGTGACCAACGAACGTTGGTTATGCGCACCGTATTCTGAAATCTTTTTGGAACAGGGACATAAGCTTGTCACCGGAATTTCAGCTTTGACGGTGAGATTAAATTGCTCACCCAGATCCGCTTTTAATGTCACGTCGTAGTCCATCATGCTGGACACGCCGGATACCGGCGCTTTCTTGGCAAGAAAAAATGGGAAACGCATTTCGAGATGGCCCTGCTCCGCCTCAAGTAATACCAGCATTTCCTGCATAAAGGTTTTGATTGATACTACAGAGAAAACCTGTGCCGGTTTTTCTAACAGCTCGATAAACCGCGACATGTGTGTGCCTTTAACATGATGTGGTAAATGCACATACATATTGAAGTCTGCCACAATGCGTATCGGGCCTTGTGAATCGCTTTCGAAAAAAATGGGATAACGTAACGACTTAATGCCGACCTTATCTATGGCCAGTTGGCGTTTGTCGGGTGTGTTTTGAACATCTTCCAGACCAGTCTTAAGGGGCAAGTTCATAACGGTTATCCTTATTTAATAGACTTATGACTGTTCAGTTTCATCATTGGTAATAAAAAGTAGAGTGAACTTACCGCTGCCACTATTAATGGAAGTCATTGGGGGCTTCCTGAAGCTTCGGCAGTTCACTCTCAACATTCCAACGAGAGAACAGGTTTTAACACCATAAAAAAACTGAACCATTTCACTAGATGAACCTTACTTTTAGTAAACAATATTTCATTTGGTGAAACTAAATTCATTTACTCATGACACCTTTCAGATGTCAAATACTTTGTAAACTTTTTTTCACTAAATGAATCATTAGGTCTGATTCCCCACCTTGAAATTGTGTGCTGTTATTTTTTGATCAGAATTAACTTCTTTATGGCTGAATTCTCAAAAAAGAGGGTGACAGTCTTAACAACAATGCTGATAAAGGCATTAGGCTATTAAGGCAGATCACCCTCAACGTTCCAACGAGAGAACAGGTTTTGAGGATAACCATGAAGAAGCTGAATCTAACTCATCAAAAGCAGCTTCAAGTTAATTATCCTTTTCAACGCATGCTGCAACAATTCCAAAGAAGGATTACTCCTTATGGATTAGAATTAGTTCAAAATCATTGACTTTGCAGTGTAGATATAAAATTGGTGAGGTTGTGGTGACAGGACGTACACACAATCTTGTCGTTGGTGTGTTTGACATCAGAGAAGCAGTCTGAAAAATCACAAAGTGAGATGAGGCTATTCCAGTCGATGAACTCACCAGCAAGAATGATATTTACTTACAGTGCACATAGTCGGGGAGATTTCGCACGTGAACTATCAAAATGGAGTGATGTGATTTTTGCGTGGAAGTCAAAATAGTCAACCTTCCTCCCCTTCTTGCTTGATTTCGCCCATCCTATCGTCATCGCTATCAGGTGAACCGATAAACTCTTCCTCATCAACCTGACGCGATACACTAAAGACATCAACCATAATCCAAAGTAATAATAACCCGGCAATAACCCAGGCAATGTAACTTAATAATTCCCAGTAAATCACTCTGTTACCTCCTGATTTGATTGAGTATTAACGTTACGGCTTTTTTTTGTTACATCTCCATATTGCTTCCAGATATATACAACGAAGCATAAGTAAGCGAGTAGTCATCCTGCTGTGATAGCCACATCCCGAAAATACGGCTTTTACTCGACACTTTAAGGTGAATTAGCCAGACGTAGCTTTTCTTGAAAAAAAAAGACTGATGCCACGCAGATAAAACGTACTTAATTTGACGGGGTAAGGATCGCTTTAAGTAGGTTTTATCGTTGTAGCACCAGCCTTTTCTTAACCACACTTTACAAACTGATTAGAAGTTATGCTCGCCCGGTATCCAGCTCGTTCCTGCAAGAGGAACTCGCGCCATGGCGGCAGCTTCAATGTTCAATGCAACCAGATCTTCCGGTTCCAGATTACGCAGGTCGTTTTTACCGCAGGCACGAGCCAGGGTTTGCGCTTCCAGCGTCAGCACACGCAGATAGTTAGCAAGACGACGGCCACCTTCTACCGGATCAAAACGTTTCATCAGTTCTGGATCCTGGGTAGAAATCCCCGCCGGGTCACGACCTTCATGCCAGTCATCGTAGGAACCAGCTGTGGAACCCAGTTTTTGGTACTCTTCTTCCCATTTTGGATCGTTATCACCCAGTGCGATCATTGCAGCGGTACCAATAGCAACCGCATCAGCGCCTAACGCCATACATTTGGCCACATCGGCACCGTTACGAATACCACCGGAAACAATCAGTTGAACCTTACGGTGCATACCCATTTCCTGCAGTGCCTGAACGGCTTGAGGAATGGCAGCCATAGTCGGGATACCTACATGTTCAATAAACACGTCCTGGGTTGCTGCGGTACCACCTTGCATACCGTCAACCACGATAACGTCAGCACCCGCTTTCACTGCCAGTTTCACATCATAGTAAGTACGGGTTGCACCGACTTTGATGTAGATAGGCACTTGCCAGTCAGTGATTTCACGTAGTTCCTTGATTTTAATTTCAAGGTCATCAGGTCCTGTCCAATCCGGATGACGACAGGCTGAACGTTGGTCTACGCCCTTAGGCAAAGTACGCATTTGAGCAACGCGGTCAGTGATTTTCTGACCCAGCAGCATACCGCCACCGCCTGGTTTTGCACCTTGGCCCAGTACCACTTCGATGGCATCCGCTTTACGCAGATCATCCGGGTTCATGCCATAACGAGAAGGCAGGTACTGATAAACCAGCTTGGTTGACTGACCACGTTCTTCCGGTGTCATACCACCGTCACCGGTTGTCGTTGAGGTACCCACTGCTGAGGCGCCACGACCCAAAGCTTCTTTAGCATAGGCAGACAAGGCACCGAAGCTCATACCCGCGATGGTGACAGGAATTTCAAGCTCAATCGGTTTCTTAGCAAAACGGTTACCCAGGGTTACTGAGGTATTACATTTTTCACGATAACCTTCCAACGGGTAACGAGACATACTCGCGCCAAGGAACAGCAGATCGTCGAAATGTGGCAGCTTACGCTTAGCACCAGCGCCGCGGATATCGTAAATTCCCGTATCAGCAGCACGACGTATTTCCGACATTGTCGAGCGGTCAAATGTCGCTGACTCACGCGGTTCAGTCATGTATTTTTTCTTTTCACTCATTTCTATTTCCTCGCAATATCAGCAATTAATAAGCACCAGCGTTATCAACTTTGAAGTTGTATAGCTGTCTGGCAGAGCCGTAGCGTTTGAAGTCAGTTGGGTCTTGATCCGTTACACCGGCACGTTCAAACAATTCAGTCAGTTCCTCGATGTGTTCTGCACGCATTTCTTTTTCAATGCAGTCCGCACCCAGGGATTTAACCGAACCTTTGACATAGATGTGCGCTTCGTAAAGTGAATCACCCAGTGCTTCTCCGGCATCCCCACACACAGCCAGAACACCGGCCTGCCCCATAAAGCAGCTCATGTGCCCAACACTGCCTTTAACGAGGATATCGACGCCTTTCATCGAAATACCACAACGTGAACCGGCATCACCTTCGATGATCAGCAAGCCACCATGAGCGGTTGCAGCAGCTGCAGAGGAGGCATTACCTTTAACACGCACAAGGCCTGACATCATATTTTCAGCGACGCCCTGACCAGTGTGGCCATGAATTGTGATTTCGGCTTCCTGGTTCATACCGGCACAGTAGTAGCCAGCAGGACCACGGATATCTATTTTCAGTTTCTGATCAATGCCGACAGCAATGTTGTGATGCCCTTTAGGGTTCAGCACTTCCCATTCCTGGATGCTCATTTCATCATGTTGATCGTGCAGCGCCTGGTTCAGTTCACGTACAGTATTTTTTGCCAGGTCTACCGTGCCAACACCGGCCACGGTCTCAATCGCAGTCGTTTCTGCTAAGTTGTTCGTACTCATTTCTTTTCTCCTAATGCACCAATACTTAGTTACGTTCCCAGACGTAAATCTTTGAAGGTTCTGGCTCCCAGACCTTGGCATCTTCAATACCTGGCAATGTTGTTAAAGCCTGATACTCAGAAGCCATGGCAACATAGTCATCCGTTTCAGCAATCACAGCCGGTTTACACGCAATCGGATCACGCACCACAGCGAAGCCGTCTTTGGTACCAATCGTTAAGGTGTAAAAACCATCCAGCGTTTTTAGTGCATTCTCGAGTGCTTCATTCAGCGAATCACCTTGCTGCAGACGATAAGTCAGATAACCTGCCGCCACTTCCGTGTCGTTTTCAGTATTGAATTCAATACCTTCACGTTTCAGTTCTTGACGCAGACGGTTATGGTTAGAAAAAGAACCATTGTGCACGAGGCATAAATCCAGACCCGTTGAGAACGGGTGGCTACCCGCCATGGTGACAGCAGATTCAGTTGCCATACGTGTATGGCCAATGATGTGGCTACCTTTCATTTCGCTTAGTTTGAACATCTCAACGATACGTTCTGGCAACCCAACCTCTTTTAAGATTTCAATCGATTTACCAGAGCTCATCACCAAGACACCGTCATGGTTTTGCTCAAGATAGTTCTCAACTGTTTCTGCATCAGTGTCGACTTTGAATACCGCCACTTTGCTGTTTTGGAACCAGTCAACTTTGGTGCTTAGTTTGGTTTCGATATCTTTCGCCAACGCTGCCCAGTCATAATTTTCGTCTTCATGACGCAAAGTCAGTTTGACCCCATCGTCAACCGCATCGCCATACACAGCGAAACCGGCACTATCAGGACCACGTTCGGTCATCGCAATCAGCATAGGCGTAAACAACTGACCAAGCTGACTCTCATATTTATCGTTTTTCAGATAAAGGCCAACGATTCCACACATAAGATTTCTCCTAACAAATTCCTAAAATAGGGATAATTAATAAAACTCAACGTAGCGTTCGATTTCCCAGTCAGAGACATGACGCATGTACTCCACCCATTCCATGTGTTTCAATTCCAGAAACTCCTTCGCGAGCCCTTCACCCAACGCGCTTTTTACAACCTCATCCTTCTCCAGTTCCAGCAAAGCTTCATGCAGGTTTTGTGGCAGGATGCCAATACCGTTTTCTTCCAGTTCTTCGGGCGTCATGTCATAAAGATTGGAATCGTGGCCTTTGCCAGGTTCCAGTTGACGTTCCACACCGTCCATACCTGCTGCAATTGCCGCAGCGGCAGTCAAATACGGATTACAGGTTCCATCAGGGAGGCGTAACTCGATACGACCATAGGGAATACGAACCATGGTTGAGCGATTGTTATTACCGTATGAGATATACGCTGGAGCCCATGTGGCACCCGACAGAGAGCGACCGACTACCAGACGTTTGTATGAATTAACGGTAGGTGCTGCAATCGCTGACAACGCCGGAGCATGTTCCAGAATACCTGCCATAAAGTGATAGGCGAGCTTAGACAAGCCCAGACCGCTTGGGTCGCTGTCATCCTGGAACAGACTCTTTTCGCCATCACCGATCGACATATGCATGTGCATGCCGTTACCCGGACGATTGCTGAAGGGCTTGGACATAAACGAACAAATCATGCCCATTTCATTAGCGATTTCGCTGGCACCCATTTTGAACAGGATGTAATCATCAGCACTCTTAAGCGCATCAGCATAGGTGTAGTTGATTTCAAACTGGCCGTTAGCGTCTTCATGGTCGATTTGATAGATATCAAGACCGACCTCTATCAACGATTCAGTCATTTTTTCCAGATACTCGCCCTGACGCTTAATACCTTTGTAGTCGTAACAAGGTTTCTGCAGCGTGTCACTTTCTTCGCTGGGTGACAGTTCACCGGTAAGCGGATCTTTCTTCAACAGAGAGAATTCAGGTTCCAGACCGGTGTAGAGGATCCAGCCTTTTTGTTTCAGACGTTCAATCTGTTTTTTCAGAACTACCCGACTGTCATGGTCATAAGGTTTGCCGTTAACATGTCCGTCGCAAATAATGCGTGCATAACCGGGTTGCCAAGGCAACAGCGTTAGCGTGCTTAAATCACCAATGGCCATGTAGTCAGGCCCATTGGGAGCGATACCCATACCCCAGATGGCGCCACCAGCAAAACCAGCACCGGTAGTAAGAATTGATTCAAGATGAGCTGCTGGAACAGATTTCACCTTGGCAACACCGTGAATATCAACAAACTGTGCCAATACATACTTCACGTCGTTGTCTTTAAGAAACTTTTTGGCTTCTTCAAGTTGAGCCGACTCTGTTAGTGAATCATTGTGTTCGTATTTCATGAGCTTTTCCTTCTGTTTAAAGTGAACAGCACTTGGTAGGGTTAATTATTCTTGTAATAGCAGTTGAAACCGACAGGTCCACCACCCAGCTCTTCAATAATGCCGAGCAGGGTTTTCCATACATATGGTCCGTAGGTTCCGTCACACCAGATGCGATAAACAGCTTGGCCGTTAAGCTCCTGTTTCAGCATCGTTGCCGATACACCGGCGATGACGGTCATTACAAGGCGATTATCTTCAAGTGCATCACCGCTGAGGTCGATTGCACACACTTCAGAAAATAATGTTGAGGTCAGCTCACCGCTGACGATAAAAGCAGCATCATTACGCACAACTTTATGCACACCACTTTCGTTTACAGCGGTCTCGTTCAGTGACTGAGATAACCCATTTTCTGGCTGATCTTCCACCAAAAACTCTGTGTTACCCAGTCGCATAACGAGACTGCCACTGTTTTGCGCTGTCCAGCTATTCGTTGTCGCTGGCAGCGTAATATTTTTGGCCTTAAGCCAATCTGTCGCATTGGGACCTTTCACACCGAAACGACTGAGATTACTCACATCACAGATTCCCAGTTTTTCACTGTGTGTTTTTTCTACAGCAGCATCAGCAAAACTCAATGCGGTTTCCATGCCATTTACCAGCCCCATAACCGGTTTTTTTGATGCCTGAGCAAAGGCAACAGGACTTTTAAATACGATGTCTTGCATGATTACGCTCCTGCACTCTCTAAAAGATGGAAAAAGGGGGCTTCAGTCACCGTCGCTGCTACCATTGCACCAGAATCGGTCCGTACCTCAAACTGACTTCCTGCAGCACTGTTCTCAGGCGAGACAAAAGCAAAGCCAATGATGCGATTGAGGTAGTTACTATGAGAAATACTGGTTACGCGACCCTTGATATCATTATTCTCAATGACCAGGTTGCATTCTTTGGGCAGTTCACCACTAAAGCCTTTATCCAGAGAAAAAGTCACCAATTTTTTATTCAATGGTTTCTTTTCAAGAATTTTCAGACTGCGCTGTCCGATAAAGAAGGCTTTGTCCATTGCAACCAACGATTCAGAATGTGCTTCAAACGGATTGGTCAAACCATCGGTATCATGACTCACGAGATGGTGGCCCATTTCCAGTCGCAGTAAACGCTGAGCATCGGTACCAAAAGGACGAATACCGGCTGATTTACCTGCTTCCATTAAGGCTTCCCATACATGCACACCGGCTTTATAGGGCACATGAATCTCAAAAGCGAGGTCTGATACAAAGCTGACCCGCATCACGCGCGCATCAACGCCGGCAACCTGTCCTTCTTTATAAGCACCATCGGGTAAACCATCGGTTGACACATCAATATCAGTCAGCGACTCAACCACCGAGCGTGAGGCGGGTCCAGCCACTGTCATAGCCGCCATCGCACCGGTCAGGTTAACCAGAGTGATTTGCATGCCCCATAACTGGACGTTACGCTGCATTTCACGGTAAACGGTCGCCGCATTCGAAGAGTTAGTAGAGACGTAAAACTTATCTTCGGCCATTCTGACTGCCACACCGTCATCGACCATGACACCTGCTTCATCCAGCAGCATGGCAATCCGACTACCACCGATTTTCTGACCCGCAAACTTACCGGTATAGAAACGTTCCAGGAACGCAGCCGCATCAGGACCGAAAACTTCAATCTTGCCCAGGGTACTACCATCAATCATGCCGACACCCTGACGCACAGCCATTGCTTCTTGTTGGACAGCGTCTGTAGCGCTGAGAGCAGTACCTGCAGGCACATAATAGGCAGGACGCATCCACGCTCCTGCTTCCATCATGAGTCCACCATTATCAACATGCCATTGGTGCATCGCGGTATAACGATGCGGATGGAAACCTCGTCCACCCAAGTGGCCAATTGGCGTTGGATGGAAGAAAGGACGTGCTGTTGTTGTACCGATTTTTTCTACCGGCAACTGACGAATACGAGCCAGAATACGAATCGCATTCATATTGGAATGTTTACCCTGACTCGGCCCCATGCCAACCGTGGTAAAACGCTTCATCAACTCAATGTTGTCAAAACCTTCTTTGGCAGCATTAATGAAATCCTTAACCTGAATATCTTCATCAAAATCAACAAAGTTTTTGCCTTTAGGATGATTCACTATCGGATAAGCATGACTGGGTGACGCCATGGTGGGTTTAGTCACTTCAACAACATCAGCTTGATGACCGATATACGTGCTTGCTTCAGCAGCTGCACGCTGACCATCCAGTAGGCGGGCTTTAAGGTCAAACACGCCATTGACTTTACCGGCAGCAAAAACACCTTCAGGTAACTGATCCGGCACAAATTGCTGAACATCGTAATCAAACCGCATTTTAGTGCCGGCCTGATAAAGTAATGCTGCTGCGGGCGCCCAACCAGCACTCATTGCCACACCATCACAATTCAGTGTCACAGACTGGCTGGTATCGGCTTCCGCTGTCTCTTCGTTATAAGGACAGACCACAACGGCTTTGACAGCCATTTTCCCGCGGGCGGGTACTGCCTCATAAATACAACTACCTTTATGGACACTGACACCTTTATCTTTTACTTTCTGGGTTAATTCCTGAGTAGCACCCTCGCGACGCATATCAATCACGGCGACAACGTCAACACCTACTGCAATCAAATCCAGCGCCGTGCGATAGCCATGATCATTGGCTGTGACGACCACACCTTTTTGGAAAGGTTTGACAGCATAACGATTGACTAAACGCTGTGCGGCTGAGCCCAGCATCACACCCGGTAAATCGTTGTAACGAAATACAGGCGGTTGCTCAAATGCACCACTGGCTACAATCACCGTTTTGGCACGCACTTTGGTAATACCGTCAAACGCAACAATGGGTACCAGATGGTCGGTGTAATAACCGCCGGCATAAGCACCCGTAATCAGGCTGATGTTCGGGTTCGCATTCACCTCATCCAATAAGTTATTCAAGGTGTCAGCAGTGGTTTGTTCACCGGCATAGTCATAGCTGAGACTACCGCCAGCCTGCTTGTTTTCATCGACCAGAATAACCTTCAGACCCTGCTTAGCAGCCGCTATAGCGGAAGACAGACCTGATGCACCGGCACCCACAATCAGTACATCACAATGTGCATAACGTTTTGGTTTAAGCAGGCGTGGGTAGTTAAAGTTAACTTTACCCAGTCCTGCTGCCTTACGAATCTTATCTTCCCAAAACGGAAACATACTTTTGGGCTTGTAGAACGTTTTGTAATAAAAACCGACAGGTAAGAACGGTGACAATTTATCAATGTACTTATTGCGATCTTTGACCACACCGCCATCCGTATTCACCGCAGCCAGTTCCATTCCGTGACTGACGGGCCAGACATCGGCGCGGATATTAGTATCAATGCCATCAGTCATCAATGCATTAACATCATGATTGGCAAAGCTCAAAAGCCCTCTGGCACGGTGGTACTTAAAGCTACGTCCCAGCACTTTGATACCTGCAGCCCATAAAGCACTGCTTATTGTGTCGCCTTCATACCCCTCGACTTTTTGCCCTTCATATTCAAATGTCAGTGGCTTGTCGCGGTTGATCCATTCGCCTCTTTTCTTTGCAATGCGACCAGTCATTTTGCTTCCTCCTGACCTGCAATATAGGTTTGGCTGATTTTGTCAGTCATTGTGTCTCGTTCGGCGATAAACCAGGTGCCGCTCGGGCCGTGGTACCACCACTCTTTTTTCAGGCCGGGCGCGCCGTTTCGATAATGCACGTATGCAGCCCATTCTTTATCTGTACAGGTATCAGGGTTTGGCATGTCGCGATATTCACCGCCATAGGTGAATTCGCTCATGGGTCTGGTACCGTTAATTGGACAATTAAGTAATTTCATAGCTCTACCCTCAATTAATGGCCTACCGACGCCGCACCCTTCTCGCCGGTGAGCTCGTAGTCTTCAAAACGGGTTAAGCGGAATGGTTCAATCAGATCTGGCGCGATGTCTCTCGCCATTGTTTCTGCCATCGTCTTGCCACTGATCGGTGTGGCCTTAAACCCCCATGTTCCCCAGCCAGCATCAAGGTAAAAACCTTCCACCGGTGTTTTACCCATGATGGGTGCAAAATCGGGGGTCAGATCCGCCATGCCGGCCCACTGACGAACGACTTTGACATTGGACAGGAACGGGAACATATCAACGATATGTGAGGTAAGCCCCTCAACAAAGTCCAGTGATGAACGAGTTGAATGCATTTCATAAGGATCCAGAGAAGACCCCATTACCAACTCACCACGAGAAGACTGACTGACATAAACATGTAAACTGCCTGAAACCAGAATCGTATCCAGCCAGGGTTTCATCGGTTCACTGACACAGGCTTGAAGGGGATGAATCACAATCGGGGTTTCAATATCCACCATTTCGGTGATGCGAGGTGTAAATCCAGCGACGGCTGATAACACACGGCTTGTTTCGATATAACCTTTATTGGTATTAACACCAACCACTTTGCCGCTTTTAACATCAATACCAGTCACTTCCGTGCTCTGGAAAATCTCCACACCCATCCGGTCAGCTTCTTTTGCATAGCCCCACGCCACGGCATCATGACGGGCAACAGAACCCGGTGCGTGATACAACGCGCCCATAATGGGTGCCTGACCACTGCATGAAATGTCCAATTGCGGACAAGCTTGTGAAATTTCGTCGGGGCCGACAACACGACTTTCAACACCGACATGCTTATTCACTTCTGCTCGCCAGCGCATAGTTCGCATGGCAGAGTCAGTGTGCGCTAATGTGAAGTGTCCACGGGTTGAATAAAACAGATTCAAATCCAGCTCTTCAGACAAATCTTCATACATCTTGACGCTGGCATCGTAAAAATTAACACCTTCTGGTGTCAGATAATTCGAGCGAACAATTGTTGTATTCCGCCCGGTATTACCGCCACCGATATAGCCCTTTTCAAGAACTGCCACATTGGTAATGCCGTGATCTTTTGCCAGATAATACGCTGCTGCAAGGCCATGACCGCCGCCACCGATAATGACA
The DNA here is from genome assembly GCF_965655755.1 of Methylophaga sp. Classification (GTDB taxonomy): domain Bacteria; phylum Pseudomonadota; class Gammaproteobacteria; order Nitrosococcales; family Methylophagaceae; genus Methylophaga. The sequence continues at coordinate 10,100 of NZ_CBFHHW010000012.1, read as the reverse complement.
GCATCGTAGCTTTTCTTTGGCTCTGTGCAATCTCTGAAAAACCGCGGTGCTGGATGCTCTTTTGTCAGAGCATATTTCAAAAGACCTAATGGCATTATTAACCTCCGCTGCCGTGATTCGAATTATCTACTACCTAAGCAGTAAACCGCTCATACCACCTTATAAGTAAACATTGTTTCACCTGGTGAAACCTTGATCTCATTTACTCATGTGTGGAAATTGATGTCAATACATTAGTGCAACTTTTTTTCACTAAATGAAACAAAATACGCCTTTCCCAGAATTCTGATGTACAATCAGTGCCGTAGACATGTGGTTTAAGGGAGTATTTTCAGGCGTGACTAAAAAAGAATCGGTAGAAACAACAGGGACAAATAGCCACTCTCTGGACAAGCACCTTGGTAATGCACTCAGGCATTTAAGAATGGAGAATGGCCTGACCATCGCTGAAGTCAGCAAGCGTGCGAGTGTCAGCCGCGGTATGTTGAGTAAGATTGAAAACGGTCTCACCTCACCCAGCCTCGAGAAACTTGAACACTTGGCCAATGCGCTCGGCATCACTTTGTCGCGCCTGTTTCATGATTACGATACGCCAAAAGCGGGGGCTCAATATGTTCCCAATGGTGAAGGTATGGAAGTCGTCAGGCGGGGTACCAAAAGCGGACATACATATAACCTGCTTGCCTATGACACTGGCCCCAAAAAACTGTTTGAACCGTTTCTGATTTCGTTGGATGAAGAAAGCGAAGTGTTTGACCCATTTGAGCACGCCGGTACCGAATTCATCTTTATGCTTGAAGGCAGACTCGAATATACCGTGGGTAATGAACGGTATGTGCTCGAACCTGGCGATTCGCTCACATTTGATGCTGAACAACCGCATCGACCCGAAGCCAAACTGCAAATGCCGATTCGTTACCTGGCGATCATTTATTACGATAGCCTGGACGACTTCAATCAGGAGTAACATTTCAGTGGTGCTGTGTTTGCTGGCGCATTAAAGCAGCCATATCACTGAAATTTTTCATCAACTGTTGTTTAAGCTGTTGTGGGTAGGAAAGTTTATCCATGGCCATTGACATACAGGTCAGCCATGCCTGACTCGCGGTTTCGTCAATTTCAACGTGCTCGTGAATTTGACGAACATTGGAATGCCCCCACTTCTCTGCATAGAGTCGCGGGCCGCCAAAAAATCCAGAAAAAAAGTTAAATTGTTCTGCTCGGGCATGAGCCATGCCATGACCCCGAAGGTGCAAAAGAAAAACAGGCTTACCCACCTCTGTGGTTTCAAGCAGATCACAAAAGGTATTCACCAATTGCTCTACGCCCTCTGCACCACCGACCTGTTCATAGAAACTGACGCGTCGATTACTTGCTATCTGTTGCATACCTTACCCCCACAAAACTGCAACTTAATCACTTAAGTTTAGGGTGTCGTATGGCAACTGATAATACCGATGAGTGTGTACTACTAAAGGGGTATGTGAACCTTAAATTTTCCCGGATAAGCCATGAGTGAGGAAAGCAGTGATGGGAGTTGAGGCGATCCTGTTTTCGTTATTTCAATCCCGCAGCCTGCATCATGACATGAAAGATCAGGTTCTGTTCATTAACACCCAGAATTCCCGCCGCACCGGGACCAGATGCATAGACCGCAACATCTTCACCACCATGTGTTTCTGATGATAAAGGCACCAACGCTTCCTGATGGTAACCCGGTTGCTGGGTATCAACTTCAGCCAGGTTTGTGCGTTGACCGCTAGCGGGTTGAGAATACGCGGAATCAGCGTCGGTTTCATGTTGATGATCACGAAACCCCAAACCATTGGCATAGCCCAATGTGGTGTAGGGCAAACCATCGGCCGCTTCAGCTGGCTCATTTTCACCGACATTAACAACTTTACCTAGTATCGGGTTACCACGTTTCGGATAGCCTGCCATAGTGAAAACATGGCTGTGATCCGCCGTAACAATAATCAATGTATCTTCCGGATTTGTTTTTTGTTGAGCCACTCTCACCGCGTTTGACAGCTCAATGGTATCGCTGAGGGCATTAAAGGCATTGCCTGCATGGTGAGCATGATCAATACGTCCCGCCTCAACCACCAGCATGTAACCTTTCGCATTGTTATCCAGAATATCGAGTGCCTTCGCGGTCATCTCGCTCAGTGACGGTTCTCCTGATTTGTCATTATGACGATCCGCCTCGTAACGCATATGCGATTCATTAAACAGGCCCAATAGTTTGGTTGTCTTCTGTGAGTCCAGCGCATCAAAACCTGCTTGATCGTAGATGTAGTTTCCAGTTGGATAACGCTGTTGCCATTCTTTAATAAGATGGCGACCATCAGTGCGGTCACCTTCAACCTCACTCAATGCATCAGGGCTATTAAAGGCCATATCGTTCGGCAAAAAATGGCGTCGACCTCCCCCCATCACAACATCCAGACCATCAATCTCTGTCTTTTCCGGATACTGTTCTCTGAGGTAGTTTTCTGACATCACCAATTGCAGTGCAATGTCTTCACAGCCGGCATCAATCGCTGACTGAGGCAAGTCCGAAATATCTTCCCAATTACGCTCAGGTGAACGGGCATAAGTGGCTGCTGGTGTTGCGTGAGTCACTCTTGCCGTGGTCACAATGCCTGTTGATTTACCAGCAAATTCAGCCAGCTCTATTGCAGACAAGAGCTCATTACCCGCCACACTGCCGCATTCACCGCGAACGCCCTCTTCATCCACATTGATCAGCCCGGCATCCGTTTTCACGCCAGTCATCAGTGCTGTCATCGTCCCAGCTGAATCAGGTGTTTGAGCATCAACATTATAGGTCTTGGCTAAACCGGTAAAAGGAAAGGATTCAAAGCTCAATTGGTTTTCTTCGCCACTATGACCTTTATTCTGCCCATCAAGAATTCGTGCTGCCGTTACTGTTGAGATGCCCATCCCATCACCGACAAATAAAATAATATTCTGGGCTTTAGTTTCAGGTTTAAAAACGGGCTTTTGTGCCAAGGTCCGGCTGGCATTCTGATACCATGCATTGTTCAATTGATGTGTCGGTACGATGTCTTCCTCAGCACAGACGGCTGTCACAACACTGACGCTTGCCAGAAAAGCCAAAACCGTTTTTATCATTAATCAAACTCCAATTTCATCCTATTCACAATTCTAGTCTGCATTAATGACAGCCAGATGTCAGAAAGCCCGAACCATTAGCTTAGTGGGTTATCAATTTCCGAGTAATAATCCTGATACACAATCTCTATTCTTAAGCGATCTGATTGTCCCCATGAATTAAGAGGATGGCTGACTTCATCAACCCATTGTTTTGCCTGCTCTGGATTAATGAAAGCGCAGACATCACCGATTGGCCAGTGGAAATAGACTTCATTAAGTTTTTTCTGTTTCAGCACCGCGGGATCGGTTGTTTCTGGTAACGGGATAAACGAGCTGAAAAGTTCTAAACCACCTTGCTGCTGCTCATCCTGAGAGAAATATTCAAGTGAAACATCCCAGCCTCGCACCAGGCCATTGTTGTTGTCACCTTTTTCTATACTGAAACCGTACATCGCCAGTGTTCCATCATTCACTTTTGGCAATTTTTCGAGAGCCGACTGAATCTGCTTTACAGCCTGTTTATCCTGCTCTGATAGCTGCTCCAGAGATAAAAACCAGTTGCCCAGTCCGATAGCCGCTTTGATGAGTGATTTATGCGTTTTACCTAAAAGAATATTAGCCATTTGAACGTGTTTCGTTTTACTAAAATTGAAGACTCAAAAAGTGAGCGTTTATCAAATGATATCAGTCTCGCCAGAAAGACAATAAACCCTTGAATACACACTGTCATTGTAATGATTGATTATACCGTTCGCCAAGCCTGTACTTTTATATTTGACCAGAGTGTTTATTATTGAAAGGCTTTGGGTCCCAGAGTGAAGTCTATCGGTGATATGAAATATGAAATCCCGGGCAAGCATTCATGGACTCGACGTTGCTTTTAATGCCATAAGGAAGATAACAATAATGCACAAAGGAAAAATATTTGCAGGCGTGTTAGTGGTGTCACTGGCTGCTGGATTTGCTTATAACTACGCGCTCGCTGAAAAAAACCGAATCGCAACCAGGGCTGTGGATGATTTTATTTCAGATTTGAATGAACTCGATCCAAATTTCGAGCTTTTTTATGACGATATCAATACCTCGTTATTTAATAACAAAATCCACATTGATGGCATGACAGCAACCGTCACATTGCCTGAAATGCGTGAGGCAGGTCTGCCAGCCAAAATTTATGAAGTCGAGCAGGTCGTTATGGATTATTCGGTTGATCACTCAGAAATAAAGAGCCTTAAAGAACGCTCGCGTTTTCCTGAAATGGTCAAAATCGAAGTAACCGGTGTTGATCTGGGCTATAAGTCAGATATCGAATTGCTCAAGACGATAGCCGAAGCTGAAGCTGATGTAGATTTAATGATCCTGGCCAAAACGCTTGAGAAGGTGGCCGGTGAGCAGCCTGTCATTATGGACACCACAATTGACACTTATTACGACGATAAATCGGGCTATCATGAAAACATGATATCGGTTGAGCTGCGTGATATCGCTGAATTCTCAACTCATATGTCCTTGTCTGGCTTTGACTATAATCCAGATGGCGGATATGTAAGTTATGACCTAACGCGACTGTCCGTTAATAACTGGCTTACGAGTCTGAAAACGCATAAAAATATCAAGTCTGCCTTTGTTAATGCAGCGGCTGAAGTGGTGGGTGAGAGTGAGAGTGAGATTGAAGTTCAAATTAACCAAGCCTTTTCAGACATGATTGCTGATATGAAGCAGGCAGGCGTCAATGCACTTGCACCTGGTTTGATTGATGCCTTAACTGGCTATTATCAGGGTGGTAACGCATTCACCATTGAGCTTACTTCAAAATCGGACAAAGGTATCTCACCTTTTGAGATGTTCATCAAAATCGGTATGAGTAACAACGAAGAGAAAGCGCTTATGGATCTAAAAAAAGCCGTTGAGGTTAGCTACACAGGCTCATAACTTATGCACAACCCAAAGGGGAGGCACCTTAAGCCTTCCCTGTCGGGTTATGTATGCGATCAACCGGGAAGATTCTTCACCAATGCGACATACCCCGTTATCTAATGCTGATGTTTAGCGTGGTATTGCTTCACCCATTCAAGTACTTCATCTGCAGGCATCGGCCTTGCGATATAGTAGCCCTGCACCGTATCACAGCCCATCTTCAATAGTGTTTCACAGTCCGCTTTAGTTTCCACGCCCTCTGCTACTGTCTGACGCTTAAAGACATCTGCCAGTTCAATAATACCTTTCACAATCGCAAAGTCTTCTTCGTTGTCAATGATATTACTGATAAACGAGCGATCAATCTTGAGTGTTTTGACGGGTAATTGTCTTAAATAAGATAACGATGAATATCCTGTACCGAAGTCATCCAATGCAAAAGAAACACCTAACTGCTGGCCGGTTGCCTGAACCACTTGAGCAGTCTGATACGTTTCGAGAGCCGAGGTCTCCAATAATTCCAACTCCAGCAGGCTGGAAGAAACATCCGGGAAGCGCTCCAGAAGCTGTTCGAGTTTGTTGACAAAATCCACATGCTGGATTTGTTTAGCCGACACATTAACACTCACCTGAAGCTTCATACCATGCTCCTGCCAGTATTGTATCTGCTGTAAAGCATGCTCCAGTACCCAGTCGCCAAGCGTGATTATCAATTCATGAGAATCAATGATAGGCAAAAATTTTACCGTACCCAGCAAACCTCTGTCAGGATGTTGCCAACGAATGAGTGCTTCCATACCTATTACCTGATGCGTCCGTATATTCACTTTCGGCTGGTAAAAGAGACGAAACTCATCATTGCGTAATCCAGACTCTATTCGTTCAAGCTGCAGGTTCGTTTCGTGCACTTGCTGATCGAGCTTGACATCAAATATGTGGTAGCCATTTCTACCAGCCTGTTTCGCTTCGTACATGGATAAATCTGCATGACGAAGTAAAGTATCTGCATCAACATTATCCAGAGGATAGATAGCTACGCCGACACTGGCTGAAACACTGAGCGTATGCGTATCAATTGTTATATTTTCAACAACTTTTTCATTAATGCGGTTAAGAACCGGGACGAGTTCATCCGTATCATGAATATCGGTAATCAGTAAGACAAACTCATCCCCCCCCATTCGGGCAACGGTATCACCGCCACGAACCACTTGATTCAAACGATTAGCCACTTCGATCAACAATTTGTCACCGACATCATGCCCATATAAATCGTTTATTGGTTTGAAATCATCCAAATCAATAAAGCACACAGCAAATAATGTTTGGTTACGTTGCGCCTGAATAAGAGCGAGTTCGAGTCGTTCAGATAACAAAGTCCGGTTAGGTAAATGCGTCAAAGCATCGTAATGCGCCATACGTTGCAACATACTTTCTGTATTTTTTATTTCGGTGATGTCGGCAAAAAGACTCAGGTAATTAACGACCTCTCCCTGCTCGTCTTTTATAGCACTGATCGTCAACCTTTCTGCATAGATATCGCCGTTTTTCTTACGATTCCAGATTTCACCTCGCCAACGTCCGGATTTGTTTATTGTGCTCCACATTTCCTGATAAAAGATTTTACTCTGATGCCCTGATGCCATGTGTTTTGGCGGTTCACCCAGTAACTCTTCTTCTGTATAGCCGGTAATTTCGGTAACCGCATTGTTTATGCTGACAACACGGTTTTGTTTATCAGTAATCATAATGCCTTCGGAGGCATTGTTGAAAACACTCGCATGCAGCCGTAAAGCCTCTTCCGCATCGAGTCTGTCAGAGACGTCGTAGAACCAACCGATCACACACTCTTCATGCTCGTATTGAATGGGTAGATAACTGGCCAGAACCCATTTATTACCGGCTCCGGGAATATCCAGCTGTGTCAATTCGTCGGATACAGTGTCCCCGCTATTAATTTTCTCAAGATACTTCAGATGCTGGTCTTTATTCACATAATAATCAGCCGGATCGACGCCTAAAACGTCAGCAGCGTCGAGATTTAGCAATTCCGTATAACGCCGGTTAGCAAATATCACTTTTCGCCCACCCTCCGAAGCAATTCGAATGGCTACCGGGCTATACTCCAATAATTGTTGCAATTGAACCGTATGTCTTTGAAGTTCTGATTGAATCGCCTTGAGATAAGAAATATCGGTATGCGTTCCAATCATGCGCAACGGCTGCATATTTTTATCACGTTTAACAACGATGCCTCGAGACAAGACCCATTTCCAACTACCGTCTTTACAGGCCAAGCGGAACTCGGCAGAAAAAGTCTCATATTTATTGGCTAGATAACCTCTAAGCAATTCTGCTGCCTTGACTTTATCGTCGGGGTGTAAAAGCAATTCCCACTCTGAAAACTGATCTGAGATCTCATGATCTTCATAGCCCAGCATTTTTTTCCACTGCAAAGAATACAAAACTTCATTCGTCGCTATATCCCAATCCCACACGCCATCTCTCGCGCCTTCCAGTGCAAATTTCCAGCGTTCTTCACTCATGGCTAGCGCATGCCTGGCATGCGCTACGCGCTCAGCCATCACATCAAACTCACGGGCCGCAAGTGTGATTTCATCATGCCCTTGAACATCCTCAGCAACCGCCTTTTTGTCACCCGATTGATAGCGGCTAATTGCCTTCGTCAAACGTGTAATACGCGATACCACATTGCGATTAATTGCCGTCGTAATCAGACCACCACAGACAGCAGTAATAACAAACACCATGATAAACAGCATCACCAATAGCTGTTGGGCAGGCTCAACAATATTTTTGATAGGTACCAAACGGAAATAAGCCCAGTCTACTGGAGCTATAAGCATGCCAAGGGCGAGATATTGCTGTCCGCTAATGGAGATTTTTTCCGATAGTAAATTAGGAGAGTGCGTCAATATGGCTGAGTTCAACAGCATCTCTAAATCATCTTCATCACCTAATTCAAAATTAGGCTGCGACTTGGTGGACTCCAGACGTTGTTGCCATTTACCCGCCAGGATAAAACCGCCCTCTTTGTCCAGAAGAAAGTGTTGTGTATCAGGGTAAAGCTGTTGTTCACTAAAAATAAAACCCAGCACATTGGTCAACGGCATGTCTTCCCCCAAAGCACCAACCCACTTATCACCCAAATAAAGTGGGTATAAGGCACTGATCATCCATACTTCAGTTACAGGGTCGAATAGCGGTGGTGTGAAGGTGTAATCGCGTTCAGGATTCTGTTCTGGTGAGGTATAAGTCATCCAGGGAGTCTGAGTGTAATCGTTGGTAGCTGCCTGGTCATAGACAAAATTTGGAAAGGTTCGGTTAAAGATAACTTCGCTACGATAATGGGATAGATACCATATATTTTCATGCAGCCTGTTGGCTGCTGCGCCAAAAGAGTCCATCACCCGCTTGATACGCAGATTGATTACTTTCTGTCTGTCGGTCAACGCAGGCGAATCGGGCAAAAAGATCCCTGATTCCTTTTTTCCATCAAAATCGTCTCGCTGATTGCGCCAGACGCCATCATCATTAAGGGCCATTTCCCGATGGAAAGCTTCTAATTCCTGTTCCTTGATCGGCTTTTGCAAATCTTCCTGCAGTATGCGGGCAAGGCCCTGAAGCTTTGGCTCACCAGCACGTAGACGGTCACTGGCACTTTTTGCCTGATTTTGCGTAATGGTCAGCAGGTTCTTGATTTCACGGTTGAGAATCTTATCTTTGGCATAGGAAGTTATCCACACTGCGGCAGGTATCGCCGTTACCAAAATACTAATGATTACGATCAGACTTAGTTTTTCTCTAATCCGCATATCTTGCTGACTTCCATTCGATCATACCTCTATCTTCTTAAGCCCTAGGTGATTCGTCAACAATAATAAATTAATAATTGTCTGACCCAGTAATATCTAGATCTAGAGTCTGATGATTTCGAACACGAGTTTAGACAATTCTTTCGACTTTTTAGGTGTCTATCCATCGTTGATTTGATGCAGCCGTTGCCTACTGTAATAAACCATCCGGTAATAAATCACATCACGCATCGCTTCATGTAAATTTCAGTCCCGCAATCTTGGCATCTAGGTAATGTCACCACACCAAATCCAGTTCGCCTGTTCAGGCCCAAATTCCACATTAAGACATTGTGAATATTAGGCCGTTCAAGGCTCATCTGCTTGTAAGCATGGGCTCCCGCCAGTGTATAAGCAAGCCCAGATTTAACATCTACGCAGTTGGGGTCACCGCTATTATCCCATCGAAGCCAAAGGTGCCGAATGCACCTGATTGCGGCCCATACGCTTAGCTCGGTAAAGCGCGATATCCGCTTCACGAAGCAGACTTTCTACTCCCGCTCTTGACTCAGGCACTATGGTGGCAGTCCCGGCACTCACGGTAACCACTGGGTCAACCGAAGAATGCGCGTGAGTGATCGCCAGCGCCTCTATCGCAAGGCGGATTTTCTCCCCCACCTCAACCACACCCTCACGATCGGTATCAGGCAGGATGAGAATGAATTCCTCTCCACCGTATCGGGCAACCAGATCCGCGGGTCGTAGCAACTGCGCACGTATCGTTTCTGCCAGCAGCACCAGGCAGTCATCTCCGGCCTGATGACCATAGTTGTCGTTATAGGCTTTGAAGTGATCTACATCGAGCATGATGACTGATAGCGGCCGCTCTTCACGCCGCAAACGTGTCCACACCTCTGCCAAATAGGCGTCGCCCTTGCGCCGGTTTGCGACGCCGGTCAAGCCGTCACAGTCAGCAATCCCTTGCAGTTCCTGATTGAGCTGCTCCAGACGCGCAGTCCGTTCAGCCACTTTGTCTTCCAAAGTTCGAGAGTGTTCCTGCACCTGCTCGTAGAGATACGCGTTCTCAATCGCGACTGATGCCTGAGCCGTCAGCAAGCGTATCACCTCCACTCGATCCTCAGTAAAGACCCCGCTGGCCAGGTTATTCTCCATGTACAGCACCCCTTCGAAGCGCGCTCTACGAATTGGCATACAAAACACCGATGTGGGCTGGAACTTGAGAACTTA
>NZ_CBFHHW010000011.1:36433-62125 GCF_965655755.1 Methylophaga sp. | reverse complement strand
TTGAATCTCATTTGATTCAAGGCGAAATAGTGGAACGTTTACAAAAATGACGCCTGACGAATACTGCAAAGATAAAGCGGCAAAAAGCGGCTCCAGCTTTTACTATAGCTTTATGTTTTTGCCGGCTCAGAAAAGACAGGCCATTACCGCTCTCTATGCCTTCTGTCGTGAAGTCGATGATGCTGTCGATGAAATAGCCGATCCGGAAGTTGCTGCAAAAACTCTAGCCTGGTGGCGAACTGAAATTGCACACACCTTCAACGGTACAGCGACTCATCCTGTTGGTAAAGCTTTGCAAGTCTCATTGCAACACTTTGAGCTGCATCAGGAATACTTCATGGAAATCATTGATGGCATGGAAATGGATTTGCACCAGCAAGACTATGTCGCTTTCAAACATCTGGCACTCTATTGTCACCGTGTCGCGAGCGTTGTCGGCTTGCTTGCTGCTGAAATCTTTGGTTACCAAAACAGAAAAACGCTCAAATATGCTGAAAAACTTGGACTAGCCTTTCAGATGACCAATATCATCCGTGATGTCCGGGAAGACGCTGAACGAGGTCGTATTTACCTGCCACAGGAAGATCTCGACCGGTTTGGTGTCACCAGTGCGGATATTCTTGCTTTCAGACAATCGCCTGAACTTACCGACTTATTAACATTCGAGGCAGAACGTGCCCGCCAGTTTTATCTGGAAGCGAAAACTGCTCTGCCTGAAGAAGATCGCTATGAACAACGCACCGGTCTGATCATGTCTGCCATTTATGAAACCACACTGGATGAACTCGAACGTGAAGGCTTTCAGGTGATGAAACATCGGGTATCGCTGACCCCCATAAGAAAACTCTGGTTAGCATGGCGAACCGCACGTAAAGAAAAAAAATACGCTCAATGACAACCATCATCGTAGGAGGTGGCTGGAGTGGCCTGGCAGCAGCAGTCCGGCTCACTCAAATGGGCGAAACAGTGCATCTTTTCGAAGCGGCAAAGCAACTTGGTGGAAGAGCCCGGAATATATCATGGCAGGGACTGGATGTTGATAATGGTCAGCATCTGCTTATCGGTGCCTATTCTCGCACTCTTGACCTGCTGAAAACCGTCGGTGCCAGTGAGTCAGTCTTATTCCAGCGTAAGTCACTTGATTTAACTATCCATCACCCAAACTACGCGCCCCTGCTTATTAACGCCGGTAAGACCTTACCCTGGCCTCTCAGCGTTGCCTGGCAATTATGGCGTGATAATGGCTTCACTGTTTTCAAGCAGGTATCTCAACTATTAGTAGCGTGCCAGGGCTTATCGAAGAAACATGACCTCAGTGTAAAAAGCTGGCTAAGTCAGCATAAACAGTCAGCAAGGCTGGTAGAGCAACTATGGGAGCCTTTATGTTTGGCCATGCTCAACACGCCCATAGAGCATGCTTCAGCCAAAGTCTTTTCTCACGTTCTGACGGAAACCTTCCGTAAACGGCGTAACACAGATTTACTGCTCACAACTCACCCCTTGGGTGATAGCGTACCGCATCACGCAGCGGCATTTATTGAACACCATGGCGGCAAAATTAGCCGACAGTCACGTGTAAAACAATTGAACATCCACAATAAAGCGATCACAGGTATTACGCTCGAGAATGAAGTATTTATTCCAGCAGATCATGTCATCGTTGCTACCAATCCAAAAGCAAGCCAGTCATTGTTAACACCACACATCTCATTTACCGACCCTGGTAGTTATCCGATTACCACGGTGTATTTGCAATACTCATCCGATATTCGGCTGTCTCAGCCTATCGTCGGTCTGTCAGGCACCATCAGTCAGTGGTTATTCGAGCGTCATGACATAAAACCGGGACTGGTTACCGTGGTCATCAGCGGTCCCGGCGAGCACGAACGTCTTGATAAAGCCGCTCTGGTTGAAAAGGTCGCAAAAGAAATTAAATGGCTTATGCCTAAGTTGCCAGCGGCGCCCTATGAGGCCTATGTTATCCGTGAAAAACGAGCCACTTTTGCCTGCAACGTTGACATTGAGCAACAAAGGCCCAACAATCGGACTGAGATTATGGGCTTATGGCTCGCCGGCGATTATATAAAGAATGGCTACCCAGCAACGTTGGAAGGCGCTATCATAAACGGTGAGCAAACTGCGACCCAGTTAATGGAACATCAGCACGCTAGTCGCTAAGCTTGTAGTCGATTGCTATACTCAAAATTTTTACACTTATAACAATAGGGAATACCATGTTGAACCATATTCGTTTAATGTTTATCGCTTTATTCATGGGTCTGTTTTTAGTTGCCTGTGGTGACGATAGCAGCACTCAAGAATCCGCACCCGCTGAAGAAATGTCGTCGGAAGAAATGGCAACTTCAGGTGATGAAGCTACTGCTGATGAAGAAACTGTCTCTGCTGAAGGCATGACAGAAGAAGAAGCTATAGCAAAATGGGGTGAACCTGATGTGACTCAAACACATAAGATTGATGCTCTGACTGTTACTCTTCACGAATGGCACGGTGAAGATGGCATCACTGCTGTGCAATTCCAAAACGGCGTTGCAAAATATAGCCAGTTCATCCCGGCTAACTAAGCTTGATGCAACACCCCGCTGAGGGCGATCAGCTCAACGATCACATAATTCTTATCACCGGTGCCGCCCGCGGCATCGGTGCCTCAGTAGCCAAAGCCTGCGCCGCTCAGGGCGCTACAGTTATTCTGCTGGACAAGCAGCTTAAACTGCTGGAAAAAGTCTATGATGAGGTTGAACAGGCTGGTTTCAGTACGCCTGCCATTTATCCTCTCGATCTTAAGGGCGCGAGCGAGCCTGACTATCAACAGTTAGCCACAAGCATTAGTGATAATTTTGGGCGTCTTGATGCTGTCATTCATTGTGCCGCAACGCTGGGACAACTTGCACCGGTTGAACATCAGGATACTCAAACCTGGTTGGAAACCCTGCATATCAATCTTACAGCGGCTGTTTTACTTACCAAGGCTTGCTTGCCTTTGCTTAAGAAACAACAGAGCAGCACATTAATTTTTACAACCGATTCGCACAGCCATAAAGCCTATTGGGGTGCATATGGCATCAGCAAGGCTGCAACTGAAGCCTTTGCAGCTCAACTGAGTGACGAATTGGAAGCGCAAGCTCATGTAGCCGTTCACTGCATCGACCCCGGCGATACCAAAACAGAATTATTTGCACGCGCCTTTCCGGCTAAGGATCCAACTGAATTACCTGAAGCTGATGAAATTGCCCTGCAATATCTTAATTTATTATGTGACCAGGGTCACAGACAAACCCGGTAAAACTTGATCTCTTCGATCGTCAATTCTCTGACGTTATTTTCTATATACCTGATTTTATTCAATAAAATTTAATTGGCACACTTATAGCAAGTTAATTATTAATCTTGTTAAGGATGTGCTTATATGGAACATCAGATACATAGTGGAACGGCAAAACTTACCTTACTTGAGGGAGGCCGTAATGCTAATCAAAATATAGAAACGACCAAAACTGAAACGACAGCAAAGGTCTTTGCCCGCCTGCCCAGCATTCTGCAAACCACATTGATGTTGGAAGAATTACTCGCCCTGTTTCAGGAACAGACGCAAGGCATTCTCGGTTTCGATAGTTTCCATTTTCTACATCAGGGTGTCTGCCAGGTCGACAGTGACAAAGCACATCATCATCGCTGTCACTACAAACTGGAAATGAATGGTAGTTATCTCGGTGACCTGACACTGACGCGAAGACATAAATTCACGGACAACGATATCAAGCTGCTGGAAGATTTACTCTGCCTGCTGGTCTACCCGATTCGAAATTGCTTGTTATACCGGCAAGCACTAGCGTCAGCATTAAAAGACAGTCTAACCGGGCTGGGTAATCGCGCAGCATATGAAAGTAGTCTTACTCGGGAAGTTGATTTAGCAAGACGTCACAATCAAGATCTGACACTCGTCATACTAGATATTGATAACTTCAAAGCCATTAATGACAACTATGGTCATAATAGTGGCGATCGTGCCTTGAAAGTATTGGCCGATACGATTATTCAAACCCTTCGTCTCAGTGACGTGGCATATCGCTTTGGTGGTGAAGAGTTTGTATTGCTACTGAATAATACCAATAGTGAATCTGCCAGCATTGTGGCTGAACGTATCCGTATCGCCGTATCAGAGATCCTCTGTCACGACGGCAAGCGGAGTTTCGGATTCACCGTCAGTTTAGGTATTGCACAACTTCAAGCTGAAGAGCAAGGCTACCACCTATTCGAACGCGCTGACATGGCCTTGTATCAGGCCAAACAGACAGGCCGGAATGTCACTGTCTGTGCTCCCGCTATCGCAGAAGCATAGTAGCTCTATCGGCCCCGAATCCGTGGTGATCGTTTCGATGTTTTTTCCTGTGGCTGTTTTTTGCCGCGGTAAGGCGATTCTTTTTTGGCTGTTGCCTGATTTCTGACCGCTTTTTGCTGTCTTTTGCCGGTTTTCTCTACCTGTATTGGTTTCATACCTGCTTGTTCATAGAGATGGTCCAGATCGGCACCTTCCACTTTGGTCCAATGACCCATACGCAGGTTATTCGGGATAATAATCGGCCCATAACGAACCCGCATCAGACGACTGACCTGTACACCCTGACTTTCCCATAAACGTCTCACTTCACGGTTACGACCTTCCTGGATCACCACGTGGTACCAGTGATTGGCTCCTTCACCACCGGACTCCTGAATATCGGCAAAATGTGCTTCGCCGTCTTCCAGCATGACGCCATCACGCAGATTCTGCATGATCTCTGGTGTTACTTCACCAAGTACACGGACGGCGTATTCACGGTCCATCTCATTAGAAGGATGCATCAAACGGTTAGCTAATTCACCATCTGTCGTCAATATGATCAGACCGCTGGTGTTTAAATCCAATCGGCCCACACTGACCCAACGTCCCTGCTCTGGCGTAGGCAAAGCCTGAAAGATTGTACGACGTCCTTCTGGATCATTCCGGGTGCAGACTTCACCTACAGGTTTGTTGTATAGGATGACTTGTTGCGGTTGTTGCCAAAGGCGCTTCGGTGACAGAGGTTTATTATCCAGTTTCAGTCTGTCGCCTTCGCTGATTTGGTCACCCAATGTCGCCGTTTCGCCATTACAGCTAACCTTGCCCTCTTTGATCCAGGTTTCAACCTGACGTCTGGAGCCATAACCAGCCCGTGCCAGTACTTTTTGAATTCGTTCAGCCATAAATAACCTGAGTGACCTTTATTTATAATTCAGACCCATAGCGGATCTGACTTCTATGAGAGTTTCTTGCGCTACTTCGCGCGCTGCAGCTGTACCATCATCAATAATACGACGTACATCCTCCGGATGCTGACTAAAATCATTGGCCCGTTCACGAATCGGCTTCAGCTCTGCTGTCACAGCATCAATTAGTGGCCCTTTGCAATCCAGACAACCAATACCCGCACTTCGGCAGCCTTCCTGGACCCATTGTTTTTGATCTTCGGTGGCATAGACTTCATGCAACTGCCAGACCGGACAGCGATCTGGATCACCCGGGTCACTTCGACGTACACGATTGGTATCCGTCGGCATACGTTTAATCTTATCTGCCAGTGCGTCTTCCGGCTCACGAAGAGAAATCGTATTGCCGTAAGATTTAGACATCTTTTGACCATCCAGCCCAGGCATTTTGGACGCTGGCGTCAGTAACGCTTTGGGTTCCGGCAAAATAACTTTACCCGCACCTTCCAGATAGCCGAATAAACGTTCCATATCACCCAGAGCAAGATTCTGTTGATTTTTCAACAGCGCACGAGCTGTGGCTAATGCCTCACCATCCCCCTGTTCCTGATAGGCTTTCCGAAGATTGTTATAAAGCTTGGCGTTTTTCTTACCCATTTTTTTAATTGCCGATTCCGCTTTTTCTTCGAAATCTTTCTCACGACCGTAAAGGTGATTAAAGCGTCGTGCTACTTCTCGTGTTAACTCAACATGGGCAACCTGATCTTCACCAACAGGTACCTGGCCGGCACGATAAATCAGAATATCAGCACTCTGCAGCAGGGGATAACCGAGAAAACCATAGGTCGATAAATCTTTTTCTTTTAACTTTTCCTGCTGATCTTTATACGTCGGAACGCGTTCAAGCCAAGATAACGGCGTCATCATCGACAGTAACAAGTGCAGCTCTGCATGTTCCGGTACTTTTGACTGCAGAAATAATGACGCCGCTGAAGGTTCAATACCGGCTGCCAGCCAATCCATGACCATTTCCCAGACACTGTCTTCAATAACATCACTTTCTTCGTAATGAGTAGTTAACGCATGCCAGTCCGCAACAAAAAAGAAGCAGTCAAACTCATGCTGTAACTTGATCCAGTTTTTCAGTACACCGTGATAATGACCCAGATGCAATCGTCCGGTAGGACGCATGCCTGAAACAATTCGACGGGACTGTAAAGCTACTGTATCCAAAATGTTCTCCTGATATTAGCCTGACCAGCGCTATAAAATGCTGAATATTTGAGGTGGCAAACTAAAAATCAGTGCCAGCACGTTCAACAAGCCACTGATCAAAGGCCACAAAACCATGCCGAGGATGCCGAAATACAACAACGCCAGCAAAATAAAAAATCCATACGGTTCCATACGGCTCACCTGCCAGCCCATCGGGCCTGGCAACACGCTCACCAAGACTCTGCCTCCATCGAGAGGTGGGAGTGGTAACAAATTGAGCATCATCAGCATCGCATTAATGAGGACCCCGGCAACGCCCATAAACATCATTGCCTCACCCATCACAACACCTGATTGCGCCAGAAATAGACCTATCTTCACGACTAATGCCCAGATCGTCGCCATCACCAGATTCGCGGTCGGCCCTGCAAGAGCGACCCAGGCCATATCCGTTTTAGGCTTACGTAGGTTTTGATAGCTGATCGGTACGGGTTTCGCCCAACCAAAAACAAAACCGCTCATCAGTAACAATAGCCCAGGCACTAATAAAGTCCCAATCGGATCCACATGTTTGATCGGATTCAATGTCAGGCGCCCCATCATTTGAGCCGTTCTATCCCCTAACTTAAGTGCCACCCAACCATGCGCAACCTCATGCAAGGTAATCGCAAACAGAACCGGAATCGCCCAGATAATAATTTTCTGGAGCAGGCTGAATTCAAGCACTGATTTTTTCCCGACCACCCATATAAGGTCGCAATGCCTCCGGAATAGTTATAGAACCATCCACTTGTTGATGATTTTCCAATATCGCCAACAGGGTACGTCCGACTGCCAGCCCTGAACCATTCAGGGTATGTACCAACTCAGGTTTACCGGTTTCAGGATTCCGCCAGCGAGCTTGTAAACGTCGCGCCTGAAAGTCACCGAAATTACTGCAGGATGATATTTCACGATAGGTATCCTGGCTGGGTAACCACACTTCCAGATCGTACGTTTTAGTAGATGAGAACCCCAGATCACCTGTACACAGATTGACCTTACGGTAAGGCAACTCCAGCATTTGAAGAATTTTTTCGGCATGGGCTGTTAGCTCTTCATGTGCCGCTGCAGAGTCCTGCGGACGAACAATTTGCACTAACTCCACTTTTTCAAACTGATGCTGACGTATTAAACCACGCACATCGCGACCATGTGATCCTGCTTCACTTCGAAAACAAGGCGTATGTGCTACAAATTTCAACGGTAGCGAGGCATTTTCAGTGATCGTGTCACGGACAATATTGGTGACCGGCACTTCAGCCGTGGGGATCAGGTAAAACTGACCATCATCCACTTTGAATAAATCTTCTT
This sequence comes from Methylophaga sp., assembly GCF_965655755.1. Classification (GTDB taxonomy): domain Bacteria; phylum Pseudomonadota; class Gammaproteobacteria; order Nitrosococcales; family Methylophagaceae; genus Methylophaga. The sequence continues at coordinate 54,313 of NZ_CBFHHW010000011.1, read as the reverse complement.
CAAACTTAGGCAATTGCCCCGTGCCACGTAAGGAATCAGCATTGACCAGATACGGGACATAGGTTTCTGTATAACCATGCTCTTCACTGTGGGTATCGAGCATAAACTGCGTTAAAGCGCGTTGTAACTTTGCTAACGGACCGGATAAAGTGACAAATCGAGCGGCACTGATTTTTGCTGCCGTTTCAAAGTCCATGCCGTTGAGATCAGCACCTAAATCAATATGATCTTTAGGCTCAAAATCAAATTGGCGAGGCTCGCCCCAACGTAATATTTCTTCGTTATCGTCCTCGTCATTCCCTACTGGCACATCAGCATTTGGAATATTGGGAATGCCCATTGCAATATCGTTGATCTTTTCAAGGACAGCGCTCAGTTCTGCTTCCGCTGTTTTATGCCGATCACCCAGATCTTCAATTTCTTTAAGTAACGGCGCAATATCTTCACCGGCCGCTTTCGCTTTACCTATATTTTTGGAACGGCTGTTACGTTCTGTCTGAAGTTCCTGTGCTGCCAACTGGGCTGTTTTTCGATCTTGCTCCAGTTGCGCCAACTGCTCTAAGTCCAGTTGAAAACCACGACGAGCAAGTTCTTTTGCCACTTTCTCGGTTTCATTTCTTAATATTTTCGGGTCTAACATGTTCTAAATTCCAGATTGTGCAGGCCAACTCACGATGTGGTCCGGTTTGACCATACCCTCCAGTTGTTCAATTATCAGGTTTACCCGCTCAGGGATATCATAAAATTCAATAACGACAGGTAATTCTGACGACAAATCCAATATCGACGCTTTGTGAAGCTTATGGTCACTTCCTAAGCCAGCGACGCCACGAAAAACAGTAAAGCCACGCACATCCGATTTTTCCATCCACCGAAGTGTTTTGTTTACCTGATCGCGCCCATCGGCAAGATAAACCCGGACCATTATCACATCTATACGCTTCATAACTGTCTCCCAACACTGATACCAACCCATGTTGCAACCAGACAAAATAAAACGCTTAAAATGACGTTCATCATCGCTCTTAAGAGTTCGCCATCTTCCAGCAAAGCTATCGTTTCCATAGAAAATGTCGAAAACGTGGTAAATGCACCAAGAAGGCCGACTAGAATCGCTGACCGCCATTCAACGGAAACAATTTGTCTTTCCACCATCGTGATGAATAAAAATCCCATTAGCAGCGAGCCGAGAACATTAACAGCCATCGTGCCGTAAGGAAAGTCCCTACCTACAACTCGATAGATATTATTGGAGAGAATGAATCGCAACACTGCACCTACTGCACCACCAGCAGCAATCGCTAGAATCTGTTGCACAGAATAAATTCCTAAGAGTTCAAAACCTATAGTTTAACGCATTACATCGATTCTCTCGCAACTGATTGGTTTTTTACAAAAAAGCTTTGGGAATCGCACAATCTGAACACATGGTAAAAGCTATTAACGCAATTCAGGTTTCAAATCCCCTGCGGCGTAATGTTCAACCATCTTACTCAATGGTATTGCCTTAATTTTACTGGCATGACCGGCACTACCAAATGCTTCATACCGTGATTGGCATATCGTCTGCATTGCTTGTGTTGATGCTTTGAGAAATTTACGAGGGTCAAAAACCGCTTTGTTAGACTCATCCATCAGAAACTGCCGAACTGCGCCTGTTGATGCCATGCGAAGGTCGGTATCAATATTGACCTTACGCACACCGTATTTGATGCCTTCGACTATTTCTTCCACCGGTACACCATAGGTCTGGCCAATATCGCCACCATGGGTATTGATAATCTTCAACCAGTCCTGTGGTACCGAACTGGAACCATGCATGACGAAATGGGTGCTTGGCAGCTTTTTCTGCAATGTTTTCAAGTGGCTTATTGCCAGAATATCACCGGTGGGAGGCTGGCTAAATTTATAGGCGCCATGACTCGTGCCAATCGCGACAGCCAGCGCATCTACTTCGGTCAATTTGACGAATTCGACTGCCTCATCCGGATCAGTGAGCAATAAGCTGTGATCTAAAGCGCCTTCAGCACCATGACCATCTTCTTCGCCCATCATGCCTGTTTCCAATGAACCCAGACAACCAAGTTCACCCTCAACTGAAACCCCACAGGCATGAGCCATATCCGTCACTGTGCGGGTCACTCTGACATTGTAGTCAAATTCTGAAGGGGTCTTCATATCTTCCAGTAGTGAACCATCCATCATTACAGAGCTAAATCCGGACTGAATAGAACGAGCACAGATGTGGGGAGCAGCACCATGATCCTGATGCATTACTAGCGGAATATGTGGATATTGTTCAACCGCGGCTTCAATAAGATGCCTGAGAAACGGCTCACCGGCATACGAGCGTGCACCAGCACTGCCCTGCATAATCACGGGGCTATCCACGGCGTCTGCAGCCTGCATAATCGCGTGCACCTGTTCCATGTTGCTGACATTAAAGGCGGGTATACCAAATTCATGTTCAGCTGCATAATCCAACAATTGGCGCAATGAAACGAGAGCCATATTTCCTCCCTAGCTAGAAACTGCGGTTTATTCGCAGCTTTGTTGTTTATTCTGAGGTTCGATCATGGAGCCTACCTGCACCAACTTAAGTGCATTGGTACTACCGGCCACTTCAAGATCACCTTTTGTAATGATTACTATATCACCCTCAGTCACTACGCCGCGACGCTCCAGTTCGTCAATCATGTCACGATTTAGTGTGACGTGATCATCGTGAGTACGTGAAAACAGAATGGGATAAACACCGCGATATAGCGTCACTCTTCTGGCGGTATATTCATGGGGTGTCATTGCAAAAATCGGAATGCCTGAGCTGATACGTGACATCCATAATGTGGTAGAGCCGGATTCCGTTAACGCAGCAATAGCTTTTACACTCAGGTGATTGCCAAGATACATGGCTCCCATCGCAATCGCTTCATCCATCTGCTCAAAATGCGAATCGATCCGGTGGCGGGAAACACGGATCTCACGCTCCTGTTCAGCTTGTAAACAAATACGGTGCACTGAGGCAATCGTTTTGATTGGGTTTTTACCGACAGCCGTTTCACCGGAAAGCATAACCGCGTCTGTGCCATCCAGAACGGCATTGGCCACATCAAACACTTCAGCCCGGGTAGGGATCGGATTTTGGATCATCGATTCCATCATTTGCGTGGCAGTGATGGTAATGCGGTTCATTCGTCGTGCCATCCCGATAATACGTTTCTGTATCGGTGGCAATGCTGCATCTCCCATTTCTACACCCAAATCACCGCGCGCAACCATTATGGCATCTGACGCAATAATGATTTCCTCAATCGCATCCAGGGCTTCTGCACGTTCAATCTTGGCAACAATAGCGGCATGACCACCTGCTTCTTTTAACAAACGTCGAGCTTCGTGAATGTCATCGGCTGATCGTGGAAAAGAAACAGCAAGATAATCGGCTTCCAATTTTGCCGCAGTGATAATGTCCTGTTTGTCTTTATCCGTTAAAGCGGCGGCAGATAAACCACCACCTTGACGATTAATCCCTTTGTTATTGGATAGTTCACCACCAACTGTCACTTGCGTTGTGATTTTTGGTCCTTCGACCTTATCCACCATCAATACAATACGGCCATCATCAAGTAATAGGATATCGCCCGCAGCGACATCATCAGGCAGGGCTTTGTAATCAATACCAACTTGCTGCTCATCGCCAGCATTCGTATCAAGGTCGGCATTAAGAACGAAATAATCGCCCTCTTTTAAATTCACTTTGGCATTTTTGAATCGCGCAATACGAATCTTGGGACCCTGTAGATCTGCAAGAATACCGACCGGCTTATTACTTTTTTTAGCACGTTCGCGGACGAGATTAGCCAGTCCAATATGTGCATTGGGATCGCCATGAGAAAAATTCAGTCGCACCACATTCATGCCGGCGTCAAACATGGCATCCAATACTGCCGGGCTTTGCGTGGCTGGCCCCAGAGTCGCAACAATTTTTGTTCGTCTAATGGCCGTCACTATGAACTCCTTAATTTAACTTGAGGCAGCGCGTTGTTCTAAAATCTCAACAGCAGGCAGCTTCTTACCTTCCAGGAACTCCAGGAAAGCACCGCCGCCAGTGGAAATATAGGAAACATCGTCGCTGATATGGTATTTGGACACCGCCGCCAGCGTATCACCACCACCGGCTATCGAGAAGGCATCGGACTCAGCAATCGCCATAGCGATTTCTTTGGTGCCTTCTCCAAATTGGGTAAATTCAAATACACCGACCGGTCCATTCCAGACAATAGTGCCTGCGTTTTTAAGAATCTCTACCAACTTTTTGGCAGTTTTTGGACCAATATCGAATATCATATCATCGTCCTGCACATCAGCAACCGCTTTTGTCTCGGCCTCTGCATTCTCAGCAAACTTTTTGCCGCACACGACATCAGTCGGTACCGGGATATCGCCACCTCGTGATTGTGCATCGGCCTGTAAGCTTTTACAGGTATCAATCAAATCTTTTTCATACAAAGAATTACCTACATTGCCACCATCAGCCGCAATAAAGGTATTCGCAATACCTCCACCCACTATCAATTGATCGACTTTTTTGGATAAGGTTTCAAGCACTGACAGCTTAGTGGATACTTTAGAGCCTCCTACAATTGCCACCAAAGGACGGGCTGGATTATCCAGAGCTTTACCCAGAGCTTCCAGTTCGCCGGCAAGTAAAGGTCCCGCACAGGCTATTGGTGCATATTTTGCCACGCCATGTGTTGAGGCCTGAGCTCGATGAGCAGTACCAAAGGCATCCATCACAAACACGTCACACATTCTTGCCATACGTTTCGATAATGCTTCATCATTCGCTTTTTCACCCATATTGAAGCGGACGTTTTCGCACAACACAACTTCACCCTGTTCTACCGGAATGAAGTCGGGTTCGAGCCAGTTTTGTTCCAGTCTGACCGGTTGTTTTAATAACGCCGACAGGTAATTGGCTACAGGCGCCATCGAGTACTGATGCTCGTACTCACCTTCCGTGGGTCGTCCGAGATGGGACATAATCATGACCCTGGCTCCAGCGTCCAATGCAGCCTTGATTGTCGGCAAAGACGCATGAATACGAGTTCCATCTGCAACCACACCCTTTTTTAGGGGCACATTGAGATCTTGTCGGATTAGGACTCGCTTGCCGGTCAGATCCAGGTCAGCCATCTTGATTACGGACATATGAAAACTTCCTCGTCAAAAAATTTAAAACAGTGAGCAGGCATATCAGTATAACGCTCACCTACTTTTCAGGGGGCATAAAAAAGGCTTCCTGTGACCAGGAAGCCTTGATTAAATTACATCAGTTATACCGAATAATGACTAACCAACATGCTGCACGAGACGCATCATGTTGCATGTATAGCCATATTCATTATCGTACCAGGCAACTACTTTGACAAACGTACCATCCAGCGCAATACCGGCACCGGCATCAAAGTTAGATGGTGCAGTATGTCCACGGAAATCGGTCGACACGACGTTTTCTTCAGTATAGCCCAGCACATCTTTCAACTCGCCCTGTGCCGCTTTTTGCATAGCCTGGCAAATCGCGTCGTAGCTGGTGTCTTTCTCCAGTTCAACAGTCAGGTCAACAACAGAGACATCTGACGTAGGCACGCGAAATGCCATACCAGTCAGTTTTCCATTCAGGTCAGGTAAGACTTTACCCACCGCTTTAGCTGCACCGGTTGATGACGGAATGATATTTTCCAAAATACCACGACCACCACGCCAATCTTTCATCGATGGGCCATCCACTGTTTTCTGTGTTGCCGTTGCCGCATGTACCGTCGTCATCAAACCGCGCTTGATGCCAAAACTGTCGTGTAATACTTTAGCAACCGGTGCCAACGCATTGGTCGTGCAGGAAGCGGCTGAAACAATGGACTGACCGTCATAGTCCTTGTGATTCACACCATAAACAAACATCGGTGTATGATCTTTGGAAGGCGCTGACTGCACCACTTTCTTAGCCCCTGCTTCGATATGGGCCTGACAGCTATCTTCTGTCAGGAAGAAGCCGGTACACTCAATCACCAGATCCGCACCCACTTCATCCCATTTTAAATCAGCCGGATTACGTTCAGCAGTGATACGAATCGTTTTACCATTAACCACTAAATTACCGTCTTTAACATCAATTTCGCCATGAAATCGTCCATGGACCGAGTCATATTTGAGCATGTAAGCAAGGTATTCAGGATCCAATAGATCATTGATAGCAACAACTTCAATATCCGTGAAATCTTTTATCGCTGCGCGAAAAGCCATACGTCCAATACGGCCAAAACCATTAATACCTACTCGAATCGTCATGCTAAATCCTCTTAAATTCATTTATTGTCTAAAAACTACAATCTGATCAGATTACACTTTTTAAACCTGAAAATACCAGATAAAAAAAAACCAGTGGGCCGTGAAGCCCACTGGTTATTTTTATATGAACGTATAAGTAACCTAAAAGATTACAGTACGTCTTTGACTGTTTTAACTACGTTTTCAACAGTGAAACCGAAGTGTTTGAACAGATCTGGACCTTTGGCTGATTCACCGAAGGTGTTAATACCAACACTTCCGCCTTCCAGACCAACATATTTCGCCCAGAAGTCAGTCACACCAGCTTCAACAGAAACACGCTTAACACCCGGTGTCAGAATGCTATCTTTGTATGCTTGGTCTTGGCGATCAAACACATTGGTTGAAGGCATAGAAACAACGCGTGCTTTTACACCGTCTGCTTTCAGTTCTTCCTGTGCTTTAACAGCCAAATCAACTTCAGAACCTGTCGCAATAATAATCACGTCAGCTGCGCCACCTTCTGCTTCAGACAGCACATATGCACCTTTACGGATTGCATCGAAATCAGCTGCTTCGTGTTTACGACCAGGGATACCCTGACGGCTGAATACCAGGCTTGAAGGACCATCCATACGTTCGACAGCAGCAGTCCAAGCGACAGCAACTTCAGTTGCATCTGAAGGACGCCATACATCCATGTTCGGGATGTAACGCAGACCGGCTGTATTTTCGATTGGTTGGTGAGTCGGACCATCTTCACCCTGACCGATAGAGTCATGGGTCAGAACAGCGATGGTACGGATCTTCATCAATGCAGCCATACGCAATGCAGACTTAGCATAGTCAGAGAACATGTGGAACGTACCACCGAATGGAATCAGACCACCGTGCAATGCCATACCATTCATGATCGCGAACATACCAAATTCACGTACACCGTATGAGATGTAGTTACCTGGCTCTTTACCAGAAACGTGTTTAAAGCTTGGGCAACTTGTCAGATTAGAACCTGTCAAGTCAGCAGAGCCGCCCAAAAATTCAGGCAACACAGGTGCTAACTCTGTGATAACCATTTGCGATGCTTTACGAGATGCTACGCTTGGCGCATCTTCGTTGATCGCAGCGATCATTTTGTCAGTCGCTTCTTTCCAGTTAGCTGGCAACTCACCCGCCATGCGACGTTTGAATTCTGCAGCCAGTTCTGGGTATTCAGCAGCATACGCATCGAACTTTTTGTTCCATTCTGCTTCAGCTGAATCGCCTTTCGCTTTTGCATCCCAACCTGCGTATACATCTTCAGGGATAACAAATGGCTCAGATTCCCAGCCCAACTCTTTACGAGTCAATGCAACTTCTTCATCACCCAGCGCAGCACCGTGGCAGTCATGGCTTGCAGATTTGTTTGGCGAGCCGAAACCGATGATGGTTTTAGTACAGATCAGAGAAGGTTTGTCAGTGACTTTCTTCGCCGCTTCGATAGCAGCGTTAATAGCGTCTGAGTCATGACCATCTACTGATTGAACGTGCCAGCCATATGATTCAAAACGTTTAACCGTATCGTCTGTGTACCAACCATCGATGTGACCATCGATAGAGATGTTGTTGTCATCCCAGAATGCGATCAGATTACCCAGACCCCAAGTACCGGCCAGTGCACACGCTTCATGTGAAACACCTTCCATCAGACAGCCGTCGCCCATGAACACGTATGTGTTGTGGTTAACAATGTCATGGCCTGGTTTGTTGAACTGATCCGCCATCAGTTTTTCAGCCATAGCAAAACCAACACCGTTGGTAATACCTTGACCCAGAGGACCAGTGGTTGTTTCGATACCTGGTGCATAACCATATTCCGGGTGACCCGCACATTGTGAGTGCAGCTGGCGGAATGATTTGAGTGAATCCATTGGCAAGTCGTAACCTGACAGGTGCAGCAATGAATAAATCAACATAGAACCGTGGCCGTTAGACAAGATAAAACGATCACGGTCAGCCCAATTTGGGTTATTAGGGTTGTGTTTCATATGATCGTTCCACAACACCTCGGCGATATCCGCCATACCCATAGGCGCACCTGGGTGACCAGAATTCGCCTTTTGTACTGCATCCATACTTAAAGCACGGATTGCATTAGCTAAATGTCTACGTGTAGCCATTTTCTACATTCTCCTATTAAAAAAAGTTAAGCTGCTCGCCATTTTATCGAGCAACCCATACTAGGTATTTGATTTTCCGGGCCGTGGCCTGTTTCAGTGACCTGTTGCATAGCTTCAAACAGATCTCGTCTTACATCCGTTGCTGCAGCTTCTTTCCTGCTGGCATCCAGACGACCGCGGTATTGTAACTGCAGGTCTTTGTTATACCCGAAAAAGTCAGGGGTGCAGACGGCCCCATATTGCTGGGCGATCTGCTGTGTTTCATCATATAAATAAGGAAATGAAAACTCATGTTCCTGCGCAAAACGCTTCATATTGTCGAAAGAGTCTTCAGGATATTCATTCACATCGTTCGACATAATGGCGACCGAATTCATACCCATCTGTTTGAGTTCATTGGTGTCACGAACTAAGCGTTCAATAACTGCCTGAACATAAGGACAGTGATTACAGATGAACATGACCAACAAACCATTTTCACCGCGGCAATCATCCAATGTCCAAACTTTGCCGTCTGTTCCCGGCAGAGAAAAATCAATGGCAGGTAAGCCAAAGTCACAGACTGGTGTCTCTAAAGCCATAAACTCTCACTACAGTTGCTGTTTCTCGCGGTTTCAGATGATAAATTTTTTTATGAAACCCATTCGGAGTTCTGCATATTACCAGACAATTTCAATAATGCGAAATCATGCTACCACCAGAGTTAGGGCAGGATAGGCTTTTGTATCGCGGGAAGAAACTGGTCATCTCAGGCTACTCGGATACCCGCTGAATTACTCTCTTACACTGCTGAGTCTTGTATTTTAGCGCAAGCAAAAAAATGTGCACTGGAGGATAATACCTGCGTCGCTAACGGATGCTCTGTTAGCATAAGTGATAATTGTTCATATTGATGCCACTCAATTAACAGAATTACACACACGAATGATTTACTGTGGCATTTCATTATTCCCGAACTCATACCGATTATATATGGCTCAAAAAAAAACTCGCAAATCTACCAAGCGCAAAGCACCACGCCGTAACAATAAAAAGACTCACTCAGGCTTTATCAGTAAATCCACTTTATTCAAAGTGTTGTTCACGCTTCTGGTATTACTGGGTTTGCTCACGTTATTTCTTGACGTACAGATTCGAAGCCAGTTTGAAGGCAAGCGTTGGGCTGTGCCTGCAAAAGTATATGCACGCCCGTTAGAACTCTATGCCGGCGCACCGCTTTCGATTAAAGATTTAAAGGTTGAATTACGCGGCCTCGGCTATCAAATTGTCAGTAAAGCCTCACAGCCAGGCCAAGCTGCATTCTCTTCATCACGCGCTATCATTTCAACGCGTGGTTTCAACTTTACCGACGGCAGGGAACCAGCTCGCAGACTGGTGCTCGATTTTAATCGCGGTGCGGTAACCTCGCTGAGTGAGACCAGTGGCAATGATCTGGCACTGGTCCGACTCGAGCCCGTTTTGATTGGTGGCATTTATCCACTCAATAATGAAGACCGCGACCTGATCAAACTGGAGGACGCCCCACAGACTCTGATTGATGCCTTGATAGCAATTGAGGATCGCGATTTCTATGACCATCACGGTATTTCACCTAAAGGTATTGCCAGAGCGATGGTCGCCAATATCAAAGCCGGTGGTTTTGTCCAGGGCGGCAGCACCCTCACTCAGCAATTAATCAAAAACTTCTATCTTACTTCTGATCGCAGTCTGATTCGTAAGCTGTTGGAAATGCCCATGGCAATTCTTCTGGAAGCACATTACAGCAAGGAAGACATTCTCGAAGCTTATTTAAATGAGGTATATCTGGGGCAGGATGGTTCACGCGCCATTCATGGCTTTGGTCTGGGCGCTAATTATTTCTTCGCACAGCCGATTCAAGAGCTCAAGTTGCATCAAGTGGCGTTAATGGCAGGCATGGTGAAGGGCCCTTCTTATTATGATCCTCGTCGTCATCCCGAAAGAGCAATCTCGCGTCGAAATCTGGTACTGAAAGTCTTACGCGAACAAGGTGAAATCACACAGCAACAATATCAAAAAGCATCAACGGCGCCACTGGATATTGTCAAAAAAGGCACCTTATTAAAAGAAGCCTATCCTGCGTACCTCGATTTGGTGAAACGACAACTGCGTCGCCACTACCGCGATGATGATCTAAATTCAGAAGGTTTACGTGTTTTCACCAGTCTGGATCCTATTGCCCAGAGTCAAGCTGAAACAGCCTTAAAATCAACTATTACTAGTCTCGAAAATGCCTATGGTAAACGGGTTGAGAAACTACAGGGGAGCATGGTTGTAACTGATCCCCAGACCGGTGAAGTCCTCGCAGTGATTGGTGATCGTAACACCCGCTATAAAGGCTTTAACCGAGCGCTGGACTCCTTGCGGCCTATCGGTTCACTGGTTAAACCAGCTGTCTACCTGACCGCTTTGGAGCAGGGTTACACTCTCAGCAGCCCTCTGGATGACTCGGCATATACTCTGGATTTACCTAATGGCCAGACATGGAAACCCCAAAATTTCGGGAAGAAATCGCATTCACAGGTGACGTTCATCGAAGCACTGGCACATTCCTATAATATTTCCACAGCACGATTAGGCATGGAGATAGGATTGGATAAAGTCATTGATACCTTAGTACGACTCGGTGTTAAACGTCGTTTCGATGCCTATCCTTCTCTATTATTAGGAGCACAGGGGCTATCTCCACTTGAAGTGGCAACCATGTACCAAACCATTGCAGCGAATGGTTTTCAAATGCCACCAAGAGCAATACGAACCGTCACAGATAGTGAGGGCACAGCTTTATCCAGCTATCCATTTCAGCTCAAACAGACTGTGGATACCGATGATATTTATTTGCTGCAAACAGCGATGCAAGAGGTCACACACACGGGCACAGCAAGCAGTATTTATCAGAGCCTGCCCGCATCAATTAATGTTGCAGGTAAGACTGGCACATCGGATGACCAACGTGATAGCTGGTTTGCCGGCTTCAGTGCTAATCGTCTTGCCGTCGTCTGGCTGGGAGAAGATGACAACAGCCCGTTGCCATTTACCGGGTCCGGTGGTGCGCTTAAAGTTTGGAAACAGTTTATGGCTTCGCAGCCTCTGGAATCATTTCATGCTGCTACCCCGGAAAACATTGAATGGTTATGGATAGATCCCGATAATGGCAAACTCTCAGCCGAACATTGTGAGAACGCCCGTCAATTACCGTTTATCAAAGGCACTGAGCCCGAACTCAGTGCGGACTGTTCTGCCATGTCGGATGAAGAAAAAGATCCCGTCTCCCGCTCGATTGACTGGATTAAGGACTGGTTTGAATAAGGAAAACTTATGACTGCTGTAGCATCACGTTTTTTCATCACTGTTGGCTTATTAATACTGGTATCCGCCTGTACGGTCGCGCCCACTTATAAACCGCAACCACCCGTTGATGATCGTTCTGATCGAACAGAGCCGCCCCAGCCACAGCAAGACGACAGATATGAGCCCTATGATGAACCGGCTCAGACTTCACCAATGCCGGATGCTGAGCCTCGGCCCCAATCTGAACCCGCCCAACAACCGCAGGTGCAGCAAAACTCGGCAGTGATTGCCTTGCTGGATAATGCCGATCAATCTCGCGCAACAGGAGACTACCGGGCTGCCCAGAGTAGCTTACAACGGGCTCAACGTATCGCTCCCCGCGATCCCGAAGTCTATTATTCACTGGCGCTCACGCATATGGAGCTGGAAGATTATGGCTTAGCTGAACAGGTTACACTGAAGGGGGTTTCCGTCGCACAGGGCAATCGTAATCAACTAAAACGCCTATGGAACCTCATTGCCAAAATTAGACTACGGGCAGGTGATGCGTCAGGTTCCCGTGATGCTACAGCCAAATCATCAAGATACTGATTTTCGCTTACCCCTCTTCAAGTTGTCGACAGAGGTCGGGAAATGCTGTCATAGTCTCGCCAATACCACTGATATCAAACACTTCGAGTTTGTTTAACAATAGCTGTGCATAGTTGATCACAGGTCGAAATTGTTGCTTTTCACCCAATGAGAGTAATTGTGCAGAAAATCGCTTAATATCACTGATATCATTGCTCTCGTAAGCTCTTTTCCATTCCAGTTCTATGGTTTTAAGTCCATCTAACACATCGGGTAGAACCGACAATTCGTGCTCAGTCAAATTAACCACATTCGGCACATTTTCTAATGAGCCTGATTGATGTTTGAGGTAATTCGCTAACTTGGCAAATAATTCCTGCTTCTTGACTGGCTTACGAATATAATCATCAAAATGTTCCGATTTGAGGCGATCAAACTCATCTTTCATTACAGATGCAGTCAAAGCAATAATCGTCATATCCGGGCTGAATTGCTTAATTTTGGCGGCAGCCTGATAACCATCCATCACTGGCATTCTCAAATCCATTAATACCAGATCAACAGAATTGTTTTTGATCATTTCCACGGCAATTCGACCGTTTTCGGCCTCTAGTAATAGGATTTCACTACCAGTAAATATTTCTCTGATTAAGAGACGGTTATTTTCAATATCATCGGCTAATAAAATAGTAGCTGATTCAAAGTTGATCTGAGGGAGTGTGGTGTCGAACTGCTCATCCGGCTGCGATGCAGCAATAGTTACATTATCCAGAATTACCGTGAAAGTTGATCCAACGCCCTGTTTACTCTCTACAGTAAGCGTTCCTCCCATTAACGTAACCAAACGATGACTGATTGACAGACCCAGCCCTGTGCCACCAAATTTACTTAAATTCTGTCCTTGAGTTTGATGGAACTCTTCAAAGATCGTGTTTAATTGCGACTCAGGAATACCGATGCCGGTATCTTCGATATCCAGACGAAGGCTTAATGTTTCAGAAATTTTATCATTGCGTACGGTGCTGGCACGCAGCGTAATCGACCCCGTCTCTGTGAATTTGACCGCATTACCAATCAGATTAACCAAAACTTGTCTGAGTCTTACGACATCAAGCATAAGACCCGACGGAATATTTGGATCGACTTCCAACAATAACTCCACACCTTTGGTTCGCAGCGTTATCTGGAATATTTTGGCAAGCTCATCAAACATCAAATGAGGGTTGCTTGCTGACTTAGTGATTTCTAACTTATCCGCTTCGATCTTAGATAAGTCGAGAATATCATTTATAAGCAAAAGCAGATCATTCCCCGCCGACTGAATTGTTTTAACATAAGACTTAAGTTTGGGTTCTTTAACCTTGTCAAACAGTAGCTCAGTAAACCCAATAATCGCGTTCATGGGAGTACGAATCTCATGACTCATATTTGCCAGAAATTCAGACTTGGTTTTATTGGCGACATCAGCTTTTTCTTTAGCCTCACGTAAGGCCTCTTCGATCTCAAGTCTGTCAGTCAGATCTACAGCAATGGCGAGTAAAGCTTCTTTTCCATAATATTGAATCGGCATAATTGACACCATCATGGATCGTTTCTCGCCATCAAAGCGCTTGAACTGAATAATTTTCTGATTGATAGAACCTTTTTCCCGCAACTCCTGCATGACTTTTTGTCGTTGTTCTGGATCAACATAAAAATCAAGCATATTGAGATTTCCAATATCTTCCAGAGAGACTTTATAATCCTCCAAGGCTTTTGGGTTTACTGTAATAATCCCACCGCCATAGTCTGTCACAGCGACTTGGAGAGGGATACAATCAATCAACTTCTGAGTCTGTGCTTCAGCTCGTCTACGACGTTTCACTTCTAGGGCCAACTTTCTGTTCCAGTACAAAACGATGATTAGGAACAGTAAAAATCCAGCCACAACTTTCGCTACCACCCCATAGTCAATACGAGAGGCGAATTTGTATTTACCCCAATTCTCCAGAATCTGTTGTTTCTCAGTCAGACTTATATCAGCTATGGCCCGATTAAACATTGAAACTAATGGTTCATTGTCAGGATGAATGGCAAATGCTAATTCCGTCTTAAATCGGGTTTCACCCACAATCCGAATGTTATTAATACTCAGTTCTGAAATGTGGTAACTTGCCTGCGCTAATGTGGCTATCAAACTATCTATTTTCCCGGTGGATACCGCTGTCAGTCCAGACTGAATCGTGTCGACCTCCAGAAATGTTATATCTGGATATGCTTTTTTTATAGTTTCTACATAGCCATAATCCTTGATCATAGCGAGTCGTCGATTGCTTATCTGCTCTATTCCTTCAACATATGTCTCATTCTCTCGCATCACAATAACGATAGGACTTGTTAAATATGATTGAGTGAAATTAAGGCTATTAGATAATGTGGAATCACGCGTTTCAGAGATCACATCAACTTTACCCTGTCTCGCCAGCGCCACAGACTCGGTCCAGTTGCTGGTATGAATAAAATCAACATTGAGGCCAAGCTTATCGGTAATGAGTTTCAAATATTCAGCCACAATACCGATATATTGCCCCTCTCTAGTGAAAGCTTCATAAGGCAACCAGTTCGGGTCACCGGTAAAAGTGATACTTGGATTAGCATCCAGCCAAGTCTGCTCGGCATCTGATAAGTTCAGGCCAGGTTTATTGATACTGAAACTCTGGGCAAACCATTTATCGTGAATCGTACGCTTCTGACTGATTGTAATTGCATCAAGTCCTTTGCGGATGATGGAAGCCAGCTCCGGAGCATTTTTTTGCGTCGCAATATGGATAAACTCATTGCCAATATCGCGTGTTGATTCGAGGGCAACAATACTGTTGATGGCGAGTTTTTCCAGTAAAAATCTCACCACAGCATAGTTGTCATAAATCAACTCAGCACGCCCTTCCAGAACGGCATCAATTGCGTCACCAACACTCTTGACTTCAATGATTTCAAGTGAAGGAAAGTGACTTATAATCAACTGGTTATGTGCGTCATCCTTCGGAACTGCAACACGCATTCCGTCCAGATCCGATCGTGACTCGGCAACAATATCATCTCGAATGAAAAAATAATCCAGCATCTCATGGTAAGGACTGGAAAAATTCATAAATTGTTCACGTTCCGGCGTCCTGTAGACAGCTGGCAACAGATCCAGTTCAGCATTCCGAAAACGGTGCAGGTTTTCACTCCAGAGACCCACTTCATAACGAAAATTTAGACCGGTGTGAGCTGAAATGAGTTCTAGATAATCTCTTGCTAGTCCCGTGTAGTCGCCGCTGTTAGATACAAAATCAAATGGCGCCCAGTCAGTGCCGCCACCAACGATGATCTCGGGATGTTGCTTAATCCAATCACGCTCTTCAGCCGATAGCGTAATAGAGATATGAGGTTCAGAACGGGCCTGATCGGCACTCACCACAGAACACAATGTCAGTAGCAATAAAGCTGAAATTATGAGAAACCGCTTGAACTCACCTGCTTCAGGATGTAGCAGCATCCTAGACACTATGCCTAACTTTGTTCCAAGATGGTGACAAAAGCATCCAGATTTTCAGTAAGCAAATCTACCAGTTGCGGATCAAAGTGGCTGCCACGGTGTATCTTGATAAAGTCAATCGCCTCTTCAAGCTCCCAAGCATCTTTATAACAACGTTTATGGGTCAAGGCATCCAATACGTCCGCAATGGCTACGATACGTCCATAAATATGAATATCGGCTGCTTTCAATCCTCGTGGATAACCACTCCCATCCCATTTTTCATGGTGTTCGTGAGCAATAATAGCTGCTGCTTTGGTCAATTTACGCTTTGACCCCGCTAATAATTGATAAGCATTGGTCGTATGCTTTTTCATGATATCGAACTCTTCAGGGGTGTAGCGACCTGCTTTATGCAAAATTTCGTGTGGCACAGTCATCTTGCCGATATCGTGCATCGGTGAGGCATGATAAAGCGTATCAGCATCATCATCATTGAGGGTTGGATGTAGTTTGGCCAATAAGGAGGAAAGTTCTGCAACCCGGCGTATATGCTTTCCCGTCTCATCGGAAGTTGATTCCATCAACTCAGTAAGTAACCAGATGAGGTCCTTCTGACTAGCCTCGAGTTCCGATAACAGACGTTGTTCATTAAATTTGTTATGGGTTTCGAGATTTATATTTTGCTGTTTTAGCCATTTTTTTGCCTGATACAGCTGAACATGAGTTCTGACTCTGGCGAGCAGCTCGGCGGAGTGAAATGGCTTAGTGACATAATCAACACCACCCAGTTCAAAACCTTTGGAAATAGAATCAACATCGGAGCGAGCCGTGAGAAAGACAATTGGAATATCTCTAATGGCTGGTCTAGATTTAATTTGCCGACAAACTTCAAAACCATCTATGCCGGGCATCATGATATCTAAGAGAATAAGATCGTAATCTGTCTCTTCGTTATCAAGCATGGATAAAGCTTTATGACCGTCATTCGCAAAAGAAAACGCGTAGTTATCTTCCCTCAACAAGTTCATGGCAACCTGAATGTTGTCGGCAACATCATCTACAATCAGGATTTTTGCATTCATAGGCATCAGTCTATTCCTTAACCGTCCTAACTGATTATATAGACAAAAATTCCTGGATGTACAGTTAAGCCAGAATCCCTGAAAGAAGGACCTAAAAATTGTACCGTTTTAAAGTCCTAAGACATCCTGCATATCAAATAGACCGTTATCATGCTGCATCACCCAGCTTGACGCGCGCATGGCGCCGAAAGCAAAAGTCATTCGACTGGAGGCTTTATGGGTAATTTCGACACGTTCACCTTCGGCAGCAAACATAACCGTGTGATCTCCGACGATATCACCAGCTCTGACCGTAGCAAAACCGATGGTGTCACGATTACGTTCACCTGTGCGACCTTCACGGCCATATACGGCACATTGCTTTAAATCTCGACCCAATGCATCGGCGACGACTTCTCCCATACGCAAGGCTGTACCGGAGGGTGCATCAACTTTATGACGGTGATGCGCCTCAACGATCTCAATATCTACATCGTCACCCAAAACGCGGGCGGCAATATCCAGTAGTTTGAGTGAGAGGTTCACACCAACACTCATATTCGGCGCCAGTATGATTGCTACTTTTTCCGCCGCCTCTTCAATTGCTTGTTTTTGATCGTCATCAAACCCGGTTGTACCAATCACAGGTCGACAATTATTAGCAACGCAATGCGGTAACAGTGCCATTGTGACTTCCGGCAAGGTGAAATCGATGATAATGTCTGAGTCTTGAGTGGCCTTGGCAACATCAGCTGAAATAGCGACGCCAAGCATACCAACACCGGCCAGTTCACCCGCATCCGCTCCCAACAAAGAAGATTCAGCCCGGTCGATAGCGGCACTGAGTTCTAATCCCTCAGTCTGATTTACTGCCTGAATCAAGCAACGTCCCATGCGGCCAGCCGCACCATTAATCGCAATCTTAGTTGCCATTTGTCTTCCTTACATTCAATTC
>NZ_CBFHHW010000011.1:0-36335 GCF_965655755.1 Methylophaga sp. | reverse complement strand
CAATCAGATAGCTGAGCAGTATCCCCAGCCGACTGACTATATGCAAATTATTCGAAAAAACGTTTCACCGCATCCAGCCAGGAAGAATGTTTCGGGCTATGTTTACCATCATTCCCCTTCAGAGTGTCTTCCAACTCAATGAGCAAATCTTTTTGTTTCTTGGACAGCTTAACCGGTGTTTCGAGAATGACTCGACACATCAAATCGCCGGTTGCGCCTCCGCGGACAGACTGGATACCTTTGCCTCGTAATCTAAACTGCTGACCGGTTTGTGTGCCTTCAGGAATTTTAAGATTCGCTTTACCTTCCAGGGTTGGTACTTCAATCTCACCACCCAACGCGGCTTTCACAAAACTCAATGGTACATCGCAGAACAGATTGGTACCGTCACGGGTAAATACATCATGGCGTTTAACCGATACTTCCACATAGAGATCACCTGCTGGTGCGCCATGACTACCGGCTTCTCCCTCACCTTGCAAGCGAATACGATCACCCGTATCAACACCCGCAGGGACTTTCACTGACAATGTTTTATGTTCCTGAACCAGCCCTTCACCATGACAGTCAGAACACGGATCGTTGATCATTTTCCCCGTACCACGACAGTGTGGACAGGCCTGTTGCATGGTAAAGAAACCTTGCTGAATACGAACCTGACCATGGCCACCACAGGTTGTACAGGTAACCGGTTCGGTGCCTTTTTTCGCTCCACTGCCATCACAGGTTTCACATTCCACATTGACCGGAATGCGAATTTTGGCCGTTGTGCCGGTTACGGCTTCTTCAAGCGATAAATCAAGACGGTAACGTAGGTCAGCACCGCGATAGGCTTGTTGTCTGCCACCCGCACCACCAGCACCGAAAATATCATTGAAGACATCACCGAAGATATCACTGAAGCCGCCGGCACCAGCGCCTCTGCCGAATCCGCCACCCATCGACTGGTCGACACCATCATGACCAAACTGATCATAAGCTGCACGTTTCTGGCTATCGGAGAGAATTTCGTATGCTTCTTTGGCTTCTTTGAACTTGGTCTCTGATTCGGCATCATCAGGGTTACGATCCGGATGATACTTCATCGCCATACGACGATAGGCCTTCTTGATTTCGGCCTCTGTTGCCGTTCGCGATATACCTAAAACTTCGTAAAAGTCTTTTTTGGCCATTGTTATTCTTTTCCTACCTACATAAACGACAAAACAGGCGCCGGATCTACCTGACGCCTGTTTGCCTCATTACTCATAACCTGGATTACAGATTATTTTTTGTTGTCATCGTCAACTTCTTCGAACTCAGCATCAACAACATCGTCTGCTTGTGCATTGTCTTCTGCTGCAGCTTCACCTGTACCAGCTTCTGCATTTTCTGCATAAGCACGTTCTGCCAGTTTCGCTGAGGCTTCACTCAATGCTGTAGTTTTAGCTTCGATATCATCTTTGTCTTCGCCTTTAATGGCTTCTTGAAGGGCTTCAACCGCTGATTCAATGTTTGCTTTTTCATCTGCTTCCACTTTATCGCCGAGATCTTTCAATGATTTCGTTGTTGCATGAACCAATGCATCCGCTTGGTTACGTGCAGTCACCAACTCATGGAATTTTTTATCTTCCTCAGCATGGGCTTCTGCATCCTGAACCATTTGATCGACTTCATCGTCAGACAGGCCACTTGATGCTTTGATGACGATAGACTGCTCTTTCCCGGTCGCTTTATCTTTCGCAGAAACATGCAGGATACCATTAGCATCGATGTTGAAAGTCACCTCAATCTGCGGTACCCCACGTGCTGCCGGTGGAATATCAGCCAGGTCAAAACGACCCAGTGATTTGTTCGCAGACGCCATCTCACGTTCACCCTGAAGAACATGAATAGTCACAGCAGGCTGGTTATCTTCAGCTGTTGAGAACACTTGATTCGCTTTAGTCGGAATCGTTGTGTTTTTCTCTACCAGCTTGGTCATCACGCCACCCATGGTTTCGATACCCAGGCTCAGTGGTGTGACATCCAGCAACAGCACGTCTTTCACGTCACCAGCCAGAACAGCTGCCTGAATCGCAGCACCCATCGCCACGGCTTCATCAGGGTTAACGTCTCTGCGTGGCTCTTTGCCAAACATTTCCTTAACCGCTTCCTGAACCTTAGGCATACGAGTCTGACCACCAACCAGAATGACATCACTGATTTCTGAAGTCGACAGGCCAGCATCTTTCAATGCCATTTTGCATGGTTCCATACTGCGTGTAATCAGATCTTCAACCAGTGACTCCAGCTTGGCTCGTGTCAGACGAATTTCCATATGTTTCGGACCTGCTGCATCTGCAGTGATATAGGGCAGGTTAATATCTGTCTGCTGGCTTGAAGACAGTTCGATCTTCGCTTTTTCAGCTGCATCTTTCAGACGCTGCAGTGCCAGCGGGTCTTTCGCCAAATCAACACCCTGATCTTTTTTGAACTCTGAGACCAAATGATCAATGATGCGTTGGTCAAAGTCTTCACCACCCAGGAATGTATCACCGTTGGTTGCCAGAACTTCAAACTGGTGCTCACCTTCAATGTCTGAAATCTCAATAACAGAGACGTCGAATGTACCACCACCCAAGTCATAAACGATAACGGTAGAGTCACCACGTTTTTTATCCATACCATAAGCCAATGCCGCAGCAGTAGGCTCGTTGATAATACGTTTGACTTCCAGACCGGCAATTTTACCTGCATCTTTGGTTGCCTGACGTTGTGAGTCATTGAAGTAAGCAGGCACTGTTACAACAGCTTCTGTTACCTCTTCACCGAGAAACTCTTCCGCGGTTTTTTTCATTTTCATCAAAACGCGGGCTGAAATTTCGGGTGGCGCCATCTTCTTATCATTCGCTGAAACCCAGGCATCACCATTGTCCGCTTCGACAATTTTATATGGCACCATGTCGATATCGCGCTGAACGACGTCGTCTTTGAACTTACGACCAATCAGACGTTTAATGGCATACAAGGTGTTATTAGGATTGGTAACAGCCTGACGTTTCGCCGATTGTCCCACCAACACTTCATCATCTTTTGTGAACGCAACAATTGACGGAGTTGTGCGATCACCTTCGCTGTTTTCAATTACGCGTGCTTTACCGTCTTCAAGCACAGAAACGCAGGAATTTGTTGTTCCCAAGTCAATACCAATAATTTTACCCATAGTTATTACTCCATCATTCTTGTTTCTTGCTGGATTCACCAGCCTTCGAATAGTTATGTGGGGGACGAAATTATAATTTCAAGTCCAGCCCGAGATTTATTGAGAGACCACCACCATGGCGGGGCGCAGCAATCGGCCGTTGAAGCTATAACCTTTCTGCATCACGGTGATGACTTGGTTAGCTTCTGTACCCTCTGATGGTTGCATGGAAACGGCTTGATGCATTTCAGGATCAAAGGCTTCACCTTCAGGATTGATTTGCTCAAGACCCAGTTTGCCGATATTACCCAGCAACATCTTAAGCGTCATTTCCATCCCTTCACGCACGGTTTCCAAAGTGGCTTCCTTACCATTAGCTGCGTTTAAGCCGAGTTCTAGGCTGTCGCAGATAGGAAGAAGCTCATTCACAAACTTATCAAGCGCATGCTTGCGGGCACTTTCTAGATCACGCGCATGACGACGGCGCATGTTTTCCAAGTCTGCTCTGGCAAGCAGTAATTCGTTCCAATGCTCATCGGCTTTACTGCGAGCGTCTTCGAGCAGTTTTTCAGTGCTTTGCTCGTCTTCTGGCTGGGAGTTCTCTTCAGCGTCGTTTACGTTGTCTTCCAGATCAGGCTTTTCGATTTCTTCGTTGCTCATGATGTCATCGTTCCGGTTTGCTTGTGATAGAACGACAACTTGGGGTCAAAAAAATGAATTTCAAGACAAAAAGACAGAAATTTTATTATGAAGACAATCAGGACGTTTCAGATAACCAGACACACTGACCGTCACTGGCCTTGTTCACTTTCTCTAACATCGCTTCATGAGCAGCCACTTCTTCCTCACTGGCTTTCAGCACAGTCAGGTTTTGTCGATCTATATTGCCCACGTCAACTTCAGCGTCAGTACCATCATGCTTCGCTGTCTGTGATTCTTCTGCCGTCAGGGTCAGACTGACCTGACCACCGGTCATGGCTAAATAAACATCAGCCAGAATCTCAGCATCAAGTAGCGCCCCGTGTAGCTCCCGATTGGCATTATCGACGCCGTAACGTTTACACAAAGCATCCAGATTATTTTTCTGCCCCGGATGTTTATCCCGCGCCATTTTCAAGGTATCGAGCACAGTCGATAGGCTTTCAACACGCCGGGCTTCACCGGCGAGTTTAGCCAGCTCGTGATTAATAAATCCGACGTCAAACGGTGCGTTGTGAATGATGAGTTCCGCACCGTCGATAAACTGCAGGAACTCTTCTGACACCTCATCAAACAATGGTTTGTCAGCTAGAAAATCATTGGTGATGCCATGCACTTCAATTGCACCGGCATCAATGTCACGTTGGGGATTGATGTACTGGTGGAAGGTCTGACCGGTCAGTCGACGATTAATCATTTCGACACAACCTATTTCGATGATGCGATGATCATCAGCCGTGCTAATACCAGTGGTTTCGGTATCCAGAATTACCTGGCGTTTTTGTGTAAGTTCAGCCATGGATTAGCCTCTAATTATTCGGCGAGCTGCTCTCTGGCCCGGACCGCCAGCTTATCGGCTCTCTCATTTTCTACATGTCCCTGATGTCCGCGTACCCACTGCCATTCCACTTGGTGTTTTGCAATCGCTTTATCCATACGTTGCCAGAGTTCTGCATTTTTAACCGGTTTCTTGGCAGCCGTTTTCCAGTTTTTAGCTTTCCAGCCCGCCAACCACTCAGTCATCCCTTTCATCACATACTGTGAATCGGTGGTAATAGTAACACGGCAAGGACGTTTCAATGCCTCGAGCGCAGCAATAACTGCCATCATTTCCATGCGATTATTGGTAGTCATTTTTTCATTACCTGACAGTTCCTTTTCAGTGCCGTTGGAGCGCAATATTGCTCCCCATCCGCCTGGACCCGGATTACCACTACAGGCGCCATCAGTAAAAATATCAACATGATCCATGCTTATTATCTCTTGTTATCGGCCTGTTAATTAATCCTGGACTCGGGAAAAAACGGTGCTCACGCTGATTTTCCCTCAAAGGATTCAACGGAATAGTCCGTTTGGTCGCTACCATAACAGACACACCCCCAAACCAAGGCCATAACCTGCGGCCCCAACGTTCCAGAAAACAACTTCCCTCGAGCCATTTAGCTCGTTTAAATGGCGGACGAAACAGCACTTTGTGCTGTTCAGTCACCTCAAAATTCAATAATGCCAACCAGTCTTTTACTCGTGTTTTGGTAAAAAAATAACCATGCCAGGGTGCCGCATCCTGCCAGGAAAATAAACGACGCAATCCCCAAAAACTGATCGGGTTGAAACAACATAAAATCAATTTACCATCTGCAGCCAGAACACGTTCTGTTTCACGTAGTACCTGATGCGGTTCATCTGCATATTCGAGAACATGCAGTAACAAGAGATTGTCTATACTATGAGATTTAAATGGTAGGGCATCGGGTCTCGCATCAAAATCTTTTTCCAAGCCAACCCAGGATTGGTTGACCGAACGGCTGGAAAGTGGTTTTAAACGCGTGCCGCCGCCAATTTGAACTGTAAACAACCCTAAAATCGGGCTGCTGAGACCGGCAATTTGCTCCTGCTCTGACGCAGAGACCAGTTGACCAAGTGGACTTTGCCACCACTCGTTAATCTGAATATGCTTTTTATCGGTCATTTGTCGCCCTTTAAGGAGTGAACATGCTTCGCGTGTATCCAGTATCTGCATTTCAGGATAATTATATCTGGCTGATTCAGGCAGAAAACAGTCAGAAAGTGTTAATTGTTGATCCGGGGGATGCAAAACCGGTTTTAACGGCGTTAAATCAATATAATCTGAAACCGGTTGCCATTCTGATTACGCATCACCATGCAGATCATGTTGGTGGCGTTAATGAGCTGCTGGAACATTTTCAAATACCTGTCTATGGCCCTTCATCTGAACGCATTCCCGCCATAACATACCCGCTAGAAGCCCGCGATGATCTGACTATCGATCCGGCATTTCCCGCATTTCAGGTGCTCGATACGCCCGGTCACACAGCAGGGCATATCTGCTATCTGACTGAGAATAAACTTTTTTGTGGTGACACCTTGTTTGCAGGTGGCTGTGGCCGTTTGCTGGGTGGAACTGCGACAGAGTTATATAACTCCCTGCGGTTACTGGCAATGTTGCCTGCTGATACTGAAATTTATTGTGCTCACGAATACACTGAAGCGAACTTGCGTTTTGCTCAGGCCGTGGATATCGACAATCCCGACCTGCTCAACCGCATTGAACAAACGCAACGAATCCGTGCTGCCAACCAGCCAACGGTACCATCAGTATTGGCCGATGAACTGAAAACAAATCCTTTTCTACGAAGCGATAACCCAAAAATAAAACGATCGACCGAACAATTTATCGGCCGACCGCTTAAAGATAGTGAGACTGTTTTTACTGCACTAAGACAATGGAAAGATCAGTTCTAATATCTGTCTTTGTCTTTACCCTTGCCCTTGCCTTTGTCTTTTCCTTTCGCTTTACCACGATGGTCATCGTAATCAGGGCCTTTTGTGCTCTTACTATTACGTAGCTTGTACGGTACTTGATCATAATCAATATGATCCCAATTCCGACCATCGATATCGTCATTAAACGACCAGTCGCCATCACGGTATCGGTAATAACGATCCTTGAGATAATAATAATCCCGATAACCCGATACCACATAAGCACCAACCCGTGAGTCATACACCATATTGTGCTGACGATGCTTCGCACGATAACCATGTGCGGGCGCATGAGGTGGCGGTCCTTGATCGTAGTATCGCCCACCGTCATTACGCTGATGTGCACAACCGGCAAGCATGAACGTTAATAGAACAGCGCCTAACAGTAATAATGCTCTCATCTGATTCTCCTTGGATAGCCAGCCAGCGGTAATGCGAACTTATCCAGACTAGCTCTCGTGCTTATCCAAGTGTACATCCATTTGTGGGTAAGGTATTGAAATTCCATTTTCATCAAACGCCAATTTGATTTGCTCGATAAGCTCGGAACGAACAGGCCAGTAATCGCCGGCATCAACCCACGGACGCACGTCAAAATTAACGCTACTATCGGCCAGTTCAGACACACGAATTACCGGTTCCGGGTCAGACATCACTTTTTCATGTCTGGTCACAATCTCGGTAATCAGATTTTTGGCTTTCAGCAAGTCATCGTCATAACCAATACCAAATGACATATCGATGCGACGGGTATCACGTGCAGAATAATTGGTAATGGTATCCGAGTATATCAATCCATTGGGAACAATCACCTCACGGTTATCACCTGTCTTCATGATGGTATTGAAAATAGTGATGTGCTCAATGATCCCCATGGTGCCACCCGCTTCAACAAAATCACCAATTTTGAATGGACGAAACATAACCAGCATGACGCCAGCAGCGAAGTTCTGTAGAGAATCTTTCAATGCCAGACCAACGGCTAAACCTGCTGCACCGAGAACCGCAATCATTGATGTAGTATTAACACCCAACTGATCCAATGCCGCGATTAATACAAATAACATCAGTACCGCATTGGCAATAACGCTCAGGAAATTCACCAGCATGGGGTCCATGTTGGAGCGCACCATCAGTTTACGGGACAACTTAACCAGCCATTTAACAACGACCCGACCCACAAAAACGATCAGGGCAGCAAATAATATGTTCATCAGCCAGAATCCTACAACACTCTCAGTAGCTTCCATTTCATTTCCTCTTTTCAATTGATTGTATTATTTCGCGAACCAAAGCAGGACCGTGATAAATCAAACCGCTATAGATTTGAACCAGCGACGCGCCTGCGTCCAACTTTTCAAGGGCATCGTTGCCACTCATGATTCCACCCGCAGCAATAATCGGCACATCATCCGGCAAAGCAAGCCTGAACTGTCTGACAACTTCGGTGGATTTAGTCAATACGGGTCCACCGCTCAGGCCTCCGGCCTCATCAGCATGCTGCAATCCTTCCACGCCGTCTCTTGACATGGTGGTGTTAGTCGCAATAACAGCATCTACCTTATGACGCGTAAATGAATCTGCCAACTGTTTAATTTCATCATTATTCAAATCAGGGGCGACTTTTACTGCCATCGGCACATAACGGCCGTGCTGTTCGGCCAATTGCATCTGCGCTTGTTTCAATGCTTCCAATAAAGCATCAAGCGAATCACCAAATTGCAGTGTTCTCAGTCCCGGTGTGTTGGGTGAGGAAATATTAATGGTGACATAATCAGCATGAGGATAAACCTTATTAAGCCCAATCAGGTAGTCATCGACCGCTTTTTCCACCGGAGTATCAACATTTTTACCAATATTGATGCCCACAAGGCTATGTGTTTTGGCCACTTTCACCTGTTCCAGTAGATGATCCACACCCAGGTTATTAAAGCCCATGCGATTGATAATACCCTCGACTTCTGGCAAGCGGAATAGTCGAGGCAATGGATTTCCCGGTTGCGGACGTGGTGTCACGGTGCCAATTTCGACAAAGCCAAACCCCAATGCTGACATGGCTTCAATATAGTCGCCATTTTTATCCAGCCCTGCTGCCAGCCCGACTGCGTTAGGAAAAGTGAGCCCCATCACTCTAACCGGTGAGGCCACCTGCTTCTTATAAAGTAGTGATGACAGGCCGGTCATCTCCATAATGTTGAGACCGGTAAGCCCGAGATGATGTGACTTTTCCGCATCGAGCCGGAACATCAGATTACGCATCATGCGATAAAACATGTTTTAAACCACCATTTCTATTTGATAGCCGCTGAATTTACGGATATTGATAACACCTTTATCAAAGATCAGGTACTGCCCTTTTATACCTAGCAGTTGTCCTGTGATTTCAGGTGTTTTATCAAAGTTGAGCGACGATACCTTGATAGGATATTCAATGACAGGGTAATGGATTGCCAGCATCGGTTCTGCAGGCAAAATGTGAATGGAATCGTCACCAAACTGTTGCTGTAATAGTTTAATCTCATCAGCACATTCGGCTAATAATCTATCTCTTTCTGCTGCCAAATCAAGCGGCGGCGCCTCACCTTTGAGCATTTTCCGCCAATCGGTGCGATCTGACACATGGTTTTTAAAAAGCACTTCAACCAAACCCGATTGATAACGGGTTCTGACACGAAAAACAGGTACAGCCTGCGTTGCTCCCTGGTCAATCCATCGTGTTGGCACCTGATTAATGCGGGTTATGCCTACTTTTAAACCCGAACTGTTGGCCAGGTAGACAATATGGTCCTGCATGCAGACAGCCTCTCCCCATTCCGGCTCTCGGCAAGTCCCCTGTTCATAGTGGCAAAGCTCCGGTTTCATAAAGCACAAATCACACTGGGCCAGTTTCTGTGAACAGGGAAAACAAAACCCGCCGCTGTAGCTTTTTTTAATCGAACGCTGACAGTTCAGGCACTCGATTTCACCCAGATAATTCAGTGAAATGGTATGTCCCACCAAATCATTCATCGGCATCGTCTGGCTGCCGATTCGCATTTCGTACTGAGCCAGAGAATCGGCCGGCAAAGTCACTGCCATTTTTGTCAGTTGCCCACTGAGTTTTTTCACGTCTTTCCCCACCTGATAAATCTGGACGCCATAGTAGCGTAGATGACCTCTCCTCGACAGTTGAAAACAGGTTTTATTGCGTTTATGGATTTTCCCGTTCATCTACCACACGGATGGGGAAAGGTTCAGTCACTGAGCCCGTATACAAGGAGCGGTGTGGGAAGGGGATTTCAATCCCCTCTTTGTCAAAGGCTTCTTTGATTTCCTCATGAATGCTGTTTTTCAAATCAAGGAAGTTCTCGCGCTTCACCCATACAGAAAATTGCATATCCAGCGAAGATTCACCAAAACCAAGAAATATAAAAATCGGTTTGGGTTCATCCAGACAAAGCAGATTGTCCGCTGCGACAGCTTCCAGCACAGCACGTACGCGTTTGATATCTTCTTTGTAGGCCACTCCAATAACCAGGTCAATCCGGCGAATCGGGAAACGTGTCAGCGTGGTGACTTCAGATTTAATCAATGTTTCATTGGGGATACGAACAAAAAGATTATCAAAGGTACGCAACTTCACGGATAACAAATCGATAGATAGAACCTCGCCGGTAGTGGTGCCAATCCGAATCAAATCGCCCACTGAAAAAGGCCTTTCAGCAACCAAAAATAGCCCACTGATTATGTTTGATGCCGAGGTCTGAGAAGCAAAGCCAATCGCTACAGACAATATCCCGGCAGCGCCAATCAAAACACCCAGGTTAAAGCCGATGGCATTCAGGCCCATAACAACAAATACCAACAACACTAAATAGGACGTAATACGTGACATTAACAGTTGCTGATGTATATCGAAGCGGTTTTTACTCCATTGACGTACACCACGACTGGCCATTCGGGCCAGAATAAGTCCGATGAGAAAATACACCAGCGCTTCAATGACAGATAACACCAAGCCACTATCAATTTTTGTCAGCCATTGTTCCATATTGCTTACCGTTGATTAACCAAATAAAGCAGAAATTGCTTTGGTAATTTTACTGCGTCCAATATCCTCTCGGGCATCACACACTTTGGTCAATGCCGCCTCATCTAATCCACTACTCATCACATCATCTATGCTGAGAATTGCATCTTCATTGTCGCGTCTGACCAACGTAATTCGTGGTGTCCAGAACTGACCTTGATTATCGGCATAAAGCGTCAAGTTGGGTGCTGGTACACTGATTTTGTCCAGAGTCAGTATATGATCGGACTGATTTTGAATACGAACCTCGATTGCCGCACGTGATTTGTTGTTCACGATGGGTTTAACATCCAACTGTTCTGTGACCTGAGAGCCATAACTAATCACCCCTTCACGGGTATTGGGTCCAAACCAGGAATCACACACCCTTGCTGTCGCAATATCCACCAAGGGCTTTTTTTCATCTACAGCAAACAATTGCACCCACAATGGCAAACAGACAAACAACGACACCTCCTGAAACGGTAACAACGTCACCGTCACCAACGGACGGCATACTACCGGTCTGTCAGCGAGAGCAGGTTGCACAATGAATTTGTTCGGTAACTCTGCAAAAACAAAGCGTTGCTGATTCTCTAGCGGCTTCGTCTCCTGCTCCTCAGCGTACAGTTCATTTTCAGGTTCAAACTGATTAACTGCCGTCTGTAATTCATAGCCAAGCCACCACTGATTGGGTTGAGAGTGAAGTTGCAGACACAAGTCAGCACAGCGAAGAAAACGCTGGTCGCCTTCCGAGAAATCAATTGTTCCCCACCAATTCTGTTTCATTTCTGACATAGTAATGTGACTAAATTTTTAACGAGACAAAGACATACTTAAAAACCTTCCCTATAATAGCCCGAATATGCAAATTCGTGATCTGATCAAATCAGCGCTGGTTTCACTGATTGTGTTGCTTGTCGCATCGTGTAGTAGCTCACCTGAAAAGGTCGCTGAGCCGTCCCTTTCCCCAAAAACGCCACCGGCTTCCTTGGCGCAGAATAATTACGCTCACTCGCAGCAGAGCACTCAGCAAGATCAGGAAAACAACACCCGCCCCGCTAACACTCCCCAGGCTAAAGCACCAACATTACCCATAACCGATATCTGGCAAAGAGTTCGTAGTGGTTTTATGATCTCAGACTACCAGCAATTGCATCCCGATACAGAAAGACATCTACGCTGGTTCATCGATCATCCCGAACATGTCTCCCGGGTCATCGAAAGAGCACGTCCTTATATCTATCATATTGTTGAAGAAATCCAGAAGCGTGATATGCCGATGGAAATTGCTTTGTTACCCGTAGTTGAAAGTGGGTTTAAGCCTTACGCTTACTCAAAAAGCCATGCTGCCGGGTTATGGCAGTTTATTCCCGGCACAGGCAAACTTTACGGTTTAAAACAGAACTGGTGGTATGACGGACGGCGGGATGTGATTCAATCCACACGTGCCGCTCTGGATTATCTTGAAAAATTACATACTGATTTTGGTGACTGGCAACTTGCTCTGGCAGCTTACAATTGTGGCGAAGGTACGGTTGGCCGAGCCATCAGACGTAATGAAGCGAAAGGCGAGCCTACCGACTTCTGGTCTCTTGACTTACCCAGAGAAACCTCAGCTTATGTGCCCAAACTGATGGCTGTCAGTCATCTATTCAAATATCCCGAGCGATATGAACTGAGCCTGAGTCCGGTCGAGAATGCACCTTATCTGACCTCGGTCAACGTGGGATCACAGATTGATCTCGCCAAAGCTGCAAAAATGGCTGGGCTGACGAAAGACCAACTCTATATCCTAAACCCAGCCTTTAACCGTTGGGCGACAGCACCGGATGGCCCTCATGAATTGGTGCTACCGCTGACAAAAGTGGAACAATTCAAGCTTGCTTTAGCCGCCATGCCAGCTCAACAGCGGGTAAAATGGGCGCGACATCAAATACAGCGTGGCGAATCTCTCAGCGTTATTGCTCAACGTTATGACACCACTGTCAGCGTGATAAAACAGGCTAACAATCTACACGGTAATAATATTCGGGCGGGCAGTCACTTATTGATTCCGGCATCACCGCAGCACTCGACCATTCTAGCTGCGAATCAGACCGAACAAAATTTAAAAGACAATGGCCAGAAAAAAACCTACACGGTTAAAACGGGTGATACCTGGTGGGACATTGCGCGAGAATACGATACGGATGTGCCGACATTGACCCAATGGAACAAAAAGTCCAATAACGCTGTTCTGCAGCCTGGTCAAAAACTGGTGATCTGGACCCATGAAACTCAAACAAAATCTGTGAACTATACTATCCGCGATGGTGATTCATTGTGGGCTATTTCACGCAGGTTCAATGTCAGCGTGGCTCAAGTACGTGAGTGGAATGGTCTGAGTGATCGTACTCTTTTACAGCCAGGACAAAACCTGACCCTGTACCTGGATGAAACCTGATCAGACGTGTTACACATAGCGCTGTTTGAACCGGAAATCCCCCCCAATACCGGTAACATTATTCGACTCTGTGCCAATACGGGAGCGCAATTACATCTCATTGAACCGTTAGGCTTTGCTTTGGATGATAAACGTCTGCGACGTGCCGGACTCGATTATCACGAATTTGCCAATCTGAAAATCCATCATGACCTTTTTCAGTTTCAGTCGTGGCAACAACATAGACGTGTATTTGCCTGTACAACCAAGGCTCGGCAACATCATCACGAAGTCCATTATCAGGATGAAGATATTTTATTATTTGGTCCCGAATCACGCGGCTTACCTGAATTGGTACTAGACGGCCTAGCTGACGAATTCAAAATCCGCATACCTATGCTGGCAGACAGTCGAAGTCTGAACCTGTCTAACGCCACCGGCATCATCCTCTATCAAGCATGGCAGCAATTAGGTTTCCCTGGCGCGATTACTTCTTAGTAAACAGCTTTTACTGCGATAACTTCCTAATAATCTGACTTGGTTCATTGTCCATTAGATGCAGCTAGATTATGATTGAGGGATACTCTTTTTAACCCTGTCGAATTTGGCTGAATAGATAACCGTATGTCATGAGCTTTCCAATGCCTGCCAATATGCCATCTCTCAGTCTGGCCATACCGACTGAGCGCTCAGAACTTGGTAATATTGAGCTTAATGAGGATTTACTCCAGCATTGGATTAAACGCTTACCATCTAACAAGCCCATTGAGTTCACTCAGCACTACTTAGACGCACTCCGGCGTTTTAACAGCAACGAAGTCAGCCATAAAGACCGAATCAGACTTCTTGATATCTACCGTGAGCCATTCAACAAAGTCTTATTCGGACTCACTATCCCCAAACTGCAGAAACTCGTCAAAGATCCTGAGATACGTTTCAAACTCATCACTGATATGAGTGAGGTGCTGACTGAGCTCGCTAACGGTTACAAAATTGTAGTGGTAGAAGCCGATAAGAAAGGGGACAACCTCAAACTCAATCCGCTTGCTCATATGGCTATTTATCGAGCCTGTGAACAACTGAGCTACCTTGTCTTACATGCCTACAAATTCTACCGGACTATCCCCAGTCGGGTGTTCATTGAATTACATCAGCTTTACATGCTCACTGAAGGAGCGGGTATTGCTGATAAACCACCTTTTGTTAACATGCAGTTCAAGGCTGAGTTCTCTGTTAAACATCGCTACAGTCAGATGATGCTGGTCAGCATCAGTAATCCTTATGGCCAGGAAAGTGGTGATATTCTGCGTTGCTACAACCTGATGCTTCAATTGGCATCTGCCGCCACCATTATGCCGCTTCCAAAAGAGAGTAAGCCACTGGCAGGTCATTTCTATATCAACTGCATGAGCGATCGAACACCTTCAGCAGCCATATTACCGGTCACAGATGATAACCGCCGTCCGCCTACACTGGTGTTGGATACAAAGGCTATTCTGAATCGAGTGGATAGTTTATTTGAGCAAGCTAACGGGCAGGGTGAAGCTCACTCTGCGGCAGATAATATCCGTTTACTTAAACAGATCGTCCCATTCCTTAATACGTCCTATCAGCGTAAGCAACCGCGCGTTAAACTTGAAGGTAACGATAAAACCTTTATAAGTGCAGGGCTGAACGCTATACACCATACCTTGACCCAAGTAGGTAAAGTGCCGGTGATTGACGATCCTTGGCTCAATTCAGCTTGGGATGTACTCAATAAAAATAGTTATGGATATCTGGTAGAAAAACGTAAAGTGTCACAAGCTCACGATCTGAAAATCGGTGATTTTGTTGGCATACTGGAACAGACGAATCCTGGTCAAAAGTTGATCCTGAAGCTGGCTTCAATTCGATGGTTGCGCACCAACGATTTTCAGCAAACCAAAATAGGCCTTAAATTTATTGCTGGCGATCCCATTCCCGTCTCTTTTTCAAACGAAGAAGGAACAAGCAAAGCACCTGCCTTTTTGATCCGAGAGAACGGGCTGCATCATCAGCCCGCATCTCTCATTACCGCAGCGGGTGTGTTTGAATCCTTCTCAAACCTGGTGATAAAAACGGGCAAAAAACGGTTTAACTTTACAGTACAGCCTGAGACGTTACTGGAACACAATGATAGCTTCGAGCGCTTCACATTCAAAGACTCTCCTGTATAAGTATGTCGCCTATTTCTCAAAAAATCATTCTCTGCATGGACCTTAGCCCTAATACTGCTATCATCCATTCTTTCATGAACTAGATCCCCTCTTTATGCGTCGACTTCTTCTATTATTGTTCATTTTGTTGATGCCATTTGTTGTGCTGGCAAATCAACAACAAGCTGGGCAACAACCTCTCGAACCCGTCACACTGCAGCTGAAATGGCTGTATCAATTTCAGTTTGCTGGTTATATTGCGGCTAAAGAGAAAGGCTTTTATCGCGATGTGGGGCTTGATGTCACCATCAAACAACGCACCCCTGATATCAACGTTATTGATGAAGTTGTTGAGAGTCATGCCCACTATGGCATTGGCGGTATGGGTATTTATGCACACTATGCAAACGGTACCCCGATTAAGGCATTGGCAGCCATATTCCAACATGATGCGTTGGTGTTCATAAGTAAGGCTGAATCAGGCATTGTCAGTCCCTATGAAATCGCCGGAAAGCGCGTCATGTTTGATGCCACTACTGGCAATGATGCGGTGCTCAGAATATTGCTGGATGATGCAGGCCTAGAACTCAGCGATATTACCGTTGTACCACAGGATTTTGGTATTGAAAATCTGATCAGTGGCAAAGTCGATGTGATGTCAGGCTATATTACCGATCAGCCCTACTCTATCAGGCAGAGCGGTGAAGAAATTAATATTATCAACCCGCATAACTACGGCTTTGATTTTTATGGAGACCTGCTTTTCAGCAGTGTCAGAGAGCTGAAAAATCATCCGGGCCGCGCAGAACGAATGCTTCAGGCTTCTCTCAAGGGTTGGGAATACGCACTTGAGCATCCCGAAGAAATCATTCAGATTATCAAGAATCAATACGGCAGCACTCTTAGTATTGAACAACTACGTTATGAAGCGCGTGAAACCCGAAAACTCATTGTGCCTGAGGTCATTCCACTCGGCACGCTGAACACTCCCCGACTTCGTCGAATAGCCGATTTGTATACCAAATTGGATGTTGCTCCCACCATTTCAGATAAAACACTCAGTCATTTTGTCTACCGCAAATCTGAAACAATCTTATCTGCTGACGTTGATCGATGGTTGTCCGAAAATCCTGTTATCCGTGTTGGTATTGATCGTGACTTCGCCCCCTATGAATGGATAAACGAAGACGGCGACTATGTCGGCTTAGCCGCAGATTATATTCGCTTACTCGAAGAGAAGCTGGGCGTCACATTCGAGATTGTGCATGACAAACCATGGCATGAAATTATGCGCATGGCGGAAGAAGGTGAGCTGGATATGCTGTCTTGCCTTAACCAAACAGACAAACGTGAAGAGCATTTAAGTTTTACCGAACCATATGTGTCCAATCCAATCGTTATAGTGAATGCTAACCGTAATGGCTATGTGGGCTCACTGGACAACCTCAAAGGAAAAACCGTTGCCGTAGAAAAGGGGTATTTCACTCATGAAACATTGCGTTCGGACTATCCTGAAATCACATTATTAGCGGCCGATAGTACCGAGCAGGCTTTAGAGAAAGTGGCGGCAGGTGAAGCCGATGCCTATATCGGTGATGCCGCTTATGCTAACTATGCAGTGAAAAAAAATGACCTGTTAAACCTGCAGTTTGCAGGCCAGACGCCAGACACCACCGCTTATCGTATTGGAGTGCATAAATCGAATCCGGAACTACTCGCTGCTATTAATATGGTGTTGAACAACCTGAGCGAAGCTGAACGTAAAGAAATTGAAGATCAATGGTTAGGGTTGAGCGTAAACACTGGTCCAAAACTTGAGACACTCATTAAAATTTTTACCGCAGTGACGCTGCTGTTTCTATTATTCAGCTTCTGGATTTATCGCCTCAAACAATCACGTCAGGCATTAGCTGAAAGTGAAGAAAAACTGCGCGATGTATTGAATGCCTCACCCATTCCACAAGGCATTCTGGATCATCTGGGGCAGGTCATTTATCTGAATCAGGCGTTCAACGATACCTTTGGTTATACCATTGCTGATATTCCGACCTTAAAACACTGGTGGCATAGAGCTTTTCCCGACAAAACCTATCGTGAAAACATTCAGGATAAATGGCAACAACACACTCAGCACTCAGATTCAGAAAATCACTATTTCAATGCCGTGGAAGGTGATGTCGTATGTAAAGACGGCAGCAAACGCTCCGTTATTTGTAACGCTACACAAGTTGATACTGAAGCAGATAAACATACATTAGTCATTCTTTACGATATCAGTGACCGCAAACTCGCTGAAGAACGCTTGAAAATGTCTGGTCGTGTATTTAATCAGGCACATGAAGGCATCCTCATCACTGACGCCAAAGGCCTAATTGTCGATGTCAATCCGGCATTCTCAGAAATCACCGGATACAGCCGGGAAGAAGTATTGAATAAAAACCCTTCTTTTTTACGATCGGACAAACACAGTCGTGTGTTCTTTCAGGAAATGTGGACAAGTCTGGAAGAGAACGGTCACTGGCAGGGTGAAATCTGGAATATCAACAAAAATGGTCAGCTCTTCGCTGAATTATTGACAATCTCCACCTTGGTCGATGAGCACGGTGAAACACTGCATTATCTTGGTCTGTTTTCTGATATCACTCAGAGCAAAGAACAACAACAAGCTCTGGAGATGATGGCTCACTACGATATGCTCACGCAGCTTCCCAACAGAACCTTATTTGCCGATCGTTTTAATCAAGCAATTGCTCACAGTAATCGAACTAACAGCCTGCTCGCCGTAGTATTCCTTGATTTGGATGGTTTTAAACCGGTTAACGACCGTTATGGGCATGATGTCGGTGATCAATTATTGATAGAAATAGCTCAACGCATTAAAGCCAGCATTCGTGAAGATGACACCGCTTCACGTCTGGGGGGCGATGAGTTTGTCTTGCTGCTGAATGATATCAGCTCAATAAGCCACTGTGAGCGCCTGATAAACCGTATCCGACATGCAATCGAGTTACCGTATAACGTGGACGATGATACCCTGAGTCTGAGTGCCAGCCTTGGTATCACTATCTATCCCCTGGATAAGGCCGATGCCGACACACTGTTACGCCATGCCGATCAGGCCATGTATCAGGCGAAATTGGGAGGAAGACGCCGCCACCATATGTTCGATGCGTTGCATGATCAACAAATCAGTCAGAAACAAAACCAGTTCAAAGCGATGCAGGATGCACTCAAGGCTGACCAACTGGTTTTATATTTTCAGCCTAAAGTAAATATGCGTACCGGCAAGGTCATTGGTGTCGAAGCCTTGATTCGCTGGAACCATCCTGAGCATGGTCTCGTATTGCCAGGACGGTTTCTGCCGGCCATTCAAGGTACAGAGCTTGAAATTCATGTGGGGAACTGGGTTATCGAGCATGCGTTGCAACAATTGGATATATGGCTGGAAGATGGTATTGAAATGGAAATCAGCATCAATATTTCCTCACACCATCTGCAGTGGCAAGGCTTCTTTGAACAAATAGAGCATGTTCTGAGAAGACATCCTAAAGTGCCGGCCAATTTACTGCAGTTAGAGATCCTGGAAAGCAGTGTCCTAAGCGATATCAACAATATCTCAAACATCATCAATACGTGTCGTAATGTTCTAGGTATCCGTATTTCGCTGGATGATTTTGGTACCGGCTACTCGTCATTGACGCATTTACGTCATCTGCCGGTTGATGTGGTTAAAATTGATCAGAGCTTTGTTCGCGATATTATTGACGATCCTAATGACTACACGATTATTGATGGTGTTATTGGCTTAACACAGGCATTCCATCATCAAGTCATCGCCGAAGGAGTGGAAACTGTTGAACATGGTCTGATGCTGATGACGATGGGCTGTGAAATGGCGCAAGGCTATGTCATTGCTAAACCCATGCCAGCAAAAGAATGTACGCAGTGGCTTTCTGAATACCAACCAAATCAACAATGGCTGGAACATGCCCAAACCAGCTTGAATGCTGAGCAAACCATCATCAAATTAATGCGTTTACAAGGAAAACATTGGCTGGACCAAATCGTACTCAACCTGCAATCTGATCCGGATAAAGTCGATCATTGGCCGTTGATAAATCATAAGAAAAGCCATTTTATGCATTGGCTCGAACAGGCAAGAAAGCAAAATCTCTTCAATAAAGTGTGGCGAGAAAATATTAAGCTGGCCTATACCGAGCTCTACCATGAAGCCAATAGCTTGAAATATCAGTTTCAAGAGGGCTTCAAGGATGTTGATGAAAAAGGGATTAAGGGCTTGCAGCAGCGCTTCCAAACCATTGAGACGTTATTACAGGAATTTGAACAAAGCTCAATCTGACCTTCATCAAGCTGTTTCCTATCGCATTAACTTAATGTCAGAATGTATTATTTGAGAGGTCTTTCTGCGGAAAAGGATGTGGTGGCTATGCCTAGATTCGAACTAGGGACCCCATCATTATGAGTGATGTGCTCTAACCAACTGAGCTACATAGCCATCTATTGAAGCGCGCCATAATACGATAACGCTGACTTAATATCAAGACTTAAAGCCCTTTTTATAGCCAGTCACTGAACTGGATACCGAAACCGATACTGTTACTATGGGCATTGTAGTCAATCAGGCTTTCACCGTAACCATTAAACCACTGAACATAACCTCGCATGTTATCAGTTAAGGGGAAACTCCAACCGAGCTGAATAGCCCCATAATTCTCACCAAAATCGAGATTATTTCTCACCATCACATCGAGATTGTGGTCGCCCGCTTTGTACAAAGCGCTGAGTTCAAAGTTACCCATATATTCATCAATATCGGGGTTATCATCGTTATCATAAGACTCAGCAACGCGTAACCACGGTTTAAAAGAGTAATACCAGTTACCGTGCTCAAGAACAAAGTCTGCATAAACCCGATTCCAGCTTCGGGAAAGCTGACCAGACTGGCCATTAGATTGATGCGAAAAGCCGGTTCGGATTAATGAATTTTTGATACCGAAAAACTCAAAATCATTTTTAAAGGCTAACCAGGCTTCCGGTTCATGATTGGAATCGCGAAAAGGAGCCGATCCTTCTTTGTTAAATTGCTGCCAGAAAGAACGGTTTGTGTAGGCGACAAACAGGTCCGCACGACCATTAAAAAGCCCATAGGCAATAGGAGACTTGAGGCTGACCTGAAATTTTGTTTCCCACGGCTGAAAACGAAAATCCTCATTAGGATCATCTTGCTCAAACGGCGTCTGATTGGGCGAAGACATATTATTGCTGAGAATGATGTAATTGGGCTTATGAGGCAGCAAGACAAAGGGATTACGTGCTTCTTTCTTCTCTAGGAACTGACGTCGTGAAAGGGCGGATTTATCTTTTGTTCTGACCTCGCCTGTTTCAGACATTTCAATGTCAAAGGATTCTGTTGCGTA
Organism: Methylophaga sp.; assembly: GCF_965655755.1. Taxonomy (GTDB): domain Bacteria; phylum Pseudomonadota; class Gammaproteobacteria; order Nitrosococcales; family Methylophagaceae; genus Methylophaga. Next base: position 15,601 of record NZ_CBFHHW010000011.1, on the reverse strand, counting down.
ACCGCTACTGAGCGTCTCTTTGTCAGTAGCGGCTTGTTCTTGCGTCCCCAGGCAATAATCGCGAATAGCTCCAACGGTCACAGTGTCATCTGCCGTCGACATTTGAGTCAACATACATTCATTCAGACTTTCCTGAGACTGAACTGCAAAAGGCCACCAAAACGCTGTCAGAAGCAGCGTAGGTATCATGCTTTTCATAATATAGTCCTAAAAGGATGACTCGCTTGGGCTGTTCAGTTATACCAGAATGTTAAACGTTGAAACGGAAATGCATCACATCACCATCTTTGATGATGTACTCCTTGCCTTCCAGACGCCATTTACCAGCATCTTTAGCACCCTGTTCACCATTAAACTGAACATAATCGTCATAACTGACAACTTCAGCACGGATAAAGCCTTTCTGGAAATCCGTGTGAATAACACCAGCACCTTCAGGTGCTGTCGCACCCAACTTAACGGTCCAGGCACGCACTTCTTTCACACCTGCAGTAAAGTAGGTATGCAATCCCAACAGTTGATAGCCACTGCGAATGACACGATTGAGACCCGGCTCTTCCTGACCAAGTTCCGCCAGAAAATCAGCTTTTTCATCTTCTTCCAGATCAGCGATTTCAGATTCAATCGAGGCACAAATCGATACCACAATCGCATTTTCCCGTTCAGCCAGCTGCTGAACCGCTTCCAGCGCAGGATTATTCTCGAATCCATCTTCTGAGACGTTTGCGATGTACATCGTCGGTTTGATTGTCAGCAAGTGTAGGTCATACACCAAGGCGGCTTGATCTTTATCCAAATCCATTGCTCTGACCGGCTGTCCGCTATCTAAATGCTCCCGCATTTTATTGAGTAATTCAAGGCGCGCTTTAGCCGTTTTATCACCACTTTTGGCGTCACGACTGGTTTTGGTAAGCGCTTTCTCGACACTTTCTAAATCAGCCAGAGCAAGTTCTGTGTTAATCACTTCGATATCATCAAGCGGAGACACTTTACCGGCAACATGGACGACATTTTCATCTTCAAAACAACGTACCACGTGGGCAATAGCATCCGTTTCACGAATGTTCGCCAGGAATTTGTTGCCCAATCCCTCGCCTTTTGATGCACCCTCAACCAAGCCGGCGATATCGACAAATTCCATCGTAGTAGGCAGTACCCGTTCCGGGCTAACTATCGCTGCCAGCTTATCCATGCGTGGATCCGGCACCGGCACGATGCCAACATTGGGTTCAATCGTGCAAAACGGGTAGTTTTGGGCATCAATACCCGCCTCAGTCAACGCGTTAAACAAGGTGGATTTACCCACATTCGGCAAACCAACAATACCGCACTTGAATCCCATGAAAATATCCTATTGTGAGTGGAGCCAGTTCATTGCTTTGTCGAGTTTATCTGACAAAACTTCCGGCAATATCTGTAATACGTTATCGATGGCAGTTTCGATTTGCTGACGATCGCTAGGTGACGGTTTACTGAGCACATAATCCGATACCAATTTGCTATGACCCGGATGGCCTATACCTAATCGACAACGCAAAAAATTCTTTCCCCCAGCCTGGGCAATGATATCTCGGAGGCCATTATGGCCACCATGACCGCCTTCGCGCTTAAGCCGGACAACACCGGGCTCAAGATCGAGCTCATCATGCACAACAAAAACATTTTGCAGGGGAATTTTATAAAAGTTCGCCAATGCCGCCACAGACTGTCCGCTGCGGTTCATAAAGGTCAATGGCTTTAGAAGATAGACTTTATGCTCGTCTAAAGAGCACTGAACCAACTGGCCATGGAATCGGTTCTGAACAGTAAAGTTCCCCCCTAACTCCCGAGCCAGCTGGTCCAGTAGCCAGAACCCGACATTATGCCGGGTTCTTTCATATTGTGAGCCTGGGTTGCCCAGTCCAGCGATGATCCAGCTAGCCATTCAACACCCCAAACTCGACTGAATTACTCTTCAGTTGCTTCGTCGTCACCTTCTGCTGCTGTATCTTCAGCAGAATCAACGTCTTCATCTTCGTCTTCCTCGACTTCCTGTACGCGTGGCATATGAATGCTCGCAACAGCTTGGTCGTAAGTAGAACGCTCACCTTCTTCCAGATCTTCATCTTGATGATGTGTCAACGCTGTCAGGCTCACACCTTTAGGCAGAGCAAGCTCTGTCAGGTGAAGACTGCCGTCCATTTCCAGACCAGAAATATCTGCTTCGATATATTCAGGCAGATCTTTTGGCAAACATGCAATTTCAACTTCAGTAATCATGTGTGAAACCTGACCACCGTCCTTCACACCTGGTGCAATTTCTTCGCCCAGGAAGTGAACTGGTACAGTCATTGTCATTTCATGTTTAGCATCAATACGCAGAAAGTCAGCATGAATAATTTTATTATCGTTTGCAGGATGACGTTGCAGATCTTTCAATACAACCTGATCTTTCTTACCAGCGATATCCAGAGTCAGGATGTGTGCATAAAATGCTTCTTCATCCAGATGACGCAGAAACTGGTTGTGATTAATAGAAATTGATACAGGCTCTTTACCTGCACCATAAACAACAGCTGGGATTTGACCCGCATGACGAAGGCGGCGGCTCGCACCTTTCCCCTCATCAGTACGCGCTTCAGCTTGTACTTCAAATAAATTTTCCATTTTTTTCTCCAAAACATGAACTTTCGTTCATAAAAAATACCGCCTAAAAGGCGGCTAGAGCGCCTCCCCGCGACCAGGTTCGGCACGTAAAAGCCAGTTAAACCGGCTAATCCATATACAAGGAGCTTACTGACTCCTCGTTACTAATTCGGTACATCGCTTCGGCCAGCATTTCAGCAATGCTGAGCACGCGAATTTTGTCACACGCCTCGGCGTGGGGTTGAAGCGGAATAGTATCGGTCACCACCACTTCATCTAATTGTGAGCTGGAAATATTATCAATCGCCGGTCCCGATAAAACCGGATGTGTTGAATACGCTACCACTTTGTTGGCGCCATGCTCTTTCAACGCATCAGCTGCAGCGCACAAGGTACCCGCTGTATCAACCATGTCATCAATCAGAACACAGGTTCGTCCACTCACGTCACCGATAATATTCATGACTTTGGCTTCATTGGCCCGAGGACGGCGCTTATCAATGATCGCCAGTTCCACATCCAAATGTTTTGCTAAAGCACGCGCACGAACCACACCACCCACATCTGGCGAAACAACAACCAGGTCTTGGTATTTATGCTTCCAGATATCACCCAGTAACACGGGTGATGCGTAGACGTTATCCACAGGACAATCAAAAAAGCCCTGAATCTGGTCGGCGTGCAAATCAACGGTCAAAACACGATCGGCACCTACGCCATTCAGCATATTGGCCACAACCTTTGCCGTGATTGCAACACGGGCTGAGCGAGGACGGCGATCCTGACGTGAATAACCAAAGTATGGTACCACTAGCGTAATACGTTTGGCAGACGCGCGACGAATCGCGTCGGTCATCACCATCAACTCCATCAGGTTATCGTTAGTAGGCATGCAAGTCGGTTGAACGATAAAGACGTCTTTCCCACGTACGTTATCGAGAATCTCAACCATTACTTCGCCATCGCTGAATTGTTCAACGGTCGCTTTGCCGATGGTAATATTGAGAAAGTTAACAATATTTTGAGCCAGCCTGCGATTGGCATTGCCGGTAAATACCATCATGCGGCTGTCGGCTGATCTTTGCTGTAACTGGAGGAGTCGATTTTGTGTCACGGTAGAGGCGCCGAGTTTTCTATAAAAAAAAGAAAAGAGTGGCTGGGGTACCAGGATTCGAACCTGGGAATGACGGGATCAAAACCCGTTGCCTTACCACTTGGCGATACCCCAACTATAAAAACTCATTCTAACATCATGCAGTCACATCTGGCTCATTAAAAATCAAAGCTTTTGCGGCGAGTGGTGACCTATTGATACCTTTGGCCACAAAACCATGCCAGTTGGTAGGGAGGTCATTCACTACTTGTTGTGCCTGTCGCTGATCATCAAACTCAGCAAAAACACAGGCACCTGTTCCAGTCATTCTCGGCGTGGCGTAATGTGCCAACCAATTTAATGCCTTCGCAACTGCAGGGTAATGCTTTTTCACTACATCTTCGCAGACGTTTCTGCCTTCCCCCGAAAGGAAGCGCGATATTGTGATGGGTTCACAGTCCCGTGTCAATTCCGGAGATGAAAATATTTCAGCGGTTGAGACATGACAATCAGGCTTGATTACGGCAAACCAAGGTTCTTCGGGAGTTATCGGTGTAAACCGCTCTCCCACCCCTTCTGCCCAGGCCGCTTTCCCGGCCACAAAAACAGGCACATCTGCGCCTAATTGCAAGCCTAGATGCGCTAATTCCGGCGTCTCTAAGCCACATTGCCAAAGCGCATTCAAGGCGACTAAAGTCGTCGCAGCGTTGGAGCTTCCGCCACCTAATCCTCCGCCCATGGGCAACCGTTTCGTCACCGCGATGATGGCACCTTGATTAGTCCCCGTGTGTTTCTGCAATAAATTCGCAGCGCGCAGAATAAGGTTGTCATCATCATTGACGCCTGACATGGAGTCACGCAACCTCAACTCGGATGAGGGGGTAATTTCGAATTCGAGGCTATCACCATAATCCAGGAACTGAAAAGCGGTCTGCAATTCGTGGTAGCCATTTTCCCGGCGCCCCGTGATATGCAAAAACAAATTCAGTTTGGCTGGCGCGGGCCAGCTGGTCACTTCGGTCGACTCCAGTCAGACACAACCAATCTGACACTAAGATCGGGATGTTTGATGAAGACTTTAGAGGGCATAGAGTAAGTTTCAAATGGCATATAACGCAGAAATTCAATCGTCCAGCCGCCCTGTTCCAGCAATGTAAGACGGCCCTTCTCATCTAACTGCTTATGATCAACCTCGACTTTGGAGTATGGCACTCCACGCACCCAGTCACGCAGGGCGCTGACCGGTAACAACCAGCCTATTGTTTCCACCAGTAATTGCTCAGGTGTGGCAGCGGTCATCGTCTCGCCATCATCCAATGTCAAAGTGACTTCATGCTTGTCACCCTTCAATTCGACACCACCCTGAGAAAATGGGCCGTACAATTTAATGTAAAAGTCTTGGTCTTGCTCTTCCCATCTTATACCGGCATTCCAGCCTTCATTGCCCTGCGTGATCGCCGTGCGACCTTTAAAAGCCCAGTTATTCAACTGTTCCTGTTGCGTAAGTCGTTGCTGCCACAATGCATCCGGACTCTCTGTGGTCTTTTGTTGCCAGACCGGAGCACACCCTGAAACCAGAACAAGCAAACCTAATAACAGCAGTTTCTTCATATGCCATACCTGTTCATCGTTTCGCGTAGTAAACGATTGTCAGCATCTTTTTGTAAACCCTGTTGCCAGATTTTCTTTGCTTCGACTTTTTTGCCTTTTTCCCAGAGGACTTCACCCAGGTGAGCAATAAACTCAACATCCGGTTGCACTTCCAGCGCTTCACGCAGATATTTTTCAGCTTTATCCAACTCGCCCAGGCGGTAATACACCCACCCCAGGCTGTCGAGATAAAAAGGATCTCCTGGTTTCAGCTCTAAAGCGCGCTGGATCATGACCAGTGCTTCCTGGTGACGGTCTGTACGATCCGTCAATGTGTAACCCAGTGCGTTGAGAGCCTGCGCATTATCTGGATCTTTTTCAATAATCCAACGCAGATCCGATTCCAGGACTTCCAGCTTATTGATGGATTCGGCAATCATCGCTCTACTGTATCGTAGCTCCTGGCTTTGTGGATATTGCTTCATAGCATCAGTCAACAGATCAAATGCCGCCTGACTTTGATCCGCTTCTCGAAGCAAGCTAGCTTCAAACAGGAAATACTGTAACGCCTGTTCTGGTAAATCCTGTCTCATTGCGGCCAGATGTTGACGAGCCTTATCGAGCTCACCACGCGCTCGAGCAGGATATTGATGTAATTATTCTGTGCATTATCAAAACGATTGCTCTGAACCGGCACGGATGCAAACCAAACCAGCGCTGCATCAAGATTACCGCTCATTTGCTCTGACAGCCCCATAAAATAAGCCGCTTGCTGAGTCGGATCACCCTGCTTGAGTAATTGACTGAAGTAGGATTTTGCTTCTTGACCGTTTTGTTCTTCCAGTGCTATCAAGCCAAGCGCAAACAAAACATCACGATTGGTCGGTGACTCAGCATGTAATGTTTCAAATACGTCGCGCGCTTTGTCTGTGTCGCCGCTATCACCGAGTAATTTTCCGTAAGTAAAGCGCAGCTCATTCGAGGCATCTTTATGCTTGGCGGCTTTTGCAATAATCGCCAACCCCTCATCAGGACGCCCCATGCGTTGCAGAATGTCCGCTTTCAGGATCAGATAGTCCTGATTACGAGGTTCAGCGTCTAACAAGGGTGATAACTCAGCGAGCGCCTTGTCATATTGTTTATAGAATGCGGCTAAGCGTGCGTAAGCAAACTGTGCTTCAGGCGCATTCTGCTGATACAAATCCAGCTGTTCTATCGTACCCAGCGCCTGTTCAGCTGATGCCACATCGGTCAGATTATCAGACACTCTGGCCAAGTATTGCTCGGCTTTTTCCGGCTCCAAAGCCAGTGCTTTATTGGTGACCTTTACAACACCATCAAAGTCCTCCTCCAGCATCAGAAAAGGAGCCTGCATAATGTATACATCGGCTTCGTCAGGTTCCACCTGCACCCAGCGATCCAAAGCTCTTCCGATACGTGATTTGTCACGTGAGACACTGGCAACCTGAGCGCTACGACTGGCCAGCTTGGGTGAATCAACCATTTCTGCTGCACGGTGGTAGAGATCAACTGCCGCACCAATCTCACCACGCTGTCCCGCCACTTCAGCGGTTAAAATGTAATAAATCAGTTCGGGGGTGAGTGGAATGCTGGGCTCAGTTTTTTTATCGGGTTCAGTCTGGACTTCGGCTACTTCCTCAGCCATTTCAGTCTTGGCTGGCTGTTCGGGTGAAGAAGTCTGCTGCGCGGGGGAAGAAGCGCATGCCAGAAGAAATAGCGGCATGCCAACTAAACCAACGCGTTTCAGGAGCTCACCGGTATTTTTCCAGAATGATTGCATTGAATCCATATTAAAACGACCTGAACGTTTGATTTTGATAGAATGGTGTATTGAATTTATCAAACACCAGACGACTGAAATTACGGCTGTAAAGTTTACCAGCATTTAAATACGACATTATCTCAATATGCACCTTGTCACCTACGGCATCAACCATAACACGGCTCCCGTGCACATCCGCGAGCTGTTTGCTTTTGATGCCACTGTACTTCCGGCAGCATTATCTGCCCTACAACAGCAAGAATCTGTGCTTGAGGTCGTGATTTTATCGACTTGCAACCGCACAGAGATATACTGCTGTCTCGACGATGATTCTGACAACGAGATATTGTCTTGGTTGCATCAATTCCACCAGCAACAAGACGGTGCTATCACACCTTATCTTTATCACTATCATTCTGATGATGCGATTCGTCATCTATTAAGGGTGGCATGCGGGCTCGACTCAATGGTATTGGGCGAGCCGCAAATTCTAGGGCAACTCAAAGATGCCTACAGTCAATCACTCAATGCCGATACGCTCGGCAAATCTCTCGGTCGATTGTTCCAGCATGCCTTTGCCGTTGCGAAACAGGTACGAACTGATACCGCTATCGGCAACAGTCCTGTTTCCGTTGCCTTCGCCGCTGTGAGTCTGGCCAAACAAATTTTCAGTAATCTGTCCGACTCAACCGCTTTATTAGTCGGTGCTGGCGATACCATCGAATTAGCAGCCAGACACTTATTCGACAATGGTATCAAGCGTCTGATCATTGCTAATCGCACCGTCGAAAAAGCGCATAATCTTGCAACTCAGGTCGATGGTTACGCCATCAGCCTGAGTGAATTACCGGTCCACCTTGCCGAAGCTGATATTGTCATTAGCTCTACAGCCAGTCAGCTTCCTATTTTGGGCAAAGGAGCCGTTGAACGCGCATTAAGACAACGAAAACGTAAACCCATCTTCATGGTCGATATCGCTGTACCAAGGGATATCGAAGCTGAGGTGGGTCAGTTAGAAGATATTTATCTTTACTGTGTGGATGATTTAAAAGAGATTATCGAAGAAAATTTGCAGTCGCGACGTGATGCCGCATTACAGGCTGAAGAAATCATTGAGTCACAGGTTGAACATTTTGTCGCCTGGCTTCGAACTCAAGATGCTGTCCCAATAATTCGAGCCATACGTGACAGTGCAGAAGGGATGAGTAAAGACGCACTTCAAAAAGCACTTAGACAAATTGAGCAAGGTATTGCTCCGGAGCAGGCCATGGCAGAACTGGCCCGAAGTCTGACCAACAAATTGCTACATGAACCTAGTCGGCAACTGCGTCAGTCGGGATTTGATGAAGATGGCCAATTGCTGGAATCAGCCCGCCGTCTGTTTAATATCAAGGATCAAAAGTGAAAGAATCGATCAAACTTAAACTGGAGTCACTCGTTGACCGTCACGAGGAAATCGCGGGGCTGCTAGCTGATCCGGAAACCATGGCCGATCAGAATAAATTCCGCACCTTATCGCAGGAATATGCGCAGTTAGAGCCCGTTGTCAACAATTTCACAGCTTATCTCAACACATTAACAGCCATTAAGGATTCCAGACTGATGCTGGAAGAAGACGATGCTGAAATGCAAGAGATGGCACGAGAAGAACTCCATCAGGCTGAAGAAAAACAAGAAGCCCTGGAACTCGACCTTCAAAAATTGTTATTGCCGAAAGATCCGAATGACCAACGTAATATTTTCCTGGAAATTCGTGCTGGAACCGGTGGTGATGAAGCGGCCATTTTTTCAGGTGATCTTTTCAGAATGTACAGCAAATATGCCGAAGTAAGACGCTGGAAAGTAGAAGTCATCAATGCCCAGGAAGGCGAACATGGTGGCTACAAAGAAATAATCTGTCGGATTGCTGGTGAAGGCGCCTACTCGCGGCTTAAATTTGAATCCGGGGCCCACCGGGTACAGCGTGTGCCAGAAACCGAGTCTCAAGGGCGAATCCATACCTCAGCATGTACCGTCGCGATTTTGCCCGAAGTAGATGAGATAGATGCCGTCGATATCAATCCAGCTGATATTCGGGTAGATACTTTCCGGGCATCCGGTGCCGGTGGTCAGCACGTGAACAAAACTGACTCCGCTATTCGTATCACTCACATACCCACAGGCATTGTGGTTGAGTGTCAGGAAGAACGATCACAACATAAGAACCGAGCTAAAGCTATGTCAGTGCTGCAATCACGGATTATGGCTGAGCAAGTACACAAGCAGGAAACCGAACAGGCTGAAACCCGTAAGTCCCTTGTCGGTAGTGGTGATCGCAGTGAACGGATACGTACTTATAACTACCCACAAGGTCGTATATCCGATCACCGTATCAATCTGACATTATATAAGTTGAGTGAGATTGTTGAGGGTGATCTGGATCAGGTGATCGAGCCACTGATTAATGAATACCAAGCCGATCAGTTAGCCTTACTTTCGGGAGAAAACTAAACTCCCTGCTGATATTCGGTTTCATACCCGACAGATAAAACGCTTAACGACAATAGTTGTCATCTCCTCATACAGTGGAATTTATCGCCTCAACGGGGAGGGTTCGAGAACGAATATTTTAACTATTCTCTGTCTAATTGTTTTGTTAGCCAGTTCTGATGTCACTTTCTCTGATACACAACTACCAGTAAGAGAGAACATTGAACTGCAGACCTCCTCTTCCAGGTCTGATTTAACAGCAATATTTTATGACGATGACACCATTATTCCTCCTTCGTTGGAGGGGCTTGAACCGGTTTTTAACTGGACTGCAATCTCCATTTTCAAACCATGCACAGTCCCACTCCAAAGTTATCGCTATGTCGAGATAAGAGCCCCACCGCATTCATCATACATTCCTGCGTAACCTCTCAAATCGCTGACTTGCCGAAATCGCAAGTCATATCATTTAGCGAATAGCTTTCAGGAGCTTATGATGAAAAAAATTCTTTTAACACCATTAGATAATGTCGAACACCTGGTTCAACCTGAAGATTTTAACGAAATCACCACCGCTTCACCTGCATTGACCATTTTTACAGACTTTAAACAACATCTACCTTTAGTCATTGATGCTGATACACCTGCAATGCAAGCAGATTACCTAATGAAAAAAGCACATGTTCGGCTCAAACTCGTTGTTGATAAAGATAGGGAGTTAATTGGTACCATTAGCCTGCAAGAGCTTAATGAGCAATATATTCAGATACTGCAGAATCAAGGTGTGGATCGTGCGGATATCAGTGTTCGTGATCTGATGATTCCCCGCTCTCAGCAAAAGGTCGTTCATTATCAGCAACTCGTTGACGCCACCATTGATGACGTGCTCGATGCATTACAGAAAAATGGCACATTACATTGTCTGGTTGTTGATACCGAACAACATCAAATACGTGGCATTATTTCCGCATCAGACATTGCAAGACGATTACATATACCGGTGGAGATCGCCACGCCAACCACGTTTGTTGACATCTTCAAAGCGGTGAATGGCATGGACCTTCCTTTCAGTCCCTCAGAGCAGTTTCATGCCATGAATAAGTAAATCAGTGGAAAAGGACAAGGCTTGATTAAAACCATAATCAGGCCTTGTCCATAATATTATTCAATCCAATCCCGTGGCGGCAGAAAGTCTGTGTATAAACGGGCTTCTGCCGAACCCGGCTCAGGTTGCCAGTTGTATCGCCATTGCACCAGGGGTGGCAACGACATCAAAATAGACTCGGTACGTCCACCTGACTGCAGACCAAATAAGGTACCGCGGTCATAGACCAAATTAAATTCAACATATCGGCCACGACGATAGAGTTGGAAATCACGCTCTTGTTCGCCATAGGCTTCATGCATGCGTTTTCTGACAATCGGGGCATACGCTTTCATGTAGCTGTCTCCGACTGATTGCATAAAGGCAAAACAGCGTTCAAAGCCCCACTCATTCAAATCATCAAAGAATAAGCCCCCCACACCCCGACACTCATCACGGTGTTTAAGGTAAAAATACTCATCGCACCATTGTTTGAAACGAGGGTAGACATCGTCCCCAAATGGCGCGCACGCTGCTTTTGCCTCTGAGTGCCAATGCCTGACATCCTCCTCATTACCATAGTAAGGTGTGAGATCGTAACCACCTCCAAACCACCAGATAGGTGCTTCACCCTCTTTTTCGGCAATGAAAAAACGCACATTGGCATGTGACGTGGGCACATAGGGGTTTTTCGGATGAATAACAAGAGACACGCCCATCGCCCTGAAGCTGCGTCCTGCAAGTTCCGGGCGACTGGCCGTTGCTGAAGGCGGCATATTATCGCCACTGACCTCAGAGAAATTGACACCACCCTGTTCAAACACACCACCGTTATTTAATACGCGAGTGCGACCGCCACCACCAGCCTCTCGCTGCCAGGCATCAAGTTCAAACTTAGCTTCACCATCTATTTTTTCAAGTGCATGACAAATAGTGTCTTGCAGCGTAAGTAGGTATTCACGAACTGCGGTAATATCCGGTTGACTCACCTTATAATATCTCCACTTATTCCATCCCGGATCTGACTGGGTTTATCAGCACCTCCCAAAGCACCCGGTAAAACATAATCAATGCCGGGCAACTGCCATCGCACCTGATGTACATTTTTGGCTGGTTTAAGCCCGGTGATATTGGCGCTGGTAGAGACAATTGCGCCGCCGAATGCGTCACAAAGTGCTCTTGCTTGAGAATGCGCCGTAACCCTCACAGCTATGCTGTTATGCATGCCTGTCAGATAAACTGGCACTTCAGCCCGGGCCGGTAATAACCATGTCACCGGGCCCGGCCAGGATTGCTGCAACTGTTTCAACAATGCTGATGAAACCGGCTCTATGAATGCTTGCAACTGATTAAAGTCGGACGCAATAAGAATAAGACCTTTGGTCCAGGGCCTTTGTTTTATCTCCAGCAAGTCAAGCACAGCTTCCTGATCCCAGGGGTCGCAACCGACACCGAAAACAGCCTCAGTGGGATAAGCAATGGTACCGCCCATGTTCAGTGTTCTAACGGCTTCTCGTATCCGCCAGCTTGTCGTTGTCATTATGTCCTCGCAGCTAAAGGTAAGGTTTTAAAGAACAACTGATCGCTGTTTAAGCCTGGCTCGTTTCCTGTTCCCGAGCAACTGCACGATAGGCAATATCAGTCCGGTAATAAGCGTCTTTCCAGCTTATTTTTTCTAAAGACTGGTATGCGTTAGCTTGTGCTTCAGCCACTGTTTCTCCCAGAGCTGTCACACATAAAACGCGACCGCCAGCCGTTACGACATCACCTTCATTGAATGCGGTGCCGGCATGAAAGACTTTATTACCGTTTGATTCTGCATTCGCAACACCTGAAATAACATCGCCTTTCTCATAGGCACCGGGATAGCCTCCAGCCGCCATCACCACGCCTACTGCTGCGCGACGATCCCATTCCACTTGAGCGTCACCGAGCCGTTTATCTAATGCGGCTTCACACATTTCAACCAAATCTGACTTCAAGCGCATCACAATAGGCTGGGTTTCCGGATCACCAAAACGGCAATTATATTCAACTACTTTAGGTTGACCCGCATCATCAATCATCAGCCCCGCATAGAGGAAACCCGTATAGGGTCTGCCGTCAGCTGCCATACCTTTTACAGTAGGCTCAATCACCAGCTCCATAATGCGCTGATACACCGTTTCAGTCACAACCGGTGCCGGTGAATAAGCGCCCATACCTCCGGTATTCGGGCCTTTATCACCATTGTCGCGTGCTTTATGATCCTGAGATGTGGCCAATGGCAAAATATTTTCACCATCAACCATCACAATAAAGCTAGCTTCCTCGCCCACCATGAACTCTTCAATCACAACGCGATGACCGGCGTCGCCAAAGGCATTGCCAGATAACATATCCTCAACTGCTTCAATGGCCTGTTGTTCTGTTTCGGCGACAATAACGCCTTTACCCGCAGCTAAACCATCGGCTTTAACCACGATGGGTGCACCCTGCTGCTCAATGTAAGCTTTTGCAGGCTCGACTTCGGTAAATACCTGATAATCAGCAGTGGGAATTTTATGACGTGCCAGAAAGTCTTTAGTAAAACTTTTTGAAGCTTCCAACTCAGCCGCGGCTTTGCTCGGACCAAAGCAACGTAAACCTGCTGCTTCAAAGGCGTCAACAACGCCCATCACTAAAGGCACTTCCGGACCCACCACTGTTAACGCAATGTCGTTGTCTTTGGCAAAAGACACAAGACCATCAATATTTTCGACCTGAATATCAACATTGCTGATATTGGCTTCATTTGCTGTACCGGGATTACCGGGCGCCACAAAAACTTCTGTGCTTTTAGGTGATTGAGCCAGTTTCCAGGCAAGCGCGTGTTCGCGGCCACCACCACCAATGACAAGTACTTTCATAAATCTTCGCCGAGTATGCTGAAAAGCCGTTTATCATACCGTAGATGACCTGATTTCTAAACAAAATATGAGCCTGGGTAATAGCTTAAAACAGGCTTGGTTCAGTTAATTGCAATGACTCAGGGTTTTATTTATCTTTGGCTCTGGACTTGATAAAGGTAGCGTGAACATATGGAAGATCTCAAAACTTCGGAAGCTTGGCGCGTATTCCGCATTCAAGGTGAACTCATCGACGGCATTGAAACTCTGAACGATCTTGGTCCAGCTGTATCCGTTTTTGGTAGTGCTCGTCTCACTGCTGACTCACCCTATTATGCAGCAGCGAAGGAGGTTAGTGAGTCTCTTTCAAAAGCTGGCTTTTCTGTTATTACAGGCGGCGGCCCCGGCATTATGGGAGCAGCTAATGAAGGGGCATTCAAACAAGGCTCAAAATCTGTCGGGCTCAACATTGAGTTACCACATGAACAGGTAGCAAACCCTAATCAAGATATGCGTCTCAGTTTTCGCTACTTCTTTGTCCGCAAGCTCATGTTTGTTAAATACTCGATTGGTTACATCGTATTTCCAGGCGGCTTCGGCACGTTAGATGAGTTTTTCGAGGCGCTGACGTTGATTCAAACCCAGAAAATACGTCATTTCCCTGTCATTCTGTATGGCTCAGATTTTTGGCAAGGATTGATCGACTGGCTCAAAAGGGAGGTAACAGAGCTTGGATGTATTGAACCAACTGACATGTTCTTGTTTCGTATAGTGGATAGCACCGAGGAAATTCTTTCTGTGATTCAGGCGCATTCAGACAGCATTGCCAAACAGTCGCCTGATGAGCAACGTTCGAAGATTTGATCCAAATCAATTGATCCCACAATAGATAAAAAATTCAGGTACTTAATCGCTATAATTGCTCAAAATTTGAGCAAGGTACAATCATGACCACATCCGTAAACTTCAATGCCGATCTGATACAACGTTATAACAAAGCGGGGCCGCGTTACACTTCCTACCCGACCGCATTAGAATTCCATGAAGGTGTGACTGACGAGATACTTAGAGAGCATATCGCCCTGTCCAATCAGCGCGGTGGCCCTCTGTCTTTATACTTTCATCTACCTTTTTGTGACACCGTCTGTTATTACTGTGCCTGTAATAAAATTATCACCAAAAACCGTGCCCACGCCGAGCCTTACCTGCAGAATTTGCATCGGGAAATAGCGTTGCAAAGTGCCTTATTTGATAATGACCGCGTTGTTGAGCAATTGCATTGGGGTGGTGGCACGCCGACATTTATCAGTCACCAGCAAATGCGTGAATTGATGGCTGTTACCCGTCAGTATTTTAATTTAGCTGATGACGCGAATGGTGAGTTTTCGATAGAAGTGGACCCGCGTGAAGCTGATTCTGAGACAATCGCCGTCCTCCGCGAAATAGGCTTTAATCGACTGAGTCTTGGTCTACAAGACTTTAACCCAGAGGTGCAAAAAGCCGTCAACCGAATTCAGACAGAAGAAGAAACGTTTGGCGTCCTGGATGCAGCACGCCGGGAAGGCTTCCGCAGTATCAGTCTGGATTTGATATACGGCTTGCCGCATCAGACCGTGGCAGGGTTTGATGAGACCTTAGATAAGGTCATTGATGCCGCGCCAGAGCGTTTATCCGTATTTAATTACGCCCATCTTCCAGAGCGCTTCAAGGTACAGCGTCAAATCAAGCAAGAAGCTATACCGAGCGCTCAGGTCAAGTTGGCTATTCTGCAACACACTATCGAGAAGCTCACGGCTGCAGGTTATGTCTATATCGGCATGGATCATTTTGCTAAACCGGATGATGAGCTGACCATCGCACAACAGCAGCAAAAGCTCTATCGTAATTTTCAGGGCTACTCCACTCACGCTGAATGTGATTTGATTGGTTTCGGCATAACGTCAATCAGCAACATCGGTGACGGCTATTTTCAGAACGTCAAAACCTTATCGGAATATGACACGGCTATTGCCTCAGACACGTTGCCGGTATTTCAGGGGGTAGAACTGGATGACGATGACATAGTGCGGCGTGACATCATCAGCCAGCTT
>NZ_CBFHHW010000010.1:0-63627 GCF_965655755.1 Methylophaga sp. | reverse complement strand
CCAATCCAGAACATTCTGAGACTGAGACCGAGACCGAGACCGAGACCGAGACCGAGACCGAGACCGAGACCGAGACCGAGGCAACTCGATCCTCAGTTAACGATACATTGGAAACGGAGGTCGTTAATACAAAGGATGTTCAGCAAAGTTCTAATGAGACGACTCAGATACAAGAACAGGAATCCGATATTGATGTGCATATGCCTGACTGGATTATGGCGCAAAAATCGACAGACTACACTTTCCAATTAATGGGGTCGTGGTCCTACGAGGAAGTATCTGAGTTTATAGACAAAAATGCATTAACGGGACAGGTAGCCCGCTTTACTAGTTTACGAAATAACAAACCTTGGCATGTGGTGGTATACGGGGTGTATTCATCGAAAAAAGCGGCTCTGACAGCAAGCAATCAGTGGCCAGCCCCGTTGAATACCCTACCTACATGGTTACGCCGCTTTGATAGCGTGCAAAATCAGATTAAAGATAAGGGCGTATCGCCTTGATAAGGCTAGTTGCTTGCGTTTGGTAACTGGCAAAAACAGCACGATAAACAGAGCGTTTATTGATTTTTGCCTGAGATAAGATTCCTTGCTGAACTAAGGGTAAAAGATGATCTTTATTGGGTGCTTCAAAACAGATAACACCTGTTTCTGAGTTAACAATTGGCCAGTCAGTCAGTTCAGAGAGTTGAATATGAAATTGTCTGGCCTGGGCCAAACGTTGTCGTGTCATTTGATAGAACCATTTTTGTCCCAATAGCCTAAGATTAAGCCATAGCGGCATAAATAACTCAGCACCATACGAGCCTGCGAGCTGTTTTTCTGGCGTTTTTTCCAGATAATTAACATCACCCTGTAAAAGCTGTTTTTGATGACGACTCATAACAATGCTGCAGGGGCGCGGCAGGAATAAAGACTTATGCGGATCAAAACTGATTGAGTCAGCTTTCGCCAAAACGCCATACAATGGTTTATTCTCTGGAAGCATTACCACTGCGCCACCCCAGGCTGCATCAATATGTATCCAACTTTCATAGTCGCTGACTATGTTTAAACAGTCCAATAAAGGATCGATGCTGCCGGCTGCAGAGCTACCCAGGTTGAGTACAACTGCTAAAGGTTCTTTTTGCTGACAAGCCGTCAACAAGGCGTCGGCGCGTAGCCGATCTTCATTATCTGTATCCAAAGCCTGATACTCGAGTCCTAAAATGTCACAGGCTTTTTTCACCGAGTAATGGCTGGCCTTACTGCCATATACAATATTATTACTGACAGATTTCGTATCTCGTGCCTGCCACAAGGCTTCTAAATTACTATAAGTTCCACCATGGGTGAATCGTGCAAAGGGCTGATGAAAATGTGTTTTAACCCATTCTAAAGCTGAAGTTTCAGCTTGCTGGAGATAAGGGTATAACTCTGCTGAGAGGAGGTTACCTTGATGCAATCCCGCAATTCTCTGGCCTAAAAGACTATAAGGTGCAAGATTAGGCGTCATATGGGCAGCCCAATGCGTCTGCTGATGCAAGGCTGCTTCCCGCAGCAACATGTGGCAGTCATCATCCAGCAATGCGTGTCCAGTGTCGTTGCCTTCAAGGCTGTTAGTGTTCAGTCTGTTGAGCAAAAGACTGATAGTTTCGGCCTCTGGCAATGTTTGTGTCATCTCAGAACGAGACCTTTATCTGGAAATAAAGCTTGCTGTTGAAAGTGAAAAAGTTGTGTTTGCACCGGTTGTTCTTCATAAAGGTGTTTAAAGCCTTTATCCAATACACCATGCTCAATCAAAGACTTGATCCGACTGGATACAACGGTACTCCGTTTAATCATAACGAGTTCTTTTGCATGCAGTTGTTGGCTCAACCAAAGTGCCAAACTGTCAGAGCTGATATCCCAGCTATGCGGTAATGCACCCACACCCAATACAGAACGCTCAGGTAGCCAGACATGCAGGCCGTTTTCAAGCTCATTATTGTGCTGAGGATAGTAAAAAGGTTGACTTTGTGGTGCCAGATCGGCGAGCAGTAAGCCAAACTGGGCCATAGCCAGTATGGCCATGTGATGGGCTGTGTCATCACTAAAACGATGTAAACGTTGAGCATGTCGGACTTCATCAGCAAAAGGACCACCGCCAGGAACAATCACAACAGGTTCTTGCTGACTGGCACTATCTAATAGCTCCAGCCATTGACGCAATTCAGGTGTGTGAAACAAACTACCACCTAATTTGATAATTCTCATGACTGACGAAATCTCTCTACCAAGTCAAACATTGCTGCAGCTTTATCGTGCACTTCCTGGTGTTCAGCCTCGACCTCTGAGTCGGCTACAATGCCGCCGCCAGCCCAGAAACGTAATCTATTCTCACTGTATACAAGTGTTCGAATCGTAATATTCGTATCCATATTACCGTCGAAACCGATATAACCAATGCTGCCACAGTACACGCCCCTACGGTTCGGCTCCAGTTCTTCAATGATTTCCATTGCCCGCAGTTTGGGGGCACCTGTTATTGACCCACCAGGAAAGCAGGCACGTAGTAGTGACACTGCTGTTTGATCGTCAGCCAGTTTACCCGTAACAGTGCTCACCAAGTGATGAACTGTTGCAAAAGATTCCAAAGCAAAAGGAGTCGGCACTTTGATGCTTCCTGGATCACAAACCTTACCTAGATCGTTGCGTAACAGATCAACTATCATCAGGTTTTCAGCCCGGTCTTTCAGGCTTGTTTGCAGATCATCAGCCAGCGCTTTATCGTTGACTGAATCATGCAGGTCTCGAGGTCTGGTACCTTTTATAGGCTTGGTTTCTACTTGATCTTGATGAACCTGTAACAACCGCTCAGGAGAAGAGCTCATTACTGAAACCGAGCCGGGATTAAAAAAAGCTGAAAAGGGCGCTGCGTTTTGCATTCGTTGGCGTTGATAAGCCTGCCATGCATCACCTTCCGCTTTAATTTCAAAACGCTTTGCGAGGTTAACCTGGTAACAATCGCCTTCTGTGATGTAGCGTTTAATTTTGTTAAATGCCTCTTTATAACTATTTTCACTAAGGTTGCTGATGAGTTCGCCATCGACAGAGAATGTCTCAGATTGTTCTGAAAAGTCGGCTTTTAGCAAGTCGAGAAGAGCTGGCCAGATTTCTTTTGTGTGAGGGCTGAGTCCATAACTGGCCAACCAGCAACGTTTAAGTTTGTGATCAATGATTACCGCCCAATCATAGATACCGACGGCCATGTCTGGAATCTTTTCGGCATCAAGCGCGTGCTCGGGCATTTCTTCAATACGGCGGCCTAGGTCATACGCAAAATAACCTATGGCGCCACCACAAAAGGGCAGGCTGGTTTCAGATTGCTGTCTAGGGTTAAGGATATTTTCAAGCACGGTGAATGGATCGGCTTTTGATGTTTTTTGCTTGCCTTGCTCGGTGATGAAAGTGTTTTCACCTACTGTTTCAATTGTGATGAAAGGATCGGCTGCCAGAATGTCATAACGTCCGTTTTCACCTTTTGTATTAGCGCTGTCCAGTATAACTGGCCAATCATGCAGGCGTAGCTTGGTAAACAGTGAGGTACTGTCTTCCTGATAAGGGAGTTCGGCACAAAGGGGCGGTAGCTGCAAGCTCATCATTCTATTTTACGATAACTGCTGCTGAGCCAGAAGAGCTAATGCAGCCGCGGGTGCGTGTGTTGCTGCCTGAGGTGAGTTCTGGCATAAGTCGCTGTAATCCAAATAGGGTCGCTGAAGACGGTTGGCAATAGTTTCCACCATAAACCGACCGATGCCAGCCCCCACTAATGGCGCATCATCTGTAAGGTCGACTTGTCTGCTCAGTACCTGCAAGCAGGCGTTTGTAATTTGGTGAAGTTGTTGTTCAGAAAACCACTTGGCAACATCCCGCCACTGTGGGCTTGTGGCATTTTCTGCATCTGTTGCCAGCATACGCGCAAGACGGGATTGGCAATATTTTTTCCCCCAAGGTTTACCATCCGCACTGTTGTCCTGAATGTCTTCAGTTGAAAGTTTGTCCAATAAAGACCAGATATCACCACTGCTTGCGAACCACTCCGCTGCCAATGGGACATACTCACCGTTGAACGGCGCATGTGTGCTGATAGCTAATAAAGGTGTGCGTATAGCCCCGCTGTAAACGAGTTCGCCTGACTTTTGACGAGCATGATCATCAAGTCCAAAAGGCTGTATTTCATGATCAACAAATGGGATAACATCACACGTCGTGCTGCCAATATCGATAAACAAGCCTTGTTCATTTTGACTCGCCGCTAACATAGCGCTTGCCTGCCAATTCATTGAAGCGACAGCATGCCAGTCTTTTTGTGCCTGCTGCTTTGAAAGCCAGTTTTGTTTTCCTGCAAAAATGTGGACTGAGTCTTTCGACAAGATAGCCGTGACGCAATGAAGTATTTTCTCAACACCATCTTGTCGACTATCGAAGGCATCGACCAGTTCACCAGTCATTGTGACCGCATGATGATCAGAAGCACAATCAAGAATCTGAAGTGCCTGTTGCATAGCTTTATCAAGTTCTTCGATGCCTCGCCATAAGGCGCAGGGTAGCTGTAAAACCTGTTTGAGTTGTCCTTGCGTATCACATTGGGCGACTTTGAGGTGTGCGCCGCCAATATCCCAACCACAAAAACCCGTAACGTTATTTTTTTTCATCATTGGCCAGGTAGCTTGTTATGAAGACTCTGATGCAATCTATATGCAGGATTTTTTTTCTGCCTCATAGCTGCTTCGGCGTATGAGCTGGTTAGACGAGGGTTGATATCTATGATCCATAACGTATTTTCTGTTTTGATTAAGTCGATGCCTACAAACCCCCATAATCCCGGCATCGTAGCATGAATTGAACTTGCAAGTTCCAATGCCACTGTTGAATCAAGCTGGTCTTGCCGATGTGGTTCACAATATTTGAGAGTTAAGGTTCTACCGTTCATTTCTATGTGTTGGATATTAATTGATAACAATTCAATGTCGTCTTTCGTCATGAATAAACTCAGGCTTAGGTTTTCGCCTGCTATGAAAGGCTGCACAATCCATTCTCGGTTATCATTTGCTAGCGACTCTCGGGCCTCGTCGGTGTTTAGACAATAGGTCTGTTCACAACCTGCCCCATCTCGGGGTTTTATAGCCCAAGAAGCGTCAGTATCGTGTGAATCAGCGAGCCATTCCTGGGATGCTAATGTGGTTGGTGAACAGAATCCATTTTGTTGCAGATGGTGATAAGTAAGTATTTTATCGCTACAGATGCCAATACTCAGAGAATCACAGCCGAGAACGGTTTTATATTGCTGTTCAAGATTCTGTGTGAGATCCGCAAGAACGTTGTCCGTTTCTGGCGCGATCAGCAGAAACTGATGATATTGCTTGATGGCCTCATCCCAGGATAATTGATAATCAGAGAGACTCGTAATTTCACGTACATAAACGCCTGCCTCGGTAAGTGCCGTATTATCGAGTCGTGCATCACGCATGGTCACAATGTGATGGCCCAGTGCCAGCAAGTCATTTGTAATAGCTTGCAGCATCGCGTTACCTTCGTGCATCAGGCTGACCGAATAGGGCTCACCGCTCAACGCGCCACTGGTAAGATGTTCGTATATAAATAGAGTCATTAACAGGATTCAGTCATTGTTATGCAAATTATACCGGTCATTGATATCAAGGGTGGCGTTGTAGTGCATGCACAGGGTGGAAGCAGAGGTGCTTACCCGCCGCTGAAATCGATCTTAACGCAATCGAATGATGTGATTCAGGTCATGAAGGACATTGTGAGTTGGTATCCGTTTAAGCTGTTTTATATCGCTGATTTGGACGCGATTGTAAAAAATGAGCATCGCTATGATTTTTACCAAGCACTTTGTCAACAATTTCCAACACTAGAGATTTGGCTGGATGCAGGTATCACTTGCGAAAGTGATCTAGTGCAGTATGGGGAGAATAAAAACCTAAAACTCATAGTGGGTAGTGAGACGTTGAAAACGCTCAGCTTGCTTGAAAAAGAATCTACCCGTCAGTCGCTTATTCTGTCTTTGGACAAACGTCACGGTAAAATGCTAGGCGATCAAACCATAGTGGAACGACCCGAGTTGTGGACGGATAAATCTATTGTTATGGATTTGGATGTTGTTGGCGCAGGGAAAGGCCCTAGTTATGACTGGTTACAGAAGTTAATGGCCGCAAGACCAGACATTTGTTGGTACGCCGCGGGTGGAGTGAGAGATAAAAAAGACTTAGAGAAACTGGAGAAAATTAAGGCCGCAGGCACACTTATTGCCAGTGCATTGCACACGGGAAATTTAGATAAAACCACGCTCCAGATTATGGAGCAGAAACATCGCCCTTCGTCAGAAGGGCGATGTGACAATAAGCTCTAAAACTTACTTAGCACCGAATGGGTGTTCGCTCGTTTTGTATTGAGCCACGACATCAGCCGCTTTTGGCTCACGTGCTACGGCACGTTTGATAGCTTCTTTTGTAGCGCGATAGTTCCAGTCTTGGATTTTCTCATCGCTATCAGCTGTTGGAGAGATGAATACACCAACGCAAATGAAGCAATCATCTGCTTCACCAGCAGGGACAGTACCATCTTCAACACACTCAGCAACGGCAAGCGAAACACCGCGTTGTGCTGGGCCGAACATTTGAACGGCTTGTTTCATGTTTTTGATAGTCACTTTGTTGAACATAACTGTGGCTGGTTTAACCATCAGGTTAGGTGCAACAACGGCCAACAGACCGTTAACCCCTTGTTTCTGATCCGTCAAAGTGCGGCAGAATGCATCTTCTGCTGCTGAGCCACGTGGGCCCATGATGAGATCAATATGTGCGACATTGTCTAGGTCACCGTCTTCGATGACCAGCGATTCACCTACAAGTACGCGATCGATTACTGGCATGTTATATTTTCCTGTTCCAAAAAAATTGTCAAAAAGGCTCATTTTTTTCCCTCCTCGCTTGTGAGGAAGGGTTTATACGTAATAAAGGAACGTATCACCTGCTCAGTGCCGTCCGCTGAATGCATCATGGTACTGAAATTCTATGTTGAGAAAGCTTTTGCTGGAATGCATGTATCAACAATGTTGTTGCGACAAGATCTGCGGAAGTTCCAGGATTAATGGCTTTCTGTTTTAATTCTTTATCCCAAGCAGTGAGCTCAGTTATATAAGCATCTAACGTACTGTTTTTGTTCATTTGAAAAACAAGTTGTTTTGCCTTCTCTGTCACTGAGTTTGCGAGCTCAACGGAATGTTTGCGACAAACCAAGCTATCCGGAGCGTTTGATAGTAACTTAAGATACGCTAATCCGGTTGCCCATTCAACACTTTCCCCAGAATTCAATGCGCTTGTCAATGCCGGTAGGCCAATTTCCCATAGTGTATTGAAATTACTTGTATATTGAAGGGCTATCTGATCCCGTTTCTGAGCTATTTTCATAGTCTCTAAAAGTGTGACGGTGGGCTCTTGAGAAATATCTTGTTGATCATTCTTTCCCATTCCACCTGCGTCGGCCATTCGAATAGCTTGATAGCATTTTTTTGCGTCGTCTATAGTGAGTGACGACAATACCTGCTGCAGAGTTTCTTCTAATTCAGAAAAGTCTTCACACCTTTCAATTGCTGTGCATAAAGGGGCAAATAATAAAACGATACCTAAGTTGGTATTGCAGTTGACCACATTACGCGTGGCTTTAATGGATTGTAAGATTCGTTCACCGACTAAAAGGTTTGGCTTTGCCATTACAGGCGCAATTGCTCTGGCACTGTTGATGAAGTCATCAATAGCCATATTGTGGCCATCACTGAAACAATTGACGTTTCCCGGTTTTGGGGCCAGAACTTCCTGCTCACAAGCCCAGAATACAGCGTCTTTTATCTCCGATTCAGACAGCATGATGTGATGAAGCTGCCTTATCGATGCGTCTTAAAATCGCTTTTGCCAGCGCGCCCGCTACATCACTACTCGTTGCCTGATGCAATCCTTTCCATGCCGGGACGCTGTTGACTTCAAGTACGCTAAATTGTCCCGATTGTGTTCGTATGAGATCTACGCCAGCATAGTCAGCATTAACAGCTTGAGTAGCCTTTATTGCTAGTTGTCGCATCTCATCCGAGACGGGCGTTGCAAAACAATTAGCTCCCTGAGCAAAGTTGGTGATCCAGTGGGATGAACGTCGCGACATGGCGGCACTGACTTCACCATCAATCACCAGCAAGCGCCAATCCTGCCAGATGTCTGTTTGTTCAGGTTGCACATATTCCTGTAGATAAAATGCCTCGCCTACAGGCCGTTGTTGTTCAAAGTCCTCAAGATTTTCAATTAAAGCAATTCCCTTTCCCTGACAGCCAAATAACGGTTTCATTACGAGACTGCCATCATTTTCAAGTTGTTTGATGACGATTTTACGTGCCGTTTCAGCATTTTCACATGCCCATGTTTTGGGGGTCTTGATGCCTGCTAAATGTAATCGCAATGAGGTGCGCGCTTTATCGACAGTATGCTCTATTGCTGAGGCCGGGTTGAACACAGGTACACCTAACTCGGCCAAGGTGTGTAACACATCCATACGTAAGGTGATCTGTTCAAGAAAACCGGGCGCGATGCCTCTTACCATGACGGCTGCAGGAAGCTTATCTTCCAGTCCTGGTATGGTTATGCCGGTAGGCGAGTCGAGGTCAATCTGGCACTCAGCCAGATCGGTGAGGATTGTTTCGATACCTAGCTGGCGCAGTGAGGCTACTAACTGTTCACTGTGCCAGCCGTGAGTATCGTTAAATATAACAACGCGAGGAGCGTTCATTTTTGCCGGTTAAAGTCCAAATGATTGATTCAACAAGTCGCGATTCAATTCACCGGCAGTAAAGCTATTACCGGAGTTTGTATTGGTTACAGTCACCTTGCCAGGGCTGAACAGACTGCCATCAATTTTGAAAAAGTCATATTCGTAAGCCTTGAAGATATCGGCGAATGGTCGACCATAATCCGAAGAGGTATTGCTGGGCATTTTTTCGGCGAGATCTTTAGCTTCTTCATCGGTTGCATCGACAAATAACTGTACCTGACCACCAAACAAGATGGCATCGTTAGTACGGCCCATTGCTGTCATAAAATCACCACCGGGAGGCGCGACTGGCGTTAAGCCGTAACCATCAACGATTTTCTCTAATGGGAAATGCAATTCATGTGCTTTATGCATCGCGACTTCCAGAACACGAATGGCAATTTGCATGACACCCGCCAGACTTGATGTTGGCGTAAGGATAAAAGTCAGATTTTCAGGCTTGATACCACAGTTATCAGCGACTTTTTCAGCCACCTCAACAGGTGGGAAGCTATCCACTTCTAAAACAATCACTGTTGAGTCGGCTGTATCCTGATAACCAAATTCTTTGAACAGTTCCTCGCGAGCAGCCAGAGCACGTCCGGGACCTGAACCCAAAGCAAAAAACTTACCGTCTTCACTTTTATGAGAAAGACTCCACCCCGCATATTGACTACCCAGACAGCTCAAAACGGGTGTTTTTGCATGAACATTCACCGACCAGGGCCAGTTATCAAAACCACTGTTTGTGCCCATTGTGGCTGTACCGAGTCCACCCATGCAGATTTCACCGATGCGGCGACCTGCTTCCAGCCCACCATTACAATTAATACCGGCATCAACAATGCGGGTACCGTTCGATAGTTCGGAGATTTCTAAATTGAGGGCCTGTGCATCGGCAATTAAGGCATCAACCAAAGGCTGGCATGCAGCGTTAACGCTGGTCCAGTTGGCGGAGAGTTCACTGCTCATAGATTAATCCTAAATTTGAAGACGAAAATGGGTGAATTATACGTGAAATGGGGCAAACTGTAATTATACAAGTCATTATTGAGCCAGTGATTTCTACGCGGTTTCAGACTGTGCGACGATACGCTATGAGGGTTTCCGCTATGACATCAAGTCGTTTATCGCGAATTGCCTCGCCAATAGCGATGCCGGATAAGCCCGCTTCAATAAATTCTGTCGCGTTGATAGCCGCTGCGGCATCGAAACAGGCCTGAAATGCTTCACCCTCTGGCATAGGAGCATCTTCATAGCCTGGGCGACCACGAAAATCAGCTTCACCTGCAAGTAGGTATTGTTGGAAACGTTCTGGTCGACGAAAACTATCAACACCCTCCAGAACCTGCAATATTCTGTCAGCATCAAGCTCAAATAAAAGGTGTACATCGGTATGAAACTCAGCCACTTTAACAGCAAGAGTTGTCGTGTCTTTAGGCACCCGTAATCGTTTACAAAGGTCTTTGGTTAATTCAATGCTAGTAGCTTCATGTCCTTTGTGGCTGGGCAAAATATCATCGGGAGTGGTGCCTTTACCTAAATCATGGCATAAGGCCGCAAAGCGGACGGCAACATCATCAGTCAAACGTGCTGCCTGATCGATAACCATCATCACATGAACACCAGTATCAACTTCAGGATGCCACTTAGGAATTTGAGGCACACCAAACAGCCGGTCGACTTCAGGGAAAAGTCTCTCAAGTGCGCCTACATCACGCAGGCTGGTAAAAAACAGGGATGGTTTGTCGGTTTGCAGCGCTTTATATAACTCCTGCCAGACGCGCTCAGAGACCAAGTGATTCAGTTCGCCCGAGTCAATCATCTCAGCAATCAATGCTTTGGTCTCATCCGCGATGTCAAAACCAAACCGTGCAGCAAACCGTGCTATCCGAAGGACCCGAACCGGATCTTCAATAAAAGCAGGAGAAACATGACGTAACAGACCGTCTTTAATATCCTGTTTGCCGTTAAAGGGATCAATGAGGTTGCCATCATCGTCTTCCGCGATAGCGTTGATAGTCAGATCGCGACGGGCAAGATCCTCTTCCAAAGTGACATCAGGTGCGGCATGCACCTCAAACCCGTGATAACCATAACCAGATTTACGTTCGGTGCGTGCCAGAGCATATTCTTCGTGTGTTGTTGGATGTAAAAAAACAGGAAAGTCTTTACCCACGGAGCGAAAGCCCTGAGCTAGCATTTGTTCCGGGGTTGAGCCAACCACGACCCAGTCGCGGTCTTTTACAGCCAATCCGAGCAGTTTGTCACGGACACAGCCGCCGACGAGATAGGTTTGCATGACAACAGTTTAAGGTTTTTTGGGCTTAATTGCAGGCATTCGTTCTGACAGCGGTTTGACCGATTGGTTGCGCTGGCTATCAAAAATCGCCGCATAACTCATCACCGTTTGAACATAATGACGAGTCTCATTAAATGGAATATTTTCAGCCCAGATAGCCGCATCCAATTGCTCGGATGGTAACCAGCGCGCAACACGATGCGGTCCGGCATTGTATGCCGCTGTTGCCAAAACAGGGTTTTGTTGGTTTTCATCGTACATCCGTCTCAGGTAAGCACTACCTAATTCAATGTTTCGTGCCGGCTGGTATAGTTCATTCAGCCGTTTGAGGGGACGGTTAATCAGTTTAGAAATGAGACGACCCGTATCAGGCATTAACTGCATTAAACCCATCGCACCAGCATGAGAGCGCGCGGTTGGATTAAAAGCACTTTCCTGGCGTGCAATAGCCAGCACCCATGATGGATCCAGCCCATTCGTCTGACCAGCTTTGCGTATTTCGTTATTGAATATCACTGGGAAACGAAGATCCAGTGCATCCCAGTATTGCGCTTTACCCAACAAGGCAATGGTCTGGTTATGCCAACCCCATTGATGGGTTAAGGTGGCAATAATCTGCAATTCGCGATCGCTACGGCTTTGTCTTAAATGATAGGCCTCACGTCGAGCTTCAAGAAGCATGTCCTGCTGGTAAAATTCGTGTAAGCGTTTAATTGCAGGCTGGTTTTGTAATGCAGACATTTCCTGCTCTGTTATCGGTATTGGCCGATGATTCATCTTATAGGGTTGCGTGAGATGATCGGATGCCAGAAATGAGTAATAGTCGCGTTTTCCGACAATAGCAGAAAAAGTTTGATTCGCAGCTGCGTGTTCACCCAAGCCAGCCTGACTACGTCCTAACCAATACTGCCAGCGGGTAGAGCCTGAATCATCAATATTCATCAGACTAATAGCTTTTTTGGCCGCGCGCCAGTCCTGTTGCCAGATCGCCGCCCGGGCTTGCCACTCACCACCGGGAATATTACCGAAATAGATCAAGGCTTTATCATCTCGGTTCAGGGCTGCCCATTTTCCAATTGCTTTGCGGACTTGGATTTTGTCCTGTTCACTGAATTGGTAATGTGCTCTGAGTCGACGCCAGTTGCTGAATGCCTCCTCGGGTGATCGTCTTGCCTGTCTTTGCAAACCATGAATAATAATTTCTCTGGACAGTGCTTCATCTCTGGCCAGAGAAACCTGATCATTATCGTTAGGCGCTTTGGCCGGTAGTTGTTCGAGTAAGGATTGAGGATTGCTATGAATAACTCCCCAACGTTTTACCCAAGCTTGATCTTGAGTTGGCGTTGTACTTGATTTTGCCAGATAGTTGGCGATAGAAAACTGGTTCTCCCGGAGAGCAAGCATCATTCGCTGTCTACGTAATTCTTCAGTCAGTAAGCCTTGCTGCATCCAGCTTGAAAAAACGGGATCACAGGCTTTGTGTTGCGAATGAGGCACCAGCCACATTGCGGGCGTCAGTTTATAAGCCTGTTGTTTCTGGCCTGTTGCCATTAGGGCTTGCAATTGATAACAGGCGCGTTCGTCCGACTGCGGCGACTGATAAAAGGCTAAATAGTCAGACCAACGTTTTTGTTTAGCCAGTCTATCCAGCCAGGCTCTTCGTAATCTGTCAGCGTAGAAAGTGCCATCCTGTTCTTCAAGGAAACGCTTTATTGTTTCTGTTGAGACATAGCTGAGTCGATGTCTGAGGAATAGATATTCAAGATAAGGCTGAAGAGGGTAACCATCCAGCTGCTTCACTTGTTCCTGGTATAAATTTAGCTGATTGGTTTTAAGTGCTTTTTGTGCCTGCTGGAAGAGCTGACGTTGTTGTTGCAGTTGTTTATCCGCTGCGGCCTGCGAGACAGGTAGCACTACCAGACAAAACAACAATGTTTTTATCAAACGCATGGCGCTATGGTAAACCATAACGCAGGCAAATTCAGCTACTGTTTTTGTGACTCGATCGCTATTTCAATCTGATCTAAATTTGGTATCAGGGCAACCTTATTGCCGATTTTTATCTGGCAATGCAGATAAGGTGAATTGTTGTCATCGTGTGTCAATTGTAATGCGGCCTGATTCAATGTAATCAACTGAGGGGAACCGGTACAGGGGATAGCATAAAACTCGATTTCAGTGGTGGTGTTGATGCTGTTAATGATGCACAGTTTCTTACCTGAGGACTCCGCATCGGTGCCGGCTTTTAATAAA
Source organism: Methylophaga sp. (assembly GCF_965655755.1). Taxonomy (GTDB): domain Bacteria; phylum Pseudomonadota; class Gammaproteobacteria; order Nitrosococcales; family Methylophagaceae; genus Methylophaga. Next base: position 50,235 of record NZ_CBFHHW010000010.1, on the reverse strand, counting down.
TCTTCCAGATGGATAATGGGTAAGGACTGTTCTCGCCAGTTTAGGTAGCCGAGCCAGTTTTCCGGACTGGGGGTATCGATGTCAATCCCCGTTCTGGGAACCACTTCTGCAATCGTACTGTTGGGCAACAAGAGATAATGCTGTTGTAATGGTATGAGCATGCAGTGAACAAATTGTGCTGAGTTTTGTGCCATCAGTATCCCTTGTTATGATTCTTGTTGTTGAAACGAGCTGTTGCCGAGCAGGCGTTTCATCGTCGCAACCAGTTCATCTTCTTGGTAGGGTTTACCCATGTAGGCGTTGACGCCTATGCCCATTGCTCTCTCACGATGCTTTGCTCCGGTTCGTGACGTGATCATGATGATAGGTAAGTGATGGAAGGTGGGATCGTTACGTACAATTGAGGCAAATTCAAACCCATCCATACGCGGCATTTCAACATCCAACAAAATGATATCGGGTTTCTGCTCATGCAGCTGTGATAATGCATCGACGCCGTCTCGTGCAGTCTGAACATCAAAACCAAGTCGTTTAAGCAGGTTTCCCGAGGCTTTTCGCATAGTAATGGAGTCATCGACTACCATCGCAATCGGGGCGCGTTCCTGCAGATGTTCAAGCTCTCTTTCGAGATTAATTGCATGACTATTATCGAGTCGGATGTTATTACGGTTAGTGCTAATTAGGGTAGGGACATCAAGAATAAAGACCACGCGACCGTCACCCAGAATGGTGGCGCCATTAACTGCAGTAATGCGACTAAGCTGATGTCCCACTGCTTTGATAACGATTTCACGGTTACTTACAATGGCATCGACCAGTAATGCGATTCGCATATCTCCTGAACGGAATAACAATAAGGGTAACTGATGTTTTAAGTTATCAGGGAGTGATAGCGGTTTATCCAACAAAGAGGATAAAGGCATAAAGTCATACTTTTCGCCGTTGAACTCATATTGCGGGTTGTGCGTACCGATCATCAGTTTAATGTCTCTGACGCTGATCCGCTCACCGGCATTCACGCTGGCAAGCGGAATAGCATACTGCTCGTTATGAACCCGCACCAATAAAGCCTGGATGACTGATAATGTTAGCGGCAAACGAATAACAAAGGTGGTACCTTCACCTTTGATCGATTGAATATTCAGACGGCCTTTCAAGTTACGTATTTCATTGTTAACGACATCCATACCCACGCCACGACCAGCTACCTGGGAAATGTTATCAGCGGTACTGAAGCCTGATGTCAGGATTAATTGGATGAGCTCATCTTCAGGTGGAATGGCATCAGGTGATATAAGGTTCAGACTTAATGCTTTGTCGCGAATTTTGTCGACATCAATACCATGTCCGTCATCGCTGACAGTTAATACTATTTCTGATCCTTCACGTTCTATATGCAGCGATAATTGACCGTCTTGTAATTTCCCTTCTTGCAGACGCGCATCCGGATCCTCAATACCATGGGCTATGGCGTTGCGTAGAATGTGTTCAACAGGCGCTACTATCCGATCAAGAATTGTTCGATCCAATTCCAACTCGGCGCCTTGAATGAGCAAGTCTGCTTTCTTACCAAGTTCAGCAGACGTTTGTCTGACAATGCGTTCCAGGCGAGGAACCACACCAGTGAATGGTAGTAGGCGCGTATTCATCAAGCCTTCTTGCAAGTCGGTATTGAGTCTGGACTGTTGTAGCAAGATGGTATCTGTTTCTTTTACTAAGACATCCATTGAGTGTGTGATGTCATTTAAATCGATCACACTTTCAGTCAGGCCACGAGATAGTTGCTGAATCATGGAAAAACGGTCTAGCTCTAATGGATCAAATTCTGAATCATGTTTATGCTTTTCGTCTTCATAACGGAACAGAATTTGAGTTTCAGTCTCTATTTCCAGATTACGTAATTGATCATGCAGTCGTGCGACGGTTTCTTCCATTTCATGGAGCTGCGTCCGCATTGCATTGTGTTGCTGAGTTACCCGATCACGGGAGATACTGACTTCACCGGCAAAGTTAGTCAGGTAGTCGAGGAGATCTGCCCGAACTCGGACTTGCTCAACATGAGCGGGTGCGGTTTTAGCTACAACGCGTTCGATTTCCGGCAATACAGGTGACTCAGTCTTAACTTCGGCGTCAGGCTTACCATGTTCTTCCAGTAGCCGATCATCGACATCGATGTTCTCACCGGCGGTTAATATTGAAATCTCCGATATCAACGAAAAAGCCGTGGTGATTGGACTTCTGGACTTGAGTTGCTCCTGCATTTCTGTCAGTTTGTCCTGACATCGTTGCAGTAAATCAAAAAAGTCTTCATTTGCGTCAAGTTTGTCGTCACTTACGGCCAACACCAACGTCTCGGTCTGATGTGTCAGATCACCAATTGGTAAAATGCCAGCTAGACGGGCACCGCCTTTCAATGTGTGTAAGTCACGTTGTAATTGCAAAGAGTCATGATCTTGTTGTGGACGAGCCAGCCAATCTTTAATTTCCTGGCCGCTGGAGGCGAGCAACTCTTCTGCTTCTTCGGTGAAAGCCTCTAAAAGCTCTGAATCCAGATCGGATGGAATAGCAAAGTCAGTTTCGTCCACATCCAAAGCGCTTTCAGGCTGCAGCAAGGCTACACTATCATCTTTATGCACAGCGTCGGATTGAGACCGATCATCGACATCCAAATCTTCACCGGCTATCAGCAAGGTGATTTCAGCGATTAGCGATACTGCTGTGGTTATCGATGTTTGGGCTTTAAGCTGTTCCTGCATCTCGCTCAACTTGTCCTGACAGCGTTGCAGCAAGTCAAAGAAGTCTTCATCAGCTTCACGCTTGTCATCACTGACTGCTAATACCAGGGTTTCAGTTTGATGCGTTAGATCACCAATTGGCGTGATACCAGCCAGACGGGCGCCGCCTTTTAAGGTGTGCAGGTCACGTTGTAATTGAAGTGAGTAACGTTCCTTATCACGTGTGAGATGCCAGTCTTTTATCGCCTGTCCGCTTGACGCGAGTAACTCTTCCGCTTCTTCTGAGAACGCCTCTAGCAATTCTGAATCCAGATCGGATGGGATAGCAAATTCCGTTTCATCCAGATCCAGCATGGTTTCTATGTGTGATTCACCTATGGATAAATCGTCATGCATAAGGTCTACAGCGTCATTTCGTTGTGATAAAAACTGCCTGACCTGCCCCGGGAAATCTTTTTCTGCTGACAGAGCTTTATTCTGCAGTAGCGATTCAATGTGTTCATTTAGCTGCTCATAACCTTGGTTCAGTAAGGTCTTGAGGCCAGCTTCATGAGGTTGACAATGTTGAATCATCTGATTAAGCGAGTCATATAAGTCAGCAATCACAGACTGCTCAGCCTGAAGTGCTGTTTCTTTTAATTTACCCAGCGTTGAATTCAGGGCCTGCAGGTTTTCCCGGTCATCTGGCTGTTGTTGCCAATGAGACAGCTGATTCGTGTAGTTATCCAGCAACTCATCCGTTTCTTCCAGTAATACAACCAGAAATTCAGGGTCGATGACGGGGGCGGTGTCTGAAGTTTCCTGCAGTGGTGGCGTTAGCTGAGCAACGATATCAGATAATTTGCCGATATCAGGTTCATCCTGGTTATCCGTTAGACTCATCAAAATCTGGTCTAATCCATCAATACTTTTTTCCAGCAAGTCCATTTGTTCATTGTCCAGCACAACATCTTGGGCATGAAGGCGTTTCATGGCCTGATCCATATCCGTCGCTATCAAAGCCATTGGCATTATGCCGGCAACATTTGCGCAGCCCTTTAAAGAGTGGACGGCGCGTAATAGCGGTTTATTGACCTGGCGGGAAAAAACAATGTCCTTGAAATTTTGCTGCAAAGAAGCAATATGCTGCCTGGCCTCACTGATAAATATTTGCTGCAATTCATCCTCTTCACTGAGGACGTCGCTGTCATCACCAGACACAGCCAGACTGGGTTCGGAAGTGTCAGCCTTGGCCGCAATATACTGATCGACCGAAGTCGATGGACGCTCCTGTCTGGCCTTATTTACTATGTAACGATCAACGGAAGTGAACGTCAGTGGTCGAATAATTTCTTCTTTTACTTTGGCTTGAGCGGCAACGTTTTGTTGCTGGCGCTGCAATCGTAGATAACGCGAAACACCGGTTTCATTCGCCATTGTTTGAATATAGGCTTCAACGCCAGTCAGTTGTGCCCTTTCAACCGTTGAGTCACTTGTTACGTCGCTAAGCTTGTTTTCTGATTGGTTACGGATGTATTTTTCGACACTGGTCAACGCATCAGCGTCGACATTAAAGCGTTCAGTTTCGACGTCAGCATCTTCAAGCTCGATAATATGTTCTGACTCATCTGTGTACAGGGATAGATCAAACTCGAGTTCATCATCCACAACAGGTTCAGTAGCTGGCATCTCGGCATCAGTAACTGGTGCTGTTACAGGTGCGGCCTCCTCACTTACATTCAAGTTGCTCCCAGTTTCTAAACACTGTGCTTTCAGTGCAAGTAAGGCATCAACTTCTGCTGTAGCGTCATTATTCGCCTGAGTGAAGCGGGCCAACAAGGTTGGGATATGCTGTTGAGAACGTGTGGCAAGCGCTTTGACAGAGGGGCTATCGGGTCGTGTACCATCCAGAACATGATTCAGAACTTGTTCAACCGCCCAGGCTAATTCACCAATGACGCTGGCCCCTGCCATACGGCCACTGCCTTTGAGTGTATGAAAATATCGACGGATATCAGCTAAAGCAGTTTGATCATTGTCATTGAGCCATTGCGGCATAAGTGTATCGAGTTCTGCCAGAACTTCGTTGGCCTCTTCGATAAAGATAGCAGCGATTTCGTCGTCGATACCTTCAGCAAATTGCCAGTCTTCCTCAGCAGGCATGGTAGTATCTTCAGAAGATGTTGCTGGTGTGAGCACAGACTCATTATCAGACACCTCAGCCATTTCTTCAGCAACAGATCCTGTTTCGGTTTGTTCTGCTTCCGTGGGAGCGGTTTCCAGTAGTAAAGGTCCCTGATCACTACCAAGTAAACTATCAAGTTCAGCTAATGTTTGATCCTGCTCTAACTCTTCTGATGTCTCGGCTGTTGATGCATCTGACATTGAATCTGGGCCGGGTTCAGCGACATCAATCATGGTCTCAGCCACATCGTCCGCTGAATCATAACTGGTGAGCTTTTCTTTGGCATCAGCAAGATACCTGGTTTCTTCATGGCCGTGTTGTTTGATACCTTCCATGTACATCTCGCAATAGGCCAGAACATCGGCGATGCGATTAAGTTTTGCCGGAGTGAAAGCTTCATTACTGACTGTTTGCTCAGCCATTTTGTCGGCGGTTAATTCAATAACCTCTGTCGCTTCAGGGTAATTGAGCATATTCATGCTGCCAGCAATTAACTTAAGCTGCTCTTCACTGTCACCCAGACCATCCGGATAGCGGCCTGATTGACTCATCAGGGTTAGCGACTCCTTGACGTTTGCCATTTCCAGCAGGCACTCGTTTATGACCGTATCTCGAAGTTGCTCAGAAACGTTTTCCTGAGTTGATGATTGCAGGAAAATCTCTACTTTTAACAACACATCGGCTAGTTCTGTCAGCGTTTCATCATCAGGTGTTTCCCCTGATTCAATTAGTGCGTGAAATCTCTCTGCCTGATGATGTAATAGGTTGCTAGCTTCATACTCAGATAATAATGCGAGCGTGTCGGTCATGCTCTGCAACTGGGCAATGACCTCGTTCAATGTGCCTGTGTTGAGATCTTTGTCTCGGGTGTATTCGTTGATTTGTTCTTTCAGTTCTTGCAACTGTTCCAGCAAAGCCATGTGCGCATCACCTAGCGCATTGTTGCTCATGCCATAAATTTTTGGTTTGTTATCGTAAAAGTGCAGGTTGAAAGTGGTTTTTAGCAGAGTGACATGCGGACCATGACTGTCTGTTTTGGCGATAAGTAGTAATAAGCTGGTGACAAGTTCAGTCGGTAATGCATTCAATAGCGCTGACTCATCCTGCTCACTCTGGGTTTTGATGGGAGCAACCAACTTACCGAGGAGTTGTTTTACCTCGTGACTGACGGTCAGGCCATCCTGTTCCAAAGCTTCGATAAGTGTTTCTGCACTCCACCAAAATAAGGTCGTTTTTTCTTGCTGACAGCTTAGCCGCAGAAAATGCAGCATACTGCGCATTTTCTGCAGACTTTTTTTATCCTGCTGGCGTAGCCAGTTCAGCAGCATGACCTGGAAAGCATGACCTAATTTCGTTTTTTCGATGCTGATTGCAGGCAGTTTACGATGAGGATTCGGCGTAATACTGTCAGGAAGGGCAACAGTCATTACTACCTTGAACATATCTCGTTCCGACACCATGTCTGCGCCGTATGCCAAGCGTAATTCATTAATGCTTTCAAGGAGCGAAAGAGGGTGATCCTGAAAATCATCACCCAGCAATTTGAGGTAGTTGGGCAGAAGTAATAAGGAGCGAACAAGAGCATCCTGTGCGGCATCGGTGTCAGACACATTATTGTTGCGAAGACCGATAGCGGTTTGCTGCATGGCATCGGTCAGCATGACAGCGCCGGACATATTTACCATTTCCAGGCTGCCTTTGATCTGATGGAGCTCTTCTATACAACTGGAGAGACTCTTGTCCGCAGCTTCACCTTCAATGTAACTATTGATGGCTTTCAAGGCACGAGACAGCGACTGCTGCAGTTCATCTTGCAGCCACATCAATGCGTTGTAATTGCCCTTTATCATTTGTGCCATGCAGTCAATTGTCCCTAGTTGTCACTTAGTTAGGCAGTTTGAAGCCTGAAACCGATTTGCGCAGTTCGTTTGTCAATTGAAGCAGACGGCCGATTGATGCTGCGCTTTCATTCGTACCTGTGGATGTCTGCATAGTGATTTCCTGAATCACGTTCATACTTTGTGAAGTACTAACTGCTGCTGTGGCCTGTTGTTTTGCATTCGAAGTGATGTTGTTGATTAGGTCTTCCAACTGAAGTGATACGGCTTCGATTTGTTCCAGTGAGGTTCCCGCATCTTGGGATAGTTGCGCCCCAGCCACAACTTCAGTGGTACTTTGTTCCATGGAAGAGATGGCTTCACTGGTATCACTCTGAATCGTTTTTACCAGGGCATCAATTTGACGGGTAGCATTACTTGAACGTTCAGCCAGTCTCTGTACTTCGTCCGCGACTACCGCAAACCCTCGGCCGGCTTCACCGGCCATCGCCGCCTGAATGGCTGCATTCAGTGACAGGATATTGGTCTGTTCAGCGATGTCATTGATAAGTTCAACGATATCCCCGATCTGTTGCGAACTTTCCCCCAAGCGTTTAATTCGTTTGGATGTTTCCTGAATTTGTTCACGAATCGTATCCATTCCATTGATGGCTTTTTTCACCGCACTGTTACCTTGCACAGCCAGTGATACTGACTGTTTTGCTACCTCTGAAGATTGGCTCGCATTATCGGATACTTGTTCGATCGAACCTGCCATCTCAGTGATGGCGGTACTGACTTCTGTAATCTGATGTGCCTGATGCTCACTGGCATCGGTAAGGTGTAAAGCGGTTGCCTGGGTTTCCTGTGCCGCCGAAGCCACCTGAAGCGTTGTGGAGTTAATTTGCTCAACAAGGCTACGTAAGGCATCAATGGTATAATTCACCGAGTCGGCAATGGCGCCAGTGATATCCTCTGTCACTGTCGCGCTCACTGTCAGGTCACCATCTGCCAGATCACCCATTTCGTCGAGCAGTCGTAAGATCGCATCCTGATTATGACGATTTTGCAGCTCCATATTGTCCATCGACGTTCTGAGTTTTTTCAGCGGCACGTAACTGAGTCGGATAGCGACAAGAAAACTGAGTACAAAGGCGGCGGCAATAGCAATGATGATATGCAGCTCATTGTCGTAATAGGCTTGATATTGCCCTGTTGCTAGAAGCCACAAACCACCAAGACCGATGGTTGCCAGTAGCAGCAATAAAATCAAATTGAGCCAGTTACCTTTGCTCATCAGGGAAGATAAAAATAGTTTGTTTGTGGAATTCATAAACCTTGTCCTGATATCAGAAAATTATGCCGCTGCATTCATGAAGCGCGGATCGTTGATGAGTTTGGCAAAACTGAATACATCCCAGTGTACATTTTGCTGAAACATACTACCGGTGAGATAGGGTGTCAGATTGACCGGGCGGCTTGCAGCAACAGGGCCGGGTTCTTGCTGAAAATGCTTAAGACCAAAGACTTCATCAACTAAAACACCGCTGGAAATCTCACTATGATTAATGACCATAATACGACTGCGCTTGGATAGCTTAGATGGTTTGCCGTGCAGATAGAGGTTGAGATCCAGTACAGGCAGTAATTCACCGCGTAGGTTAACCATGCCGAATACCCAAGATTGAGATTTGGGTACGGGAGTAACCTGTTCTGGTAATGGAAACACTTCACGTGACTCAATGATTGGGATAACAAAATGATGTTCACCAATCCGAAAGCCGATGGCGGACCAGGTTTCTCCTAAAGCTTCCTGGTCAAGGCCAGCCGCTTTTTGCTTACTGCGACGTTCCATATCCTTGAGTAAGGAGATGATATCTTCAGGGGTCTGGATGCTAGCCATTTGGTTGTCAGCCCTCTAGTAATGAAGTGATTAGATGGAGCAGCTCTTTTTCATCTACCGGCTTGCCGAGGTAACCTTTTGCCCCTTGACGTAGTCCCCACATTTTATCGGTTTCCTGATTTTTGGAGGAAACAATAACGATGGGGATGTGATTCGTTTCTTCAGCTTTGGTCAGTTTACGTGTGGCCTGAAATCCATTGAGATTGGGCATCACCACATCCATTAAAACTAAGTCTGGCTGTTGTTGGTTAGTTTTATCAACCGCCTCTAAACCATCCTCAGCAATTATGACTTGGTGCCCGTTCTTTTCGAGCATCTTTTGTAAAACATAGACCTCAGTAGGAGAGTCATCTGCAATCAGAATAAGCGCCATAAGTTAATTAGCATCCTTGTCTCTTTCCATTAAATGTGTCCGTATCGCACCCAATAAATCATCTTTTGTGAATGGTTTTGTCAGGTACTGTTCAGCACCAACCACACGACCTTTGGCGCGGTCAAACAAACCATCCTTACTGGAAAGCATTACAATAGGGATTTCTTGAAATTTAGGGTTATTTTTAACGAGTGCACATGTCTGGTATCCATCCAGACGAGGCATCATGATGTCAATGAAGAGTATGTCCGGGTGATTAGCACTGATGATTGGAAGCGCTTCGAATCCATTATCAGCGGTAAGGACGGTACAACCGGCTTTTTTTAGAAGTGTCTCAGCAGTACGACGAATAGTGTTACTGTCATCGATTATCATGACCTTCAGGCCGTTAAATTCAGTTATGTTCTCACTCACGATTTTGCTTTACCTGAATTGTTGTCTTCATTGTTATTTCTCTCTAGCGGACGAAGATAACCCATTTTTTGCTGTTAGGCTAGTAAAGCCGTGGGACTGTCTTAAACCCCTTTTAACGCCTGATTTTTGACGACAAATGAGTATGAATGACTTGAAAAAACCAAACTGTGACCCATTTCACAGTATTGAAGGCGCTGATAAAGCAACCTGCATCCTCCAAAAAAGCGAGACAACATCATGACTTCAGGCGTTCCGCATCTGATTACATCCCTCAACGGGCCACTGCTCAAACTGGAAGCTCATCTGCTGGAAAGACAAACCCAAGTTGAAACTTGGCTGCGTGAACAATGGCTGAAAACCTCAGCACCCTTCTATGCCTCTGTTGACCTGAGAAATGCCGGTTTCAAATTGGCACCTGTTGATACTAATCTATTTCCGGCAGGATTTAATAATCTGAATCCCTCATTCATACCATTATGTATTCAGGCCGCACTGACAGCAGTAGAGCGCGCTTGTCCGACCGCTAAACGGGTGCTTATTATTGCCGAGAACCACACGAGGAATATGTTTTATCTGGAAAGTCTGGAAACACTGCGTGATATTTTCCAAAGGGGGGGGCTTGAAGCCCGGATTGGCAGTCTCAGAGATGACATTACTGAACCGATGACGATTGATTTGCCATCGGGTAAATCCTGCACTCTGGAACCCTTGGTCAGAAAAGAAAATCGTGTTGCGGTGGGAGATTTTTCACCTTGTCTGGTTTTGCTTAATAATGATTTATCAGGCGGACGTCCTGCCATTTTGGAAAACCTTGAGCAGGAAGTTATGCCGCCTTTGCATGCAGGTTGGTCAACCCGGAAAAAATCTGATCATTTCACGCAATACAATGCCGTGGCAAAAGAATTTGCTGAACAGATTGATATTGATCCCTGGCTGATTTCGCCATTGACTTTGCAGTGTGGCGAAGTGAACTTTAAAGAAAAAGCAGGAACTGAATGTCTCGCCCGGAATGTTGATAGTTTATTGATGTCGATTCGCAGCAAATACCGTGAATACAACATCGATCGTGATCCTTTTGTGGTGGTGAAAGCCGATTCTGGTACTTATGGCATGGGCATCATGACGGTGAAAAGTCCCGATGAAATTGAAAACCTGAATCGTAAACAGCGTAATAAAATGTCGTCAGCCAAAGAGGGACTGATTGTTGAGAATGTGCTGGTGCAGGAGGGGGTGTATACCTTTGAAACCCTAGGCGACGATAATGCCGTGGCAGAACCTGTGATTTACATGATGGATCATTTTGTCGTGGGAGGCTTTTATCGTGTTCACACTGGCCGTGGGCCTAATGAGAACCTCAATGCGCCTGGCATGCATTTTGAGCCACTAGCCTTTGCCCAATCCTGTGTCACACCGGATCAGAGTGATAAGCCTGATTCAGAGCCTAACCGCTTTTATGCGTATGGCGTGATTGCCAGACTAGCTTTATTGGCTGCTGCCAGAGAGTTGGTCTGAACCGACGTCTAGGTGTTGTGTTCACTCAGGTAAGCAATGGTCATGGTTTGATTATGCAATTGGCTGTGACCATCGTCTTCACCTGAGCAGATTTCACCATTGGAGTAGAAACCGGTAATGCCGGTTTGAAGCCCCAGTAAACGTTGCACGGCAAATACTTCATCGGCAACTTGTGATTCCATTACGAGTTTACGACCCACACAACTAACGCAGATCGCCAATGCTTTATCATTGATGTCCACATTTTTTTGCAGGATCTGACGGGCTGCTTCACTGGCTCCCATTACCAGACTGTCATGATCCGACTTAAGGAAACGAACAGTAGAACCTTCGGCGATATTACCGGCAAAAGTCAGACTGTTTTCATTTTCATTGATGGACAATAGCGTGCGAATGACATTGACGTTTTTTTCATCCATGATCGCAAACGGGAAATTCAGACCGGATGCCGGGAGTTCATTGGCGTAGTAGCCGATGTACATTTTGTAGAGGGGGAGTGCAGGCTTGTTATCCAATTCGTGAACAATGTTTTTAGTGGAGCGCGTAATTCGTCGCGGCGGCCCATAAGGTTTCCAGCCACCCAAAGCGCCACTGGTCACAATCGCATCTTCACCGTAGATGCCGACCGCGATCACAACACGATCCTGTACCTTATCGTTATTAATCAGCAGCGTTTTGGTGAATTTCGCATCATCGCCCGCTAGCCCTCCGGTGATGGGTACATTGGGTAATACTTCCTGCAAACCTTCAACCAGCTCAGAACCATTGACGTTAAGTCCATCACTCAGAACAAAAACACCTTTCAGATCATCCATTTTTAATTCACCGGCAATCTGTGCCCCCAGTGCATGAGACTGCTCCATACTGTTCACCGGCTTGGTGATAAAACGCAGAGTGCTGCGCTCCCATTGCATGGCGGTGATATGCAAGCTGTCATCATATACGCCATCACCGGTTATCTCACCAGAGGTGGTGCAACCGATAATATTGGCCTTGGGATAGCGTTTTTTCAGTGTCTTGGTAAAGCCACGGTCATTAAACCGGCTTACAGAGCCAAATACCAACACCCAGTTTGCATCCGGCAAAGGTGATGTTGAGGGCAGTTTGTTTAAACCTGTTTTTGCAGGGAGATGTTCTTGCTCAAACTTCATAAATTGTCTTACCTGACTCTAGGTTGATGCAGCGTTAAACTAAACACGATTGCAAAAAACTTAATTAAATCCATCGACTGATACTACATTAGATTTTTTGTTTTGGGGAATGATGTAGGTCAGGAAATGTGACCGACTTCACAAAGTGATTGGCGTCTGGCTAAAAAAAGAAAAGGCCGTAAACGCTGTTTACGACCCCTATACTGCGTCAATATTATTTTTAACCAGCTAGTTTTTTCTTGAGTAACTCATTCACTTGCGCGGGGTTGGCTTTTCCTTTTGAAGCTTTCATAACCTGTCCCACAAAGAAACCCAATAACTGCTCTTTACCGTCTCTGTATTGTTGTAACTGTTCTGGGTTGTTAGTCAGCACCTCATCTACCATCGCTTCGATAGCGCCTGTATCAGTAACTTGTTTGAGGCCCTTGGCTTCAATAACCGAATCGGCATCTTTACCCTCACCTTCCCATAGCGCTTCAAACACGGTTTTGGCGATTTTGCCGGAAATGGTGTTGTCACTGATCCGGGTCAGTACACTCGCCAGTTGCTCTGCAGATACCGGTGATTCCTTAATATCAAGTCCAGCTTTGTTTAACGCGCCTGAGAGTGTACCGGTTACCCAGTTAGCACATTGTTTCGGATCGTTACTTTCTGTGGCAGCGAGTACAGCCTCAAAATAGTCAGCGAGTTCACGACTGCTGGTCAGAATAGATGCATCATAGAGAGATAATCCTAGCTCATCAACGAAGCGATCACGTTTTTCATTAGGTAGTTCAGGCAGGGTTGCGCGAACCGATTCAATGTCATCGCTCGCAATAATCAGTGGTAGTAAGTCCGGATCGGGGAAGTAACGGTAATCGTTTGCTTCTTCCTTGCTACGCATAGAACGGGTTTCATTATTATCAGCATCAAATAAGCGAGTTTCCTGAACCACTTCGTCACCGGATTCAAGCACATCGATTTGACGTTCTATCTCAATGTTAATGGCGCGCTCGACATTACGGAATGAGTTGATGTTTTTGAGTTCAGCACGGGTACCAAATTCTTCCTGACCTTTGGGACGAATGGAAACATTGGCATCACAGCGGAAAGAACCTTCCTGCATATTACCGTCACAGATTTCCAGATAACGCACCAAAGAATGGATTTTTTTCATATAAGCGACGGCTTCTTTAGCACTACGCATATCCGGCTCGGATACAATCTCAAGCAGCGGTGTGCCTGCCCGGTTCAGGTCAATACCGGTCTGACCCTGGAAGTCTTCATGTAATGATTTACCCGCATCTTCTTCCAGATGAGCACGTGTAATGCCGACCACTTTTTCAGTGCCGTCTTCCAGTTCAATGCTGATTTCGCCTTTGCCGACCACTGGGAGCTCAAATTGACTGATTTGATACCCTTTGGGTAAATCAGGATAGAAGTAGTTTTTACGTGCAAACACAGAGCGTTCAGGGATTTCAGCGTCTACCGCCAGCCCGAACTTGATAGCCATTTTCACCGCTTCCTGGTTTAAAACGGGTAAAACACCTGGCAGCCCCAGATCAACTGCGCATGCCTGAGAGTTTGGCGCTGCCCCGTATGCAGTGGCTGCACCCGAGAAAATCTTACTGTTGGTGGCGAGCTGGGCATGGATTTCCAACCCGATAACGACTTCCCATTCCATATTGACGGCCTGATTTAAGATGATAAAAAACGATGAATTGTAACAATTTCTATCTCAAACTGAGAACTTCCCAGCCTCTTTGCTCGGCGACTGTCTGCAATTTGGGGTCGGGATCGACGGCAACCGCTGTATCGACAACTTCTAATAAAGGAATGTCATTGTGTGAGTCGCTATAGAAAATACTACCATTAAGATTGAGTTGATGCTCTTCAAGCCAGCTATTCAAGCGCTCCACTTTACCTTGTTGGAAAGAAGGCGTGCCGGCAACGCGTCCGGTATAGCGACCATCAATAAACTCCGGGTCTGTTGCAATCAAATTTTCGATACCGAGCATTTTAGCGATGGGCGTGGTCAGAAAGCTATTCGTTGCTGTGATGATAAGCAGGGTATCGCCCTTGGCGCGATGCTTTTCAATCAAGGCTTGCGCTGCGGGCAAGATGATCGGCTTAATTTTCTGCTCCAGGTAGGCTGAACGCCACATTTCCAGCTTCTCCACACTGTGCGTTGCCAGCGGTTTGAACACAAATGCTAAAAACTCAGCAATATCCAGAACGCCCTGTTGATATTGTTCAAGATAATGTTCGTTTGCGCGGCGATAGTCTTCTTCTTCGACAATACCGTTTTCACATAGGTATCGACCCCATAAAAAATCGCTGTCACCCCCCAGCAGGGTGTTATCAAGATCAAAGATTGCCAGTGCCATAATGCAGAAGTTGCCTCCGTCCAAATCAAAATTAGCCGCTATTGTAAGCCAAAATGCATTGCATACTGGCAGTGCTTTTAATAATCTAACCTCTATTGAGGATAAACATGCTGGGGGCGATTGCGCTCAGCCAGCCAGAGACATAGTCGTGATTGATAAAGATGGCTTCAGGCCTAATGTGGGGATAATACTCTGCAATGAAGAAAACCAAGTGTTGTGGGCACAGCGTGCGCAGCATGATTCGTGGCAGTTTCCGCAGGGGGGCATAAAATCCAATGAAACCCCGGAACAGGCTGCGTATCGTGAGTTAATGGAAGAAGTGGGGTTAAAGCCCGAGCATGTAGAATTATTGGCAACCACCCGCGGGTGGCTTCGTTACCGACTGCCAAAACGCTATCTCCGCTATGGCAACAAACCTTTATGCATCGGCCAGAAGCAACGTTGGTTTTTGATGCGTTTCACCGGAAGCACGGAAGACGTCAAACTGGATCTGTACGAAAAACCTGAGTTTGATGATTGGCGCTGGGTCGATTACTGGAAACCAGTTGAAGACATTGTATTTTTCAAACGACGGGTATACGAAAAAGCCCTGCACGAATTCGCACCGGTTTTGTTCCCAGAATATCGGCGTCGAGCTAACCGCAAAAAGAGCAGTAATAGCTAAACGAGCGTTTTACGAAATACTTTTGAGTTACGTTGGTAGTTATATAACGCTTGTTTTGCTACCGGTAATTCCGCGATTTCTGATTGTTTGAACCCATGCTCCAGAAACCAGTGAGCTGTCTGAGTAGTGAGGACATACAAACTATCCAACCCAGCAGATAACGCGATTTTTTCGATGCTCGACAGTAATTGCTGACCCCGACCAAGACTGCGGTAACTGTTGGAAACGGCGAGACACGCTAGTTCTGCCATGTTATTTTCCGGATAGGTGTATAGCGCAGCACAGGCGACAACGGTACCGTCACGTTCCATCACGGTGAAATGATCAATTTCCCGCTCCAATAGCTCTCGTGAACGTTTTACCAGCGTCCCGTTATCTTCTAATGGTTGCAATAGCTCGAGAATACCCGCTACATCTTCAATGGTTGCCTGACGCGTGGTTTCAAATGATGTTGCGGTTAGAAGTGTGCCGGCACCATCCCGACTGAAAAGCTCCTGTAGTAAAGCACCATCCAGAGCACGATCGAGCAAATGCACCCGCTGCACTCCGGACTGGCAAGCTTCGACAGCTGCGCTGATGGAGGGGTGGGCTGCTAAATTATCTCCAGCCTCTTGCAAAGTGAGTTCTCTTGGAAGGTTGCGGTTGCTTTCACCAATAAAAATCAATTTGTCAGCATGAGTGGCAGTGGCAACCGCCGTTGCAATGGCTTCCGCTGAGAGGTTGAATATCTCACCTGTAAGCGAGTAACCGAGCGGCGGGAGTAACACGATATTACCGAGGTTTAGCTGCTGATTAATGCCGTTGACATCGACCCGACGTACTTCACCGGTATGACCCAGATCTACGCCATCGAGAATACCTGCGGGCCTCGCAGTGACGAGATTGCCACTGGTACAACGAATACGTGCATCGGCCATCGGTGTATGTGGCAAACCAAAGGATAATTTAGATTCAATATCAACCCGAAGTTTACCAATGACTGCTTTAGCGGTTTTCAGGCTTTCATCATCAGTGATGCGCAGGCCGCGGTGATAAGCCACCTTAATATTCTGCTCTCTACACTGGGCTTCGATTTGTGGTCTTGCACCGTATACCAACACGAGTTTAATGCCCAGGCTGCTGAGGATCGCAATATCGTGCAAGAGGGGATCAAAGCCCGTGCTATCTATGGTTTCGCCATCGAAGGCGATAACAAACGTCGCATCACGATGTGCGTGAATATATGGCGCAGCCGTGCGAAACCAGCTGGTCGTGGTTGCCAGGCTGTGATCGTTAGTCGAAGGTTTCAAGTCGTTCATAGATACCTTTTTATCGTAGTCTCAGCACACTTGCCAAGTAACGTGTAAAATTTGTTCGGATAAACACATGAGATTTTAGCATTTCATGTCGCAAAACAGATTTCTGGAGAGACCCAACATGCCTCAATATCGTTCTAAAACGTCAACAGCCGGCCGTAATATGGCAGGTGCCCGTGCCTTGTGGCGCGCGACGGGTATGAAAGACGATGATTTCAATAAACCCATTATCGCCATCGCCAATTCGTTCACGCAGTTTGTGCCAGGTCATGTGCATTTAAAGGATTTGGGCCAGTTAGTCGCGCGTGAAATTGAGCGAGTGGGCGGGGTTGCGAAAGAGTTTAATACTATCGCTGTGGATGATGGTATTGCCATGGGTCACAGCGGCATGCTTTACAGCCTACCTTCGCGAGATATTATTGCGGACTCCGTTGAATACATGGTCAATGCCCACTGTGCTGATGCCCTGGTGTGTATTTCCAACTGTGACAAGATTACGCCAGGAATGTTGATGGCAGCGTTACGATTGAATGTTCCGGTGATTTTTGTTTCTGGTGGCCCGATGGAAGCCGGTAAAACCAAACTGGCAGGCAAAGACGTTAAGCTGGATCTGGTTGATGCCATGGTTCAGGCTGCGGATGAGAATGTCAGTGATGAGGATGTGGCTCAGGTTGAGCGAAGTGCCTGTCCGACCTGTGGTTCCTGTTCAGGCATGTTTACTGCCAACTCGATGAACTGCCTGACCGAAGCTTTAGGTCTTTCATTACCGGGTAATGGCTCGTTACTGGCAACCCATGCCGATCGTGAAGAATTATTCCTGGAGGCAGGTCGCCGCATCGTAGATTTGGCTAAACGCTACTATGAAAACGATGAAGATGATGTACTGCCGCGAGCGATTGCAAGCAAACCCGCATTTGAAAATGCGATTGCGCTGGATATTGCCATGGGGGGATCAACCAACACCGTACTGCATTTATTAGCGGCAGCGCATGAAGCCAAAGTTGATTTCACTATGGCGGATATTGATCGTATGTCGCGCATGATTCCCAATCTATGTAAGGTTGCGCCAGCTACCAATAAATATCACATGGAAGACGTTCATCGTGCTGGAGGGGTTGTCTCTATCCTAGGCGAGCTGGCTGCGGGTGGTTTATTACATACTGATGTGCCAACAGTTCACAGTAAAACCATGGCTCTCGGTTTAGCTCAATGGGACGTAAAACGCAGTGATTATGATGCTGCTCAACTGCGTTATCTGGCGGGCCCCGCGGGTATTTCAACTCAAGTGGCTTTTAGTCAGGACTGCCGCTGGCCTGAGCTTGATTTAGATCGTGAAAACGGTTGTATCCGTGATGTCGAGCATGCCTACAGTCAGGACGGAGGCCTTGCTGTGCTTTACGGTAACCTGGCTGAAGATGGTTGTATTGTCAAAACAGCGGGTGTGGATGAATCTATTCTGACGTTTTCCGGACCTGCCCGTATTTTTGAATCTCAGGATGCTTCTGTCGCTGCCATCTTGGGTGGCGACATTAAAGAAGGTGATGTCGTGCTGATACGCTATGAAGGTCCGAAAGGCGGTCCGGGTATGCAGGAAATGCTCTATCCGACCAGTTACCTGAAATCAAAAGGGTTGGGCAAAGCGTGTGCATTGCTGACAGACGGTCGTTTTTCTGGCGGTACATCCGGTCTGTCTATCGGGCATGCATCACCGGAAGCGGCTGAAGGTGGCAATATTGGTCTGGTTGAAGAAGGCGATATTATCAATATCGATATCCCAAACCGTAAAATAAACGTTAATTTGAGTGATGAAGAGTTTGCTCACCGCCGCGCTAAAATGGAAGAGCGGGGTGATAATGCCTGGAAACCGGTTGCTAGAGAGCGTGAAATCAGTTTGGCATTACAAGCGTATGCAGCACTGACCACGTCTGCGTCCAAAGGCGCAGTTCGTGATGTGGAACAATTAAAACGTCGCTGATTTAACTTGCGCTAAAAAGAAAAAGGCCTGATTCATCGGGCCTTTTTTATTTCTGCCATTTAGATTTGTTGGGCGTAGAGTTTTTGATAGAGTCCATCCTGACGAATCAAAGAATCATGATCACCCTCAGCAATAATTTCACCGCCATCAAACACGACCACTCTATCTGCCTGTCTGACTGCACTGAGGCGATGGGCAATAATGATCGTTGTGCGATTCTGTAGGTATTCTTCCAGTGCCGTATGCAGGTGAAATTCCGTTTCACTATCCAGTGCTGAGGTTGCCTCATCCAGAACCACGACACTCGGATTAATTAGCACCATGCGTGCAATAGCAAGACGTTGTCGTTGACCACCTGAGAGCTTAACGCCTGCCCGACCGATCACTGTGTCGAGATTTCTAGGCATTGCGAGAATGACATCTTCCAGTTGTGCAATACGAATCGCTTTCCACACATCGTCATCGGAATAGTCTCTACCCATGGTGATGTTTTCACGCACAGTGTCATTAAATAATGCTGGACTTTGCAGTACGGTCGCTACGTGTTCACGCACGGTTTCGAGTCCGATATCGCTGACAGCAATGTCATTGAAATAAACCATGCCTTTATCCGCGGGATATAAGCCTAATAAGACGTTGACCAGAGTCGATTTCCCGGCACCACTGGCGCCCACCAAAGCGACTTTCTCACCAGCTTTGATATTCAGCGACACACCATTGAGGACTTTATTGTTATCACCGTATTTAAAGTGCAGATCCTTGATTGCAATACTACTGGCTTCACCGGCTTCAAACGGATTGATCTTATCCGGATAGCGGGTTTCTTCTTTCATTGAGAACAGCGTATTTAGGCGGCCAACCGCGGCACTGGCGGCATAGAAAGAATACTGGATATTGAGGATTTCTTGCACCGGGCTCATCATGAACCAGAGGTAACCGAACACCGCGAACATCTGACCGATCGATAAATCTGAAAACACCACCATAAACATGCTGACGGCTCTAAACACATCGAAGCCAAATAAGAAAATCACAAAAGAAAACCGATTTGCTGCTTCGCTTTTCCAGGCAAACTCAGAAGCGTGACTGCGAACATGGCGAGCATTATCTATGACTCGACGCAAATAATGTTTTTCTCTGTTAGCGGTCCGGATTTGCTGCACTGCATCCAATGTTTCGGTAAGACTTTGTTGGAAAATCTCAAACGCAGAGTTTTCTTTTTTCTTAAGTTCTTTTACATGCTTACCTACTATCATGGTGAAGTAGATCACCAGTGGATTCATAAATAAAATTAGTAAAGCCAGCTGCCAATGCAGGAATAGCAGAATGACGGCCGTGCCCAGAATGCTTAGTACAGCGACAATAAAACGGCTGATGGTGTTACCAATAAAGTTATCAATGACTTCAATGTCAGTGACAAAGTGTGAGGCTATACCAGCACTCCCACGTGTTTCATACTCGCTAATTGCAATGCGACCCAAACGTTTAATTAATTTTTGGCGTATACGGAACGTAATGCGTTTTGCGATTAAGGTGAAGTAGCGGGATTGAGCCACATTTAAAATCACCGAAGCGACCCGCAATACCAAGGTAAAGAGTAGGACTGCTAAAATATACAAGACAGGCCCATGCCAGCTTTCAGGACTAAGTTGCTGAATAAAGTTAACGGTTGAGGCTGGTTTATCCAACAACACCTCATCGACCATCAATGGCAGTAAAAGCGGAACAGGCACAGCACAAAGCGTCGCTAGTATCGCAATGATATTTGCTTTGACTAAGTGCTTTTTGTACAGCAGGGCTTGTTTTAGAATGCCACTCAGCTCATAGCTGTTTTTATCAATCATATAAAGTCATTAAATTAGAACGTTATTTCCTGCTTTGGTGATTAGCTTTTCTGGGAGGTAACCCCAGACAGCACTTACCGTTTCAGGAGTTAATATCTCCAGCGGTGAACCATAAGCATGCATTTTACCCTGATTTAGCAACCAGATCTTATCCGCATACCGCGTGGCCTGATTGAGATCATGCAAAATAGCCACAATTGAGAAATGGGCGTCATGACTGAGCTGACGAACTAATTGTAATAATTGATGTTGTTGACCTAAATCTTGTGCTGAAGTCGGTTCATCCAATAAGATCACTGGCGGTTTTTCCGCCTGTGATATCTGAAGTAATACGCGAGCTAATTGCACACGTTGCCGTTCTCCGCCAGAGAGGCTGGTAAACAGTCGGTCGTAAAATTGCCTAGTATCAGTTTTTTCCATCCAATACTGTGTTTGGCTGATCAATTCTTCAGTAGAGAGATGTAATGGTGTGGCACCAATAGCCACTACTTCACTGGCACTAAAGGGAAAGGTTAATTGTGACGCTTGTGGTAATACACCAAGATGTTTGGCTCGTTCCCGGCGGCACCAGGTAGTTACATTTTTCCCATACAGCTTAATTATTCCTGAGCTTGGTTCCCACTCTGTGGTAATCGCTTTGAATAAGCTGGTTTTTCCTGCTCCATTGGGACCTAGAACAGCAATAAATTCTCCTGCCTCGACGAGGGCATGGTCAATATGCAGGATGGAACGACCACCATGAGTAATAGTGACGTTTTTTAAACTTAAACTGGTCATCTTATTCCTACAATACACTTAAGCGCTGACGTTGCTGTAAGAGCAGAAAAACAAAAAACGGTGCGCCAATCAATGCTGTCACTAAGCCGACCGGAAGTTCAGCGGGTGCCATCCAGAGACGAGCACCTACATCAGCCAGCAATAATAGTGTCGCACCTGCAAGGGCTGACATTGGTAGCAAGCGCTTGTGATCCGGGCCGAGAGTCATACGTATTAAATGTGGCACAACCAAACTGATAAAACCGATAATGCCTGAGGCTGATACTGCGATGCCAATACCTATTGCCGTAGCAATAATTAATTGACGCTTGAGCCGTTCTGTATCAATACCCAGGTGTGCCGCTTCGGCTTCACCCAACAATAGCGCATTCAATGCTTTGGCATAATACTGATAGAAAATTAGTAAACATACACAACAACCAGCGGATAACCACAACATAAAAGGGGTGGCACCATTTAACGACCCCATTCCCCATAGCGTTAAATCGCGTAATGCCTGATCGTTGGCAATATATGTCAGAAACCCAATAACAGCTCCAGTAAAGGCTGCGACCGCCACCCCGGCCAGTAACAAGATAAGTACCGACGTGTTTCCCTGATTGGATTGCGCCAGTCGATACACCAATAAACTAGTGATTAAGCCACCCAAAAATGCAGCAGCAGGTGTGGCAAACACTGAAAAACTCACTGGAAAGATAACGATGGCCAATGCGGCACCTAGTCCTGCGCCAGAGGAAACACCAATAATCCCTGGATCAGCTAAAGGGTTTCGAAATAAACCTTGTGTGACAGCGCCACATATCGCCAATAAGGCGCCAATAAATATAGAAAGTAGCGTGCGGGGCCAACGAAGATCCCAAATGACAACCTTTTCATAATCTGTCAGTTGACTAAGTTCGGTATGAAATATCCCATCCCAGACCGTAAGCAAACTTTGCCACTCAGATAACTTCATCGGGCCAGATGTTAAAGATAAAATAATGCCGATTACAAGCAGGCTGGTCAGAAGTGGCCATGCCAGTTTTCGGCAGAATGATTGATAAGAAAGCATCACGATACGATTAACGGTAGAGTTTATCAGCGAGTCGTTCTGCCTCAGTTAAAGCGCCGAGGCTAAGCCCGGCAATTAAGGTCGCGGCATTGACACTCACAATATTGGTATTCTTGTTGGCTTGGCTATGTTGAAGTAATGGCTGACGATCTAATAATTTGCTGGCGCTGTCCAGACTATCGGAGCGACTGCCAACGAGAATAATATCGGGATTAGCAGCTAAAAGGGCTTCGATCGATATCGATTTGTAGCCGCTAAACTGACTGATATTTTTACCTCCGAGCAGCTTAATTAACGCATCCCCCGTCGTATCTGTGCCAGCCTGAGATAAGCCACGCTCACCAATATCCAGTAAGAACACTATTGATGGCCGTTTCTCAGGCAATTTCTTGAACAATGATTTCTGTCTGTTATCAAGCTGTTGCAGGAGTTTCTGTGCCGCTGATTCAGCTTGGAGTTGTGTCGCTAATAGGTCTATATTTACTTTGAGTTGTTCTAGAGTATTTGGGCTTTGTAATTGCAGAATAGGAATCTTCGCTTTTTCGAGTGCTAAAAGTGTGGAATCTGGACCCATATGGTTACTACCAATAATTAAATCTGGATATTGTTGAAGTAAGCCTTCGGCCGATAATGCTCGGTGGTAACCTAAATTCTCTACTGGCTGAGGAAGGAGTGATTGACTGGTTAAGTCGGCCGCCACAATGTGCTTAGCTACCCCCAGTTGGAGCAGAATCTCGGTGGCATTGCCATCCACACTTACCAGACGCGGCGAGACTGTCTCTGCATTACTGGATGATGTGATTAAAAAGGAACACATTAGAAGAAATAGTGAACAAGAAAGAGAAGATGTTTTTTTCATCATTAAAGTCGTTGTTTTGAGAGTGTGATTGATAGGCATTAATACATAAATTTTATTCTACGTGATAAATCCGTATTTGTTAATCTATATGTAAATGATAATTGATCTCAATCGCATTAAGTGATACTTTTTTCCTACATTAATTTGAATGTTAGGAAATAACTCCATGAAATTAAGAAAACTAGTTCTGCTAATGCAGGCACCTTTTTTATTCACTATTAGCGGTGGTATCGCGTTTTCTGCTGACCAAAATCTTGATGAGATAACCATTACCGCGACGAGAACGACGGACGATGAAAACAGTAGCCGTAATATTAGTGTGATCAGTCAGGAAGAAATCCAAAGACAACAAGCCACCTCCGTGCCTCAGGTTGTGAACTATTTACCGAATGTCACAATGACAGGCGGGCCACGAGAGCAAGTACAGGAGGTGAATATTCGTGGTTTAGGGGGAAGCCGAGTCTTACAGTTGATTGATGGTGTCAGACAAAACTTTGTTTCTGGCCACAGACCAACGTATTTTTTGGACCCTTCACTACTGACAAATGTGGAAGTACTTCGGGGGCCAAGCAGTTCTTTATGGGGCTCAGGAGCACTGGGTGGGGTTATTTCACAGAATACAATTCATGCGGCTGATCTGTTAGATGGCGATGAATTCAGCGGGTTTGTAAAGCAAGGGTATCAATCAAATGGTGATAACTGGACAACAACCGGTGCATTGGCGAGTCGTTTTGGTAATGTCGATCTGCTTTTATCAGGTTATTACCGTGATGGAAATGATTTAGAGCTAGGTAATGGCGATGATCTTGAAAATTCAGCTGATCGTGATAAAGGCGTTTTAGCCAAACTGGACTGGTTTATTGATAGTGATCAGATGGCGACATTTAATTTTCGACGCTCTTATACGGATGGTGGCGTTCCCTCAAATTCCTCAGCAAATATAGGTACGTCAGTGTTTTTAGTTGATCGAGAAATTCAAACGGATCATGCTTCTATTGATTATCGCTTTGATCCATCAAACAAATTGATCGACAGTCAACTCAACTTATACTGGAATCGAACAGAAGTAGATGAAAATCGTGTATCGGATAATCGATTTGATACAACCAACATTAGAACGCTAGGTTTAAACTTGAATAATCGTAGTCGATTTGGTGATGTTTCACTATTGTATGGCGTTGATGGCTATCAGGATAAATTAGACGCAACACGAAGAGGCTCAAACCGGCCTATTGTTCCAGAAGCTACTACGGATGTTTGGGGAGCATTCACAGAGGTGCAGATTCCATTTGCTGAAATTTGGCGTTTGGAGTTAGGTGCGCGTTATGACTACTTTGCGACCGAAGCGGATAACTTGAATCACGATCGTAGTGATAATGCGTTCTCACCTTCAGCGGGTATCAGTTGGTTGCCAATTGATGATTTACAGGTGACTTTGCGTTATGACGAGGCATTTAGGGCACCATCGGCAGAAGA
Organism: Methylophaga sp.; assembly: GCF_965655755.1. Taxonomy (GTDB): domain Bacteria; phylum Pseudomonadota; class Gammaproteobacteria; order Nitrosococcales; family Methylophagaceae; genus Methylophaga. The sequence goes on along the minus strand of NZ_CBFHHW010000010.1, from coordinate 25,859 downwards.
GCTTTATACCACAGGGACGCATTACAGCTACGGACCTGCAGGCGCTAATACATTTATCAATAACCCAAATTTGAAGCCAGAAGAATCTCAAAATATTGAGTTACTGGTAAATTACCAAATGCAAAATGCGTTTAATCAAGGTGATGCTGTCACCTGGCATGCTTCAGTTTTTCATAATGAAGTGGATAACTTTATCGAGCAAATAGCAACGAATTATCAGCAGATATTCTTGATCTATGGTCCACAGTTTGATGATTATTATCCTGTAAATACAGAGTATCGAAATGTCGATAACGCTCAATTAGTAGGATTTGAGCTGTCGGTAGATTACCAATGGCAAAATTGGAATACGATGATCAGTTATGGTCAAACGCGTGCTAAAAATAAGAATACGGGTGAAGCCCTCGCCAATATTCCTGCTGATAAATGGGTGTTAGATCTGAACAAGTCATGGCTATCTGACAGTTTACAAACTGGCTTTACATTGACACGAGTCGAAAGCCAAAAACACAAGCCCAATGAAACATTCGCGAATGAAGATTATGAGCACTATAACCTCGTCGATCTTTATGCTCGCTGGACACCTCGTGACGTTGACAACCTGACAGTCGATCTAACAGTGAATAACTTAACAGACCAACACTACCGTGTAGCTTTCCAGCAACTTTATATGCCCGGCAAAGATATTCGCCTCGGTGTTAAGTACGATTTTTAAGGAGTAATTATGTCTAACGAAGTGATAATGCCTGGCGACCAGGCCCAAACACTGCTTGAGCAGTTGGCTGACTGGGGCACGATGGTGACCATCATTATTCATGGTGGAAGCGTATTTGAGTTTAAAGGCCCTTTTCCTAAAGGAAGCGTTGCAGAGGGCTTTTATAATTTAAATGGTCCCATGCCAGGCTTTCACGGTCACTTAAATCTTAAACAGGTCAAGCATATACGATTTCAGGATAAAGCACATCGAGGCCGCGAAAGTTATGCCTTCGTCTTTGAAAATGCAGATGATGAAGTCATTTTCAAAGTTTTTATAGGTCGAGATGACAAGGGTGAGTTGTTAGCAGAACAAAAACAACGTTTTCTGACAATGCAGCAACACTATCAATGAGAAGAATCAACTAATGAATAATAAAGGTCTAGAGACTAAAATCAGTGAAGAAATTATGCAGATGGTGAACAGTAGAAAAAGCTTGTTGCTGTCATCTTTAACCGAACAAAATGAACCGTATGCTTCCTATGCCCCCTTTGCGGTGGCTCAAGACTGTTTATATGTTTTGATCAGTGAGATTGCGGTGCATGCTAAAAACTTACAACATCACCCCCGAGCCTCAGTATTGATTATTGAGGATGAGGATTCAGCCGATGAATTATTTGCCCGTCTTCGCGTGCAATACAATGTCACCGCTGACTTGATCCCAGTGGACTCAGATAATTGGAATGAAGGCATTGATTGCCTAATTAGTCGACATGGCGACAGGATACAAAGTCTGAGCCAATTGAGTGATTTTAAATTATTTAGACTTAATCCATTAGGTGGGCGTTACGTTAAGGGCTTTGGTAAAGCCTATCAAATTGAGGGAGGGGCATTAGCAGGAGAAAGTCTCTCCCATCTGAGAGAAGGCCATAACAAACGCGATTGAATCATGGCTTTTTCCTTTAAATAAAAAAGGACGCATCAGCGTCCTTTTTTATTGAGCGCAAGCCTATCAGAGGCTACCCCAGCTATCTTTTTTACGAATTCTTAAACGTGGCAGGATCAGGCCAAGAATGATGCCTGAGAATAATACAGCAGCACCGATCAGGAACCATCTACGTGTGCTGTTATCTTTCAACGCATTGTTTTCGATAACCAGAGATTGATTTTCATGATCGATTTCTTGCAACTTTTCTTTCAGCTGACGGTTTTCATTTTCGAGCGCAACAGCGTTTGATGCTGTTCGACGAAGGTTATCCAGTTCTTTACTCAAGCGTTGAGACTTTTCTTTTAAAGTCAGGTTTTTCGTATCTACATCCGAGTTTTGGCTGCTTAGCGTTGAAATCTCTTCTTTGTATTTAGCAATTTCAAGTTCCAGGTTAGCGACACGTTGTTGACTCGATTCCAATTGGTCACGTGCGCTGGGCGTGTTGCTCAGGTAGCGAGTTAGCACCCAACCCTCAACACCTTCACTGGTTCTGACTTTTGAGTAGCCCGCCGGGTCGGTTTCCAGAACATCCAGTCGGGTACCCGACTCAAGCATTTTACGAATGCCGAATTGAACACCCTGGCCATTACGCATGGTAATTTCGAGTTCGTCAGAGACATAGCGCGTTGTTTGTGCGATGGCAAAAAAAGGCATGCACAAAAGGGCAGCAATCAGGGTGCGGCTGATAAGTTTTTTCACGGTAGCAGTCTATTGTTGAGTAAATAAGCAGGTATTTTAACAGATGCGCCTAAGCAGACTTCAAGTAAATCGACAATATTATGAGAACTGAGTCAGCTAATTAGCGACGTCATCAGGCTGTCATATTATTTTGCTAGTCTCGCCGAGCATATGAAAAAGGTTATAGAAATGGATAAGTTAAGAGTCATGTTTTTATGCACCGGCAACTCATGTCGGTCGCAAATGGCAGAGGGCTGGGCGCGTGCATTGGCCAGTGATAATATTGAAGTCAAATCGGCAGGCATCGAGGCATACGGTCAAAATGATAATGCGATCACGGTAATGTCCGAAGTTGGCATCGATATTTCGGAGCAGGAGTCAATTCGAGTCAATGGTGAAATGCTCGAGTGGGCAGATCTATTGGTTACTTTATGCGATAACGCAGAAGAACAATGTCCTCTTTTAAGTCCGCATACGATTAAAGTACATCTTCCGTTACCGGACCCCGCCAAAATGAAAGGCCCGGATGTTGAGGTTATGGAAGAGTTTCGTGAAACGCGTGAGAAAGTACGTCAGCGTGTTGAGTTTGTTCTCGAACAAGTTGCATTGAGTAATGTAGTCTGATTTTGTTTAGACTCTGCTATAACTCGCAACGAGAGTGACCGCTTGCTCAGCCGATTTGCCTAAAGCAGTCTGATTTCCCTGAAATTGAAACAAGCTATTGCCACTGATCCGTTTCGCCATTGACTTGGCTTTACTCGCACATTCAGCTAAATCTATCTCAGCCTGAATGTCATCAAAATCCTGTATTCGAACCGCCCCAATAGACAGGCTTAATAAAGGATAGAAGGCCTTGTTTCCATGTCTGTCAGTGGCATTGATACCCTTTTCCTGCAAGTGTTGCTGGGTATAGAGTTGCGGATGTAGCAACTCAAATGCAGTCAGAATTTTCTTACAGCGTTGTTGCCAATCTGGACTTTCAAACAGAATGATGAAGTCATCCCCGCCGACGTGGCCGATAAAATCCACATCGGTATTAATATGCTCTGTGAGTGTTTGTGCCGTCAGGCTGATAACCTGATCGCCCTTACTGTAACCATAAATATCATTGTAGGGTTTAAAGTTATCTAAGTCGAAGTAGCATACAGTCACATCATTGCCTTGTTCTATCACGTCGCGAGTATGCTCACTCAAGGGTACGTTTCCAGGCAGACCGCTTAACGGGTTGGCATGTCGTGCAGTCGTGATTTGAAGGTCTGTAATTTGACGTAACAAGTCCATCAAACTGCCGACACCACAGTAACGATTCTGCTCGGTAATAATAAACAGATTGCGATGTTGATGTTCTGTTTGACTGGTGATCTGATAACTCAATTTTTTTAGTGGCAGATCGGTTTCAACAACCAATGGGGTCGTATCGATAAATTCCGTAATGACCTTGCGAGCATGTAGTTCTCGACCAAAATGGCTTGCATACAAAGTCATAAATTCATCCCGCCAAAGCATACCGGCTATCCGGTTCATTCCATCGACAACAGGTAAAGCGGTTAATTTAACGTCTCTTTGAAATAATTCTGCAGCACGGTGCAATTTATCCGTGGTTTGGAGTGGCGTCATTTCCGTCAGCAGGCTACCTACCAGCGTGTTAGCCCTAGGCCTTCCAGGTGACAATATATTCGATTGCTGGCGTTTAGCAAACAAATTATTGTCGAGAGATCGTTGTGGAACATGGCTGGGGCGAGCAAAGTAATAGCCTTGTGCAAACCGCATATCCAGACCTTGTGCAGCCAGATATTCCTGACGCACTTCAATGCCTTCACCAATGACCTGACAGCCAATACTTTTAGCAATATCGATCATTGATTGAACAAACTGACGCTTTTGGCGATCTTCATGAATGTTTTGCATGAAGTGTCGATCAAGTTTGACAAAATCAGGCTTAAGCTCAGACCAGGTTCTTAGTCCTGAATACCCCGCACCCAAATCATCAATAGCAATTGAAAACCCCATCTCACGGTAATGTTGAGTTGCTTGACGCATCAGTTCGTAATCTTCAATCGGATACTGCTCAGTCAGTTCAATCACCACCTGTTGCGGTGAAATACCCGCTTGTTCAAGGTATTGCACTGTCAGGCCCTGAGGGTAATCCTGTTCCAGCAATGCAGCAGGACTGGTATTAATAAACAATTTCCCCGGCAACCCCAACTCGCCATATCGTTTGATTGCGATCTGACGACAAAGCAAATCCAATTCAGCCAGACGGCCATGCTGATTGGCTGTAGAGAAGAGATTAATAGGGGAGTGCAGCGGACTGTCCGATGGCCCTCGAATTAATGCTTCGTAACCGAATATCTGTTGGCTTTGCAGACAAACTATTGGTTGGAAAAGAGGCGTCAGACTTCCTTGGCTGAGTATTTCCTCGAGAGAATGAAAATAATGTAACTCTTCTTGTGTCATTCAGTTTCAGTCTAAAAAATCTTGCCCCAGTGTGACAGGTCCGGATGAAGTGAAGGTAAGCGTTTTGCCTAGCCTGGTAGAGAGAAATCGTATTAATGATTTCGAAATAAAACATAACTAATGTCACATATTTAAAGGTCGTTTTTATGACAGAAAAATGAAGATTTTATGACAGCGTTAATGGCTATGTTTCAAACAAAAAAGGGCCCCACCCGGGGGTGAGGCCCATTTCCGAAGAGTCCTTCTTCTAACTGGTTACTACCAGTATGCTTGAGCGCGGAATTTCAGCGCTGAAGGTTCAGCATCAGAGCTCATGCCGTTGACTGTCAGGTCTGTGACCTTATCGTAGTTCAGCATTAGGCGGGTGTTCTGAGTTGGATAGTAATTCAGACCAATCGTGAATTTATCAGCTTCGTCACCACTAGTTGCATTACCAGCTGTTTGGTCAATCTCCATATTTTCGAAACGAGCTGCGATCTGCCAAGCACCATACTTAGATTTAGGCGCGATACCTGAGGTATAACCTTTCTTCCATTTCAGAGATTCACCGGTCAGGAAGTAACCTGCTTCTACAGCATAACCTGTGGTATCGACGTCACCACCAGTGGTGTCGTTGGTGTAATCCAGATACTCAGCCATAGCGTGGAAAGAACCGAAGATAGCCATTGCATCGACAGTGAAAGCATCAGAACCATCATCATCAGCAGCAGCGATGTCCAGTGACAGAGGCTTGAGATCATCAATGTGACTGACCAGGCGTTGGTCATCATCAAAACCATCACCGCCACCACGTGTCAGGTAACCGGCACCGACTTGAATGAGTTGGTTTTTAGAAGCCATGTAGGGAACAAATGACGCGCGGGCTGCGAAAGTGCTGCCGTTATCGGTGGTTTCACCGCCGCTTAGACCGCCATTGGTCAGGCCGGCAGAGAGTGTCCAGCGGTAATCATCCGCGGCCAATGCGCCAACGACACCACTTTGTCGTGCCGGTGACCAGTCAGTATCCGCGAACAGTGGGCGATCCATAAAGCTCATGTATTTAGAGCTGATTTTGGTGTTCAGGCCAAACGGGATATGGGACTGACCCAGTTTCACGCCGTAACGAACACCATTTGAAAATTTGTTGCCGTAGCTGAGATAGGCATCTTTGATTGAGGCATCGCCACCAGCGAAGTCGGCTTCAAATTTGTAACCCCAGTCATAGACAGAACCTGAGAAACCCAGACGGGCACGACGCAGCTCGGTACCTTCTACATCATCATCACTGTTATCAGTGTCAGCATCGGTATCGATGGCATCCCACATGACACGACCGATTGGCTGGAATGACCAGTTACCTTCGCGGTCTTCGATTTTGATTTTGCCTTTGGTTGTGATGATAGGCATGTCAGCTTTTGCAGCAGCAACCGCTTCTTCTTTAATTTCAGCTTTTGATGCTTCAGATGCTTCTTTATCAGCCGCTGCCGCATTTGCTAGCAGGTCATAATCAGCGGCGCTGATAGTGCCTTTGTCACGCAGTACTTTCAGTAGATCCAGCATGGCGTCATTGTTTGCGTGTGCTGGCATCATCGCCGCGCCGAACAGGGTACCTGCAATCAATAATGATGTTGTTTTTAGTTTCAAGGGACTATCCTCTTGGTTAGTTAAGTAATTCCGGTATATCTCCGAAGTCCCGCACACCTTATGCCCGAAATGTTTCACGCTGATGAATATTTCATTACAGTTTTATGACAGTGATACAAAAGTCGATTTTTGTTGCTTTTTTGCTACTCGAAGTCCTTTGCCTTGAAATATCAAAGACCGGCCCAATATCGTTATATAAGCTATCCAAATCTAGGAAACAGCATGTTTCGATTTTTGTTTTTACTCTTTCTTGTCATCCCGCTGATCGAGATCTTCTTTTTAATACAGGTTGGGCAAGTGATTGGTGCCGGGTGGACTATCTTCCTAGTCGTAGGCACTGCGGTATTAGGTGCCTTCTTACTAAGGTTGCAGGGCTTTCAAACCTTGCAGCGAGCACAGACTTCGATGGCAAGAGGCGAAATCCCAGCGATAGAGATGCTGGAAGGTTTATGTCTTTTGGTGAGCGGTGCCTTACTACTGACTCCAGGTTTTGTTACAGACAGCTTAGGTTTCTTGTTGTTAATTCCGCCGGTGAGACGGGCGATGATCGTGCAGATGTTGAAAAACAAGCAGATGCTATTTACAAGCCGGGGTTCAGCTAATTTTTATCAACAACGGCCCGGTTCTAAGTCGCGTAATGATGACAACGTTATAGAGGGTGAAGTGGTCGATGACGATGACCCGCGGAATCTGCGCTAACTAAATAGAAAAAAATTCATAATAGGCCCTTGAAAGCGGGATTCTCGTCCCCATCTTATGAGGGCCAAAACAAACAAACTTGGTCCTAACAGACATTATTTATTTTCGGAGGAATTATAGATGAATCTTCGTCCCCTTCATGATCGTGTGATTGTTCGTCGCATGGAAGAAGAATTAACAAGCCCGGGTGGCATTGTTATCCCGGATAACGCTGCAGAGAAGCCATCTCGCGGTGAAGTCATTGCTGCAGGTGATGGCAAAATTACCGATACAGGTGAAGTACGCTCTCTTGCTGTTAAAGTGGGTGACAAAGTTTTGTTCGGTAAATATGCCGGCACAGAAGTTAAAGTCGCTGGAGAAGAGCTGCTGGTCATGCGTGAAGATGACATCGTTGCAGTTATCGAAGGCTGATTTCTGGATTCATTCGCATAATTTAAAGAACAAGAGGAATTAACATGGCTGCTAAAGAAGTCAAATTTGGCGCTGATGCGCGCCACCTAATGGTAAGAGGTGTAAACACTCTGGCCAACGCGGTAAAAGTTACACTGGGTCCTAAAGGCCGTAACGTAGTTCTGGATAAAAGCTTTGGTGCTCCCACCGTTACCAAAGATGGTGTTTCAGTAGCGAAAGAAATCGAACTGGAAGACAAGTACGAGAACATGGGCGCACAAATGGTGAAAGAAGTGGCATCACAAACTTCTGATGCCGCTGGTGATGGTACAACCACTGCGACCGTCCTGGCACAGGCAATCCTGCGTGAAGGCATGAAAGCTGTTGCTGCAGGCATGAACCCAATGGACTTGAAACGCGGTATTGATAAAGCGGTTCAGGCTGCGGTTGAACAACTGCGTAGCATGTCAACACCATGTGATGACAATAAAGCGATTGCCCAGGTCGGTACGATCTCGGCTAACTCCGATCACTCAGTGGGTCAAATTATTGCTGAAGCGATGCAGAAAGTCGGTAAAGAAGGCGTTATCACCGTTGAAGACGGTAGCGGCTTTGAAAACGAACTGGATGTCGTAGAAGGTATGCAGTTCGACCGTGGTTACCTGTCACCTTATTTTGTTAACGAACAGCAAACAATGACGGCTGATCTTGAAGATCCCTTCATTCTGTTGTTCGACAAGAAAATTACTAACATTCGTGACCTGCTACCGACGCTGGAAGCTGTTGCTAAATCAAGCCGTCCGCTGCTGATCGTTTCTGAAGATGTGGAAGGCGAAGCGCTGGCAACCTTAGTTGTCAACAACATGCGTGGCATCGTGAAAGTATGTGCTGTTAAAGCACCAGGCTTTGGTGACCGTCGTAAAGCTATGTTAGAAGATATTGCTGTTCTGACCGGTGGTACGGTTATCTCTGAAGAAGTGGGTTTGAGCCTTGAAAAAGTGACGCTGGATCACCTGGGTCAAGCTAAGAAAATCACTGTCAGTAAAGAAAACACCACTGTCGTTGATGGCGCTGGTCGTGGTGATGAAATCCAGGCACGTGTTGAACAAATTCGTGCACAAATCGCTGAATCATCTTCTGACTACGATAAAGAAAAACTGCAGGAACGTGTGGCCAAACTGGCTGGCGGTGTTGCTGTTATCAAAGTCGGTGCAGCAACCGAAATGGAAATGAAAGAGAAGAAAGCACGCGTTGAAGATGCGTTGCATGCGACTCGTGCTGCGGTTGAAGAAGGTGTTGTACCTGGTGGTGGTGTGGCGCTGGTTCGTGCTGAAGGTACTTTAGGCGAACTACGTGGCGATAACACAGACCAGGACATGGGTATTACACTGGCTCGTCGTGCAATGGAAGAACCTTTGCGTCAAATCGTATCTAATGCCGGTGCAGAAGCATCCGTTATTCTGAACGCCGTCGCGGCGGGTGAAGGTAACTATGGTTACAACGCAGCAACAGGTGAATACGGTGACATGATTGAGTTCGGTATTCTGGACCCAACCAAAGTAACACGTACGGCATTGCAAAATGCAGGTTCTGTGGCGGGTCTGATGTTGACCACGGAGGCGATGATTGCGGAACTGCCAAAGGAAGACGCTCCAGCTATGCCTGATATGGGCGGCATGGGCGGTATGGGCGGCATGATGTAATCAGCCCTAGCTGACTCAAAGTCGGAAAAGCCTCGTCCTATTTGGACGGGGCTTTTTTTTGCCCAGATTTAAAGGTGGGAGTAACGGATATTGCACGATATGGTAAAGCGGAGTTGGAATTTGTCGTTCATATCTTGCTGGAGCCTGTAGTTTAAGGCAGAAGTTAAAACTTAACGGCGATGATAAATTAAGACTGGAAAAGAGACTTTGCCTTCTTAAAACAGGCTGATTATTGATAGAGAGGACACTGTGGCACCTCACATTGGCCAGGCTTTATCTCCCGCTGACCCACAATTTCTCTCAGACTATCGGATAGGTTCTCATCTTCGGGTGCGAGTCTGACTGCACAGCCTATCGCTTTAACAGCTGCCACCCTGCAGTGTCCGGCAGCGTAGCTGTATGCAAGATTATTCCATGCCTGCGCGTTGTCGGGTTCCGCAAGAACGGCATTACTAAATGAGTGTTGGGCGGCAGCATAATCTTCTTTTGCGAACTGAGTGTTGCCCAGCACCATATGGGGTAATGCCAAATCCGGCCATCGCTCTGTAGCAGCCCTAAAACTGGTAAGCGCCCCTTTTTCATTACCTGATTTTAAGAGATCGCCGGCCGATTTGGCGTAGTTCAGCGGTTGAGCTGTAACAGGAATTTCACCTGGTTGAACGAATACGTAGGCCCAATATTTAGCTCGCTGCCATGTCTGTTCAAATGTGGCAAAGCTGACGAGGTGACGTTTATCTGTCCCCGACCTTAATACCAATTTTTTTGTCGTGAGGTCATAACCGACTACAACAGCATAATGCCATCGCGGTATCCATTTTAAGGCCAGATTCTGGAAAACCAGGACAGTTCGACCCGAGTCGACTTCCTGGAGAATATCACTCAGCTCCGGAGCCAGTTTATAAGGAAGGAGATCATAGCTTCGGGCGGTGGCTATCATCTCAATTTGCAGACTGCCTTTCCGTCCGGGGAGATACACTTTATCGACTAATTCATCGGGATGAATGTCGATTTGTTGACTACCCAATACAGTGGCTAAAGCGGCCGGACCGCATTGATAGGCTTCCTGAGGGAAAAAAGCAGTGTCTGTGAGTTCGTATTGCGGTTTAATGTCGGCTGGTGGCTCACTAGCGAGACGGGAGGTCTGTGGTGTGCTTGCACAACCAGAAACTAGAAGAGTAAAAAAAGCGCCGGACAAGAGCCCGACGCTTTTTTTCAGCCAATGCTGATGTATTTTAGTGGTTAATGTTGTGAACAAATCCAAATACATCGGTTGCACCCAGCATGTCAGTGACTACCAGCACAACGAAAACAACCAGTAAAGCTCCTAAAACGCCACTACCAGCGGGCATTTCATCAAAATCCTGTGCGATTTGGGCTAATTCCTGATCATTCATTTGACTGATACGATCTTTCGCATCATCCACATCAACACCCATTGCAACTAACTGATCGTGAACATCTTGACGATCAATGTTACTGAGTACTTCTTGTTTGGTGATGTTGTGCTGTGTTTGCTCGATGAGTTGATCGTTATCAACCATCGCTGCCTGTAGCGGAGCCATGTGAATGCTCAGCAGGGCAAGAATTGACAAAAAGGGTACGACTTTTCCAAGACGTCTAAAGAAATTCATAGAAACTCCTTATTTCAAGAAAAGTACAAAGTGTGCACATCAGCTCATTATTGTGTGCAGCTAGATGAACCATAACATCTACCGTAACAAATAGTTTTTTTTAGTGCAGTAGCAAAAAGAGCTTATTGTGAAATATTAGACAAAAATAAGACGCAAAGAATGAAACGTGTGATGCACATCAAGTTTGGTCTGTGTCTGGCTTACGGTACAGTAGTCATCACTATAACGTTAATCTGATGGAGTCTGTATGAACGACCCCCTTGTGATGCCCGACAATTGGCAAGCATTACTATCGTCTTATCCTGAGTTAAATGAGTCAGCATTGTCCGTATTGTCGGCAAGTCACTTTGTGATGGATTGGGCTGAACGTCAACCGCAGCAGGCCGAGTCATTACTCGACTCAGGCATGATCAACCGGGTTCTCGCGTTCGAGGACTTTGAGCAGCACTTGGCTAAGATGCTTGCTGAAGTAGCGGACGAAGAATCACTCCAGCGCCAATTACGACTTTTTCGCCAACAGCAGATGGTACGTATTATCTGGCGAGATTTAGCCGGTTGGGCCAATCTGGCAGAGACTATCCAAGATCTGTCAGCTCTGGCGGATGTCTGCATTCAACAAAGTCTGGCGTTGTTGCATGAGTGGCAAAAAAAGATCAACGGTACCCCCTGCGATGAGGAGGGTAATGAACAGTTTCTTCTGGTGTTGGGGATGGGGAAGCTCGGTGCCGGTGAGCTCAACCTCTCCTCAGATATTGATCTAATCTTTACCTACCCTGAAGAGGGGGAAACGCGAGATGGAAGACGAACGCTCAGTAATGAGGAGTTTTTCATCCGCCTTGGTCGGAAATTAGTTCAAGCGCTGGATAACCAGACGGTTGATGGTTTTGTGTTCCGAGTGGATATGCGGCTTCGGCCTTTTGGTGAGAGTGGTGCGTTAGTTTCCAGTTTTGATGCGATGGAAGAGTACTACCAGACACAGGGGCGGGAATGGGAACGCTACGCCATGATCAAAGCCCGCGCCATTACCGGGACTGAAGTATCGAAACAACAACTTTCAGACATGCTGCGGCCTTTTGTGTATAGACGTTACCTCGATTACGGCATGTTCGACTCGCTGCGTGAAATGAAAAGTATGATTGCCGGGCAATTACATCGCAGAGGCATGGAAGATAATATCAAGCTCGGTGCCGGAGGAATTAGGGAAATTGAATTTGTCGGTCAGGTGTTTCAACTCATCTATGGTGGACGGGATAAACCTTTGCAGCAAAGACCGATATTAACGATTCTGGACTTGCTGGCAGAACGCAATTTATTGTCTGATTATGCCGTCAATGAGCTCAAACAGGCATATGATTTTTTACGTCGGACAGAGCATCGTATTCAGGCTTGGGCCGATCAACAAACACACGTCTTGCCTCAGGAAGACGATGCTCGCCATCGGCTGGCCGTGAGTATGGGCTATGACAACTGGGAGACCTTTTCAGCCACCTTGTTTCAATTCAGACAGCAAGTACATGAGCATTTTGATCAACTTCTGGCCGCGCCTCAGGCAGAGGATGATGCAGCAACAAACAATATTTCACTGCTCAATGCCAGTTCAGAAGAAAAGCTGGCTTATCTGGAAGAATGTGATTACAACGAGCCGCAAGCTTGTCTTGCGGTTTTGGATAAATTACTCGACTTACATATCTGCAAAAATCTGACACAGACTGGCCGTAAACGACTGGAACGTCTTCTTCCTTTGCTTGTTCAGGCAGCAGCCAGTGTCGACAATGCTGATGAAACATTGCCTAGACTGATGCCATTGGTAGAGTCGATCATGCGCCGCAGTGCGTATATGTCTCTCTTAGTGGAAAACCCACTTGCTTTATCGCAGTTAGTAAAACTGTGTTCAGCCAGTCCGCTTATCAGTACTCAGTTGGCACGCTATCCAGTGTTGCTTGATGAGTTACTCGACCCCCGTTCTTTGTATGAAGTCCCTGAACGTGAGCAACAAAAAGCCTTACTTGATCAATTTCTGGCATCAGTAGATGAGGACGATCTTGAACAGATCATGAACCGACTACGTGAATTTCGTCAGATTGCTACCCTGCATGTGGCGGCAGCGGATGTCACAGAGGTTTTACCTTTAATGCGGGTTGGCGACCAGCTGACAGAGCTGGCAGAAATTCAACTGGAAAGAGTATGGCACATAGCCTGGACACATCTGGTCGAGCGCCACGGTTATCCGCCCATAGCACAGGGTGATGATCCGACATTGTGTGGTTTTACTATTTTGGCCTATGGCAAGTTGGGTGGTTTGGAACTTGGATACGGTTCGGATTTGGATCTGGTGTTTGTCTTTGATGATGAACAAAAAGGTCTTACAGACGGAGATAAACCGGTTGAGTTAATGGTTTTCTATACACGACTGGCTCAAAGAATGATTCATCTATTGAGCACTGTCACGCCGGGAGGCCTATTGTATGAAGTTGATATGCGACTCAGACCCAGTGGTGCCTCGGGTTTATTAGTCAGTCCTTTAAGTGGTTTTGCGGAGTATCAGAACAACGAGGCCTGGACCTGGGAACATCAGGCTTTGGTTCGGGCCCGCTGCGTTGTAGGTGATAAAGCGCTTGCGCAAAAAGTGAGTAATGTTCGTAAACAGGTACTCAGCGGAAAGCGTGAATTGGATGGGCTGGCAGAGCAGGTTAAAGATATGCGCGCTAAAATGCGGGGCCAGCTAGATAAGAGCGATAGCCAACTGTTTGATCTCAAACAAGGTAAGGGCGGTATCACCGATATTGAATTTATGGTGCAATATGCAGTGCTGGCTTGGTCAGCAAACTTGCCTGAACTGCTGGTTTACACGGATAATATCCGGATTTTGGAAGCACTGGTTGAGACCGGTAAGCTGGAAAAGGATGAAGGTGACATGCTGGCAGACGCTTATCGTCTGTACCGTAGCGAAGCGAATCACTGCGTTTTGCAGGAAAAACCAGCGCTTGTTCCCACTTCAGTAGTGGCGGATTATCCTCAGCAAGTAAAACAAATTTGGCAACGCTGGTTAGGCGACACCTGATCGGATTTGAATTAACAGACAGACTTGGAATTAAGCATATGGTAGCAGCAACAATGGCAGATCGTGATGGCGTTATCTGGCTGGACGGCGAGTTAGTGCCGTGGCGTGAAGCAAAAGTACACGTCCTGACTCATACTCTTCACTACGGCATGGGCGTATTTGAAGGGGTGCGAGCCTATAACACTGATAAAGGTACTGCAATCTTCCGCTTACAAGAGCACACCGATCGCTTATTTCGTAGTGCCAAAATTCTGGGTATGGGGATGCCTTTTGATAAAGAAACCCTGAACGAAGCCCAAAGAACAGCCGTACGTGAAAACAACCTCGAATCAGCTTATATCAGACCGATGTGCTTCTATGGTTCAGAAGGCATGGGCATCCGTGCTGATAATCTGAATGTGCATGTCATGGTCGCGGCATGGAGCTGGGGTGCTTACCTGGGTGAAGAAAATATGACCAAGGGTATCCGTATCAAAACGTCCTCGTTCACCCGTCACCACGTTAATATCACTATGTGTAAAGCCAAGGCCAACGGTAACTATATGAACTCAATGATGGCGCTGCAGGAAGCTGTCAGCTGCGGTTATGATGAGGCTTTATTATTGGATGCGCAGGGATTTGTGTGCGAAGGCAGTGGAGAAAACTTCTTTATGATTCGTGATGGTGTTCTGTATACCCCTGAGCTGACATCGGCGCTGGAAGGGATTACGCGTGATACGGTAATGACACTGGCTCGTGATATCGGGCTGAAAGTGGTTGAAAAACGTATCACCCGTGATGAAGTCTACATTGCTGATGAAGCTTTCTTCACCGGTACAGCGGCAGAGGTCACACCGATTCGTGAGTTGGATAACCGTCCTATCGGAGATGGCATCCGCGGTCCGATTACTGAAAAGTTGCAATCAATGTATTTCGATCAGGTGCTAGGTCGCAGTGAGGTATACCAGAACTGGAACACACTGGTCGGCTAATCCGATTTTATAATAAAGTCAGAGCTCAATCTGGCTAGAACCAAATATTGAGGTAGGCAAGAACAATGGCAGGTCATAGTAAGTGGGCAAATATTCAGCATCGAAAAGGCGCGCAGGATGCTAAGCGCGGCAAACTCTTCACCAAGCTGATCCGCGAGATTACGGTTTCAGCACGCATGGGCGGCAGCGATCCCGCAACTAACCCACGTTTGCGGGCAGCAATTGATAAAGCGCTGGGCAGCAATATGACCAAAGATGTCATTGAACGTGCCAGTAAGCGTGGTGCCGGTGAACTGGAAGGCGTTAACTACGAAGAGATTCGCTACGAAGGCTATGGTCCTAACGGCACCGCCATCATGGTGGATTGTATGACCGATAACAAAAACCGCACGGTAGCGGCCGTACGTAATGTCTTTACAAAACGTGGCGGTAATATGGGTACAGACGGTTGTGTTGCTTTCCTGTTTAATCAAAAAGGGATTATCACGTTGCCAGCAGGGATTGAAGAGGAAACTGTGATGGAGGCTGCACTAGAGGCCGGTGCTGAAGATATCGTGACCAACGACGATGGCAGTATCGATGTATTCACCGCACCGGAAGACTATTCTGCGGTCAAAGATGCTCTGGACGAGGCAGGACTTGAAGCTGACTCTTCACAGGTAACCATGCACCCGGATACCACAGTTAGTCTGGATGTCGATGAAGCCAAAAAAACAATTGGTCTGATCGAAGCATTTGAAGAGTTGGATGATGTACAGGAAGTGTATTCGAATGCTGATTTCTCTGATGAGGTGATGGCTCAGCTGGATAGCTGATGGCCTGAACTATGCCGCGCATTTTAGGTATTGATCCAGGCTCCCGAAAAACCGGTTTTGGCATTATCGAACTGGATGGTAAGAAAGTAAAGCATGTGATCAATGGCCGTTTAATGGTAGGTGACGGTGAGTTCGCAGACCGGCTGCGTCAGATTTTTGAGGGTCTGACAGACTTGATTGATCGTTATCAACCGGAAATGATGGCAATAGAAAAGGTCTTTCTGCATAAAAATGCTGATTCAGCGTTGAAATTGGGCCAGGCTCGCGGCGCTGCTATCTGTGCAGCCGTGAGTAAAAATATGACGGTAGCGGAATACTCGGCGACACAAATTAAAAAAGCGGTGGTCGGCAACGGTCACGCGAAAAAAGATCAAGTCCAGTATATGATGTCTGTGATTCTGAACTTACCGGAATTACCGGAAGAAGATGCGGCCGATGCATTAGCTTGTGCTTTAACGCACGCTAATTATGCATCTATCGGTAACAGCACCCAGCGTAAATTGCCTGAAGGCATGCGCACAAGCCGTCGTGGAGGACGCTATAGTAGATGATTGGACGTTTACGGGGCATCATTTTAGAAAAACAGCCACCTGAACTGGTGTTAGATGTACAGGGTGTGGGTTATGAACTCTCTGCGCCGATGTCAACTTTCTTTTCGCTGCCACCAGTCAACGACGAAATTACTTTGTTCACCCATATGGTCGTTCGTGAAGATGCGCAATTGCTCTATGCGTTTGCAACAGAGCGTGAACGCCTCTTATTCCGTAGTTTACTCAAGGTGAATGGGGTCGGAGCCAAACTGGCACTGACGATTCTATCCGGTAGTGATGTCGATACCTTCGCCCGAAGTGTGCAGGAAGGAGATACCGCGAGTTTGACCCGTCTGCCGGGGGTTGGCAAAAAAACTGCTGAAAGGCTCATCGTTGAAATGCGTGACAGGTTGAAAGAGGTCAGCTCTGCTATGGGGCTGGATTCAATTGTCACAGATAAAGTTCAGCCCGCAGCCGGCGCTAAAAATGAAGCTGTGGAAGCCTTAGTCGCATTAGGTTATAAACCCGCTGAAGCCGATAAAATGCTGCGCAGCTTTGATAGTGAAGGCATGAGTACAGAACAACTTATCCGTCAAGCCTTACAGAGAAATTAGGCATGGAAGAAGAGCGCTTTATTTCTCCCCAGTCGACCAATGACGAAGAGCGTATCGATAGAGCAATTCGTCCTATCACCCTCGATGATTACATCGGTCAGCCGATTGTTCGTGAGCAGATGGAGCTATTTGTCTCCGCTGCCAGAAAGCGCCAAGAGGCATTGGATCACACTTTGATCTTTGGTCCGCCCGGTCTGGGTAAAACCACGCTGGCAAATATTATTGCCAACGAAATGGGCGTGAATCTCAAACAAACGTCAGGGCCTGTTCTGGAGCGGCCCGGTGATTTGGCTGCATTATTAACCAATCTTGAGCCCAATGATGTGCTGTTTGTGGATGAGATTCACCGTTTAAGTCCGGTGGTGGAAGAAGTGCTTTATCCGGCGATGGAAGATTATCAAATCGACATTATGATCGGTGAAGGTCCCGCAGCACGTTCAATCAAGCTCGATTTAGAGCCTTTTACTTTGGTGGGAGCAACCACCCGGGCCGGTTCACTGACTTCACCACTGCGAGACCGGTTTGGTATTGTGCAGCGACTGGAGTTTTATAATGTTGTCGATCTCAGCATCATCGTGCAACGTAGTGCCGGCATTCTGAACGTCAAACTGGAACAGAGCGGAGCCAATGAAATTGCCCGTCGTTCACGTGGCACACCCCGTATTGCTAACCGACTGTTACGCCGCGTACGTGACTATGCAGAAGTGAAGTTTGATGGTGAAGTGACCGCAGAAATTGCACGCCAGGCGCTGGACCTGCTGGATGTCGATAACTATGGGTTTGATATGCTGGATCGCAAATTCCTGTTGTCGATTATTGAAAAGTTTGAAGGAGGGCCGGTGGGCCTTGATAACCTCGCTGCTGCGATAGGAGAAGAGCGTGGCACCATTGAGGATGTGATTGAACCATTCCTGATCCAGGAAGGATTTATTATGCGCACACCGCGTGGCAGGGTTGCTACAAAACGTGCCTGGCTGCATTTAGGACTGTCACCTGACCTGGCTTTAGATGGGGACTGACTGATGCGTGCGTTTGATTGGCCTATTCGTGTCTATTATGAAGATACCGATAGCGGTGGTGTCGTGTATCATTCGAATTATTTAAACTTTATGGAGCGTGCCAGAACAGAATGGTTACGGGCTCTGGGATTTGAGCAAGACACGATTCGGTCCGAGTACCAGCTTCTGTTTGCCGTGCATTCCATGCAGGTGACGTACAAGCTTCCTGCACGTTTTAATGACGCTTTGTTGATTCGATCACGTTTAGACAAAGCATCGGGTGCTAGTATGCAGTTTGAACAAAATATCTATCGTGGCGAGGAACTGTTGTGTGAGGCATCAGTCAGAATTGCGTGTCTCGACGCCGAGTCCTTTCGTCCCAAATCCATACCTAATTCTATCCTGACGGAGATGCATAGTGACTGCTGATCTTTCGATTATCACGCTAATATCTGAAGCGAGCTTACTGGTTAAGCTGGTGATGTTGATATTACTGCTGATCTCGTTTTACTCTTGGTTAATAATCTTTCGCAAGCGTAGTGAACTGGCGCAAGCCAAACGCGATGCGGATGCATTTGAAGACAAGTTCTGGTCCGGTAATGAGCTTAATCGACTATACGAAGATATCTCTTCCCGGCCTCACGCAAGTCGTGGCATGGAAGGTATTTTTGAAGTGGGCTTCAAAGAGTTTGTCCGGCTGAAAAAATCGCCGAAAAGTAGTGATTATGTGCTCGAGGGATCGCAACGCGTCATGCGTATATCGCTGGCAAGAGAAATCGACCAGCTGGAAACGTCCCTACCCTTTCTTGCTACGGCAGGTTCGACCAGTCCGTACATCGGTCTGTTTGGTACGGTCTGGGGTATCATGAATTCATTCCGGGCTTTGGGT
The DNA here is from genome assembly GCF_965655755.1 of Methylophaga sp. Taxonomy (GTDB): domain Bacteria; phylum Pseudomonadota; class Gammaproteobacteria; order Nitrosococcales; family Methylophagaceae; genus Methylophaga. Next base: position 7,118 of record NZ_CBFHHW010000010.1, on the reverse strand, counting down.
AATGTGCAGCATGCAACGCTGGCAATGGTAGCCCCCGGGATTGCAGAAGCATTGATTGCAACCGCGATGGGTCTGTTTGCTGCAATCCCTGCGGTTATTGCCTACAACCGCTATTCGCACGAAGTGGAACGATTGATTAACCGCTACGATACCTTCTTGGAAGAATTCTCTTCTATCTTGCAGCGTCAACAGGATTAACCGCGGGGTTAACGATGGCTGTATATAAAAAGGTACGACAACGTCGCAAGCCGATGGGCGAAATCAATGTGGTTCCCTACATTGACGTCATGCTGGTATTGCTTATTATCTTTATGGTGACGGCGCCGTTGTTAACTCAGGGTGTGCAGGTGGACCTGCCTAAGGCCGATGCAAACCCGGTTGAAATGCCCGATGAGAATACGGAACCTCTGGTTGTATCTGTCGATGCGGACGGTAATTTTTACGTATCTATAGGTGATAATCAGGATCAACCGATCGGGGCACGTGAGTTAATGGCAAAAACTGCGGCGGTATTGAGACGTAACCCAAAGACACCGGTTATGGTCAAAGGCGATAATGCGGTCAGCTATGGTTATGTCGTGACGGCAATGGCTTACTTGCAACAAGCGGGTGCGCCCAGCGTGGGATTGCTTACACAACGTCCGGACCAGCCTGATGCGGCGGAGAATAACGATAACTAAAACCGTATGAAAAAGACTTTCGTTGAAAACTTCCTCGCTGGCAGCTACTCGTTTTTGCTGCACATCCTTATTCTGGCTTTATTTATTGTGGGCATGGACTTTAATTCCTCGCCACGCAAATTAGCCAACTCAGAGGATGTTGAAATCGTTCAAGCCAAAATGCTGGATCAGGATCTGGTCGATCAAGAGGTGGCAAAACTGGAAGAGCTTGAGAAGAAAGAGCGAGATGCGGAAGCCGAACGTCAGCGTAAAATTGATGAAAAGCTGGAAGAAGCACAAAAAGCATTAGAGCAAAAAGAGCAAGAAGCCCAGGATATGGAACAGCGCGCTATGCTTGAAAAAGAGCGTCGCAAACAGGAAGCTGAAAAAGAACAACAACGTATCAAAGAGCTTGAAAAGCAGCGCGAGCTGGAAGAAGAAAAACGTCAGCAAGCTGAAAAGCAGCGCAAGCTAGAAGAACAGCGTAAACAAAAAGCCGAGCAGGAACGTATTGCGGCAGAAGAAAAACGTAAAGCGGAAGAGGCTGCTAAAGCCAAAGCGGAAGCTGAGCGCAGAGAACAGGAAGCGGCCAAAGCTAAGGCAGAGGCTGAACGCAAGGCAGAAGAAGCACGTAAACGTCAGGCAGAAGAAGAAGCAAAACGCGCTGAAGAAGCTAAGCGTAAGGCAGAAGAAGAAGCAAGAAAAGCGGAAGAAGAACGTAAACTGGCGGCTGAACAGGCTAAACGTGAAGCAGAAGAGGCAGAACGTAAAGCAGCTGAGGCTGAGCTGCAAAGACAGTTACAACAAGAGCAAGACGAACGTGAGGCTATTCGTATTAGGGGTATTGTTGATAACTATTCATTTCAAATTCAACAGCGCGTCAAACGCTTCTGGACAAGGCCAGTTAACACCCAAAGCGGGCTTCAATGTACTATTCGCGTGACCTTATTGCCCGGTGGCGATGTCCGGAATGTGACAATTGTAAAGAGTAGTGGTAATCCCGTTTTTGATCGATCTGCTGAAAATGCGGTGTACAAAGCGGCACCATTACCACAACCTTCAGATCCTAAGGCTGCTGAGGCCCTACGGGATTTTCAATTCATCTTTAAACCAGAATAGAGGACACAGGCGATGTTAAAACATTGTTTAAAAACAATCGCGCTACTGATGGCTCTGCTGCCATGGTCGGCACATGCATTGCTCACCATCGAGATAACCGGTGGTTCTGAAGCTGCATTGCCTATTGCTATTGTGCCTTTTGGCACAGAAGGTATTGCGCCACCCGAAAATATTTCAGATATTGTCAGTAATGATCTTGCGAGCAGTGGCCGCTTTGCACCACTGGAAAAGCGAGATTTGGTGTCGCAACCACATGAAACGGAACAGATTAACTTTGCTGACTGGCGGTTATTGCGTTCAGAAGGTTTGTTGATTGGGAAAGTCAGCAGTCAGGATGGTGAAACCTATCAGGTTCAATTCCAGCTTTATGATGTTTATAAAGCCGAACAGCTGGTGGGCAAACGCTATCAGGTACCGGCATCTGGACTGCGTAATCTGGGCCATCAGATTGCGGATATCGTTTATGAGACATTGACTGGTGAGAAAGGCGTATTTTCGACTCGTCTGGCATTTGTGACTGAAATGAAAAATGCAGACGGCAGCAAACGGTTTGCTCTTCAGGTCTCTGATGCCGATGGTGCTAACCCACGTACAGTACTTCAATCTACTCAACCAATTTTGTCACCGAACTGGGCGCCGGATGGTAATCAATTGACCTATGTGTCATTTGAAAATGGCAAAGCAGAGGTGTTTGTGCAGCAATTGAGCAGTGGTCGCCGTAATTCCGTCGCATCCTTTGATGGTCTGAACACGGCACCGGCCTGGTCGCCAGATGGTAAGAAACTGGCTCTGACGCTGTCTAAGAATGGTAACCCTGAAATCTATGTTATGGAATTGGCATCAGGCAAACTATCTCGCGTCACGCATAATTCTCAGGCAATTGATACCGAAGCGGTATGGATGCCCAATGGTCGTGAGATTCTGTTTACATCAGACCGCGGTGGTCGCCCACAAATTTATAGAGTGGATGCTTCTGGTGGTCGCGCTGAGCGAGTGACTTACGAGGGTGGTTATAATGCTTCTGCAGACATTTCTCCAGACGGCCAAAAAATGGCGATGGTACACACCGTTAATGGTCAATTTCATATTGCCGTTCAGGATCTGCAATCTGGCACAGTGCAAGTCTTAACTGATACCACTGGTGATGAATCTCCGAGCTTTGCGCCGAACGGTCGCATGATATTGTATGCTACCCAGCAAAAAGGTCGAGGTATATTGGCGGCAGTATCCGTTGATGGTCGAATCAAACAACGTTTGGGTGAATCAGGTAGTGCAGTACGTGAGCCGGCATGGTCGCCTTTTAGAAATTAATCCGATAGGAGTTATTAAATGAAGATGTTGAAACTTTTTGCTGTTTTATTGCCAATGCTTTGGTTGGCAGCGTGTAGTTCTTCACCTGAAAAAGGAATGGAAGGCGATGTCGCTGTTGACGATCTCAGCGCAGAGACTGCGGGTGTCGATGGCCAAGGTGCTGATGGTGAAGACATGGGTGCTGAAACGAAAGTCGTCGTTGGTGAAGATCAATATGCGGGTAACGAACTTAATGATCCTTCAAGTCCGCTGTCTAATCGTGTGGTTTACTTCGAATATGACAGTGCGTCAGTTCGAGTAGAAGATCAGGAAACCTTACAGGCTCATGGTGCCTATCTTGCTAAGAATCCCAATCTGACAGTGCGTCTGGAAGGTCATACTGATGAGCGTGGTTCGCGTGAGTACAACCTTGCCTTGGGTGAACGTCGTGCATTATCAATTCGTCAAATTCTGATGTTGCAAGGTGCAAGCATTGACCAATTCCAGGTCACTAGTTTTGGTGAAGAGCGTCCTGCAGAAGAAGGAAGTAGTGAATACGCCTGGTCACAAAACCGTCGTGTTGAACTTATCTATATAGGTCGATAAAAATGCAGTTAAACGGCAAAAGAAAAATTGTAAGTGCCGTGATTCTGGCCGCTACTCTGCCCGGCATAAGCTGGGCAGAAGAGGCGGAGCCGCTCCAGCCACGAGTTGAAAGATTGGAACGAATTATCCAGGGTCAGGGATTGATGAATCTCATCACACGTGTTGATCAGTTGCAAAATGAGGTCAAACGTCTGAATGGTGAAAATGAATCGCTAAGATATGAACTTGAGCAAATGCAAAAACGCCAGCGAGAGATGTATATCGATCTGGATGAGCGTTTACAAAATCAAACTCAGGTGCCTGCGCCAGTAGAATCTACTATATCTAATACTCCGGCTAATCCTGATGAGCCAATAACGAATGGTTCAGCTGAGGTGGCTGAGCCGAGCCAGCCTGAAGTGAATGAATCAGCGCCAGCATCGGTTGAGAATGGTGAAGCCGCTTATCAGTCAGCACTGCAAACCCTTCGCAGTGGTCAGTATGAAGAGGCTGTTTCAGCTTTACAGACTTTTCCTGAGCAATATCCCGGCAGTATTTATTTGCCTAATGCCTACTACTGGCAGGGTGAAGCCAAATACGTGTTGCGTGAATTTTCAGATGCGGCCGCTTTATTTCAAATTGTGATTGATCAATATCCATCGAGCACCAAAGTGGCTGATGCATTGCTCAAACGAGGCTTTAGTGAAGACGAAATGGGTAATACCCAGCGTGCGATCAACACATTGAATCAAGTCATCGAACAATATCCTGATAGCTCAGCGGCAAAACTTGCTAAGGTCAGATTGGATCGTATCAACCAAGCATCACGCTAAGCGCTGAGCCGGGAAAACAACATGGCGCAGTGTCGCATTACCGAAATTTTTTATTCTTTACAGGGCGAGTCCAGAACCGTGGGCTTGCCCACTGTTTTTGTAAGATTGACGGGTTGTCCGTTGCGCTGTGGTTATTGTGATACCGAATACGCGTTTTACGGTGGCCAAAAGATGGATATCAGCGATATTGTTGAACAAGTCGCAGCGTATATGCCTCGATATGTATGTGTCACAGGTGGCGAACCGTTAGCTCAGCCTAACTGCATTCCATTATTAACAGCATTGTGCGATTTAGGCGTCGAAGTCTCAATTGAGACCAGCGGCGCAATGGATATCAGTAAGGTTGATCCCCGCGTGATTCGAGTTATGGATCTCAAAACCCCCGGTTCAGGTGAAGAAAGCAAGAACCGTTACGACAATATTGCTTTGCTCGAATCCAAAGACCAGCTCAAGTTCGTTATCTGTCACCGCGAAGACTATGATTGGGCATGTAAGACGCTGGCAGATTACCAACTGGATAAACGATGTGAAGTGTTGTTCTCGCCGATTCATGGTGAGTTAACACCTGCCGATTTGGCGGATTGGATAGTTGCCGACAACTTACCCGTGAGGATGCAACTGCAATTACATAAATACCTGTGGGGAGATGAGCAAGGCCGATGAAACGTGCAGTGATTTTATTATCCGGTGGTCTGGACTCGGCAACCGTTTTAGCCATTGCCAAGAGTGAGGGGTATGACTGTTACACGATCAGCTTTGATTATGGGCAGCGACATCGGGCTGAGCTAAAAGCATCGGCAAAACTGGCCCAATCGATGGGAGCGATTGAACATAAAGTTATCAACATTGATCTGACAGCGATTGGTGGTTCAGCATTAACCGACAACAGTATTGATGTGCCAGAGCAACATGAAGAAGGTATTCCTATTACCTATGTGCCCGCACGTAATACGGTGTTTATGTCAATCGCGCTTGGCTGGGCCGAAGTCTTAAAGGCAGAAGCGATTTTTGTCGGTGTGAATGCCGTGGATTACTCCGGTTACCCTGATTGTCGTCCAGAGTATATTGCCGCCTTTGAAAAAATGGCCAACCTGGCAACCAAAACAGGGGTGGAAGGCTCAAAACTCAGTATCGAAACACCGCTTATTGATCTGACTAAGAAAGCGATCATTAAAAAAGGCATCGAGCTCGGTGTCGATTATGGTCAGACAATTTCCTGCTACAAAGCGGATGAGTATGGCCGAGCCTGTGGCCAATGTGATTCCTGCCGCTTCCGCAAACAAGGTTTCGAACAGGCCAATATCGACGATCCGACGCTTTATCAGACTTGATCGAGTCCCATCACTGGTAAAGCTTCGTCAGGGATAGCTTCGCGTTCATAGTCTTCTAAAGCCTGCAAGGCTTTTACTAGATTAGTATGTAGTTGGGCGTCTTCACCGAAACGTATGTAAGCTTCAGAGGCAATGGCCACCGCTTCAAGTAAGCGACTCCGCTCTTCTAGGTACAGGAGAGCATGGCCGATATGATGGTGATCGTTTCCTGTTTCACGAAGCAGTTCTGCGTTATTTAATGCAGTAGTGAAAGTGGGGTGATCCGGTTTAGGTATAACAGCCATGTTTGCCTCGCCAATTAATTTGAATAAATTATGCCTTAGGGGTTGTTATTTAGTCTGAATACGGTATTATATCGCGCTTGGTTTGGGCCGTTAGCTCAGTTGGTAGAGCACCGGACTTTTAATCCGATGGTCCCGCGTTCGAGTCGCGGACGGCCCACCACGAATCAAGAGGGTTATGCTAGTAGCATAGCCCTTTTTCGTATCTGGTACCATCACACCCTTCACCTAGCATTATTCTCTACAACTTCCTCCTTAATTGAATCCATCGTCGTCCATAAATAGCAGCGATTAAGCTATATACATCATCAGAATGATTGCGGAAATAATCAAAGCATTCTGTGAACAAACTCACAACGCTTACGATTACCCCTCTCCAGTAGATAAAATTCAACTTTTTGATACGGCCTAAGTCATTATTGAGCTTGTCATTTATCATGGAGGATGTGACAAAATGATGACAACGCTGAAAATTAGCTATTGCAATGCTTCCGGCTGTGACGTAACATGCGCAGCCTTAGTTGATGAGGTCTGTTTCAAACAGCCTAATTAACCGAAAAACAACCAGCATATTAGAGTAGCTTTTTTCTGAATGTTACGGTTGACAGCCCGGCGAAGAGCTGTATAATTCTCGCTTCTTTGCTGCACGAGTTTGCAGCAAACGCTCTTTAAAAAAATGGTATCAAGTAATTTGTGTGGGTGCTTGCGTTAGGTTGCTAGAAAACCTGACGTAGGACATTCATATGTTCAACGTCAATCAAGATTTGGTAACTTTGTCTTATAAAGTTACAAGCTAAATTAAACTGAAGAGTTTGATCATGGCTCAGATTGAACGCTGGCGGCATGCCTAACACATGCAAGTCGAACGATGAAGAAACAGCTTGCTGTTTTGGATTAGTGGCGGACGGGTGAGTAATGTATAGGGATCTGCCTGACAGTGGGGGACAACAGTTGGAAACGACTGCTAATACCGCATACGCTCTACGGAGGAAAGTGGGGGACCTTTCGGGGCCTCACGCT
>NZ_CBFHHW010000009.1:64421-73252 GCF_965655755.1 Methylophaga sp. | reverse complement strand
TAACATGTGCCGGGTTGTACTGGTTCTGGCCTTGTTTGCCTGCTCACCGCTGAGTTGGGCAAAGATAACGGGGTCTGCCGTTGCCTCGGCTCATCCTTTAGCCACACAAGCTGGTTTAAATATGCTTGAGCGAGGCGGCAATGCTTTTGATGCGGCGGTGGCAGTGACCGCTGCTCTGGCGGTTGTAGAACCAAGTGGTTCCGGTCTTGGTGGTGGTGGTTTCTGGTTGCTCCATCATGCAGAGGATAATACTCAGATCATGCTTGATGGCAGAGAAATCGCACCCGGTGCAGCGTATCGGGATATGTATCTTAATCAGCAAGGTGAATTTGAACCTGAACGCTCTCTCAATGGGCCGCTTGCTGCCGCTATTCCTGGTGTACCTGCAGCTTTGGTTCATTTAAGCCAGAACTACGGTAAGTTACCGCTCAGTGTGACATTGCAGCCAGCCATCGATTACGCAAAAAAAGGCTTTAACGTCTCTGAAGGCTATCAATACCTAGCCGGATTTCGTCAAAACGTGCTTAATCAATATCCAAGCAGTGCTGATATTTTTCTTGTTAATGGTCAGGTACCGGAAACCGGCACACTTATCAAACAACCTGATCTCGCCCATACATTAAAACGTCTCGCTTTGTCAGGAAAAGATGGTTTTTATCGGGGGGAGATCGCTGAAAAACTGGTCTCTGCAGTAAGAGAGCATGGGGGAATCTGGACCTTAAATGATCTAGCCGGATATGAAGTCAAAGAAAGAAAGCCTGTTAAAGGTCATTATCAGGGTTATGAAATCACATCCGCTGCTTTGCCCTCCTCTGGCGGCATTGTGTTAATTCTGGCTCTAAATCAACTCGCGCACTTTGATATGACAGTAAAAGATGCAACCCAGAAAAGACACTGGGTCATTGAAAGTATGCGCCGTGCCTATCGAGATCGTAGTCAATATTTGGGAGATAGCGATTTTGTCGCCGTTCCTGACTTTCTCACGACACCTGAGTACGGAAAAAAAATGAGTCAGAGCATTCAACCGTATCGAGCCAGTTCCAGTGAGGCTATTAATGAAACCAGACAGTTAGGCGAAGACACCACGCACTTTTCTATTATCGATAAAGACGGTAATCGCGTGTCTGCCACATTGAGCATTAACTATCCCTTTGGTTCAGGCTTTGTCGCCAAAGGCACAGGTGTCTTACTGAATGACGAAATGGATGATTTTTCGGCCCATCCCAGCGTTGGAAATGTCTATGGTCTGGTTGGTAATGAAGCGAATGCGATTGCTCCACATAAAAGACCTTTATCAAGCATGTCACCAACCTTTGTCGAGAATAAAGATAGGTTGATGATTACCGGTACTCCCGGCGGGAGTCGCATCATTAGTATGGTTTTGCTTAGTGTGCTTGATTTTATTGAAGGTAACAGTGCAGAACACATTGTGTCGATCCCTCGCTTTCATCACCAATATCAACCAGATCAAGTGCAGGTAGAAAGTCAGGGTTTCACATCAGCAGATTTAACCCCCTTACGTGTACGCGGACACAGCATCAAATCGCTCAGCAGACAGTATGGTGATATGCAGACTATTGTTGTTAACAAAAACAATGGGCTGATTGATGCTGCCAGTGATCCCCGTGGTGAGGGCCAAGCTGAAGTCAGAACTATTAGGCCTTAAACCACCAGGTGATCTGACGTGGCTTTTTTCCCTGTCTCGCCTGCGCCAGTGATGCTGTCTCCAGAATGATAAGCACAACGATAGTTAAAGAAATAGGCAGCAAGCTGAACCAGCCAAAAACAGCCAGTTGGATACCCCGCATCACCTCATCAGCCTGCAACTGCAGGAACAACCAGCCCAGTAAAAACAGGCCCAGTGATACCACGTACGACAACAACAGATAGCGACCACGTCGCCAGGCCAGCAACCAGTGCGTATAAATCAAATCTGACTGCTTACCTTTGCTGGCATGTCGCATAATTGACAGTACAAAACCGGTCGAAATCAACATCGGCAAGCCAACGATCAACCACAGGATCTCGGTGTTAAACAGAATGGCCGGTAGTAGAAAATGCACAACAGACAAATTGAACAGTAATCGTTCATGTGCATCACTCGCTTTTTTCGCATCCTCAGTCATAACAATTACCCTTTTCAGTTATCGTTTCGACTTTCAGCCAGTGCACTGGTTTCCAATACAAATAAAATCAAAACCATCAGCAGTGTCGGCACTACTGCCAGCCGACTAAATACCACCAGCACAATAGCCGACATGTTATGGTCGCTTTGATAAAGGGACAAACCCAACCCTACCAACATAATCAACGCAGAAATCGCATAAGAATAGAGCAACCAGCGGCAATGCCGCCACGTCAGCAGCCAATGTTGCTTAACATTCTCAGCAGCGAACTGATGATATCGGGCATACCAGCCTATCCAGATGATGCTAAACAGCGAACCAAATAATGCCAGCAGCAAAACCGGTAGAAAAAAACCAGTCGCCAAGGCTACAATCGGTATCAATATATGAAAAAGCGCCAAGTTAACCATCATTCTTTCATGCGGTACACTGGCAGCTAAAAGTCTATTTTGCATTAATTGATTTCTTTATCGGGATAAGGTCTATGTTGCACTTGATCGACAGTCATTGCCACCTCGATTTTCACAATTTTGAGAACGATAGACAAGCTATTATAGAGCGCTGCGCGGATTCAGGCATTGAAGCGATTATCGTACCTGGCGTAACACATCAAAGTTGGCCAAAACTGATCGAGGTTTGTGCACAAAACCCAATGCTACATCTGGCGCTGGGACTTCATCCTATGTTCATGCATGAACATCAGGAGACAGACATCAAAGCATTGGAATGGGCATTAAACGATTATCAGCCAATTGCAGTAGGCGAAATCGGGCTCGACTTTTTCCTGCCCGGACATGATAAGAAAGCACAAATGAGGCTATTTGAAGCACAGATAATCTTAGCGGATAAATTTGAACTGCCCGTTATTCTGCACGTTCGCAAAGCACATGATGAAGTACTGAAAGTATTGCGCCAGTATTCGCTCAGAGGCGGGATTGTGCACGCGTTTAATGGCAGCATGCAACAAGCTGAACATTATCAAAAGCTGGGTTTTTTGTTTGGCGTCGGCGGGGCGATCACCTATCCCCGCGCTCAGAAACTGCAAGGCTTGTTCCGTGACTTGCCTCTAAACACAATTGTGCTAGAAACTGATTCGCCGGATATGCCGCTGGTGGGGCATCAGGGCGAGAGAAATTCACCCGAGAGGATCCCCATTATTTTGACAAAACTGGCAGAAATTCGTAGCCAGAGTGAGTCAGAAATTGCTCACGCCACCACGCATAACTGTAAACAGTTATTCGGCATCTAACTTACTCATGATGGCCGATTTCTCCTTGTTTAAAGAGATAATCTTTTAACTCTTCATCCAATTTGTTGTCACGGCGACGGATCCATTCCAACACCATGGCAGCATGTTCTTTTTCTTCATCCCTGTTATGTTCAAGAATCTTCTTGAGTTCCGGATCCTTACATGCATCAACACGTTGGTTATACCAGTCAACCGCTTCCAGCTCTTCCATGAGAGACGTAATTGCCCGATGCATATCCCGGGTATCATCGGATAATTCAGAAATCGGTTCGTGATAGCCTTCATTCGACATTTTCTTTACCTCTTTGGTTATAAATAGAACCATGCTAAAACTAGCATGTCTAGAAACAAGTTGGTATCAACTATTATGCTACCCGAATTAAAATAAGATACAGGATTCTTCATGGCCCAAAAGGAACTCACTGCCATTCTTTCTAGCGTTAATAGCGTTATCCTCGGCAAAGAACACCCGATTAAACTCGCTCTCACCTGCCTGCTGGCGAAGGGCCATTTACTGATAGAAGATTTACCTGGCGTGGGTAAAACAACTCTGGCACATACGTTTGCCGGGACGCTTGGATTAAGTTTTCAACGAATTCAGTTTACCAGTGATATGTTACCCGCCGATATTATCGGGGTATCGATTTATGAACGTGACAGTAGCCAATTCAGTTTCCATCCGGGTCCAATCTTCACCCAGTTAATTCTGGCCGATGAAGTCAACAGAGCATCGCCCAGAACACAAAGTGCACTGCTGGAGGCCATGGAAGAACAACAAGTTACCGTGGAAGGTACAACACACAGCTTGTTATCACCTTTTTTTGTTATTGCCACTCAGAATCCGATGAATCAAATAGGTACTTTTCCTTTGCCCGAGTCCCAACTGGATCGGTTTCTGATGCGTATTGAGCTCGGCTACCCAGATGCCAAAGCAGAACGCGCACTGTTGTTGGGCCAGGATCGTCGTGAGATCCTGAAGCAACTTCAGGCCGTTATCACGGTTGATGAATTATTGGCATTGCAACACAGCGTTACTCAAATACATTTTGCACCTGCCTTGATTGATTATGTGCAACGCATTCTGAGTTACACCCGAGAGTCAGGTCTCTACCACACCGGACTCTCACCAAGGGCAGGCCTTGGGCTGGTACACGCTGCTCAAGCCTGGGCTTTACTGGAAGGTCGTGATCATGTTTTACCGGAAGATATTCAAGCCATCTTACCCAGTATTGTCAGTCATCGACTTCAACTCCATGAGGAAAACTTCTCAGCCGACTGGATAAACCAGCTGATTCAAAACGTCCCTATTCCCTGATGGCTTCAATGGTGACACAACTCTGGCGACGTTGGCGGACCGTAGAAGGTCAGCGAATCTACATTATTCCAACTCGCTTTGGTTATGGTTACGTTGCTTTGCTGATTTTAATGCTGCTGGGCGCCATTAATTACAACAACAGTTTGGGTCACTTATTGTGTTTTCTACTGGCTAGTCTCGGCCATGTGGCAATGCACCATAGCCACCGAAACATTCGCCTTCTGAGTGTCACCATAACGGCATTAGATCCTGTCTTTTGTCACCAACCCGCTTTTTTCAGGCTGACCGTAAACAACACTGACACAGAGGATAGTTACCAAATTGACGTCGCGCATAAGAGTCGATTTGATTTGCCTCGCTGGCAGTTTATGAAAGCTTACGCGCTATTGAATAAAATCGGTTGCGTTGAAGCCGACAGTAATCATAGCTGTGTATTGTCTATACCAACCAGTAAACGTGGCTGGCAAAGACTGACGAAAATACGCTTATCAAGTCTGTATCCGCTAGGATTATTTTATTCCTGGACCGTCTACGATAACCAGGCTGACGTGCTGGTGTATCCCAAAGCATCCGGTCATCGTCCTTTGCCTATGTTCGCTATGCAGGGGAATCAATCCATAAAACAAGCACTTCAGGGTGATGATGATTTCGCCGGACTGAGAACCTACCGCTCAGGTGATCCCTTGCACCGAGTAGCCTGGAAAGCATTTGCACGTGACGAAGTAATGCGCAGCAAACAATTTTCACGTCCAAGAGGGCAAAAACTCGCCTTGCGTTGGGAGGATCTCGAAGATCTGAGTGACACTGAAGCACGATTATCTCAACTCACCAGTTGGGTGTTACAAGCCGATAGTCAGGGCTATCAGTATGGCTTGGAATTACCCGATGTAAGCATCGCAGCGGGGCATGGGCCCGATCATCAACATACCTGCTTAAAAGCGCTGGCCCTCTATCATGGCTAAAAATGACCTTTCTCCGCCTCAACACACTATCAATAGTCTGATTCTGGCGCTGTTTATTGGCGCTGTTCCTCACTTTGTATATCAACCTATATGGGTAGGACTGATGTTTATCATGATGATGGGATGGCGTTTACTACACAACTTTCGTGGCTGGCCTTTACCGGCAGCCAATCGTTGGTTGAAAGTCTTTCAAAATGCAGTAGCCGGCTTAACCATCATTGTTATTGTCAGCCAATTCAATCTGACTATTGGTCGCGATGCCGGTGTGGCGTTATTAACCATCATGCTGGCGTTTAAAGTGGTGGAAATCCGTTCCTTACGTGACTATTACCTATGTGTTTTCCTTGGCTTTTTCCTGGTTATAACCAACTTTTTCTTCAGCCAAAGCATTCTGATGGTGATTTTGATGTTGCTGGTGGTAATTTTGCTCACCCGTTGCCTGCTTGCTGTTAATGCAGTCGATGCAAGACAGTCAGCTAAATCACAGATAACGCATTGCAGCAAAATGGTATTGCAGGCTATACCGGTGATGCTGTTCCTTTTTGTATTATTTCCCCGCATACCCGGACCGATATGGGGACTACCTGAAGATGCCAACACGGCGTCTACCGGTTTAAGTGAAGAAATGTCTCCGGGCAGTATCAGTAACCTGGTTGAGTCAGATGAAATCGCCTTTCGGGTCAAATTCGATGATAACCAGGTTCCACCACAGAATGCGCTGTACTGGCGCGGTCCTGTGCTTTGGCAGACCGATGGCACAACCTGGACCAAACTAGAGCACCATCAACTCAAATGGCAATCTCCCACTATCGAAAATGTGGATAACAGTTACCGCTACAAAATCACACTCGAACCCCATGATGAGAACTGGTTGCTGGCGTTGGACTTACCCACTGAATTACCGAAATCTCCGGCCTCATTTCTGACTCCAGATGGCCGTCTTGTCACCAAGAAGAACATCAAACAACGCACACAATATCCGCTGGTGTCACATACAACGTATTCATTTAATGCCGAGTCAGATCCCAATATCAAAGCAGCATTACAATTACCTGATGATGCACATCCCAAAGCGGTGACATTAGCCCAACAGTGGCGTGATAAGCATAATGACCCGGAAGCCATTATTGATACGGCTTTAGCGTTTTTTTCCAATCAAGCGTTTTTTTACACGCTCACACCTCCTGTGATAAGCGGCGATACCGTGGATGGTTTTCTGTTTGGTTCACGTCAGGGTTTTTGTGAGCATTACGCTGCCAGCTTTACCGTTTTGATGCGAGCGGCCGGTATTCCGACCCGTGTTGTGACCGGCTATTTAGGCGGTGATCTGAATCCGGTTGATAACCTTCTGGTTGTAAGACAACGTGATGCGCACGCCTGGACAGAGGTCTGGTTAGCGGACAAAGGCTGGAAACGCATAGATCCCACCGCTGCCGTGTCTCAGAATCGTATTGATCGGGGGATGTCCGATATTCTTCCTGCAAGCCGACGTTCCCCTGTATTTATTGCCAAAAGTGATGCGCTGGTTGAGTTATGGCAACAAATGCAAAATAACTGGGATGCCTTTAATAGCGCATGGGATATGTGGGTGGTCGCCTATGGCCCCGAAAAGCAGTTCGAACTGCTTTCTCTGTTAGGCATGAAAAACCCTGACTGGCAGAAAATGGCGTTATGGCTAATGATTTTGCTGTCGATGACGGGACTGGTGATGCTGCTCCTGACCTATAAACGCCGTCATCACGCCGATCCTGCTGTCAGTCTTTATCAGTCTTTTTGCCGAAAACTTGAGCGGCTGGATTTACACAGACAGAGTTTCGAAGGCCCCAATGATTTTGCAATGCGGGCTAAGCAGGCTTTACCGGCTTATAAGCAACAAATCACACACATTACCGATCTGTATATTCAGATTCGTTACCGACAAGTTGACGATGCGCTGATGTCAGAGTTGAAGCAACAGGTAAAAGACTTTCGCCCTCGTCGCAGATAGGTTTTGCCAATTAGGTTACTTATCATGGAAAATACGCCTCATAGTTTATGGTTTTGAGGTTTATTGATGGCACATTCCAACCCGCTTTTTGAGCGTACCCATATTCTGATTGGTGATGAGGGCATAGAAAAACTACAAAACAGTCATGTTTTTCTCGCGGGTATGGGAGGCGTAGGCTCCTTTACTGCCGAAGCATTGGCAAGAATGGGCGTCGGTAAAATGACCCTGGTCGACCATGACATTGTTTCCGGCTCCAATATCAACCGTCAATTAGTCGCACTGAACTCAACCATCGGTCAAAAAAAAGCAGATGTGATGTCACAGCGTATTCAGGATATTAACCCTGACTGCCAGTTAACCTTACTGACAGAGTTTCTTACGCCCGACTCGATCCCAACGGTGTTGGCTCAAGGCTATGATGTCATCATTGATGCGATTGACAGTATGAGCAGTAAATCTTCCCTACTTGAAACGGCCTGGCGAAATGATATGACCGTGTTTGCCAGTATGGGCGCAGGCGGAAAGCTGGATCCGACTCAGGTTCGAACCGGTGATTTGATGGACACACGCATGTGTAAACTGGCAAAGCAATTACGTTCCCAGCTTCGTAAGCGCGGCGTTGGCCGTGGTATTCAGACCGTCTACTCGCTGGAGTCACCATTACCAGCTTTACCACCGGAACCGGTCGGTCGCGGCAGAGCCCGTGCCGTCAATGGCACAGTGAGTTATATGCCTTCTATCTTCGGCCTTACTCTGGCAGGCATGGTGGTGAATCATATTGTCGGTGACAGCCGACGTGAGTGATCCAACGGATGTCATCAACTGTGATGACTTTCTATACAGCCAACTCAAACAACTACTCAATTCATATGGCCTAAACATCATAAGAATACAGGCTGATGAGGCGATACCCGGCAGTTTTTTTGGCGAGCGCGAAGCCGGACTGGTCGGTAATAAGCTCTATGTTCGCTTCGATACACCCGTACATTCTGTATTGCACGAGGCCGGGCATTTCATCTGTATGGATCCTGCACGTCGGCAACATCTGCATACGGATGCCGAAGGCGATTATGACGAAGAAAACGGCGTCTGTTTCTTGCAAATACTGTTAGCCGGTTTCGTTAAGAATGTAGGACGGGCACGTATGCTTCGTGATATGGATCGCTGGGGATACACCTTTCGTCTTGGTAGC
>NZ_CBFHHW010000009.1:13757-64323 GCF_965655755.1 Methylophaga sp. | reverse complement strand
CGCTAAAGCCTGGTTTGAACAAGATGCTGATGATGCCCGGGATTGGCTGATACATTATGACATTATCAGTCCTAATTTAGCGCCAACCTGGCAACTTCGACAAAAATGAATTCAGTCACGTTATGCAGTATGCTGAACATATTCAAAGACAGATATTTCACATCAACTGGAGGCTAGATGAGCAACTTAATTTCTTCCCCCGTCACGGATTTACTCAATCAAAAAGGCATTGTTTTTGATGTCATTGAAATTCCTCTAACAGAGGACAAAAAGCCGGTTCGTAACCTAGAAGAATTATTGACCAACCAAGGTCACAACCCTAAATCGGTAATACGCAGTCTTTTGTTTAAAACGGGGTCAGATAAGTTTGTATTACTTGCTGTCGCAGGCGGAGGCAGGGCTGACTGGGCTAGCTTACGCAAACATCTGAATGAACGTAAGCTCAGAATGGCTGAATTTAATGAAGTACCGGAGGCAACAGGATATGTTGTTGGCGCTGTCCCTCCTATCGCTCTGCCGGACGATATTATGATTTTGCTTGATGACAGCATCAAAGAATTTGATAATGTCGTGATTGGCAGCGGCGTATTGGGTTATGCGCTGGGATTAAAAGCCGACGATCTGCAGCAACTGATGCCAGATGCCGACAGCGGACAGTTTATTAAAGCATAAGCAAACCGCTGCATCTGGCTTAGCCGAACCAATAATGACCTAATTGGTCATTAGCTATACACCCTATAAAGGGAAGACCTTTTTATGTTCAGGCTAAAACATCTGTCTTTATCGATATCGTGCCTGTTGGCTCTTGGCTTGACCTCCACCAGCAGTCAGGCACAGGACTCAACCGATATCAGGCTGGGTAACACCGACTTCGGTGGGCAAGGTTCACAAAAACTCAGCACATCAAACGCATCCGATGCCCATCACAAGCAGTCGCGTTCATTTAGAAACAGTGCCAGTGATCCGCATATATATAAACATAGGGATGATAATTCAAGCCGTTATTCCAGGCGCCCTCAGCAGTCCTATGGTAATGACGCTGATGATCCACATTACTACAAAAACCGTGATCGCTCAGCTGATAACGTTTCTTCTGACAACGATAAAGATAAACAGCACTATCACAACTACCGGCAGCCCTCTTATGGCATCCAGGGTCATCGATCTTTTGGCTTATCGCCAGGTCCGCATTACCACAATAAAGAGCAAGATTATAATCAGCGCCAGTACCGTGATTATGATCGACACCATCAATCGTACTCTTATCCTCACAAAGACCCTCGTGGGCTTTCTATCTATACTGCGCCCATAAGCTATAGCGCTTATGAATCTCAAAGCAGCTCAACATCGATTTTTGCTTATAAAAATGATACTCAACGGATAAATAACAACACAGGAATGAGCCAATCAGATGCCTGGGATGCATTAGGGGATTACGATTTTGATACCGCCAGATATGCTTTTGAATCTTTACTGCAACAACAACCAGAGTCGGCCTTACCCAGAGCAGGATATGCATTTAGCACTGCTCTGTCAGGTGACTTACAAACAGGCGCTTATGCGATGGAAGAAGCGCTTCTTTACGATGTGTCAGAGCTTGGCTACTTTAAAGCCAATAACGATCTGCAATTAATCTTTGAAGAACTTTTATTAAGTTACCGTGATAATCCTCTAATGACGGCTTCCCTGCATTATTTCATGCAGGATTACCAATCTGCTAATAAGGCAGTCAACATTGCGGCAGATGGGTGCCAGCAATGTCCTGCCGTGATTAATTTAGAAAGGTTAATTAAGCCGCATATTTGACGATGGCTTACTCTGCATCATCAAAATCCCCTTTTTCGATTGGATTGCTATCATCCGTTTTCTTCAACTGTTTTGACACTTTTTTGCTGGGCTCTTGTTTCTCTTTCTTATCCAGCTCATTCACCACTTCCACTTCTTCTACCATACGCATCGGCATAGCTGGCGCCTGTCCCTGTTTATCTTCACCGAAATACAGCGTGAGATGTGGGAATGGAATCTCAATACCTGCCGCATCCAGATACTGTTTAACGAGGCGATTATAAGCTCGACCAACACCCCACTGCGAACCAGGCAAGGTCTTGATTCTGACCCGGATATTCACAGAACTATCAGCTAATGCAGTGACGCCATGCACCTCAAGTTCATCGGATAAGATATTATTACGCTGGTCATCGTCTGCCAACAAGGCATCAAATGCTTCCCGTAACTTCACAATAACCTCGTCAGTATTTTCGCGATAAGCCACACCGTATTCACCGACATGGTAGGCAAATTCACGCATGTAGTTAGAGACGGTATCCACAGAAGAAAATGGCACCACATGATACGTCCCCGATAAATCACGCAGCCCCAGCGACCGAATAGTGAGCTTCTCAGCTACCCCTGTAATACTGCTGACTGTGACGATGTCACCGGCATTAATAGCATTTTCCATTTGGATAAAGACACCGGTAATAACATCCTGAACCAGTTTCTGAGCACCAAAACCAATCGCCAGGCCCAGGACACCGGCACCCGCGATCAATGGCCCGATATTGATGCCTATTTCAGAGAGTACAATCATCGAGGTCATCACAATGATCGTAATAGCTGTCGCATTACGAAAGATGGTGAGCAATGTTTTTTCTCTTGCACTGGGCTCACCACCGCCTTCTTCTGGATTAAGGCGGTGTTCTATCCAGCTTGCCAGCACCATCCAGAACAGCATCGCTGATGTTAGGATAAATAAGACCGATATCACTGTACTCAGGAAATGTGTCCCGGTCGGAGAAGCTAACCATGTCGGCAGATCAACCGCCCCCCAGGCGTCAAAGATCGCACTGATCGCCACCAAGGTAACCAGTATTTTCAGTGATTTATTTAGCATGGGAAGAAAGTTATTAAGCCGGGTTTCAAATGTTGCTAATCGGCTGCTGATAATGACCGGCACCTTCACACCACTACCTATTGTCATTTCCAGTAAAGCGATAACACCCATACCGATAAATACGGCAAGAACCGTTTGGAGCGTCGCAATCAATAAACTGGGTATCGCCTGCTCAGGCTGAACAAGCAAAGCGGCACCCATGACAATGAAATAGGCTATAGCAAACCAGTGCCAGCTTCTGGATAAAAAGCCCATCAACACCTGTGTTGCAGCAAAATTGGATTTTTTACCCAAATCCGATAGACACTGACGTACTTGAGAACGCTTTCTGATGATCGTGGTTAATGCATAGCTAACAGCGATCACGACAATCAGTAAGTTCATCAGATCAGCTAAATTGTCTGACAGGTTGGAGGCTACGAGGGGCACCACAAACAAAATTCCATAGCCGACAAAACTGACTATCGCTGAGATGAAGTGATTCCAATACAAAGCTGTTTCTGCTTGCATGGGTAATAAGCGAAGACTGTCTTCATGGCCGGAAAAAATAGCTCTAAGAACAACTCTGAACAATTCGACAGCCAGGAACACATTTAAAAACAACGTTTGACTGACTGAGATCTGTCCGACCTCACCAATGAACAATAAAGCCGTGCCATAGCCTGCTAACCACGCCAATGCGACGACGATTACATCGGTTACCACAGAAAGCAAAATGGCCGTTGATTTGACGAGTAACTGGTGCACATTGATGTCGGATGCTGCCAACCGATCGGCTCGCTGGAAAAAGAATCGGGCAATAATTCGCAGAACAATATACCCGCCTATCGTCGCAGCGATAACTAAACCAAGCTTGAAAAGCATGCTAAAGAAAGCCCCGATTTTTTTACCTTGCCCTGACGCGAGTTCTGAGATTGCCGTCCAACTACCCGTTAATGTTCCTACGATGGCCTGAACAACGGATTGGCTTTCTTTGGCTACTGCCGTGGCAATCGCATTGCTTTTGTTGTCATCCTGTTGTGATGACTTTTCTGTTTCGGTCTTATCCGTTTCTGAGGTATTTTCGTCAGAGAGTGCTCTTAACTGGCTAATTAATTCTTCCCGGCTTTGAGGATCAGCCAGAATATCGGCCAAAACCGCATAATTATCTTTAGCGTTATCACTCCCCTGCGCTATTTCTCCGACATTTTCCTGCACCATTGGTCCGGCATAAGAAGAAAATGAGAGCATCATGCTCAGACTGACAATGATGAAGACAACTAGAAATTTTAGATCTGAAAAGAGGATCTTTAGCACTATATGCTTCCTTTTATATGCGGTATTGTGGATTTCGTAGCGGGAGATTGTTTTTGACCATAACAACTTGCCGACACGAACTCAAACTTGAAGCCTGAAATAATCAGGAAAATTAGACCTACATCAACGGACTGATTATGATGAAAGGAGTTTCTCTTACGGGAAAATTAATGGACGAGGGCAATCTTCACAGTCGACTTGGTAGTCTATTGCAAATCATTCTCTTAGCTGGGGCAATCGGCGCTATCTGGCACCAGCAATGGTTTAACGCGGTGATCATCATTGGCATTGTTCTGATAACGCTTTTACCAGTTGTTTTAGCCAAACGTTTCAATTTTATTATCCCTCATGAATTTAACCTGCTCGCCATCGCCTTTGTGTTCGCTGCTTTATTTTTAGGAGAGGTTCACGGTTATTACACAAAATTCTGGTGGTGGGATATCGTGCTTCACACAAGCTCTGGATTTTTACTTGGCATAATCGG
The DNA here is from genome assembly GCF_965655755.1 of Methylophaga sp. GTDB lineage: Bacteria > Pseudomonadota > Gammaproteobacteria > Nitrosococcales > Methylophagaceae > Methylophaga. The sequence continues at coordinate 59,650 of NZ_CBFHHW010000009.1, read as the reverse complement.
GTTTCTCCTGGTGTATGTCATGAATGAAAGCGAACAAATTCAGCTAAGCATGCGTGCTGGCTTTATCGCCTTTTTTGCCTTTCTGTTTGCTGTTGGTATTGGTGTTCTTTGGGAAATCATAGAATTTACCATCGACAGCCTTTTTGCCACCGATATGCAGAAACACATGCTTGGTGATCACACTGGCCTGACTGATACAATGTGGGACTTGATTGTCGATGCACTTGGCGCGCTTGTTATAAGCGTTTTAGGATATAGCTACTTAAAAGCCACACAGAATGAGTCCTTTCTAGAGCGTTGGATCCGAAAATTTATTCGGAAGAATCCGCGCCTGTTCAAACACCACAATTAACAATCATTCATACCAAAAACTGAAATACCGATTAGGAAACAACATGGAATCGAATACGCGTCTCGGTTATATCGGACTCATTCGTCAGCACTTTGGTTTATTAGCCGCAGCTTATCTGGCGGTTTTTACCGGCAATTTAGGTCAGAGTTTTTTCATCGGCTTGTTTCAATCCGATATCAGTGCGTATTTGGCTATTTCAGCGGGTGAATTTGGCAGTATCTACGCTGCAATCACCATGATAAGTGGTTTTCTTGTAATGCATTTCGGTCCAAAAATAGACTGGATATCGCCACGAAGCTATGTATTAACCATTCTGTCAGCGCTCATAGCAGGTGTCTTGATGCTGACCTTGTCCCCATGGTGGGCATTAGCGATTGTTGGTCTGGGTCTTCAGCGTCTGTGTGGGCAAGGGTTAATGACACACTTCGGCAGCACATTAGCTGGTCGTGAATTTACGATTAACCGGGGTCGTGCTCTGGGACTAGTGAGTCTCGGGATGCCGTCAGGCGAAGTGATTCTACCTCCGACTATTGCTTTGCTGGTTACTTGGCTGACATGGCAACAAATCTGGTGGAGCATTTTGGCTGTGCTCATTGTTTTGTGGATGATATTGCTTTTGTTAGTTGACTGGCCGGAAGCGCCTCGTAAAAAGGTCGATAAAAAAACGCAACAGAATACGGGCCCCAGCCCGATGCGGGAATTACGCTTCTGGATGCTGATTCCGATGCTGATGGTCTTACCGATTACACTGACAGGTATCTTTATTTATCAGGCACAACTGACCGAAGATCTGGGCGCATCAGCCACTACCTATGCGCTTGCCCTGACAGGACTGGGACTGTCGCGTTTCCCCGGTGCCTTGTTAGGAGGCCGCTGGATAGATGAATTTGGTGCCACTACCCTGGCCAGATTATATTTGCTCCCGTTTGCGATTGCACTCTTCGCGGCGGCTATCATCGGGGGCAATATCGCTATCTGGATTTTGATGCTGGGTGCAGGCTTGGCTTTAGGCATGTCATCCCCGATTGGGGACAGTTTGTTGGTGCGACTCTGGGGTAGAGAGCATCTGGGTCATGTTCGCTCACTTAAATCCGCCTTTTTGGTATTTTCAACCGGTCTTGCACCGGCGTTTCTCGGCTTTATGATTGATGCTGGCGTCACGTTCCAAAGCATATTATTTGGCATGCTGATCTTTTTAATCGTGACATGGCTGCTTGCTCAGTCACCAATTCGTGAAGCCCATAATCATCCAGAACAAATATAAGTTTTTAACAATAACGCAAGTTTGACCTACTTCGTTCTGTATAAGGTGCTGAATTGATTATCTCTGAAGTTATCACTGTTATCGTTTTATCACTGTTTGCTGGCGCGGCTATACCTGTCGGGGCGTGGATTGCTAATCTCGATCTTAGAGACCCAGCCTGGCTGGGGGATGAATGGCGTCATTTTATTGTAGCCTTCGGCGGTGGCGCGTTGATATCAGCTATTGCATTGGTATTAGTTCCAGAAGGTGCCAGTAGGGTATCGGTTTTTGATGCCGCTGTGGCATTTGCTGCAGGTGGTGTGTTCTTTTGTCTGTTAGATATGTATCTCAATAAACTCGAGAGTTCAGCAGGTCAGCTAATAGCGATGCTATCAGACTTTATTCCTGAAGCTATCGCATTGGGTGTGGCATTTGCGGCTGGAGAAACGACCGGATTGTTATTAGTCATGCTGATAATTCTGCAAAACGTCCCTGAAGGATTCAATGCATACGAAGAATTATCGTCTCATTCCACTCTCGCCCCCAACAGGATCATTTGCGTTTTCTCTTTACTCGCTATTGCAGGTCCGGTTGCTGGACTACTGGGCTACTTTTTATTAGCCGAGATGGACTTTTTGATGGGTCTGCTGATGCTATTTTCCAGCGGCGGTATTTTGTATCTGGTGTTTGAAGATATTGCACCACAGGCCAAACTGCAAAGTCGTTGGATACCGGCTCTGGGAGCCGTCGCAGGCTTTTTATTGGGGCTGATAGGTAATATGTTGATTGTGATGTAAACAGTCGGATTCAGGACGTTGAAATTACTGGACAACTCAATCAGGGAATGATGAACTAGGGTGTCTGTTTTGAATACCCACAAAAGGATTCTTCATGCCTGAAGATCTGCACATTAAAATCCGCAATCTTGAAAAAAAGGATTATCCACAACTCAAAAAGTTGATGGATCAAATCTATGTCGATATCGGTGGTTCCTGGGAGGAACACACCATTTTCAAATTGATTGATGATTTACCTGAGGGTCAGATATGCGTGGTCGACCATGACAAAATCATTGGCGTTGCTCTTTCTGTACAGGTGAACTACCAAAAGTTCAGCAACCCTCACACCTATGATGATCTGATATCCAAAAAAGAAACCATCCTCAATAATCCCAATGGAGATGCGCTGTATGGACTCGATGTTTTAATCCATGCTAATTATCGGGGGTATCGTCTGGGAAGACGCTTATACGAAGCGCGCAAGGAATTATGTCGTCAGCATAATCTGCGCGCGATTCTAGCCGGTGGACGCATACCCAATTATCATGAGCATTCGGATGAAATGACACCGGATGAATACTTTGAGGCCGTCAAAAACAAACGCATTTACGACCCAATCCTGACGTTTCAGCTTTCCAATGATTTTCAGGTCACCCGCCTGTTAAAACAATATCTGCCGGAAGATGAGAAATCAGAAGGCTACGCCACCTTACTGGAGTGGCGAAATATCTTTTATGAACCTGAAAGCACCGTTATCGATACACGCAAAACGCAGGTGCGAATCGGAGCAATTCAGTGGCAAATGCGTGAAGTTGAATCGGTGGAGGAATTACTCCGACAAGTCGAATACTTCATTGATGCTTTATCCAGCTATAAAAGTGACTTTGCTGTGTTTCCGGAGTTTTTCAATGCGCCACTGATGGGCCTGAGTCCGGATCAACGCAATCAGACTGAAGCAATACGCTTTCTTGCCAGTTATACGGAAAAGTTTAAAAACGAAATGTCGCAGATGGCATTAAGCTACAACATCAACGTTATTACTGGCTCGATGCCTTTACTGGAAGACGACGTCCTATTTAATGTCGCCTATCTATGTCGACGTGATGGCACCATCGAGATTCAACGGAAACTGCATATTACACCTCATGAGCGTCGTGACTGGGTCATCAAGGGAGGCGATACTTTGCAGGTGTTTGAGACTGATGCTGGTCGCGTTGGCATATTAATTTGTTACGACGTTGAGTTTCCAGAACTCAGCCGCTTACTGGCTGAACAGGATATGGATATTTTGTTTGTCCCTTACTGGACTGATACCAAAAACGGTTACTTACGAGTCCGTAGCTGTGCTCAGGCAAGGGCGATAGAAAATGAATGCTATGTCGTTATCTGTGGCAGTTGTGGCAACCTGCCTCAAGTCGAAAACCTGGATGTGCAATATTCCCAAGCTGCCGTTTTCTCACCCTCAGACTTTTCTTATCCACATGATGCCGTAATGTCAGAAACGACTCCCAATACTGAAATGATTATGTTCTCTGATCTGGATCTGGACAAACTGAAACTGACTCGCAGTGAGGGCTCGGTAAATAACCTGAAAGACAGAAGAACAGATATCTATTCCGTTTCCTGGCAAAACAAATAAATACGCATCTTTGATAGACATAAACGGTCAAAGCTAATAATCAGCGATGTCATCGCAACACAAAGGTGAAGCTAATGTCTGAGTCATTCGAGCAGTTATTAACGTCACTGAAAAATAACCATCAATCCGGGGCGACTGAACTGGCCTTAATCACACTGGCCAGTTTGAAAGCGTATATGGAGGCCCTGCCGCTCCAGTCACTTGACCAGCTCACAGAGATAGTGGATGAATTAAGCCATGCCAGACCGAGCATGATCGTTCTTGCCAATGCATTACATCGTTGGCTTCACAGACAAGAATTAAAAGAAGCACTTAGCAAACAAGGTTATCTGGACAGTCTGAGTCAGATATACCAACAACTTTCAGATGCTTCCGATCATGTTGCAGAACATGCCGCCAGTCTCGTTAAACCGGGCATGACTATCCTAACGCATAGCCGAAGTTCACAAGTTTCAGCCCTGTTCGAGCATTTATTAGAACAACATGTCGATATTAAAATTGTGGTCACAGTCAGTGAGCCGGGAAAGGAAGGCTTACTGGTCGCCAGTCAACTGAGTCGTCTTGGTATCCCGGTTACCGTTATTACCGACGCGGAAATGGGACTGACTATGCCTGACATTGATCTCAATATCAGTGGCTGCGACAGTTGGCTGTCAGACCATCATTTTGTTAACAAAACCGGTACCTTCTTACAGGCCCTGGCCGCCCATCATTACGGCAAACCGTTCTGGGTATTGGCCGATAGTTTTAAAACTTTTCCTCAAACCAGCCATAACGTGATTTTAGAGTCGATGCCCACCGATGAATTACAACTGCCAAAAGGCAAAAACATCAGTGGCAGAAACACCTACTTTGAGACTATCCCTACCCGACTAATAACGGGAAGGATCAATGAAAATGGGCTCGAAGTCATGCAACTGTAGTCATGAAAAACGGGCGAACAGTGGCTTAGTTTTCAATGCCAGCGCGACTAATGACAACATCACCGGTACTTCTACCAGAACACCTACTACGGTTGCCAGCGCAGCTCCGGAATTCAGACCAAACAGACTAATCGCCACGGCCACGGCCAGTTCAAAGAAATTGGAGGTTCCAATCAAAGCAGCCGGCGCAGCCACATTAAACGGCACTTTCCACAGGTAAGCCCAGCCATACGCTACCGCAAATATACCGTAGCTTTGAATCAGTAGCGGTATGGCAATCAATGCTATAACCAGTGGTTTGGCGATGATGGTCTCTGCCTGAAAACCAAATAAAAGAACGACCGTTGCCAGTAGCCCCATAATTGAATAAGGTTTTACTTTTTCGGTGAAAGCGGCGATTTCGTGGTGATCCGTACTTTTATCCAGTTTACGACGTGTCAGATATCCAGCCAGCAAGGGTGTCACCACATAAAGTACGACTGATAAAAACAATGTCTCCCAGGGCACGATAATATCCGTCATACCCAGCAATAAAGCAGCAATAGGCGCAAATGCAAACACCATAATAATGTCATTAATCGACACCTGAACTAGCGTGTAATTAGCGTCTCCTCTGACCAGCTGACTCCAGATGAATACCATCGCGGTACACGGCGCTACCCCTAATAAAATCATACCGGCAATATATTCTTTTGCTGTTTGTGGATCGACCAGGCCGGCAAACAGGTATTCAAAAAACAAAATGCCCAGCCCCGCCATGGTGAAAGGTTTGATTAACCAATTCACTACCAATGTCAGACATAGGCCTTTAGGTTTTTTACCGACATCTTTAATGGAAGCAAAATCGACATTGACCATCATTGGATAGATCATCAGCCATATAAATACCGCCACAACCAGATTGACCTTGGCAAACTCGATGCCTGCAATCAACTCAAACAACGAGGGGAAAAGAACACCTAATCCTACCCCGGTCAGGATACTGCCGCCTATCCAGACACTGAGGTAACGCTCAAAAAAACCGATATCCGGGTTTGCTTCGCTCATTTTAGTTCCTGTTCAATACGTGTTTTCAACATGAGAAACGCTTCGTCAAAGGCTGCTTCAATCTCGGTTTCTGAACCTTCCACTTTGGCGGGATCAGGCGTACTCCAGTGAAGTCGTTGATATTCGCCATGAAACACAGGACAGACCTCGTTAGATGCAGCATCACAGACGGTGATGACGTAATCAAACTTTTCGCCTGCATAATCATCCCATGACTGACTACAAGGCTGACCTGGTGAAATTCCATGACGTATCAATGTTTCAATTGATTTAGGGTGGACATAACCAGCAGGATGACTGCCTGCACTCACGGCCTGATAACCGTCTTTAAGCTCATTAATCAAAGCCTCGGCCATCACTGAGCGACATGAATTACCCGTACACAAAACCAATACTTTTTTCATTAGCAACATCCCGAATTATTGTCAGATGGTTCACAGGTGCCGTTATCAGTAGCGACCACCGGAATAGATACAGGTGTGCAACAAGCGGACTTTTCGCTTGTCGTTTTGTCAGAAAATAACTGGGCGTCGCCCATTGTCTGATAGGCTTCCCAGGCAATTCCCGCAGGGTCCTGCAACCAGGATTTATCTGATTCGGCATAACAGCAAACCGTTTCACCCTCATCAACCATAGCTATGTCAGTCTGACGAATGCGATCCCGTATTTCATCCAATTCAGACTCATCTTCCACCTGAATACCTAAATGGTCGATACCCGTTTTGTTTGATCGCGTCGAAATGGCAAAATTAACTTTCGGATCATCAAGCATCCACTTGGCATAGTCCGACATGACTTTGCTTGGCTGTGCCCCAAATAACGCGGAATAAAACGTGACGCTTTCCGCAATTTCATCAACACCCACATGGATATGCATTCGTTTCATTATTTCGCTCCACCTGTTACTGCTGAAGTACCGCAACATGCCGATAACTTGATTATCGCGCTGCCTGTCTTGGTATCTTCATGAATATTTGCCATCTCACCACTACAACAATCTTTCACCATATAACTAATCAATGCGTTCATCCGCTCAAAATCAGCCATATAGATCACAGAACGTCCCTGTTTTTTTGAATGCACAATGCCGGCATTCACTAAGTGTGTGAGATGAAATGACATCGTGTTGTGCGGTGTATTGAGTTGTTCACTGATACGCCCCGCCGCCAGTCCCTCAGGACCGGCTTTCACCAATAATCTGAAAGCCGATAACCGCGTTTCCTGCGATAAGGCATCAAACAGAATGAGTGCTTGTTGAAGTTCCATATGTCTATATTAATGGACGCATTATTAATATGTCAATGATTATCGACATATGAGCGCTGAAACAGAATGCACAGCGTGATAATCTGTTGCCATATAAGCAGTTAGAAAAGGGAGACACCATGAATAAAACATTAGTTATCGGCGCAAATGGCCAGATTGGTAAACAGCTGATTGGTCAGATGGCGTTAGCTAAGATGCCGGTTAAAGCTATGGTTCGCAGTGCAGAGCAGGCAAATGATCTTGAAAAATTAGGTGCCGAAACGATTGTTGCTGATTTAGAAGCAGCCTTACCTGACGAGGCCTTTTCTGATTGTGACAAAGTCGTTTTCACAGCCGGTTCGGGCGGTAAAACTGGGGCCGATAAAACGATCTTGGTGGATTTATGGGGCGCCGTGAAAGCCGTCGATATGGCAAAAAAACATAATATAAAGCAGTTCGTCATGGTCAGTGCACGTGATGCGGGTGATCCAGAAAACGGTACACCGGCCATCAAGCACTACAACATCTGTAAACACTTTGCCGACAAACACCTGTTGGAGAGTGGCGTCCCCTTCACCATTTTAAGACCGGGATTGCTTACCAATGAAGCTGCCACCGGCCTGATAACAACACGACGACCTGAAACTAAAGAGGCGATGTCTATTACGCGTGCCGATGTCGCGGCCTGTATTTTACAAAGTCTGGATCATTCAGAAACAGTCAATCAGGTTGATGAAATCTATAATGGCGACACACCAATTTCAGACGCATTTATTAAAGCCGTGACCAATAGGCTTGGCTGATAACGTATTGAAACTATTCATCCGAAGGAACCCACTTCTGACATCCTGTCATCACTACTGAAATAAAACAGCTTAAGCTGCGATCGATCTCATCTTGTTACTGGTTAAAGGGTCGAGCTGAATAAGCAGATTTTGCGGTGGTTTTGCCATAAATTTGGCAGACGTCATTGGATATTGAACGCAATAAGGCCTACCAGTATTTTTCAATGCTGATATGGCCAGGTTCCCGACGTGAATGTTTTTTCAAACCACGTTTATCAATCAGAAGATCCATCGTATCCTGCACCATTGCAGGGTTGCCGCATAGCATAAATTGACTGTCTTCAGGACTGATTTTCAATCCGGTTCGATGCTCCAGTCTACCATCGTCCACGGCCTCCGGAATTCGTCCTGACAGCGCAAAATCGCATTCTTCACGACTCACAATCGGCACATAAATAAAGTCATCGGGATGGTTGCCCTGCACTTCAGCAATCGTTTCTGGATAGGTTAACTCATCTTTATGTCGTACCGCATGCACCAGTATCACTTTCTCAAATAAATCCCAGACCTGTGATGTTTTAGCGATAGACAAAAATGGTCCAACACCGGTGCCTGTAGCCAAGAGGTACAAATGTTTTGCTTCAGGTAGCTGTTCTAGCGTCAATAAGCCGGCAGCCTTGGGAGCAACCAGAATGTCATCCCCCGCCTGAAGTTTGACAAGCTGGGATGACAACACACCGTCCGGCACTTCAATAAAATAAAAATCGAGCGGTCGTTCATCCGGTGAATTTACCAGTGAAAAAGGTCTACTCACCTTCTCGCCGTCAATCTCCAGGGCAAGACGCGTGAATTGTCCTGCTTTAAATTCAGGGAAATCGGTTTCAACACGTATCGAATGTAAACGATCATTCCATTGTTTATTTTCCACGACTTTTGCCGTCAGCCACTCTGCCATAAATCCCCCATAGCTAATGCACTTCGTAATTGATTTGTTTACCTCATGGTACTATCAATCGACATAACGCTTGTCGTCAGGTTCAAAAAAGTTAAAAATCAGCCATTATGCTTCCAGCTTCTATTGTCTTAGCTAAACAACAAGATTGCACCGCATTGTGTGATCTACTCGCCTTGCTATTTGAGCAAGAGGCCGACTTCAACCCCGCCAAAGAGAAGCAAAAAACAGCGATTGAAGCTATTCTGGCCCATCCAGAAACAGGCCATATATTGGTACTGAAACAGGACGCCACTGTTTTTGGCATGGTCAGTCTCTTATATCTCCCATCGACAGCGATGGGCGGCAAAGTAGCTTTATTGGAAGATCTGATTATTGCGCCACAGATGCGGCATCAAGGATACGGCAAACTGTTGCTTGAAGCAGCTGTGACCTTCGCCAGACAACAAAACTGTTTACGCATCACGCTGCTAACAGATAAAGACAATCTGACAGCGCAGCAACTTTATATGGACCAAGGATTTGAGTTTTCAGCGATGTCTGTCATGAGAAAGCTCATTAAAACCTGAATATACCGTATGGTATTCAACTGCTATAAACCAATCCACATACGAGGAAAATCAAAATGATTTTTAATGCAATGAAATCATTCGTTCTTCTTATTATTTTACTGTTTCCTTTTCAGACACAGGCAAAGCCACTGTGTCCCCAATCGAATACAACGGTTGAAATGAACCAGTGTCTAAATCACAAGTTGGAACGCGCGGTCAACGCGTTAAAAAACAATCTGGACCTGACGCATATCCGCTATGCCGATAATAAAGCGATGCTAAAAACGATTGATGATGCGCAAGCGGCCTGGGAGACTTTTCGTAAAAAACAATGCCAGAGTATTTTCCTGCTTTGGGAAGGTGGCAGTATTCAGTCTTTGATGACGGTCAGTTGTTCTATTCAGTTAGCAAGAGAGCGTAATCAGTTTTTACGTGATACATACTTGACTCCGCATTAACAGAGTTGGATCAATATTTTTCAGCAAAAAAGATTTTCGCTTTCTGAGCGTCTTTATCGATTTGCGCTTTTAATTGTTCAAGCCCTTTAAAACGCTGTTCATCACGGATTTTATACAGGAAATGCACCTGCACATGTTCGCCGTAAATATCGCGATTGAAATCGAATAAATGGACTTCCAGCAAAGCTTTATCGCCGCCAATCGTCGGCCTGATACCAATATTAGCCACGCCATTGACCGGTTCTTCATCCAAACCAAATAACTGCACGGCGAACACGCCAGTCAATGGTATTTTGCAGCGATGGAGATGAATGTTAGCAGTAGGAAACCCCATTTGCCGTCCGCGTTTATCGCCGTGTGCAACACGGCCACTCATACGATAAGGTCGGCCCAGTAATTTTTCGGCCATTTCCAGATCACCTTCAGACAGAGCATCTCGGATCCGGGTGCTGCTTACCCGATCATGCTCAATAGCAAAAGTATGCATATTGACGACTTGAAAACCATGTTGCTTACCTGCTTGCTGTAACAGAGCAAAATCACCATTGCGGTGCCGACCAAACCGAAAATCGTCTCCTACCACCAGATATCGGACATTGAGTCCATCCACCAGCAACTTCTGAATAAACGTTTCTGCTTCCATTCTTGCAAGCGTTTGATTGAAGCGCAAAACACATAGCTGATGAATTGAGAATGCCCTTAGCGCTTCCACTTTTTCTCTGAAACGCGTCAGTCTGGCGGGTGCTTTTTCAGGAACAAAAAATTCAAATGGTTGCGGTTCAAACGTAATCACTACCGCAGGTAGGCGCAAAACATCACCTTTCATGGCCAATTGGCTCAGCACCGCCTGATGACCCAGATGAACACCATCAAAATTACCAATAGTGGCTACACAGCCTTCTGAGGAGGCTGGCAGGTTATGGAAACCGCGGATGATTTTCGGCATTGAAATTTATCTACAAAAACGAAGTTAAGCAGAACAGACTAACGGCAAATAAAAAAACATTCCAGCAGGCAATGCCAGCTTGATTGCCTTATAATGTGGCGTTGAATCGATTTTGTTCAGAGGCCCTGATGGTGGCAAAGCGTAAAAAGCTGGATTATGAAGCAGCAGTAAAGGAATTAGAAGAACTGGTAGAACGCCTTGAACAAGGTGATATCAGTCTGGAAGAATCACTCAAACTTTACGAACGTGGTGTATTGTTGACGCGTGATTGCCAGGAATCATTACAGGCTGCGGAGCAAAAAGTACAAATGTTATTACAGCAATCCGGCCAATCAAATCTGGTCGACTTTGATCCTGAATCCGATCCATCGTGACTTCAAAGTTTCCACTTGAAGACTGGATGCAGGCACACCAGGCTCAAATTGAAATTGTCCTTGATAAACGTCTGAAAGCATCCGACCAGCCCTGCTCTCAACGTCTGCTTGAAGCCATGCGGTACGCTACACTCGGTGGCGGTAAGCGCATTCGTGCGTTACTGGTTTATGCCACTGGCGAAGCAATGGGGGCCAAACCGGCAGATTTGGATGCAGCTGCAGCTGCAGTGGAAATGATTCATGCCTACTCCCTGGTTCACGATGACATGCCTATTATGGATGATGACGACCTGCGACGTGGTCGTCCGACCTGCCATAAAACTTATGATGAAGCGACTGCATTGCTAGTTGGAGATGCCTTGCAGACATTGGCATTTGAGACTTTGTGTACCAATCAGTTGCTGGCTGAGCAGCAGATAAAAATGATTAAACGTCTGGCACAGGCATCAGGTGCACTCGGCATGGCAGCAGGTCAGGCTATCGATCTGGAATCAGTCGGCAAAAAACTGGATCTTAATGCGTTACAGTCAATGCACAAATTAAAAACCGGCGCACTGATACGCGCTAGTGTGGTATTGGGTGCTTTAGCTGCGCCCGAGTGTGACGACGAAAGTCTGCAGAGATTGGAACGTTATGCCGACTGTATTGGTCTGGCATTTCAAGTACAGGATGATGTGTTGGATGTTATCGCTGACACTGACACACTGGGTAAGGCTCAAGGAGCCGACATCGCTTTAAATAAACCGACCTACCCGGCATTACTAGGACTGGAAAAAGCACAACAGAAAGCGGTGGCATTGATCGAGAAAGCTTTAGGACAACTATCTGAGTTAACGTTTGATACGCAAGCGCTGGCTGCCCTGGCGCAGTTTGTTATCAAACGCTCTCATTGAGATTGCGACTGGATGGATAATTTACTAACGAATATCAACAGCCCGGAAGATCTACGTCAGCTGGATAAAAAGCAGCTGCCGCAACTCGCCGAAGAATTGAGAGCGTTGATCGTCGAGAGCGTACAGCAAACCGGTGGCCATATTTCCTCAAATCTCGGTGTGATCGAGCTGACGCTGGCATTGCACTATGTCTTTGACACACCCGCAGACCGTCTGGTGTGGGATGTGGGCCATCAAAGTTATGTCCATAAAATTCTGACCGGCCGTCGCGGGCGCATGAACAGCATGCGTCAGCCAGGTGGCCTATCCGGCTTCCCCAAACGCAGTGAAAGTGAGTTTGATACCTTTGGTGTTGGCCATTCCAGTACGTCTATCAGTGCTGCTCTGGGTATGGCTATTGCCGCGCAGTCTAATGAAGATCCCCATCATGCTGTCGCGATCATCGGAGATGGCGCCCTGACCGCAGGTCAGGCTTTTGAAGCCTTGGCTCATGCTGGTGATTTAAGTGCCAACCTACTGGTTATTCTCAATGATAATGAGATGTCTATTTCCAGGAATGTGGGTGGCATGGCCAATTATCTGGCGAAATTGCTTTCGGGTAGTTTCTACACTTCCGCGCGTGAAGGCAGTAAGAAAGTATTGGAAAAAATACCACCCGCCTGGGAAATAGCCCGTCGCGCTGAAGAACATATGAAAGGCATGGTCGTGCCCGGCACCTTGTTCGAAGAAATGGGGTTCAACTATATCGGTCCAATTGATGGACATGATATTGATACCTTAATTTCGACATTAGGCAACCTCAGAAAGCGTAAAGGGCCTCAGTTCCTTCACATTGTCACCAAGAAAGGTAAAGGCTACGAACCAGCTGAACAGCAGCCTTGTAAATATCATGGTGTCAGTCCGGCAAACAGCAAACCATCCGGGCCAAGTTATACAAAAGTTTTTGGGCGCTGGCTTTGTGATATGGCCAAACAGGATCCTGACCTGATTGGAATTACTCCGGCGATGTGTGAGGGGTCAGGTCTGAACCGTTTTGCTGAGGACTATCCTGAACGTTATTTTGATGTAGGTATTGCAGAGCAACATTCGGTTACGTTAGCGGCAGGGCTGGCCTGTGAAGGTAAAAAGCCGGTCGTAGCAATATATTCAACCTTTCTGCAACGCGCTTATGATCAACTCATTCATGATGTCGCCATTCAAAACTTACCGGTTTTATTTGCGATTGATCGTGCAGGCCTAGTCGGTGCTGATGGGCCGACCCATGCCGGTGCATTTGATCTCAGCTATTTACGCTGCATTCCTAACATGACGGTAATGGCACCGGCCGATGAAAACGAATGCAGGCAGATGCTGACTACTGGCTTCCAGCATAGCGGTCCGTCCGCTGTCCGTTATCCACGTGGCACAGGTAATGGCCGTATCGTTGAAACAGCTCTGACCACTATTGAAATCGGTAAAGCAGAATTGCGTCGTCAGGGTGAAAAAGTCGCTATTCTCGCTTTTGGTAGCATGGTTGATGCTGCTGAAGAAGCGGCTGAACAAATCAATGCAACGGTTGTGAATATGCGGTTTGTTAAACCCCTTGATACCACGATGATTCATCAACTTGCTGATACCCATGAGTTACTGGTCACGATTGAAGAAAATGCCGTCATGGGTGGCGCGGGTAGTGGCGTCAATGAGTATCTTCGCGAGATAAACCATGACGTTCCTATCAGACTGATGGGGCTCCCGGATACCTTCATCGATCATGGTGTGCATAAACAGATGCTGTCTGATTGTGGACTGGATGCACAAGGCATAATCCATACCATTAATCAGTCTATTACGACATAATCCCCTGTTCTCGAGAACAATTCCTGAGTATAATAGTCAACATTATGAGCGCAACTTACACACTTAAAATCTTGGCAGATTTTGCCTCGGCACATACCTTGAGAGACTATCCGGGTGAATGCCGTCGCATGCATGGCCACAACTGGAAACTAGAAGTTGAAGTCACCGCATCCGCACTCAATGAGCACGGCATGGGCATGGACTTCAAAACAATCAAAACAGCCACACGTGAGTTGGCCAAAACGTTGGATCACCGGTATCTGAATGACATTCCACCTTTCGATACCATCAACCCGACAGCTGAGAATATCGCCCAGTATTTTTACCAAAAACTGAGCGTCACACTCAATAACGATACAGCCAAGATATCAGGTGTCACCCTCTGGGAAACAGATCGCGCCTGTGTCAGATATAGCGAGGATTAATTGAATGAGTACAACGCCAGCCAGCACAAAGAATGACGAAATCGAAGACGTTCAGAATATTGCTGATAAACGTAAAATTGCGATTGATAAAGTCGGAATTAAAGATATTAAACACCCGGTCAAAGTCAGTGACCGCACTAAAGGCGAGCAACATACCATTGCTAACTTCAACATGTATGTGAACCTGCCCCATCATTTCAAGGGCACGCATATGTCACGATTTGTTGAAATTCTGAATCAGCATGAAGATGAAATTACGGTTAAATCATTCCGCAAAATGCTGGGAGAGATGACCGAGCGTCTGGATGCCGAATCCGGTTATATCGAAATGAACTTCCCCTACTTCGTAAATAAAGAAGCCCCCATTTCGAAAGTTCGCAGTCTGATGGATTACGATGCCAGCTTTATTGGTGAAATCAATGGCAAAGAGACGGCAATGACAGTCAAGGTCGTCGTGCCAGTAACCAGCCTATGTCCGTGCTCAAAAAACATTTCAGATTATGGTGCGCACAATCAGCGTTCACATGTCACCTTGACCGTCCGTGTTGATAGCTTTGTCTGGATTGAAGATCTGATTGATCTGGTTGAGAAACAAGCGTCATGCGAGATTTACGGTCTGCTGAAACGTCCGGATGAAAAATATGTCACCGAACGCGCTTATGATAATCCAAAATTTGTTGAAGATATGGTGCGAGATATTGCTGCCAAACTAAACGAAGACGATCGTATAAACGCCTACACGGTTGAATCAGAAAATTTCGAATCAATCCATAACCATTCTGCCTATGCGCTTATCAGCAAAGGATTTGATTGATCATCACCTACGATTCATTAAAAGCCCGGTTTATCCGGGCTTTTTTATAACTAATATTTTTGCTGTAAGTCCAGCCGCTCACCATTATGTTGTAGATCGAGCTGGCCAAGGAAAGACATACCCAGCAGCGCGGTAGACGGTTCAGGTCCATCAATCACTACAGCCGGAATATTGTAGAGTTTGATTTCTTCAAGCTGAACATAATCCAGCTCTACCCTGTAGCCAACATCCTTACCTGAAGCGGTTCGTATACCAATTTTCTGACCGCGATAATAATCAATACCTAAACGGTTAGCGGTTGCAGCATTAAGGGCAATGGTGGAAGCACCTGTATCAACCAGAAAATCGACGCTATAACCATTTACCGTCCCCGTTGTCTGATACATGCCGTTGGTCGGCCACAGGCTCACTTTGGGCTGTTCAGGTGCCGCAGTGTAATGACTGCCGATATGATCACCTAAAAAATAAGTCTGACGCTTTCCATTGACTTCCAGCACCGCTTCACGGCTATTGGCTGCAATAAGTTTGACGCCTTCAGGCGTGGTGTTACCAACTTTCAGCAAGTGCTGTTTATCGTTCACTTCAAGCACAGCTTGTCCGGCAAACAAGCCAACAATAACAATATCCAGTTCTTCAGCTGATGCTGTGGCACTGTTTAACAGTATAATAAGCGCAGTAAACCAATATTTGATCATGACTTTTTCCAAATTAATCAGGTTCCGACAAGCAATAAAATGAGTTCACACACCTACCCTTCCATAACCGGCGTGATCCTAGCCGGTGGTCAGGCCCGTCGCATGGGCGGTGGAGATAAAGGTCTTATGCTTTACCAACATCAGCCCATGGTGCGCTATGCTATCAAGGCGATGGCGCCACAAGTCGATACGCTCATTATTAACGCTAATCGACATATAGACCAGTATCAACACTTTGGATATCCCGTCATCAGTGATTCCATTGAAGGCTTCCATGGCCCACTGGCTGGGATGCTGACCGCAATGGAACAGACAACCGCCGACTACATTCTGACTGCACCTTGCGACTGTCCGACGATTTCAGCGCAATTACGCCAGCGGATGATGGAAACCTTATTACTAACCCAGAGTGATCTCGCAGTTGCCACCGATGGCGAACGCTTGCAGCCTGTTTTTTGCCTGATTCCAACGCGACTTAAACACAGTCTCAAAACATTTCTAGAGAAAGGTGAACGCAAAATTGATCGTTGGCTGGTGCAGCACAAGCTGGCAGAGGTGGACTTTTCTGACCAACCGGAAACCTTCGTTAATTTCAATCATCCAGAAGATCTAGAACACTCTCTCAAACCCAAATCTGACATTCCAATACTGGGGTTCTCTGCGTTCAGTGGAACCGGTAAAACAACGCTATTGAAACAACTGATACCAGAACTTCAAAAGAGAAATGTTCATGTTGCCGTGATCAAACATGCACATCATAATTTTGATATTGATAAACCGGGTAAAGACAGCTACGAATTACGTGAAGCCGGCGCACAACAGATGTTAATTGCGTCATCAAATATGATGGCTTTGATGGAAAAAAGTCAGTCGAATGACAATGAACCTCGGCTCTCAACCTTACTGCCGAGACTGGATACCAGCACATTGAACTTGATTCTGGTCGAAGGTTTTAAACATGAAGCAATACCCAAAATAGAATTACACCGGCCGGGACTTGGAAAACCACTCTTATTCAAGGATGATCCACATATTATTGCTATCGCGAGTGATGAAGACATAACGGATGCGCATCATATAAAGCAGATGGATATAAATAATATCCCAGCGATAGCTGATTTTATCGAACATTTTATTTCTTCCTGGACTGCCTAATTATGGCTGAATTTATACCCCAACCAAGCTGTGCTGATCCACAGGATCAACAGAGCCTTAAAGTCGAACAAGCACAAGCGCATATTCATGCCCTTTTAACACCTATCTCAAGCTGGCAGAAACTCGCTTTACGCGAAGCTTTGGGTCATGTTCTGCACGAACCGATTACTTCGCCACTGCAAGTGCCACCCCACAATAATTCTGCAATGGACGGTTATGCTATCCGAAGCAGTGATATCCAAAAAAGTCCTTTTACTCTGACTCAGACTGGTATTGCCTATGCAGGCCAACCTTATGCCGGTCAGGTCACAGACGGAGAATGTGTCCGTATTATGACCGGTGCGATGATGCCACCGGAGTGCGATACCGTCATCATGCAGGAACAGGTGGAAACGGATGGTCAAAGCATCACTGTGCATGGCAAGCAACAAGCCGGACAGAATGTGCGTATGGCGGGCGAAGATATTCAACAAGGTGATGTGGTATTACCCGCCGGACATCGCATTACACCAGCGGATATGGGCCTGATTGCCTCGTTAGGCATTGCTGAAGTTATTACCAAAAGACGTTTACGTGTCGCGTTTTTCTCAACCGGTGATGAACTTCGCTCTATTGGCGAACCATTGGAAGCCGGTCAAATCTATGACAGCAACCGTTACACGCTCTACGGCATGTTGAAGCGTCTCGATGCTGATGTACTTGATATGGGTGTCATACCCGATGAGAAATCAGCACTTAAAGATGCATTACAACTGGCAGCATCAGAAGCGGATGTGGTGATTACATCCGGCGGCGTATCTGTGGGTGATGCCGATTATGTTAAAGAAATGCTGGCAGAGCTGGGGGAGGTCAATTTCTGGAAAATAGCAATGAAACCCGGCCGCCCGCTTGCTTTTGGTAAGATTAATGATGCTTTATTTTTTGGTCTCCCAGGAAATCCGGTCTCAGTAATGGTGACCTTTTACCAATTTGTGCAGCCTGCATTGAAAAAAATGGCCGGTGAAAATGCACAGCCCTTGCCGATGATGCAGGTTCAGACGGAAAGTAAAATTCGTAAACGCCCCGGCAGGTTTGAATTTCAACGTGGCATTCTATTTGAAAATGATCTCGGTGAACTCAGAGTAGGCACAACCGGCCAACAAGGTTCCGGTATTTTGCGTTCGATGAGCGTCGCTAACTGCTTCATTTTGCTTGATGAAGACTGTGATGGCATAGAGCCTGGTACGATCGTTACCGTACAACCCTTTGCAGGTCTGGTATGACAGAAGAAACCTTAGTAAAACAACAACGCGAATTTAATAAACTGCGTAAACGTCTACGTCGTAATGTCGGTCAGGCTATCGCTGACTACAACATGATTCAGGATGGCGATAAAGTCATGGTATGCCTGTCAGGTGGTAAAGACAGTTACACCATGCTGGATATTCTGATTAATCTGCGTGATCACGCACCGATTAATTTCGAATTGATTGCCGTGAATCTGGATCAAAAGCAACCGGGCTTTCCCGAACACGTTCTTCCTGAATACCTGGCCTCCATTGGTGTGCCCTATCACATCATCGAAAAAGACACATACAGTATCGTTAAGGAAGTCGTGCCGGAGGGAAAAACAACCTGTGGTATCTGCTCACGATTACGTCGTGGCTCTTTATACGGCTATGCACGCCAGAATGGCATCAGCAAAATCGCTTTAGGCCACCACCGTGATGACATTATTGAAACGCTATTTCTCAATATGTTCTACGGCAGCAAAATAAAAGCCATGCCGCCCAAGCTGCTTAGTGATGATAAAACCAATATCGTTATTCGCCCACTGTGTTATGCCAAAGAAACTGATATTGCAAAATATGCCGAGGCCATGGCGTTCCCAATTATTCCCTGCAATTTATGTGGCTCACAGGAAAACCTGCAACGTCAGGTTATCAAAGACATGCTCCAGGGCTGGGAAAAAGAACACCCCGGCCGTTTAGAAAATATCTTCCGCAGTATCCAGAATTTATCACCCTCGCAATTGGCTGATTTGGACCTGTTCAGCTTCACCGATCTCGAACAACGGCGTCAGGCTCCAACAGGTGAAGAAGATCAGAGTGTGCATGACATGCAACAACCGGCATTAGCGCGATAAGCAACCTTAGGCACAAAGTTATCACCAGTTAGACGCTTTATGACAATTTGGTGATAACTATCAGCGCTAAGTCATTGAATTTACAAATCAGTATTATAACCAATTGTTTTTAAAGGTTATATTTTTATGCTGTTTTTTTAACCGTGACCGAGGGTGTTGTTACAGATTAATGACTTAGCGATGTTCACGGAAGTTAATAACAGAGTTATCCACAGAATTTGTGGGTAACTCTGTAAGTGTTTGATTGAACGTTTATAACTTTTTTAACGCTGTACTGGTGGTGTGAAATCTTCTGAAAATTCGATTGCATTACCATCCGGATCACGACAAAAAAACGCTGCTCTTCCTGATTTGCTTCTAGAAAATTCGTAACCCGCATCTTCCAGTTTTTTCGCCAGAGCTTCCAGATCATCCACGACTAGAGCAACATGACGATCTCGACCACCATGTGCAGGGCGCCCCTCCGTAGAGTCAGGATTAGGTAACTTCATCAAATGAATTTGCTGACCATTATCCCCAATATCCAACCACGCCCCATCAAACCCAAAATCCGGTCGGTTCGGGTTGATGGGGATCTCCAATATATCACTGTAAAACGTTAATGCACGAGCCACATCTTCAACGAGAAAACTCGCGTGAGCAATCGATTTAATCATGCTTGGAACCTAGTTAATAAATGAAAAATCGCTGAATTATTTTTTACCAGCATGTTTGGTTTAATTGATTATATTTTAACGTGATCACAGGATTATCCCAAAAGTCAGTGATTCTTACCGCTTTTTGCCATGCCATAGGCTGCCACAAAGATCAGTGCGCCACCGATCCATTCAGCCACGCTCATGCGCTCACTGGTGAGTAACCACGCTGAAACTGCAGCAACCAGTAATTCAAACAGCATTAATATCGCCGATCGGAATACCGGCATTCGTGCTAGCCCGTACAAGACTGTAATGGTCATGGCAGTAAAGCTGAGACCGCCCAGCACCATCACAATAAGCCATAAGTTCAGACTCACGTCAGGTACGGGAGATTTTTGAAGAAGCAATACTACTATCGCCACCATGACAACGCCCCAGTAGACGACCGAGGTTTTGACTTCCATCGCCACCTGGGCCAGTTTACGACTTAACACGTTATTCACTGAAAACATCACACTGGCAAATAAGGCCAGCCAGTCTGCCGGGCCATGAGGCCAGGGAAGGCCAATTTCAGGATGCCATAACATCATAAAGGTACCTGACATCGCGACGACAATCATCAGCATTGATAAGCGCGAAATACGTTCACCCAACCACCAGCGACTCAGTAGTACGGACCACAGTGGTGACAGATAAAACAATAGCATCACCCGTAGTACTTCACCTTCAATTAAGGCAACCAGAAACGCGATATTGGTCAAGCCCGCAGCCAGAGCGAGACACCAAAGTGTTGCTGGCCACTCAGAAGCGATCGTTTTCCTTACCCAGAGAAGATGTGCCGTGGCAACTAATGCTGATGCCAAGTAGACAGCAAGCGTTGACCAAACCACTGGCATGCCTGCTTCTTCCAGCAAACGCATCGGATACCAGATTAATCCCCACATTGCTGAGGCAAACAAGATGGCCGATACGGCCATATAATATTCTTTATTATTTACTGTCATCATAGCGTGAGGTTATAACACGGGAAGGAACCAACCCGTTATAATAGTCTGATTTTTCATTAACACCTGGTCTTTATGAATCCGGAACTGGCGAAACTGCATCCCTACCCATTCGAAAAGCTGGCACAACTAAAACAAGGTTGTGAGCCGCCTGCCGACAAACCACATATTGCCTTGTCAATTGGTGAGCCCAAGCATCCCACTCCCGGTTTTATTACTGAAGCGGTGATTGCGCATTTACACGGTCTCTCTTCGTATCCAACTACAGCGGGTACCAATGAATTGCGCTATGCCATTTCGACCTGGCTGGATAAGCGATTTAAATTAGACGGCCATATCAACGCAATGACGCAGGTGTTGCCTGTTAATGGCACTCGTGAAGCCTTGTTCGCGTTTGCACAAGCGGTCATTGATCGAAGTCAGAACCCGCTTGTGCTTATGCCAAATCCGTTCTATCAAATCTATGAAGGGGCCGCTATTTTAGCCGGCGCTGAGCCGGTCTATCTCAATTGCACCGCTGAAAATAACTTTATTCCGGACTTCAATGCGATTAATAACGAAGTCTGGCAACGTTGTCAGTTGTTGTACATATGCAGTCCAGGTAACCCAACCGGTGCTGTTATCGACAAACCGACGTTAACTCATTTGATCGAACTGGCTCATAAACACGATTTTGTGATTGCATCAGACGAGTGTTATTCCGAAATTTATGATGAGTCTGCTGAACCGCCTGTCGGTTTGTTAGAAGCCGCTCATGAGGCAGGCTATACCGACCTGAGCCGCTGTGTTGTTTTTCATAGCTTGTCAAAACGCTCAAACTCACCAGGTTTGCGAAGTGGTTTTGTCGCTGGTGATGCCGGCATTTTAAAACAGTTCCTGCGCTACAGAACCTATCATGGCTGTTCGATGCCACCAGCTACTCAAGCTGCCTCTATTTCAGCCTGGGCAGATGAAGCGCACGTTGCACACAATCGTGAGTTGTATCAGGAAAAATTCAAAGCTGTACTCGAGATTTTGTCGCCAGTAATGAATGTCAGTATGCCCGAGGCCGGCTTTTATCTCTGGGCAGAAACGCCAGTCGCGGATACACAATTTGCCAGACAGCTGTTTGAACAACAAAATGTGACCGTTTTGCCGGGCAGTTATCTGGCCCGTGATACCGCTGAGGGGAACCCCGGTAGTAATCGTGTACGTATGGCGTTAGTTGCACCGCTGGAAGAATGTATTGAAGCTGCGGAGCGGATCCGCAGTCTTATTGAAAGTTTATAAATTGAACCAATGGAGATCCGAATGAGCGATATTCAAAAAATTATCGAAGAGGCGTTTGAACGCCGTGCAGACATTAGCCCATCTAATGCTGATAGTGATGTCAGAAATGCAGTCAATGAAGCATTGGCCATGCTGGATAACGGTACAGCCCGAGTTGCCGAAAAACAAAACGGTGACTGGGTAGTGAACCAATGGTTGAAAAAAGCCGTATTGCTGTCTTTCCGTTTAAATGACAACAAAATCATGCCCGGTGGTGAAACAAACTACTTTGATAAAGTGGAACCAAAGTTTGCTAGCTTTAACGAAGAAGACTTCAATAAAGCCGGTGTGCGTGTTGTGCCACCTGCTGCAGTTCGTCGTGGTTCTTATATCGCACCGGGTGTTGTATTGATGCCTTCTTACGTCAACATTGGTGCTCACGTCGACTCCGGTACTATGGTTGATACTTGGGCAACGGTAGGTAGCTGTGCTCAAATCGGTAAAAACGTTCATCTGTCTGGTGGTGTTGGTATCGGTGGTGTACTCGAACCGTTACAAGCAGGTCCGACCATCATCGAAGATAACTGCTTTATCGGCGCTCGTTCAGAAGTGGTTGAAGGCGTTGTTGTTGAAGAAGGCTCCGTGATTTCAATGGGTGTGTACATCGGTCAAAGCACCAAAATTTTCAACCGTTTGACCGGTGAAATCACTTATGGCCGTATCCCTGCCGGTTCCGTTGTTGTATCAGGTAACCTGCCTTCTAAAGACGGAAGTTACAGTCTTTACTGTGCGGTTATCGTCAAACAGGTTGATGAAAAAACGCGCGGTAAAGTGGGTATCAATGAGCTGTTACGGGATATCTAAGTTCTAGATTGCACTGTATTGCCGGGGCTGTCGCTGATTGCCCCGGTAGCAATCCCCCTCCTCTTCAAAAATTTTCCAGCTATGATTATCTACGGCATCAAAAACTGCGATACAGTCAAAAAAGCACGTCGCTGGTTGACTGATAACCAACTCGAATTTCATTTTCACGATTTCCGTCAGGATGGCCTGGACAGAAAAACCATTGAGAACTGGTTACAACACACAGACTGGGCAACCTTGTTGAATAAGCGGGGTACAACATGGCGTAAACTCGACGATCCCAGAAAAGAACAATTGGACGAAGCAACAGCCATTGAATTGATGTTGGAAAACCCAACCTTGATCAAACGCCCGGTGCTCATCAATGAACACAGTTGCACGGTCGGTTTTAAAGAAGCCGAGTACGCTGCATTATTTGGAAAATAATATGTCTGAAACATTAGCATTAACCCAGGAATTGATCCGCCGTGATAGTGTCACGCCTGAGGATAAAGGCTGTCAGATTTTACTCTCTGATCGTCTGAGTCCATTCGGTTTCAAAGCGGAACATATGTGTTTTGATGATGTGGATAACCTCTGGTTGCGTCGCGGTAATAAAGGACCTGTTCTTGCTTTTGCCGGCCATACGGATGTGGTGCCCACCGGGCCAGCTGAGAATTGGTCACAGCCACCATTTAATGCCGAGATCATTGATGGCATGCTCTACGGTCGTGGTGCCGCCGATATGAAAGGCAGTATTGCTGCTATGGTAACGGCGTGCGAACGGTTTGTGAAAAACCATCCTGAGCATAAAGGTAGTATCGCTTTCCTGATTACCAGTGATGAAGAAGGACCAGCGGTCAATGGTACGGTCAAAGTGATGGAAACATTACAAAGCAGGGGTGAAAATATTGACTGGTGTCTGGTGGGTGAGCCTTCAAGCACGGATAAAGTCGGTGATATTGTTAAAAACGGTCGCCGTGGCTCACTCAATGGTCGTCTGACCGTTAAGGGTAAACAAGGTCATATTGCTTATCCTCATTTGGCAGAAAATCCTATTCATCTGCTTTCCCCTGCATTAACTGAGTTATGTGGTGTGGAATGGGACCAGGGTAATGACGACTTTCCACCAACAAGCTTTCAGGTCTCTAACCTGAATTCAGGTACGGGCGTAACCAATGTTATTCCAGGTACAGCTGAACTCGTCTTTAACTTCCGTTATTCGACAGAAGTCACTCATGAAGAATTACAACAACGGGTTGCAGCGATTCTGAATAAACACCAGCTTCAGTACGATCTCAGCTGGGAGCTTTCGGGAAAACCTTTCCGAACGGCAAGCGGCGAACTTCTTGAGGCGGTGCAAACCGCAATACATGACGTAACATCTTATAAAACCACCCTTTCAACCTCAGGTGGCACTTCCGATGGTCGGTTCATCGCACCCACTGGTACACAGGTCATTGAACTGGGTCCGCTTAATGCCACCATTCATCAGATTGATGAGTGTGTTTCAACAGCCGACCTTGACACGCTGTCTGAAATTTATGAGACTTTGCTGACCAAACTTCTGGTTGACTAGGTAACATTTTGTTTAATTCACACATCAAACGACATTGGTTATTCGCGCTGGCGGCCGTTGTGCTGCTGTTGCAGTCGTTTGCTGTATGGCATGATGCTGAGCATGCTTTCCACACCGCCGATGCGCAGTGTGAGCGTCTCAATGGCATCAACCACCTTCCCATTGTTGATATCACGCCTGAGCTTGCAGTCACCCTGCAAACAGAAAATAGTATCGGTGAAACTGACACCTATACGTTTCTACTGGCATTTGTATCTCGTCAGCAACACGCTATCCGCGCCCCACCCGTTTTTTCCTGAACCACCCACAATCTATTTTTACGATTTTGGTCGCCTCACCCTGCGTGCAGCGCGATTGAGCCCGAATGGTTTCATTCTGTAATGACTTGGGATTCATGAATTCCCGTGACCGGATAACGTCACTCAGTCAGAGCAGATTACTGAACCAGTCGGGACAGTGTTATTAAGGAAAAAACATGTTCCAGAAAAAACAATCTGTGCTGCTGGTCAGTGCATTCGTGTCAACCCTGCCCATCGCCAGCCTACAGGCTGATGAGGTCATCGAAATTCCGAGCCTGACGGTGACAGCCGATCCTTTGGGTGCCCGTAGTCCCGATGAATTGATCTTCCCTGTCAGTGTGCTGGCAGATAAAGAACTCGATAAACAAAGAGCTGGTACATTGGGTGAAACCCTCGACGGTTTACCCGGTGTGGCCAATTCCGATTTTGGTCCCGGTGTAGGCCGTCCTGTTGTGAGAGGGCTGCAGGGTTCACGGGTGCAAGTACTCGAAGATGGCTTAAAAACGGTCGATGTGTCCGGTGAAGGCGGCGACCATACCGTAGCAATCGACCCCGGTCGTGCAGAGCAAATCGAAGTGTTTCGTGGTCCAGCCACATTGCTTTATGGCAGTGGTGCTGCCGGCGGTGTTATTAACGTCAAAAGTGGCCGCTTCAATCCCGAGTTCGGTGAAGCGCCCCGGGTGCATGGTCAGGCAGGATACGGGTACAACGGCGATGAACGGCAGGGTAATATCGGGCTTGAATTACCACTCAGTGAGAATTTTGTATTACGCACAGACTATGGTCTTCGTCGTAGCCATGACTTTGATATTGATGGCTTTCAGCAAAAGAGACAAACTAAAGGTGACAAAGATACGTTGCAAAACAGTGCTGCCGCCAGTGACTCCTTCTCTTTAACCGGTGTATTTAAAGGTGATTGGGGACATGCAGGTCTTGGCTACAGCCGCTGGCGAACTGAATATGGGATTCCTGAGGTTATGCTTGGTGAAAGTGAAGAAGAACAGGAAACCATTCGTGCTGACTTTGACCGGGTAGATTTTCGCAGTGAGTTCAATAATCCTTTGCCCGGTTTTCGCACAGCGCGTCTAAAACTGTCACATACTAACTTCAATCAACAGGAAATTGGTTCACATTTTCATGACGGTGTGCTGGAGGAAAGCGAAGTCGAAACATCGTTTGCCAATGATGAAAGTGAAGCCAGACTAGAATTAGTACATAACCCTATCGGTCTATGGCAGGGGGTACTTGGCCTGCAACTGAATAATCGTGAATTCGGTGCTGAAGGTGAAGGTCACGGAGATCATGCTCATGAAGGTGATGGATTTTATATCCGTGATAATGACACACGGTCAACTGGTCTTTTTGTACTTGAGGAGAGACTGACAGATTTCGGCCGGCTTGAGTTTGCTGCTCGTATCGATCATGTTCGTTCCGATCCCCGTTCTTTGGCTGAAGAACGTCATATCGATTTGCCCAGTGGTGATGAATTACATCAGGAAGCGAATCTTGGCAGCCGCAGTTATACGCCGCTGAGTTTATCCGCGGGTTCCATTATTGATATTGATGACAAACATCATTTACGCATGGCAATTACCCGTTCTGAGCGTGCGCCGTCACCCGAGCAGTTGTATGCGTTTGGTAATCACGCCGCATCGGGCACGGTAGAAGTCGGTGATGCAAGTCTTGACGAGGAAACCTACACTAATTTCGAAATCGGTCTCGACCGGCATTCAGGTCCTTTCCGCTTTGATGCGACCCTGTTTTACAACCATGTGCAGGATTTTATCTACCTTGCCTCTGTGGATGACGGTAGTGGCAGTCCTATCATGATTGATGGCGATACACTGGTCTTCAATCAACAGAATGATGCACGCTTTTATGGCGCCGAATTAACCGCTGCCTGGGATGTGAAGGAAGGAGTCCTGCCGCTCACATTGCGGCTGTCCGGTGATTATGTCCGTGCCAAGCTGAATAATGGCGATAATCTGCCTAGAATCAGTCCGGCAAGAGTTGGAATGGGTGTTGATACTGTTTACCGGGATTGGTCGCTCAGCGTCGACTATCGTCATGTCTTCAGACAAAGTGATAGCGCCAGTTTGGAAACCGATACCAGCGGCTACGACCTGCTGTCATTCAATGCGAGTTGGCAACCAGCAAGCCTTAAAGGTGCCGAGGTGTATGTTCAGGGTCACAATCTACTCAATGAAGATGGTCGGCGTCACCAAAGCTTCCTTAAGGATGAAGCGCCAATTATTGGTCGTACTGTGATGACCGGTATCCGCTTTGATTTTGGTGGCTGATTAAATGGCAAATATGGCCGTCGGATGACGGTCATATTTTCAGTAACTGAGACAAAAACAATAAAAGTTTGCTAGATTATATTTTGACTTCAAACAGGATGAACGCAGATGGTCGATAATGCTCAAAACAGTCAAACCACCGTCAAAGTGGTATATATGATTTTACTGGTCAATATCCTTGTTCAGTTTCTTGGCATTATTGGTGTCATTATCGCCTACGTACATAAAAACGATGCACCCAGCTGGTTGCAAACACATTATCAGTTCCAGATTCGCACCTTTTGGATAGGTTTACTGCTGCTTGTATCAGGCGGATTGCTCTGGGTGGCAGGTATCGGCGCATTTATACTGCTATTCTGGCTAGTTTGGCTTATTGTGCGTTGTGTTAAAGGGATGATGTATCTGGATAAGAACCAACCACATCCTAACCCCACCACCTGGTTGTTTTCCTGAAACCCCGATAGCATTATTTCAACCGCGTTAAGGCGCGGTTTTTATTCCCGATGAAACGCTAATGGACCATTTGCTTGTTGTGTGGGCATCAATTCCAGCGTAGTGACATTCACATGTTGAGGAGTATTTACGAGCCACCAGACTGTATCGGCAATATCATTTGCATCAAGTGCAATCGTACCTTCATACACTTTATCTGCACGACTTTCGTCATCTTTAAATCGTACCATCGAGAATTCAGTTTCTGCATTCCCCGGCTCGATATTAGTCACTCTGACATTGGTACCCAGTAAGTCTGCGCGAACAGCTAACGTGAACTGTCTGACAAAGGCTTTTGTCGCGCAATACACATTCCCCCCAGGGTAGGGCCAGTTACCGGCGACAGAGCCGATATTGATGATGTAACCAGCTTTGCGTGTGACCATCCGAGGTAACACGGTTCGTGTGCAATACAGTAAACCTTTGATGTTGGTATCGACCATCTTTTCCCAGTCGTCCAGCTTCGTCTCATAAGCGGGTTCAAGGCCCAAAGCAAGGCCAGCATTATTCAATAACACGTCAATATCACTGAATGCTTGGGGTAACGCAGCAAATGTCTGCTCAACCGCATCGCGATCAGTAATATCAAAACAACAGGTATGGACCTTGTCTGGACCGCCTAACTCCTGCTGCAATGCATCCAGTCTTTTCTCTCGACGGCCGGTCAGAATCAATTTCCAACCCTGCTGAGCAAACAGCCGGGCACAGGCTTCTCCAAACCCCGAAGTCGCGCCGGTAATCATAATGGTTTGCTGTGACATCAGATGCTCCTTATGCTTTTATCTGTGTGACTAATTTTAATGAAGGTTAAAGTCAGGCACCTTCTGAAAAGACGATGGTGCGACGGCCACTGATAATAATCCGATGTTCAATATGGGCTTTAACGGCTCTCGCCAAGACCAGACGTTCGATATCTTTACCAATCATGACTAAATCTTCAGGACTGTTATCGTGCATCACACGTTGAACGTCCTGTTCAATGATAGGCCCTTCGTCCAATTCTACTGTGGCATAGTGCGCTGTGGCACCGATAATTTTGACACCACGCTCATAGGCCTGATGATAAGGTTTAGCACCCTGAAAGGCAGGTAAAAATCCGTGGTGAATGTTAATAACGCGACCCGAAAACTCCTGCACAAATTGTTCAGACAAAATCTGCATATAACGCGCCATCACAACCAGATCGATATCATATTCAGCTAATAACTTTTTGATGGCTGCTTCTTGGTCCAGCTTTGTATCTTTGGATATGGGCAAATGATAAAAAGGCTTTTCAAACTGACGTGCCATTTGCTCCAGATCCTTGTGATTACCAATAATCACTGGGATGTCACACTTCAGTTCGCCTTCATATTCACGTAGCAGCAAATCATAAGGACAGTGGGATGCGCGGGTAACCAGTAAAGCAACCCGATATGGCACATCGCTGTAACGCACTGACCAGCTTAGATCGAGGGTTTGAGCAAAGGAGGTAAATTCTGACTCCAATTGCTGGTGAGACAGTGAACCATCGTCCTCCAGTTTTATCCGCATAAAATACTGACCAATCTCAACATCAGTGTATTGCTGACAATGGAGAATATTAAACTGCCTTTCTGCAAAAAAGCTGGTAATACCCGCGACCAAACCTTTACGGTCAGCGCATTGAATCAAAAAGACGATCGAGCTCATGTTATAAGTTCCTGAAGGCGGCTTGCCGCGACGAGTAAAAGCGAAATCCTAGCATTACAGCGTGATTTTATGAATATTCGTTATATTTATCTGCGCGACCTTTGACTCTATCCTTAGGATATTTAACTGCGTTTTTGGTCATCTTTTTTTTCACGACCTCATTCAAATCAATATCCAAGTCATGACATAGATAACTCAGATAAACCGCCACATCCGCAATTTCTTCTTCTAAATGTTCGCGCTTATCTGATTCCAGCATCTGACTGACTTCATCATGGCTACGCCATTGAAACCACTCGAGTAATTCTGCCGCTTCAATCGATAATGAAATGGCAATATCTTTTGGTGTATGAAATTGTTCCCAGTCACGCTCTTTTCGAAAGGCAATCAGCTGTTCCAGTATAGTTGGCTCAATCA
The DNA here is from genome assembly GCF_965655755.1 of Methylophaga sp. GTDB lineage: Bacteria > Pseudomonadota > Gammaproteobacteria > Nitrosococcales > Methylophagaceae > Methylophaga. Next base: position 29,922 of record NZ_CBFHHW010000009.1, on the reverse strand, counting down.
TGTCTTAGGAAGTCCTCGACCACTTGCTTAAATTGCTGTGGCTTTTCGGCGTGAACCCAATGTCCGGCTTTCGCTATCGAAATAAATTCTGCCTGCATGAAGTGCTGTTCTATCAACTCCCGGTCATCGGACGATACATATTCAGATATTTCGCCATAAACAAAAAGGCTCGGCATATCCAATATCACCTTCTCACAAACCGGTGCCATCAATTGTTGATAATTATTTTTCAGAGCAGGAAGATTAATCCGCCACTTAAATCCTGATTCATCGGAGTGTAAATTCATCAGCAAAAACTGTCTGACAGTTTTATCTGTGATGCTGTCAGCCAAGGCCGTATCAATGTCTGTGCGAGATGCATATTGGCTCATATCCAAGGCCATCATCGCATCCATCATCGGTGTGTGTTCGCTGAAGTACTGTCTGGGAGAAATATCGACGATAACTAATTTATCCACTCGCTGCGGATACATCGCCGCAAATTGCATGGCCACTTTACCACCGAGTGAATGCCCGAGAACATGGGCATTATCAATATCAAGTGACTGACACAGGGATTCCACATCCTCCGCCATTGAATGAAAACTCTGTTCATCGCTATGAGGGGACTGACCATGGTTACGTAAATCGAGGCTGATTACTTTAAAGAACTTAGAGAAATAACGGGCCATACTTCGCCAGTTATCTAATGAGCCAAATAAACCATGAATAATCAGCAACGGCTGACCTTCACCTAACTGTTGGTAATGCAATTTCATTGAGTCTGAGCCGAAGCGTTATAATAGGACGATTGTATTAAGCTGGAGACAAAAGTGGAAGACGAAACAATTTTGGTCATGCTGGTTAAGCAGTATGCAGATAAATTTGGCATTACCTTTAGTTCAAAATATTTAGATGATCCGGATAAGAAAAAGCAACTTATCACCCTGATTCAGGAAGCCAATGCAGGAAAACGCGGTCCCGTCACTGACGAAGACCTGCAATAAAAAAAGCCACCCTAGGGTGGCTTTATCATTTAATCTTCCAGCTTTTCAAATACCAGACAGGCATTCGTTCCGCCAAATCCGAAGCTGTTCGACATCACCGTGCTTAAGCCGGCGTTATCAATACGCTGTTGAAGAATTGGCATACCTTCAGCTTCAGCGTCTAAAGTATCAATATTTGCTGAAGCCGCCAGAAAATCATGCTGCAGCATCAATAAGCTGTAAATGGCTTCCTGTACACCGGCAGCGCCTAATGAATGGCCTGATAAAGATTTGGTTGAGCCGACATAAGGTATGTCGTCGCCAAACGTTTTCTTAACCGCACCTAATTCTGCCAAGTCGCCAACCGGTGTGCTGGTGCCGTGCGCGTTGATGTATTGAACCTTGCCACGGATAGTAGACATTGCCAATTCCATACAACGTTGTGCACCCTCACCTGAAGGCGCGACCATGTCGTAACCATCTGAAGTGGCACCATACCCGGTCAGCTCAGCATAAATTTTGGCGCCACGGGCTTTAGCATGTTCATATTCTTCCAGAACAAGCACCCCACCACCACCGGCAATAACAAAACCATCGCGATCGGCATCATAAGCACGTGAGGCTTTATCAGGTGTTTCGTTGTACTTTGTGGACAGTGCGCCCATGGCATCAAACAATGAACTCATTGACCAGTGTTCTTCTTCGCCTCCACCGGCAAAAACAATATCTTGTTTGCCCAGTTGAATCTGTTCCATTGCTGTACCTATACAATGTGCACTGGTTGCACAGGCGGAAGACATGGAATAGTTAACACCTTTTATTTTGAAAGGTGTGGCCAGACATGCAGAAGTCGTACTCCCCATAACCTGGGTCACGCGATAGGGCCCGATGCGCTTCAAGCCTTTCTCGCGCAGAATATCAGCCGCTTCAACCTGATTGGCCGATGATGCACCACCTGATCCCATAATCAGACCCGTGCGAGTATTGGATACCTGCTCTTCACTCAATCCCGCGTCAGCAATAGCCTGCTGCATCGCAATGTAGGCGTAGGCTGCCGCATCCCCCATAAAACGCAATGTTTTGCGGTCTATATATTCTTTAAAATCGATATCAATGGTACCAGCGACATGGCTGCGAAAGCCCATATCCGCATAGTCCTGCTTAAAACGGATACCAGATTGACCATTTCGTAAGGACTCGGTGACCGTACTGGCATCCAACCCCAGACAGGATGTGATGCCCAACCCTGTGACTACAACACGTCTCATCGTTATATCCTAAAAGTCTTCTGTGGAAGTGAAAAGGCCGACACGTAAATCTTTTGCATGGTAAATCTCACGACCATCAACAGACACTGTGCCGTCGGCAATCGCCAAAACCAGTTTACGTGCAATCACACGTTTCAGATCAATGCGATAAGTGACTTTTTTAGCCGTCGGCAACACCTGTCCGGTGAATTTAACCTCACCCGATCCCAAAGCGCGACCTCTGCCGGGGTTACCATCCCATGCCAGGAAGAAGCCCACCAATTGCCACATAGCATCTAAGCCAAGACAGCCGGGCATAACTGGGTCACCCGGAAAGTGACAATCAAAGAACCATAAGTCAGGATGAATATCCAGCTCAGCGATTATCTCACCCTTACCATAGGCACCACCGGTATTTGAAATGTGAGCAATGCGATCCATCATCAGCATATTGGGAATAGGTAACTGGGCATTGCCAGGGCCAAACATTTCTCCGTGCCCGCACTGCAATAATTCTTCGTATGTAAATGATGATTGCTTACTCATGAATTCTCTTAATTATCCCATCAATTTGGCTCCGTATAATAGCACGATCATTTCCAAACCAGAAAACAACGTGTCACAGACCCATCTAAAAAAAAGCCACGACTATTCAGTCGTGGCTTTGTCTTTTAATTATTTTTTGTATTATTCGTTGCTGGCAACTGTTGTAGCTGCTTCGGGCAACTCGACATTTATACCCTGTAACAACATACCCATGCTATTGAGGATGCGATACATAGCAAACATCTCATCATATTGCGTATTGACTAATGCTGTCCGTGCTCTGAAAACCTCGTTTTCAGAGTCCAGTAAATCAAGTAAGGTACGTTGCCCTAAACTAAACTGCTGCTGGTAAGCATCACGTGATTTTTCACTTGATTCGACGTGCTGTCTACGGAAAGACATTTGGCGTTTAACTGTTTCCCACGCATTCCATGAAAGACGAACGCTCTCTTCAACCTGACGGTGAGTGTTGTTACGTATTTCTGCCGCCTGATTAATCAGAAAAGCGGTTTCTTCCCTACGAGCAGTGTCACGGCCTCCATTAACAAGGTTGTAGCGTAAACGTAGCATGGCATACAAATCTTTATCTTTACCTTCCTGACCATCAATATCGTGGTCAGCACGCGTACCGACTTCCAAATGCAGGTCCGGGTAGAACGGCGCTTTAGCCGTTGCATGCTGTGCCTTAGCAGAGTCGACGTCAAAGGAAGCTAATCTCAAGGTCGGATGATTCTCGACGGCAATCGCGATTGACTCTTCAACGGTTTGGGGAATCAGGTTAATTGGTGAATCAGGTTGTGACAGTGATTCCGGCTCCATGCCAACAACACGAATATATGACGTCTCCGCATCGCGAAGATTGCTTTGCTCTGACATCAGGTTGGCTTCCGCTAAAGCCAAACGACCTAAGCTCTGATCCATGTCAGCTCTTCGCCCTACACCGCGTTCACTTCGCAACATGATTTGATCATGAGTCCGTTGATGGGCTTCAAGATTAGTCTGGGCCAGTTCAACCAACTTTTGACGTCGCAAAACGAGCAGATAAGCTTCAACGGCATCTAAGCCGGTATTTTCCGCTGCACTGAAAACAGAGAAGGCTCGCGAATTAGTTCGTGCTTCCTGACGCTCTACTTCGTTTTTTGTTTCCATGCCGTCAAATAACATTTGACGTGCATCTAACCGAGCTTCATCACGGTTAAGGTGAACTTCACCTTTACCTGAAGCACGCGTACTCGGGTTATCGGTCATTTCCCAACCGGTACCGACTTGTAAATCCAAAGTCGGAAAATAACCTGCTCGTGCTTGATCGATTTCTTTGGAAACTGCTTGACGTTCATGTGCGGCCGCAAGAACATCTGGGTTGGTTTTCACAGTTGCATCCACAGCTTCTTGAAGTGTGGCTGCACTAGCTATCCCGACCGATAATGATAGAGGGATTACTAAGGCTAAAGATTTCATAATGCTTGTCCTATTTTTTATTATGTGTGGTGGTTTCGGCGGCCCCTCATACACCACAAAACTAAACGTCCTAAACTGTTCTAAGTTTTCCTCACAAGAAACTGTATTACAACACAAGACTATCTGCAATATGTAGTCATCGCAGATCTCTGAAAAAGATTGCGAGTGAAAGCCTATCAGGCAGTCCCATTTTCTGAAAAATATTAGTTAGATGGGCTTTAACCGTTCGCTCTGTAATATCCATTTCTCTTGCAATCATTTTATTAGTCGCACCGTGGCTCACAAGCTTGGCGACCTCTAACTCCTTGGGAGACAGGGTTTCAAGTGCTTGTTCTTGTTGCTCACTAATACCAGGCGAATGCGTCAACTCATCAATCAGTCCTGCAATGACATGCCGTTCAACCCATACTTCACCATGCAATATCACCTCTAAGGCATCATGAAGCTTAGAAAGTGGTAACTCATTGTTGAAATACCCTCTTGCACCTTGCTTTAGCGCAGCAATTTGGATAGCCATCGGTCTGGGAGGACCTATTATCATGATACGGCTATCTGGGCAACGACGCGCCAAATCGGTCAGCTTATTGTTTTTATCTTCTTCAAATAAGGACTGATGACAAAGAATCAACTTGGGGTTTTTCTCAATGGCCAATGCCTGCATGGTATCAATATCGGAAAAGCCCGATACGGCATAAACATCAGACAAACGGCTCCGAACTTCTGCAAGATGTTCTTGCTCAGGTATGACAAGAAACAAATCACACTGTGTGGTAGAGGTATCTTTCATTTAGATGATTCCATGCATCAACGCTCACGTAAGGCTTCATTTTGCGCTTTTAAAATAGGTTTCAGGAGGTAATCCAGCACTGTTTTCTTACCTGTCAGGATATCAACCGTCACTGTCATACCCGGTATAATTTCTAACGGTCCTTTGCTACTTTCAATATTATTTTCATCTGTACGCAAGTAAATAATATAGAAACTTTCATCTTCTTCATTTGTGATTGTATCTGCACTGATTCGTTCTAGGACGGCAGGCAAACCACCATAAATTGAGAAATCATAGGCAGTGAACTTTATCATTGCTTTCTGTCCTGGTCTTAAGAAAGCAATATCAGATGGTCTTATATGTGCTTCTACCAGCAAATTGTCTTCCACAGGGACTATTTCAACCAAATCCTCGCCCGGCTGAATAACACCGCCAACAGTGTTGATCATCAAACGGTTTATTTTACCCTTGACTGGGGCTCTGACTAGCGTTCTGGCCACACGATCTTCAGCAGATGTAACCGTTTCTTCCGTACGTGCTAATTCTGACTGCACCTCGCTGAGCTGAGAAGCAGACTCTGACTGAAACCGCAGTTTGGTGTCTTCAATTTTCTGTTTTACTTCCGACAATGATGAGCGGATACGCGGGATTGCCAACCGTGTTGTTTCCATATCGCCACGTAACTCATTGACAGTCCGTTTCAGTCGTAAAATTTCAACTTCTGAAATAACGCCAACGGACACTAGAGGTTCAGACATGCTTAGTTCTTGGTTACTCAGTTCATAACTGGTACGTAATTTATTCAGTTTAGATTGCGTCTCTCTGAGCTCTTGCTCTCGCTGCCTTGCCTGTTGTTGCAAGACATCAATATTACTTTGTAATTCGCGCTGCCTCGCTCGATATAATCGTTGCTCAGCTGCTGCAAGCTGGGGTTTTTCTTCCATTAGGGTTTCAGGCAAAACCAGCTCTTTACCTTCGGCTTCAGCCCGAAGTCTGGTGCTACGTGCCAAAAGCTCCCAATATTTCAGTTCAGTTTCTCTGAATGAGGAAGAAAAACGCGTATCATCAATCTTAAGTAAGACATCACCTTTCTGTACTAACTGCCCTTCTGTAATCAAGACTTCAGACAGAATACCGCCCTCAAGATTTTGAATAACCTGAATTTTACTGGAGGGAATCACTTTACCTTCTCCTCGGGTGACTTCATCAATCTCAGTCACTGTTGCCCACCAGCCTGCACAGACAAAAAATAGTAAGGTCAATATCAACAAAGAGTGGCCTGTACGTGGCGCAGACTCCATAGTAGCCGCGCTGACTTCAGACATAAACTCAATATCATCAGGATGTGCCCTTTTAAACCAAGCCATGTTCTATCCCTTAGATACTTTAATGTGGCCTTTTTTCAAGGCAGCCAAGATTTGTTCACGTGGACCATCAGCTATAAGGTTCCCCTGGTCTAAAACAATAATGCGATCTACCAGACTGAGTAACGAAGATTTATGTGTCACCAGTAATAAAGTTTTATCTTTCATACTGGACGCTAATTTTGCTTTAAATCGTTCTTCAGTACTGTTATCCATCGCATTAGTAGGTTCATCCAGAACCACAACTGGCGGATCTAACAACAGCGCTCTGGCGACCGCGACACTTTGCCGCTGCCCTCCTGAGAGCCCCTCTCCTCGCTCTCCGACAGGCATATCAAAGCCAGACGGATGGCGATTTACAAATTCTGTTACGCCTGCCACATCAGCAGCCCTCAAAACCATTTTATCATCTGCAAAGGGAGCGACCATGGTGATGTTGTCACGAATACTGCCAAAGAAAAGGACAACATCCTGAGGGGCATAACCGACACTTCGACGTAAATCCACTGGGTCGACCTGACGTATATCAGTACCATCCAACAGAATCGCGCCATCATCGGGTTCGTACAAGCCCAGTATGAGTTTCTCAATGGTGCTTTTACCCGAACCAATACGACCGATAAACGCGACTTTTTCACCTGGCTTGATACTGAATGTTATATCTGACAGAGCATCAACAGGTTGATTGGGATAACGGAAGCTGACTTTTTTGAACTCAACGCCTCCTTTAAATTCAGGGCGATGTAGAAACTCGCGACCGCTAGGTCTTTCCACTGGTAAATTCATCAGGGTGTTAAGTGACTGCAGTGCAGCCTTTGATTGATGATAGCGTGTCAAAAGACCAGCCAGCTGAGCCATAGGTGCCAAAGCACGTCCAGTCAGGATCGTACTGGCAATCAGCGCACCCATGGTGATTTCATTTTCTGTGATTAGATAAACACCAAAAACCACAACCGCAATAGTAGCCATTTGCTGGAGAAACGAGGTGAAATTAACCGCGCTCGATGACAGTATGCGTGCGCGCTGGCTGTACTTAGTCATAAAGCCAACCGTTTGCTCCCACTTGCGCTGAATTGGCGTTTCAGCGCCGATACTTTTAATCGTTTCCAACCCTGTCAATGTCTCTATCAATGTTGAGCTGCGCTGACCTGAGTGTCGGAACAAATGCTGAACAGTCCGTCCCAGCGGGATCTGAATAATCAAACTCACCAGGATAGTTAACGGTATAACAGCCAATGGAATATAGGCTACAGGGCCCGCAAGCATCCAGATGACGGCAATAAATAAGAACGCAAAGGGTAAATCAATCAGTGTAGTTATCGTCGCCGAAGTAAAGAAGTCCCTGAATGATTCAAACTCCTGCATACTATTCGCAAACGAACCCACCGAGTTCGAACGGGCCGACATTTTGACCGCCATCACTTTTTCAAAAATGGTCGCAGACAGAATGACATCGGCTTTCTTTCCTGCCATATCGATGAAATAGGCTCTGAGTGTTCGCAGTAACAATTCGAACACAAACACAGTTGCTACACCGATTGCCAATACCCATAAGGTTTCAACAGCGTGGTTAGGCACGACCCTGTCATAGACATTCATGATGAATAGCGGTGAGGCTAGGGCAAAGCTGTTCACTAAAATCGATGCCACAAACACTTCGCTATAAATCGGCCAGAACCGAAGTATTGTTCCCCAGAACCAATGTTTGGTTCGCGGTACCGCAGTCGACTCTGTTCGTTTATCAAAAAGATGGACTGGCTTGATAAAAATGGCATAGCCGCTATAGAGCGCTTCAAGCTCTTTGACTGCTATTTCAGACTCACCATCCCCTGTTTCTGGAAAAATAACACGCGCATTTTTGCCTTTCACTTCCAGCAAAACACAAGCATTAGTGTCACTAAGTAAAAGGACTGCGGGTAGGACCAGATTGGATATTTTTCGAAAAGGCCGTTTTACAACCTTTGATGAAAGGCCCGCTCTTTCTGCCGCTCTGGAAAATAAAGTAGGGGTGAGTCTGTTATCAACTAAAGGTAATCCTGCTGTTAATGAATCAGGACTGTGAGGTTTGTTGAGAATTTTAGCCAGAATCGTTAAACATCCCAGCAGCGTGTCATCATGCGTTAAGTGACTATCGTCTGTTTCCCATTCCACTTGCGTATTCAACTTGACCTTGTGCTCCGTATCCGTTCAGTGCTTTGTCAGGGCATGCAATAATTAGATGAGTTTCACAGTTTTTTGCTTTACTGTAAAGCCTACTTTGAGTTTAACTATAATTATGCGACATACAGGACGTGAGGGGAACAAATATAATGGCTTATGTAAAACGAGATGAGCAAGGAAATATCATTGCGGTTTTTGATACACCACAAACAGAAACGGACGAATCAGTTTCAATAAATTCGGAAGAGCTTATTTCATTCTTACGTGATTCTGAGAATACCGATGATGCTCGTGCTGCTTTATCAGTATCTGATCTGGACATGATTAGAGTACTGGAAGATTTGATAAACACATTGATTGATCGCAAGGTAATCTTATTTACAGATCTTCCCTTGGCAGCCAGAGAAAAACTCTCTAACCGCGAAAAAATTCGCGGTCATTTAAATAGCTTGGATGACTTAATGGGGGACGACAACGGAATTTTGTAAACTAATTTTTTCGACTTCGTCTCGCTGGCCGTGTCTTTTTCGTAAGCTGTTCCTTGGACACTGGCTTCTTATCACGAAATGGATTATCACTCGTTTTGAATTCAATCATAACGGGTGTTCCCTGAAGCTTTAACACATCTCTGAAATAATTTTCTAGATAGCGTTTGTAGCTATTAGGCGTGGCATCTGTCTGGTTGCCATGAATGATTATCCGAGGTGGATTTTTACCGCCGAGATGAGCATAGCGGAACTTGATTCGTCGACCTCTCACCAAAGGTGGCGGGTGATCCGAAACGGCATCTTCGAGCACACGCGTGAGTCTGGATGTAGGTACTTTAGTCATGGCTGACTGGTATGCTTGTCCGACTGTTTTCAACAACAAACCAACACCGCTACCATGCAAAGCAGAAATGAAATGCGTTTTAGCAAAGTTCATAAACGGCAGTCGTCGCTCTATATTAGTTGCAACCCACTCCCGCTCGCCCTTATCCAGGCCATCCCATTTGTTCACCGCGAGTACTACGGCCCGACCACTTTCAAGAATCAGTCCAGCAAGATGAAGATCCTGTTCCACAATACCCTCATGGGCATCTAAAACCAGCAGTGCCACATTCGCGTCTTCCAGCGCCTGCAGCGTTTTAAGCACACTGAATTTTTCCAGTTTTTCTGAGACTTTTGAACGCCTGCGAACACCCGCTGTATCAATCAATGTATAACTGATACCGTCTTTTTCAAAAGGAATATGAATACTGTCACGCGTCGTACCGGGCTCATCAAATGCAACAACGCGTTCTTCGCCAAGCAGCCTGTTAATCAGTGTCGACTTGCCAACATTAGGACGACCAAGCACTGCCAGTCTGATATCGTCATCGCCCTCTTCGTCTTCACCCTCTTCTTCATCAAAGATGATTTCCGCTTGTGGCAGACAGCGTTTAATGTCGTCCAGAAGCTCGGTAAAACCGCGACCCTGGGTGGCTGAAATGACCTGAGGCTCACCAAGCCCAAGCGAATAAAACTCGGCGGCAACCATTTCGCGCTGTTCGCCTTCGGTTTTATTAATAACAAGTCGGACCGGTTTACCTTCGTTTCGTAACCGCTGAGCGACATCGGAATCTGCAGGCATCACTCCAGCACGACCATCAACGATGAACAACACCAAGTCTGCTTCTTCAATCGCAACTTTAGCCTGTTTACGCATCAAATCAGACATATTGTCAGTTTGATCCGTCAGACCGCCCGTATCGATCAAGATAAAGTCGAGGTTCTCTTCTCTAACAGTACCGTAAATCCGATCACGTGTGAGACCAGCAAAATCAGCCACAAGCGCATCTCGGCTGCGGGTCAGGCGGTTGAATATCGTTGACTTACCAACATTGGGCCGGCCAACCAAAGCAATAACAGGTTTCAATTTATGGCACTCTCACCGCGTTGATACTGCCATCGACTGCAGTGATATAAACCACGCCGTCTTTAACCAATGGCTTACTACGAATAGCCGCATCGGCCACTTGTTGGCGTGCAACAAAACGACCATCATTACGTGCTAACCAATGCACGTAACCTTCCAAATCGCCAACCACAATATACTCACCTATTACTGCGGGTGCCGAAACCTGGCGTCGTACCAAACGGGTTTGTCGCCATAGTGCGTCACCACTTCCATCCTGCACCGCCCAGACATTGCCTTCATCATCGCTGATATAAACTGCATCACCATAGACGGCATCAAGTCCTGACTGAGATGACATTTCGCGGGACCATAAAATCTGGCCACTGCTTAGGTCAACACCCGATACGTTCCCCTGATAGCTCACGACATAAACTGTGTCATTTTTTATAACCGGATCGGCATCAATATCAACCAGACGTGCTAATTCCGTTCGGCCACGAGGAACAGCGACACTTTTTTCCCAGACTACTTTGCCATCTGACAGAGAAAGCGCAACAAGTTTGCCGTTATCGTAGCCAGCGATGACTTTATTGTCTGCAATAACAGGAGCACCAGCGCCACGTAAGCTCAATAAGGGCACTGCACGTTGATAAGACCACTGCACTTCTCCCGTATCCGCAGCCATACCCGTGACACGGCCATCAGCTGTTCTGCTTACCACTATTCCATTAGCGGCAGTGGGGGGCGCCAATACTTCACTCGACAGACGAGAACGCCAGCGTTCTGTACCATCGGCCTCACTTAGTGCTATCAGTTGTCCTTTTTGTGTGCCAACCAACACTATATCCATGCCGCCGCCAACACCGGCTATGACAGCCGTGTCCAATTCGGTTTCCCAGATACGACGACCGTTTTCAGCATTGAAAGCACTGACCTCACCTTCGTAGTCAACAGCGAACAATCGGCCATTTTGCCAATAAGCCCCCAAATCATTGTTGGTTTCATCTGCACCATCACCTGCGCTGGCATCCCAAATGACCTGTGGTTTAAACTCAGGCGTAAATTCGGTTAGTTCGGTTGGCGGAGCTTCATAGACTTCTTCAACAAACAAGTACTCAACAGCACTGCACCCACTCAGTAAAAAGACGCCGCCTAATATGGCCGCGTGAAATAATTGATTAACTTTCATGAGCTGCCACATCATCCATTTTCATTTGTAGTAATCGCTGACGGGGTTCTCCAGCTGCCAACGACAATGCTGCTTTTTGATATGCAGCTCTAGCCGCGTCGGTATCTCCCATCGCAAATTTGATATCACCTTCTAATTCAGCAAATAGAGAATTAAAGGCAGATGTTTCAGAAGCCGCTGTCAGCTCAAGTGCCTGTTCATTGTCATCCTGACTGAATTTCAGACGTGCTAATCTCAGACGCGCAAGCTCTCTATGACTGCCCAACTCAGCGTTATCCTTTACCCAGTAGAGGAAATCTTCTGCCGTTGATAATTCACCTTGGTTTACAGACACTTCTGCCATCTGCAATGCAGCAAAAACAGCATAAGCTGTTGAGGCATAATTTTGCATCAACTCCTGGGTAGCAGCTTGGGCAGCCTCAGAATCATTCTGGCTGATATAAGCGACTGATTGCTGATAAATTACAGAAGCCTGTTCCGCTTGCACTTGCTGAAAATTCAGCCAGTATCGCCCACCAAATACCGCTATAACACCAATAACTATGCCGGCGATTACTGAGCGGCCGTTATCACGCCACCACTGTTTGATTTCTTCTGCTTTTTCCTCATCGGATGCATAGATGTCCATGCGTTCTCCTCGCGATTGATTGCAACTGCATCAATTAGTCTAAAAAGGCATGATTATACGTTTTTATCCACCGTTTGTGGATCTTGTCTGTCGCAATCCATGCCCCGCACCAACAAAGTGCGGAAACCACTCTTAAAGCACCATAAAGATGCATGCAATTGCACGATTAACGATCACGAATTCTCTATGTCATTGTTTTTATTGAATTGTCTATTTTGGTGCAACTCTTGCTATTTTGGTGCTTTATACAAAAATAAAAGAAGGACAAGACCGTGCAAAATGCAACTGATGTTTTATTCATATTACTTGGAGCCATCATGGTACTTGCCATGCATGCTGGCTTCGCTTTTCTCGAGGTCGGCACTGTTCGCAAAAAGAACCAAGTTAATGCTTTGGTTAAAATCATTGTCGACTTTGCTGTTTCCAGTATCGCGTATTTCTTTATTGGATATGGCATCGCCTACAGTCTTAACTTTTTCGAATCAGCGCCGGCGCTCACTGAAAATAATGGCTATGCGCTCGTGAAATTCTTTTTCCTGTTAACCTTTGCGGCGGCCATACCTGCCATCGTATCGGGAGGTATTGCAGAGCGTGCCAGGTTTAATCCACAGTTGATCGCTACTTTTTTAATCGCTGGCTTTATTTATCCGTTCTTTGAAGGTATTACATGGAACGGCGCATATGGAATACAGGATTGGCTTGCCAATCAATTCGGGGCTGGATTCCATGATTTTGCAGGTTCAATCGTCGTACATGCAGTCGGCGGCTGGATTGCTCTCGCCGCTGTACTTCACCTTGGTCCGCGTCATGGTCGCTATGGTAAAAAAGGTGAAATCTATGCGCACCCACCATCGAGCATCCCATTCCTAGCTTTAGGTGCCTGGATCCTCAGCGTAGGCTGGTTTGGTTTTAATGTCATGTCAGCTCAGGAAATTGATGGCATCAGTGGCCTTGTTGCAGTCAACTCTTTGATGGCTATGGTCGGTGGTATCCTCGCCGCCTGCCTGGTGGGTCGAAATGATCCAGGCTTCGTACACAATGGACCTTTGGCAGGTCTTGTAGCTATTTGTGCGGGCTCTGACGTTATGCACCCTCTTGGTGCGTTAGCAACGGGACTGATTGCAGGTGGCTTATTTGTCTATACATTTACTCTGACACAGAATAAATGGAAGATTGATGATGTCCTAGGGGTATGGCCTTTACACGGTCTCTGCGGGGTTTGGGGCGGTATCGCTGCCGGGATTTTCGGTCAGGTTACTTTAGGTGGACTAGGTGGCGTCAGCTTCATTTCTCAGCTGATAGGAACAGGGCTCGGAATCTTCGTCGCTTTTGTCGGTGGTTACGTTGTTTATGGTCTTCTCAAACTTCTGATGGGCTTGCGATTAACACAAGAGGAAGAATACGAGGGAGCAGATTTAAGTATCCATAAAATCAACGCTACTCCAAATAACGATTAGTCAGTTTTCATTCGCATTATCCGCTAGCAATAGCTAGCGGATAATGCCACCCTCTTGTTTATCAAGAAAGGCTGTTAATGCTAACAACTCATCAGCATCTTGTTTGATATCCTGTAAACGTTGTTGTGCCTCTTCCAATCGGAACCCTGAGCGGTAAAGGAGTTTGTATGCCTGACGGATATTTCTAATCTGTACATCACTGAACTGACGACGACGCAAGCCTTCAACATTAACTCCGACCGGTTTGGCCATATGGCCAGAGACCAGTACATACGGCGGTACATTACGTGATATGACGCTGCCCATAGCACTGAATGAATGTGAACCGAGATAATTAAACTGGCTTACTAGGGTAAAACCACCCAGAATGACGTAATCGTCAATGATTACATGGCCAGCCAAAGAAGCATTGTTGGCAAAAATGTTCTCATTACCAATAAGACAATCATGAGCGACATGCACGTAAGCCATGATCCAGTTATTACTGCCTATGCGGGTTATGCCCCCACCATTAACTGTACCACGGTTGATCGTCACTGATTCACGGATGAGATTATTGTCACCAATTTCCAAGCGCGTTGATTCACCATGAAATTTTTTATCCTGAGGCTCTTCACCAATTGAAGAAAACTGAAATATTCGGTTATTTTTCCCTATCTTGGTAGGACCGTTAATGACGACATGAGACTTGATTTCACAACCTTCTCCAATTTCGACATCAGCACCAATAATAGTGTAGGGTCCGATGGAGACATCATCGGCAATAATAGCAGTAGGATCGATTATGGCAGTTTGATGTATCACTTCGGCATTTCTTGATTTACACACATAATATCAGCGCTGACAACGACCTCACCATCAACACTGGCTTCACCACTGAATTTCCAGAGATTCCGTTTATTTTTAACCAGCTTTACCTCTAGTTTCAATTGATCACCGGGTTCTACAGGTTTCTTGAAACGGGCATTATCAATTCCAGCAAGATAATACAAAGCATCATCAGAACGAACCGAAGCAACCGTTTTAAACGCGAGTAAGCCTGTAGCCTGTGCGAGGGATTCTAATATCAAAACACCGGGCATAATGACTCTTTGCGGAAAATGACCTGTGAAGTGTGGTTCATTGAAGGTAACATTCTTGATACCGACAAGATGCTCGCCCGGCGTAAATTCAATCACTCTATCGATTAATAGAAAAGGATATCGATGTGGTAATAAGCGTTGAATTTCGTGTATGTCGATCGTATTCAAGCAGAAATCCCTTGGACTAAAGTTTATAAAAGATCCGTAATCTTACTTTGAGTCACCATCCCGGTAAAGTCTCAGTGAGCAGGTATTAGTCTTTAATCTGTTTTTCCAGCAGCTTAACCCGTTCAAATAATTTATCCATTTGACGGTAACGAACAACATTTCTATGCCAGTTTTTATTTGGTTCAACAGGCATTCCAGATGAAAAAACACCTGCTTCGCTGATGGATTTAGTGACCATCGACATCCCCGTTAACTGTACCCCGTCAGCAATCTCCAGGTGACCACCAATTGCTACACCGCCTCCAATCGCACAGTATTTGCCTACTCGTGTACTACCTGCAATTCCTACACAGCCAGCAATCACGGTATGGTCACCAATAATGACGTTGTGAGCAATCTGAATCTGATTATCCAGTTTGACGCCGTTACCAATGACTGTATCTTCAATTGCGCCGCGGTCAATCGTGGTGTTGGCACCAATTTCAACATCATTACCAATCAGAACCCGCCCTACCTGCGGTACTTTTATCCACACACCATTGTCATTAGCGATACCGAAACCATCAGCGCCTAGAACGACTCCAGGGTGGATAAGAGCACGCTGACCAATCTGAACTTCATGGCAAACAGTCACATTAGCTTTGATATGAGTACCTTCGCCAATCAATACATTTCGTTCGATTACCGAGCCAGCATCAATTCGAACGCCCGCTTCAATGACTGCTTCACTTTCAACCGTAACATGAGGACCAATGCTGACATTTTCAGCAAGTTTTGCTGAGGGATCGACCCATGCGGTCGGATGTATTTCAGATTCTGTTTTTGGGGCGGGATATAAGAGTGCAGCCGCTTTGGCATACGCAACATATGGGTCTGTTGCTTCGATAACATTGGTATTCAAATCTTTTCCCATGCCGGGCGCAACGATCACTGCGCCGGCTTGGGAATCAAACAGAAATTTTTTGTATTTCTTATTAGCCAGAAAGCTGAGTTGATGAGATTTAGCGTGAACCAATGTACCCACGCTATCAATCAAATAATCAGCCTCACCAATTAATTGGCCAGCAATCGCTTCTGCGATCTGAGCTAATGTCAAACTCACGTGTTTGCTCTAGTTAGATTTCGCTTTCAACATTTGCAGGACTTTATCGGTCAGATCGACTTTATCGCTTGCAAAGATAACACCTTGATAGAGAATCATATCGAATGATTCTTTTTTTGCTAAATCAACGATAGTTTCTGCAATATCTTTCT
>NZ_CBFHHW010000009.1:3176-13659 GCF_965655755.1 Methylophaga sp. | reverse complement strand
TCCAGTTTACGCAATTCTTCATTACGGCGGATTGACAGATCTTCACTGTACTCATCCTGAAGACGTTGCAGTTCGCGCTGATCACTGAGAATGTCACGCTCACGCTCACGACGTTCGTCACTGCTAAGAATGGCACCATCTTTGTTCAGTTTTTCCTGAGCTGCACGAAGTGTTTTGTGTTTTGACTCCAGCGATTGGCTACGGGAAGCAAACTCTTTTTCAAGTCGCGCTAGAGCAGCGGCTTTCTGAGGCGATTTATCAAGAACGGCACCGGCATTTACTACACCAATTTTAAGATCTGCCGCGTAGCTCACAGGTGCTGCAATCATCAATGCAAACAACAGCCAGATAAACTTCATTTTCTTCACACTAAACTCCAGTTATTAATTAAAACGTCGATCCTAACGAAAATTGGAATGCCTCTGTTTCATCTCCGTCTTCTTTACTAAGCGGAGCAGCTATACTGAATGACATCGCACCAAACGGTGAAATCCAGATGGCTGATAAACCTGCAGAATAACGCAGCAGACCAGCATCAAAATCCTGATTGACGTCGTAAACATTACCAAAATCAGTAAACGCGCTGAGGCGGAACGATTTTAGCGAATTATCTGTAAATGGTACCGGGAAAATAACTTCTGCACCACCGGTAACAAGGAAATTACCACCCAAAGGTTCATCACCTTCTCTTATACCCAGTGTGTTCGCTTGGAAACCACGAACACTTCTTATACCGCCAGCATAGAAGTTCTGGAAGAAAGGAAATTCTTCACTATCGCCATACGAATCTCCATAACCCAGTTCGGTTCGAACAGCAAAGGTCAATGAATCCGAAATCGGTCGATAAGCGTTTGCTTTATATCGCAGCTTGTAATACTCCAAGGATGGACCTGGAATTGCAAATTCGGCATTCACGCTCTGTGACACACCACTGGTGGGTAATAATGCATTATCCCGGCTATCACTTGACCAACCCAAATTTAAGGTTACCGTATCAAAACTATCACCTTCACGGTCGATAAAATCCCGGTAGCGATTAATTAGGTTGTCAGACGGCAGATTGATCTCTGTGTGCTCGTAGCCGACACCTAAATTAATGCGATTATCTTCGGAAATAGGAATACCAAAAGTAATGTCTCCACCAAAGGCATCAAGAGTGTAACGGGCAATATTGGCTTCGTCTGCATCAGTCTCGCGATAATACGCATTAAAACCACGGCTAATGCCATCAACAGTCACAAACGGATTGGTATAACCGAAGCTGTATACAGTGTTGATGCTGCTATTGTTGAAACCAAAGCGTATATTTTTACCACTACCCAAAAAGTTCTTCTGCTGAACATTGGCATTGAAAATAAGACCATCAGACTGGGAAAAACCGATACCCGCAGACAAACTACCAGAGGGTGTTTCTGAGACACTGAAATCAAGATCGACTTGATCTTGAACACCAGCGACGGGAATAGTTTCAACGTTCACATTTTCAAAATAGCCTAAACGGGAGACACGCGCTTTGGACTGTTCGACTTTTTCAGTCGAAATCCAGGCTGACTCCTGTTGACGAAATTCACGACGTAACACTTCATCCCGAGTTTTGCTATTACCTGAAATATTGATCCGCCTAACATAGGCGCGGCGCCCCGGATCAACATAGAATGTCAGATTAACTTCCTGCTCTTCGCGGTTAATATCTGGAACCGCATTGACGTTAGCAAAGGCGTAGCCATCATTACCCAGACGGTTAGTGAGGTTTTCAGTACTGCGGGTAACGGCCTTGCGGGAGAAGACCGAGTTCTTTTGAATCGTAACTAAATCGAATAATTCTTGCTCAGGTACAATCAGGTTACCGGCAATACGGACTTCATTAATTTTATATTTATTCCCTTCGCTGATATTGATCGTAATGAACATATTCTTTTTATCATCACTAATTGATACCTGCGTTGACTCGACAGTGAAATCGACAAAGCCACGATCCAAATAAAAAGAGCGTAATGTTTCCAAGTCGGCTGAGAGTTTCTGACGTGAGTATTGGTTATCTTTAGTAATGAATGATAGCAAGGTGCCAGTTGTGGTCTGGAATTCTGCGGTTAAATCATCCTGTTCGAAAGAATCATTACCGACAATATTGATCTCACTGATGGTTGCTACCACACCTTCAGCCATTGTAATTCTGATAGCAACACGATTACGCGATAAAGGCGTCACTTCCGACTCGATAGCAACACCATATTTACCCCGACTGAAATATTGACGTTCCAGTTCCAGTTCAACCCGTTCAAGCATGGCCTGCTCAAATACCTGACCTTCACCAAAGCCAATTTCACGAAGCGATTTCAATAATTCTCCCGAATCCATGTCCTTGTTGCCAACCAGTTCGATACTTGAAATCGCTGGTCTTTCTTTTACCTTGATGACAAGAATATTATCTTGCTCTTCAAGCTGAACATCATTGAAATACTTGGATTTATAAAGTGCCCGAATAATGCCTCTCGCATCATTATCCGTCATTTCATCGCCGACTTTGACAGGAAGGTAATTAAATACCGTGCCAGCAGAAATTCTTTGCAGGCCTTCAACTCTGATATCTTCGATAACA
Source organism: Methylophaga sp. (assembly GCF_965655755.1). Lineage (GTDB taxonomy): Bacteria > Pseudomonadota > Gammaproteobacteria > Nitrosococcales > Methylophagaceae > Methylophaga. Next base: position 11,060 of record NZ_CBFHHW010000009.1, on the reverse strand, counting down.
AAATTCTCAGCCCACACAACTGAGGTTACACACAGTAATAGTACTATTTGCAGTAGTTTATTCATTGTTATTTATACTAACGATCCGTCGACGAAATTGTAAGTGTACCTGCAAAGCCTGCATTATCCAAACAGTCTTGTTAAGTCATTGAAAAACGCTGTAAACATAAGCAGTAGCAGTAAAAACAATCCAATACGTTGCCCTTTTATTTGGGCTTGCTCAGAAATAGGTCTTCCTCTGACCGCCTCAACAAGAAACATTGCCAGATGACCGCCATCAAGCATCGGTATTGGCAATAAGTTCAATACACCCAAAGTAATGCTTATCATGGCCAGAAAACTGATGAAAGTGATTAGCCCCTGCTCTGCCGAACTGCCTGCTATCTGGGCAATAGTTATTGGCCCCCCTAAGTTCTTGGTCGATACCTCGCCGGTGAGCATGCCAAACAAGCTTTTTAGTGTTGTGGCTGCAAATAACCAGGTCTGACTCACAGCTTCTTTGACGGCAACAAGAGGTCCATAGTGCAATTCTGATCGCATCGATTGAGGCAAGTCACTGTAATGTGTATCAACGCCAGCCCCTATCCTGCCCGTGCCGTCAGCAGAAGCAGTAGGCTCTAAGCTCAGGCTTTTTTGTTTACCATCACGTTCAATTTTTATCGCGAATTCTTGACCTGCATTGGCTTGGATTTTTTCAACCCAACCAGCCCAGGTGCGTATTTCAACACCTTCTGCCGAGATTAACTTATCGCCCGATTTTAAGCCTGCTTTATCTGCCGGTTCGCCCGCTACAATCTTTCCAATAACAGGAGCAATATCAGGCCGTATAGGTGTTATGCCTAATGATGATAATAATTGTCCTGATTGTTCAAGCTGGATGCGGGGTATCTCGAGTGTGTGCGAAATTTCAGTTCCGCCAGAATCGACCCTGAGCTCAGCCTTACCGCCCTGTTCGGCTTTAACCAACAGCATTTTGAATGCTTTATTCCAGGTTGGTGTTGAATGCTCATCAACTTCTAGAATTTCATCACCTGCAATAAGACCGGATTCAGATGCGTAGGAGGCAGGTGTGATTTCACCTATAATCGGCTTAACGCCTGGTATGCCGATAACGAACATCAACCAATATGCAAATACGGCAAACAGTAGATTTGCCACAGGCCCCGCAGCTACTATTGCGGTGCGTTTAGCTAAGGACTGTCGATTAAAAGTCTGGTCAAGTTCATCTTCTTTAACTTCGCCTTCTCTTTCATCCAGCATCTTGACGTAACCGCCCAGAGGAATTGGGGCTAGAACATACTCTGTACCGTCTCTACCCAGTTTTCGCCACAATGGTTTACCGAAGCCTACCGAAAATCGGAGCACTTTTACACCACATTTTCTGGCGACCCAAAAATGACCGTATTCATGAATAACGATCAATAGAGCTAAAGCAATAAGGAAGAAAAATAACGACTGCATTAATTCACCAACTCGTGGGCCCGCTTTCTGGCAGCCGCATCATCTTCTAAAATTTGCTCCAATGAGTCAGCGTTGTTTGCAGGCAAATTGTCAAGCACCTGTGCAATCAGCTTGGCAATATCAGTGAACCTTATCTGGCGTTGCAGGAAAGCTTCGACAGCCACCTCATTCGCTGCATTAAGAATCGCGGTACTGGTACCGCCGGATTCCAGCGCTTGATAAGCTAGGCGCAGACAGGGGAATCGATCAAAATCGGCCGCAGCAAAATCTAACTGGCCTGCACGAACAAGATCCAGAGGGGCTACGCCAGAATCAATACGCTCTGGCCAGGCCAGTGTGTTCGCAATTGGGGTACGCATATCCGGATTACCCATTTGAGCAAGCACCGAGCCATCTTCATAATCCACCATCGAATGAATAATGCTTTGTCGGTGCAGTATAACTTCAATTTGCTGGCTGCTCAGACCAAATAACCAGTGCGCCTCTATCACTTCCAGCCCTTTGTTCATCATGGTGGCTGAATCAACCGATATTTTTTGTCCCATTGACCAGTTGGGATGGGCGACCGCTTGTTCAGGGGTAACGGTGTCAAGCGTTGCTAAATCGGCATCCCTGAATGGACCGCCTGATGCAGTAAGAATGATTTTTCGAACACCTTTTCCCTCAAATTGATATTGCTGTTCATCACCAACTGGCATACATTGCCAAATCGCATTATGTTCGCTATCGACAGGAAGTAAGGTGGCATTATTCTGCTCCACTTCCCGCATAAACAAAGCGCCACTCATCACCAATGCTTCTTTATTCGCCAGCAAAATGCGTTTACCGGCTTTTGCTGCAGCTAAGGTGGGCAATAATCCGGCAGCACCTACGATAGCTGCCACGACGTAATCCGTTGCGTCGGATGATGACACATATTCCAATGCATTCTGCCCTGACATCACTTGAGTTCGAATATCCAGTTTTGCAAACGCATCATTAAGTTTTTCGGCCGACTTTTCATCTAACATCACGGCTATTTCCGGGTTAAATTGTTGGCACTGTGCCAACATCACATCGACAGAGGAGTGAGCGGTTAAGGCGTAGACATGAAATTGTTCAGGATGTCGTTTCAATACATCCAGCGTACTAACGCCTATCGACCCTGTTGAACCCAGAATAGTGACTGCTTTCATTAATTAGGCCCCGGAGGCTATCAAAAGCCCAGCAAATACGGGTACAGCTGCCAAGAGGCTATCAATGCGATCCAACATACCGCCATGTCCTGGTAGCAATTGCCCACTATCTTTGACGTTAAAGCAGCGTTTAAAAACGCTCTCAAACAAGTCACCGACTATGGATATCAGAACAATCACCCCGGTGATTAATAGCCAACTGAATAAACTCATATTGGTATCCAGTAGTGATACATAAAAAACCAAAGCAAAGATGCCACTCAGCACTAAGCCTCCTGCAACACCTTCCCATGTCTTATTAGGGCTTATCGCTTTAGCCAGTTTATTTTTTCCATAACGTTTGCCCGCAAAATAACCGCCGGTGTCCGCTAACCAAACGCTTACTAATCCAAATAAAAGTAATATGGGCCCTTGTTCTGAGCTGTTATGAATCAGGCTGGCACTCGCCACAAACCCTATTAAGATAATTGTCGCTATCATGACGCCAAAAAAACGACTCCGGAATAAATCGACTACTTTTACAGGCAACGGTTTATGTGCAAACAACACAACCAATATTGTCGCCATTAACCACACAAGCAGGGTCGCTGCGAGCAAGAAAAAAGTTGGCATATAAACAAAACAAAGAAATCCAGTCAGCACCATCGTTATTACAATTCCGGCGATCTTGATTTTTTGCTTAAAGCCCATAAGTTGTAGCCACTCGACAGCTGCCAACACAGCAATAAAGCCGAGCAGATAACGTAATATATCAGTGTGTAATGCCAGTAAGGCCCAAACCACAAGGGGAATAAGCACTGCGGCTGTTATCAGGCGCTGTTTAAGCATCCGGCTTTTCCTGTAATTGTTCAGACGTACGTCCGAAGCGACGCTCACGTAAAGAAAATGACATGATAGCCTTATCTAATGCCAGAGCATCAAACTCGGGCCATAAAACATCGGTAAAATAAAACTCGGTATAGGCCATCTGCCAGAGCATGAAGTTACTGACGCGTTGTTCTCCACCAGTGCGAATAAACAGGTCAGGTTCTGGTAAATTGGCTGTCGTCAGATGTTGGTCAATCATCTCTTCAGAAATTGTGTCAGGGTCTAAATCACCATCGCGCACTTGCTGTGCAAGTTGTCGGACTGACTGCGTCACATCCCAACGACCGCCGTAATTAGCTGCGATATTCAATATCAGACCGGTGTTGTCAGCTGTTAAGGTTTGCGCGTCAAAAATTTGTTGTTTAAGTGCAGGAGAAAATTTTTCCAGATCACCCACAATACATAGCTTAATATTATTTTCGTGAAGTTTTTTTACTTGCTTGCTGAGTGCGTGGCTGAAAAGCTCCATTAAAAGAGAGACTTCTTTGCCAGGTCGACGCCAGTTTTCACTGCTAAATGCAAACAGACTGAGAACTTGGACACCACGTTGGGCGCAGTGTTTGACGATGGACTCTACCGCCTTAACCCCGGCTCTATGCCCCATAAATCGGGGTTGTAAACGCTTTTTTGCCCAACGTCCATTTCCGTCCATGATAATGGCAATATGATTTGGAATGTTGACGGCATCACCACTCATAAGAACGTGTTGAAAGTAAAGTGTAACCGTTGTGGTTACACTTCCATCAAATCCGATTCTTTATCTGTCAGGATATGGTCAATTTCTTTAATTGTGGCATCGGTTAATTTCTGTACTTCTTCTTCTGCACCACGCTCTTCATCTTCTGAGATTTCTTTTTCTTTCAGCAGATCTTTGAGTGTACTGTTTGCATCACGACGTATATTACGCACTGCAACTCGTGCATTTTCCGCTTCACTTTTAGCAACCTTTACTAAATCGCGACGACGCTCTTCAGTCAATGCAGGAATAGGAATGCGAATTGTCATTCCAGCACTCATCGGATTGACACCCAGATCGGATGACATGATCGCTTTCTCAACCACCGACACCATATCTTTTTCCCAAGGAGTCACAGTCAAGGTACGAGAATCTTCAACACCAACGTTAGCTACCTGACTCAACGGAACATCAGAACCGTAATACGGTACATGCAGATGGTCCAGCAAACTGGTATGAGCACGACCGGCACGAATTTTTGCCATTGAGGTTCCCAGAGCTGAAACACTCTTTTTCATGCGATCTGCCGCGTCTTTTTTAATATCTTCAATCATGATTCGTCCTATTTCACCAGAGTCCCAATGTTTTCACCGTAGATGATCTTGGTCAGATTACCGCTCTCATGTACATCAAAGACGCGTAATGGAATCTTTTGCTCCTGACACATCACAACGGCAGTGGTATCCATTACAGCTAAACGATTGTTGATCACTTCATCATAAGATAGTTCGTCATAGCGAACGGCATCAGGATTTTTACGGGGATCGTCGTTATAGACACCATCGACTTGTGTCGCTTTCAGCATCAATTCTGCGCCAACTTCAACAGCGCGAAGACTGGCGGCCGAATCGGTAGTGAAAAATGGATTACCGGTGCCCGCTGCAAAAATCACAACCCGACCTTTTTCTAAATGTCGAATGGCCCTTCTGCGGAGGTAATCTTCACATACTTCATGAATTCTGATGGCCGACATGACACGACAGAATGTGCCATTACGTTCCAGAGCATCTTGCAGAGCCAAGGCATTCATAACCGTTGCCAGCATGCCCATATGATCACCACTGACGCGGTCCATGCCACTAGCCGCAAGGCCGGCACCACGGAAAATATTCCCGCCACCAATAACGATACCGAGCTCAATGCCTTGCGCATTGAGCTCGGAGATCTCTTTGGCAAATCGGGAAATCACTTCAGGCTGAATGCCATATTCGGCATCCCCCATCAACGCTTCGCCACTCAGTTTGAGCAGAACACGCTTATAAACTGGCTGACTTCCCGTTTTTGTCATACTTTACTTACCTCTGGCTTGAGCCATAACTTCTTCAGCAAAGTTATCTTCTGCTTTCTCGATACCTTCACCAACTTCGTAAAATGCAAAAGCTTCCACTGTTGCACCCGAATTCTTAACCAGTTTTTCAACTGTCAGGTCCGGGTCTTTAACGAATGCTTGGCCCATCAGGCTGATTTCGTTAACGAATTTAGCCATTCGACCTTCGATCATTTTTTCGACGATATTGTCAGGCTTGCCACTTTCTTTGGCTTGAGTCGCAACGATATCACGCTCTTTATCCAACAATTCCTGTGACAATTCAGCAGGCGAAACCGCTTGCGGACGACTTGCCGCAACGTGCATTGCCAAGTCTCTTGCCAACTCTTCATCACCGCCATTAATCTGAACCATCGTACCAATTCGATCACCGTGACGGTAGAAACCTATCAAGCCAGTATCGCTGGACAATGTTGTAAAACGACGAACCTGGATGTTTTCACCAATCTTTGCAACGAGTGCCTGGCGAACATTTTCAACTGTTTCGCCCGACTCCAATGTCATTGTTTTCAATGCATCCAAATCGGCTGGTTGTGTTTCCAGTGCTTTTTTAGCTACTGAATTGACAAAGTTAATGAAATCATCCGCTTTCGCCACGAAATCGGTTTCTGAGTTAATTTCCAGCATGATAGCGTTTTTGCCATCCGCACTCACTTCAATCGCGATAACGCCTTCAGCTGCAACGCGATCCGCTTTTTTGTCAGCTTTTGCCAAACCGGCTTTACGCATTTCTTCGATAGCAAGCTCGATGTCACCGTTTGCTTCTACCAATGCTTTTTTACATTCCATCATGCCTGAGCCGGTACGCTCACGCAGTTCTTTTACTAAAGCTGCAGTAATTGCCATTATTCTTACCCTTCAATCTATTTGTTTATGCTGGCTCACAGTATCCGCGCCACACATACAACACAGGCCCGCCCTAAGGGCGAGCCTGCTACATGTACTCAGTAGAAATTATTTGCCTGCTGTTTCAGCACTTTCTTCGGCTACTTCTACAAATTCTTCGTTTGCATCCGCAGTAGTGACTGAAGCACGACCTTCCAGAATGGCATCAGCAATATTCGCTGTATACAATCGGATAGCGCGCATTGAGTCATCGTTACCCGGAATGACGTAGTCGACACCATCAGGATTACTGTTGCTATCGACAACCGCAATAACCGGAATACCTAGTTTATTCGCTTCTTTGATAGCAATGCCTTCATGCTCAACGTCGATAACAAACATTGCATCAGGTAACCCACCCATCTTACGGATGCCGCCGATGCTTTTTTCAAGTTTTTCTTGCTCGCGGGTCAGATCCAAAACTTCTTTCTTTTTCAGACCTTCTGTTTTACCTGACTCAACCATTTCCTGGATAGCATCCAAACGTTTGATCGAACGACGAACAGTTTGATAGTTGGTCAGCATACCACCCAACCAACGGCGGTTGACGTAGGGCATGCCTGCGCGTTCTGCGTCTTCGCGAACTGCGTCTTGTGCCGCACGTTTAGTGCCTACGAACAGGATACGGCCTTTTTTAGAAGCCAATTTACTCACATAATTCAGCGCATCATTGAACAAAGGCAGGCTTTGCTCGAGGTTGATGATATGAATATTGTTACGTTTACCAAAGATGAACTGACCCATTTTAGGGTTCCAGTAACGGGTTTGGTGCCCAAAGTGTACGCCTGCTTCAAGCATTTGGCGCATAGATGTTTTAGCCATGTTTATACCTTATAATATGGGGTTGATCCTCCATGTGCCCCAGCTGTCGACTGATTAGGTTACCCCAACAGCACCCCGACGTCTGTGCCGGCACATGTGTGAATTTTGCCTTTGATAGGCGCGCATATTATTCCACAATTACCAGACAAAACAAAGCTAAAAGACACACTGAGTCAATTCATCACTGTCATTACTGGTTAGTAGACCAAATTTACGGCAAACTATGGGCAATTACGAAACTTAAATAATCAAAGCGGGAATTTAAATGGCTGTCAGCATAAAAACTGCAGATGAAATTGAAAAAATGCGCGTCGCCGGCAAATTAGCGGCTGATGTGCTGATGATGATTACACCCTATGTTAAAGCTGGCATAACAACGGATGAGCTGAATCAAATTTGTCACGATTATATTGTTAATGAGCAGCAGGCTATCCCTGCACCACTCAACTATCATGGCTTCCCTAAGTCAGTATGCACTTCTGTTAATCATGTGATCTGCCATGGTATCCCCGCTGAAAAAAAGCTCAAAGATGGGGATATCATTAATATTGACGTCACTGTTATAAAAGATGGCTACCACGGTGATACCAGTAAAATGTTCCACGTTGGAAA
>NZ_CBFHHW010000009.1:0-3167 GCF_965655755.1 Methylophaga sp. | reverse complement strand
CGATATCATTAATATTGACGTCACTGTTATAAAAGATGGCTACCACGGTGATACCAGTAAAATGTTCCACGTTGGAAAGACATCTATCCTTGCTGAGCGTTTATGTCGTGTCGCCCGTGAATCCATGTTAATAGGTATAGACATGGTCAAGCCTGGCATACGCTTAGGTGATATCGGGCATGCAATCCAGCAACATGCCGAAAAAGAAAAATTTTCAGTTGTTCGTGAGTATTGTGGGCATGGAATTGGTCAGGTATTTCATGAAGAACCACAAGTTTTGCATTACGGAACGCCTGGAACAGGGATGGAACTGAAAGAAGGTATGACATTCACCATTGAACCCATGATTAACGCCGGTAAACGACACGTGCGCCAGTTACCCGATGGCTGGACAGTGGTTACCAAAGATCGCTCTCTTTCAGCACAATGGGAACACACGATTCTGGTCACGAATAACGGCTATGAAATATTAACGCTCCGGGAAGAAGAAAAAGCCAGCTGATGTCCGCCTTGATGCCGCCACAAGAAATGTCCGTCTGGGAAGTTGGCAACCTGGTGATGCCACCTGATGCTGAAGTCAATAGTGAGCTTTGTCGTCATGCATTGAAACAAAGTCAGGAATTTCTAAAACAGCAGTTCGATCAAGGGATTCCAGTCGAAGAACTGGTTTATCAACGAGCCGCATTTGTTGACGAAATTTTGCAGCAAATGTGGCAGCAGCATATCGATGATGCATCGCCAGTCAGTCTTATTGCCGTCGGTGGTTATGGCCGTGGTGAGCTACATCCTTTTTCTGATATCGACTTGCTTGTATTACTGGACGAATCTGTTTCCGAGCATCCGCCACAATCCTTGTCCGATTTTCTGACTCAATTATGGGATATTGGACTCGAGATAGGCCACAGTGTCAGAACGATTCAGGAATGTAGACAACAAGCTGAAGAAGACATCACGATCTCGACAAACCTGCTGGAGGCACGTTTTCTCTGCGGGTATGAATCTCTTTTTGAATCGCTGCAACAGCTGACAGTTACCAATAAAACTTGGGATACAAAACGCTTTTTCGAATTAAAAAGAGAAGAACAGCAACAACGCCATCAGAAATTTAACGACACCACCAATCATCTTGAACCTAATATCAAAGAGTCTCCCGGCGGCCTTCGAGACATACAGGTGGTGAACTGGGTCGCTCAGCAACATTTTGATGTCAAAAATCTGGAAGGTCTGAGACAAAAAGGGTTTCTTGCGAATAGTGAATTTGAAACGCTGCAAAAAGCGCAAGACTTTTTATGGACCATCCGCTTTGCCTTACATCATCTGGCAGGACGTAAACAAGAAAAGTTGATGATTGATCATCAACGTGAACTCGCCAAACAATTAGGTTACAAAGATACTGCCAACCGCATGGCGGTCGAGCACTTCATGAAAGACTATTACCGCTGCGCACGATCAGTGGATCAAATGAACAGTCTTCTTTTACAGTTGTTCGAAGAGACGATTATTCAGGCTGATGAAACCCGCCAGGTCAAAATCATCAACCGTCGTTTTCAGGCACATAATGGTTACCTTGAAACCATTAATCCAGGTATCTTCGCGTATTATCCCTATGCCCTTTTGGAAGTGTTTCTTGTTCTTGAGCAGCACCCTGAAATTAAAGGCGTCAGAGCATCAACGATTAGGCAGATTCACGCCCACCTGCATCTGATTGATGATAAGTTCCGCCGTGATATACGAAACCGCACTTTGTTTATGGAAATCATTCGTCAGCCCAAAGGCATCACGCATGAATTCAGGCGGATGAATGAACTTGATGTGTTAGGTGCATACTTGCCTGAGTTTGGGCGAATCGTCGGACAAATGCAGCATGATTTGTTTCACGCCTACACGGTGGACGAACATACCTTGTTTCTTGTTCGAAATCTGCGTCGTTTCTCCTGCGAGGAATATAAAACCGAGTTTCCACTTTGTTCGGAAATTTTTTATCAACTACCGAAACCAGAAATTCTCTATATCGCAGGTATTTATCATGACATTGCCAAAGGACGTGGCGGTGATCACAGTGTGTTGGGTATGGCTGATGCCGAGGCATTTTGTGAAAGGCACAATTTAAGTCAATACGATACGGATACTGTGACATTTTTGGTCAGACAACATCTTGCGATGTCAGCCACTGCTCAAAAAAGCGATCTGGAAGATCCTGATGTCATTAAAAAATTTGCGGATCAGGTCAAAACCACTGATCGTCTCAATTACCTTTACTTACTGACTGTGGCTGATATTCGAGCCACAAACGATAATCTTTGGAATGGCTGGCGGGATTCATTGCTTAGACAGCTCTACCACAGTACACGGCAATGGATTGAACACACTGAAGCACAAGCAAAAAGCACACGTGAAAAAAGTTATAAAAAATATCAGGAAGCAATGCAAACTCTGTTGTCAAAAGGTCGCCATCAACAGGATATCGGCCAGTTATGGCAAGCCTATGATCTGGAGTATTTTCTGCGCCACTCTATTGATGAGTTAGTCTGGCAAACTGAACAACGTCTCGATCATGCCGATGATGATCCCTTAATTGCAATACGCACGCACAATGAACAGCACACCCTAGAATTGTTTATTGTTACGCGTGATCGCCCCGGTATATTTGCTGCCATCACTTCTTCGCTGGAACAATGTCAGTTGAACGTATTGGATGCCAAAGTCAATATCACCAGTGAGCAAGATGCGCTCAATACGTTTATCGTCAATGGTGAAACCTTGGAATCCGGTGAGATTATCAAATCACTGAAAAAACAACTGGCGAATACGGGTGAAGTGAAACCATACTGTCCATTAATTACGCCTCGTACAATGAAGTTATTCAAGACTGAGCCCAGTATCGAGTTTGAAACTAATATGCAGCAAAATCATACTGTCATGTCGCTATTCACACATGATAGACCGGGCCTTGTATCTGCAGTGGCACAGGTTTTCCTTGCCTGTGAAGTGCAATTGATCAATGCGAAAATCAATACGCTGGGTGATCAGGTAGAAGACGTGTTTTTTATCACAACTGATGAAGATAGTGCTTTAAGCGAAGATGCAGAAATCGAATTAAAAGAGCGCCTGACAGAAAGCCTGTCACATTAAAAAAGGGCATGGTTGGAACACACCATGCCCTTTGT
>NZ_CBFHHW010000008.1:64324-78669 GCF_965655755.1 Methylophaga sp. | reverse complement strand
TGGACAAGACCGACCAGCCACGGGGATTGATACGTTATGCTTCCTATAAGGAACTGCATCACGACGCCAACGTCTTACCGATGTATAAACGTCCGCGCGTCATCATTTACAGTCTGATATTGTTAATGGCTTTGTCGGGAATTGTGTATGGTTTTGCGACCTTATCGCCGACGGAATTCAAAGTAATTCACGACCGTCAGCCGGTGTTTGTGAAACTCAGTGATGGTTCGATACAAAATAAATACACGCTGAAGCTGTTGAACAAAACCCAGCAGCCGATAGAAGTGCGTTATCGGGTGAGTGGGCTGGACGGGGCGACGCTGCATGGTATGGATGAAGAAGTCATCGTTGAACCGGGCAAGGTGATACCTGTGACGGCGTTGGTTCGGGTGTCTGCTGACGATTTGCAGGGCGGTTTAACGCCGATAGAGTTTAAGGCGGATGTATTAAACAATCCGGAGATTTCGGTTTCCTATGACAGTATGTTCATGGCCCCTAAGTAAAACAGGTTTGCCAGTTTAAAGACGTGCTTGTTATGTTGAGGGCCTTGCTTGTCTAGTTCAAGCAAGGCCTTTTTATTTAAAAAGCTGTGGAATTTATGCAATACAACACTCTGGGTAAAAGCGATTTAACTGTCAGCCGAATTTGCCTCGGTACTATGACCTATGGTGAACAGAATACGGAGCGTGAAGGACTTGAACAACTAGATTATGCGGTGTCTCAAGGCGTTAACTTTATTGATACCGCGGAGCTTTACGCCATCCCACCAAAAGCAGAGACCTATGGCGAAACTGAAAAAGTAGTAGGTAGCTGGTTGAAGCAACGTGGTCGACGCGATGATATTGTTCTGGCCAGTAAAATTGCTGGCCCCGGGCCCGACTGGGTTTCACATATCAGGAAAGGGCAAACACGCTTTGATGCCAGCACTATCAGTGCGGCATTAAATGGCAGTTTGGAGCGACTACAAACCGATTATTTAGATCTGTATCAATTGCATTGGCCCGAGCGTGAAACCAATTATTTTGGTCAGTTAGGATTTGAGGCGGAGGCGAGTGAAGAACAGCTTACACCAATACATGAAACTTTGGCGGCTCTGGAGGGAGAAGTTAAGGCGGGTAAGATTCGTTATATTGGTCTTTCCAATGAAACGCCTTGGGGCATTATGCAATTTTTGACGGTAGCAAAAACATACAAGCTGCCCACCATAGTCAGTGTCCAGAACCCGTACAGCCTCCTTAATCGCAGTTATGAAGTGGGCTGTGCCGAAATCAGTCATCGGGAGAATATTGGCTTGTTAGCCTATTCGCCACTGGGCTTTGGTGTGTTAACGGGTAAATACCTCAATAATGCTCAACCTGAAGGTGCACGCATCACACGTTGGCCACACTATAAACGCTACAGCAACCCACAAGCTGTTGCAGCCACTCAGGCATATGTTGATTTAGCCCGGAAACATGCTTTGGATCCGGCACAAATGGCCTTAGCCTTTGTGAATTCAAGGCCGTTTTTGGCAGCTAATATTATTGGTGCCACCAATATGAATCAACTGCAGAATAATATTGACAGTATCAATCTCGATTTAAGTCAGGAAGTCTTATCAGGCATAGCAGATATTCATCAGCTTTATCCAAATCCAGCTCCATGAAAAGCTTAGTTATCCAGATAGAAATGCCTGATTAAAAGTGTGAACTAACTGGCATTTTTTGTTTAAATCCTGTATCTCTTTACGACAGCAATCCGATTAAGGAAAAATCGGATTTGCTTCTGTCAAACAATGGAGAGACAGTATGCACATGCTAAGACGACGAAAAGTAGCAACAGCTCTACTGTTACTCCTTTTTCTTTCATGTGTTCAAGCGCGTACCAAAACAAACGAAGAACCCTTTGCTGTCAGTCTTCAAGCGTTATTGTATATTGAGCTCACTTCTGCCTCCGCTCACTCCGAATTACTATCAAACCTTGTCGTTATTATTCACTCTCATACTGCTGATGATATTCGTCGCAAAGTAGTGCGCTCGATTATTCACAAGGTTTATATAACCTGCTTTGGTCAAATGAAGGTTGGGTCATGGTCATGATGACGCGCTGCTTCATGTTTGCTTTCGGACTGTTTATTCTTATCAGTTTTCAGCATAGTGTCACATCGGCTGAAAAGTTGGATACTCGCTCAATGGTTGCGAAGTTGAGTTATAACTTTGCAAAATATGCAAGCTGGCCCGAGGCCATGACGAAGAAAAAAACGATTGATTTATGTTATTTCTCAGACAGATTAAAAAGCAGTTTTGGCACATTGAAGGGAAAGAAAATCGATAATAAACCGATTATTGTCAAACAGCTCTCAGGCATTGAGCAGAGTCATTCATGTCATTTGATCTTTATTGATAAAACCGAAGGGGATCTCACTCAACAGCTATTTATGTATCTTGCTGACAAACCGGTACTGACCGTCTCTGATATTGTCGATTTTGTTGATGAGGGTGGCATGATAGAAGTTGTTAGGAAGGAAAATAAATTTCATTTCAAAGTTAACCAACAACAATTGGATAAAGCTCAACTGAAAATGAGCTCGCAAGTATTAAAATTAGCAGTAGACGTTAAATGAAATGGACTAAGTCACTCAAATTCAGATTGGTCATGACCTTGATGTTGTTAGGTCTTCTGACAATCAGCATTATTTCTTTTGCCATTATTAGCAATCAACGTGAAGTCATAAGGTTTCATGCCCAAGATGATTTGAATGCCTTGGGTGATATTTTGGTAACCAATACATTGGCCGCATTACTGTTCAACGATCCTGTGGCTGCCAGGCAAACCTTAGCCTCACTTCGTGTCCGCCCTGGTATCAATCAAGCCGCAATTTATGACAGAGACGGAGAGATTTTTGCCCGATTTCAGCGTGACTCAGGCGCGGAAACACCCCAGACACGTCAAATCAGACAAGTTCAAGCGCAGCAGAAAACGATAATTAATGAAAATGAAAATGGATTAAATATTTTTATTCCAATGATTAGCCATGGGGAATTAGTTGGGCTGATGTACCTAAATGATGATATGGCCGATCTTCGCCATCAGTTACTTAATTTGTATAAAGTGGTTTCTCTGACAGCGGTGGTTGCTTTTACTATTAGTTTGGTAGCGATGTTATGGTTGGTAAGGCTATTCACGACACCGCTCAACCAATTAATGTCGACAATTGCTGACATCAATCGTAATAAAAACTATCAGCAACGTGCACCAGAAGCCAGTACCTATGAATTCAACCAACTCGCAAAGAGCTTCAATCACATGATAGATGAGGTGGAAACACGTGGTGTGCAACTTGAACGCATTAATGAGGAGCTGGAACAACGTGTCGAAGCCAGAACTGAGGCACTGGAATCGGCACTGGAAGTGGCCAATGAAGCGAATAAAGCAAAAGCAGAATTCTTGGCTGTAGTGAGTCATGAGGTTCGAACGCCTTTGAACGGCGTGATTGGCTTTGCTGAGTTATTAAAGTTATATAAGTTCGAAAAGGATGCGGCTGAAACTGTAGCAATGCTGGATGAATCTGCTCAGACATTACTTCAATTGCTTAACCAGATTCTGGATTTCTCTAAACTGGATGCGTCCAAAGTTGAATTGGAAGAGCAACATCTGGATATTCACTCTTTCATGAAGTCCGTGATTGAAACCAATCGTGCTAAAGCAGAGAGAAAAGGAATTGAAATATCCTTTAATCCTGAAGCGTGTCACGGTAGTTACCTTGCTGATCCGCTCCGATTACGACAAATTCTGAACAATTTGATTGATAATGCGATTAAGTTTACCGATGAAGGTGAGGTGTCTGTCATTGTGTCTGAAGCGAAATCCGCCGATGAAAACTGGTTGAATTTTGAGGTGAATGACAGCGGGGTTGGCATCAGTCAGGATAAGCTGAAATCAATCTTTACCCCTTTTGCACAAGCTGATAATTCCATCACCCGTCGTTATGGTGGTACAGGATTAGGTTTGGCAATCTGTGCCCGCCTGATTAATTTGATGGGCGGACACTACGGTGTAAACAGTGACAAAGAGAAAGGAACGCAATTTTGGTTTAAGGTTCCATTGCCTCATGCGGATATCCAAAAGACTGATAAGCAGAACGTATCTGATGATACTGTCAAAGCGAAAGGTGAAGGGAATCGAGTATTGCTCGTGGAAGATAACGAAGTTAATCAGAAGGTCGCTCTTGGAATGTTATCAAATATGGGGTTTAAGGTTGATATCGTTACTAATGGTCTGGATGCAGTCAGCCACAGCATAGATACTGAATATGATTTGATTTTGATGGATTACCACATGCCTCAGATGGGAGGACTTGATGCAACAAAACAGATTCGTGATTGTGGGGAAGCGGGTGCTAATTCATCTACGCCTATCATTGCTTTGACAGCGGATGTTCAGTCCAATGTGGTGAATAAGTTCAAGAGGGCAGGTGCAGATGACATGCTGGTGAAGCCGTTTACCCTTGCTCAATTGGATAGTTGCCTTAATAAATGGTTGAAAAAAGTGCCCCATAAAATGGCTGAACTGCCGGTTATTGATGAAGATGTCTTGGACGAAATCTCTGCCATGTCCGGCGAACAAAATCAGGTTTTAATGGCCAATATTGTCGAAGTCTACCTGCAGCGCAGTCCGTCACTTATCGAACAAATTAAGCAGAGTCTGACTGGCGATGATGCAGAACAATTATTTAAAGCCGCACATGCCTTGAAATCAAGTTCTGCCAACATCGGTGCGGCCAGAGTCAGTGAAATTGCTCACGAGATAGAAAAATTAGGCAGGAACAATCAGGTTGACCAGGCGTATCCGTACATCGAGCGGTTAGTGGAGAGTTATGAGCAAGCTCAGTTGATGCTCAAAGGACGATTCGGAGCGGCATAATGGAGGATGCAGTCAGAAAAGATGTGGTGCTGCTGGTCGATGATGATCCGGTGACTCGTATGCTGATGAAGCAGGCCTTAAGAGGTATAGAACTGCATCTTGTTGAGGCCGAGAGTGGTGAAGAGGCTATCTCTGCATTTAATCAGTATATGCCAGACATTATATTATTGGATGTATCGATGCCAGGCATGGACGGATTCGAATGTTGTCAACTTATACGAACCCTCCCCAAAGGTCAGGAATGTGCCATTGTCATGGTCACTGCGCTGGATGATGTGGAAGATGTCGAAAAAGCATTTGAGGTTGGCGCCACAGACTTTATGACCAAGCCGCTCAAGTGGCCACTATTTAATCATCGTGTTCGTTACATCCTCAAGGCAAATAGGACATTACAAGAACTGAGCTCAAATAAAAATAAGCTGGCGAAAGCCCAGTCAATTGCTCACCTGGTCTATTGGGAATGGGATTTTAAATCGGATCATGTTGATTGCTCCGATGATATGTTCGATATGCTGGGACTGCCGCGCGAGAACAAACTCACATTATTGCGATCCATACACCATATCCATCGTGATGACCGACGTCATTTTATGGATGCAGTCCGGGCAGCCATTAGCGAAAAACGCTCTTACGATATTGAATATCGAGTCATTCGTAGTGACGGACAAATCGTGTTCATTAATGAACGTTCGGATATCACTTTCGAATACGGCCAATGGCGTATAGTCGGCACATTGCATGACATCACATTGCGCAAACAATCAGAAAAGGAAATCACGTATTACGCATACTATGACACGCTGACTGACTTACCCAATCGGCGTCTGTTTATCGAGCAACTTGAAACGGCTATTGCCAATGCCAAAAGGCGCCGAAGTCATTTCACGCTGATGTTTTTGGATCTGGATCGCTTTAAATATGTCAACGACACCCATGGCCATCATGTGGGGGATGAATTGCTTTGCCAAGCTTCAGCCAGAATTAAACAATGTGTCCGCGAATCGGATGTGGTAGCTAAGATTGCTAAAGAAGCCGACAACCGTGTAGCCAGACTAGCCGGCGATGAATTTACTGTCATTCTGGATGGTGTTGATCGCGTTGACGAGATTGCTGAAATTGCCGAACGACTCAATCTTGTTTTTTCAGAACCTTTTATGATTAGCGATAAACCGCTATATGTGACAGTTAGTATCGGCATCACTGTGTTTCCAAATGATGGTCATAATGTTAAGACATTATTGCAGCATGCTGATGTGGCCATGTATCACGCCAAGGAGAGTGGTCGCAGCAATTATCAGTTCTTTTCAGAAAGCATGAATAACTATTTAATGCTGCGACTTGAAGTCGAGAACGATTTGCGTAATGCGTTAGACCAGGATCAGTTCGAACTTCATTATCAACCACAGTATGAGTCTGAATCAAAGTCGATTATTGGTTTTGAAGCTTTGTTGCGCTGGCGACATCCGGAAAAAGGCTTACTGTCACCGGATCAGTTTATTGATGTTGCTGAGTCAACGGGGCTCATTCTACCAATTGGTGATTGGGTTTTGAAAGAAGCCTGTAATCAAGTGCGTAGCTGGCAGGAAAGAGCAGGATGTGCGTTTCGAATCGCCGTAAATTTATCAGCTTTGCAGTTTAATCAGAGTTATTTGACGGATCGTGTCCGTAGTACTCTGGCGCAGAGCCAGTTACCGGCAGAAACACTTGAGCTTGAAATTACCGAAACCGCCATGCTTAAGGATATTGCAGAGACAATACCGTTACTCTTTGCATTGAAAAAAACGGGTGTCTTGTTGGCTATTGATGATTTCGGTACGGGCTACTCATCCTTGAGTTATTTGAAGAACTTTCCTATTGATACACTGAAAATTGATAAATCGTTTGTTGATGAAATTGTGTTTAACAGGAAGGACGCAGCGATCGCACAAACCATTATTCAACTGGCAGAAAACCTTGGTATAAAAACCGTGGGTGAGGGTGTTGAAACACATAAGCAGGCTCGATTACTATCAAGAATGGGCTGTGATGTGTTCCAGGGGTTTTATTTCAGTAAACCCTTACCCGCCAGTGGCATAGAACGTTTGCTAAAACTCTAGGTTTTCTTTTTCCCCACAACAAATGCATCAGGTTTCTCAATAATTGTGTCTTGTCTGTCGAGTACGCCTATATCCAGCACTGGTGATGCATCAATATGTTGGGCATCCATCATTTGTGCTACCCGTTTCAATGATGAAATGATCATGGTTTGTTCCCATTCCTGGAGCTCACCAAATTGACGGGTAAATTGTTCCTGTAATGGAATTGGCGCGTCTTTTAAGATTGCCATCGCCGCATCAGTCAGAAAAGCATGGACTTTGCGTTTGTCTGTGACAGAGCGTTGACGGTAAACCAAATCACGTTTTTCCAATCTATCTAGAATTGTGGTGACGGTGGCCTGACTTAGGCTGACATCCTGTGCCAGTTCCCCTATCGTAATCTGGCCCCTGTCTCTTAACGTCTGCAATAATAAAATTTGTGGTGCCGTCAATGTTGTTGTCTTTGCCAGGTATTTAGAGTGCAGATCGGTAGCTCTAATTACACGTCGCAGTGCAATCAGCACTTCTTCAATTTGGTTCAATAGCTGATCCTTTTGGGCGTCGTTGAGGTCCAGATCATAAACCGCGTCCAGATTCAAACCTATAGTTTTACTCATAATTTTCCAATTGCGTAACGCAACGATCAAAATCAGTCAGTATTAATAACTCTTTATTGTCATTAATCGTTGCCTTGATCGGACTGCAGTCTGCTTGTTGTTCCGTTGGTTGCATATCATCCTGATCTAAAAATCTAATTCTACTTACCTCATCAACGGTGATACCTACGGAGCCGGCAACCGTTTCTAAAATGACAATGTGTTCCGTCGGCGCATTGCTATTTAATCCCAGCAGATGCCTACAGGAGAGGATGGTGACAATTTCCCCTCTGACATTAAGCACACCTTCTATACACGCCAATGAGCCGGGCACAGGGACGGGTTCTATGTAACTAAGAATTTCTTTGACTTGCTGAACTGGATGAGCATAAATTTCATCCTCAACCGTAAAACAAAGCCACTCATTTGTGTGTAATTGTTCTGACATCAATATAACTTAGGATGATGGACTGAGACTGGACTTTATATTTATTTAGTGTACTATATATTTAGACGTCTAAACAAATCAAGCATTAAATTACTTAATTAATTGAAAATTAACGTTAATACGCATATTTACTGCATTTATTCGTCTACAATCCAAATTTAATTAATTAGACATATAAACAATAGAGCTATCATATAATATGAATCTTGCAAAAGCCGATGCTGCTCCGATTACCTTGCGGACACCTACAGCAGAAGATGGTGCAGCCGTGTATGAACTGATTGCCCAATGCCCGCCATTGGACACCAACTCAATGTATTGCAACTTACTCCAGAGTTGTCATTTCTCCGACACATCTGTAGCCGCTGAATTGGACGAAAACATCGTGGGTTTTATTTCTGGTTATGTTTTACCGAAAAAGCCTGACACGTTATTTATATGGCAGGTTGCAGTAGGTGAAAAAGCTCGCGGACAGGGACTTGCAGGCCGAATGCTTCGCGAAATACTTGAACGTCCAGCCTGCGAGAATGTCAAATTTATAGAAACGACCATCACCCCCGATAATCGGGCTTCATGGGCGTTATTTGAAAGTCTGGCAAACAAACTGGGTGCTGAATTGAATCACTCAGTCATGTTTGATCGCCAGCAACACTTTGCCGGCCAGCATGAGACGGAAATGCTGGTCAAAATCGGGCCATTTAAATAGTTTGTTCTCACACTGACTGGAACCGACAAAATAATTATCAGGAGACATCAATAACATGAAAATTTTTGAGGAAATCGAATCGGAAGTACGTTCATATGCGCGCTCATTTCCCCGTATCTTTAACCGTGCCAAGGATGAGCACGTTTACGATGAAGAGGGCAATGTCTATCTTGACTTCTTGGCTGGCGCCGGTTCGCTCAACTATGGTCATAACAACGAGCTGTTCAAAAAAGAATTGCTCAAATATATTGAAGATGATGGTATTACACAGGGCCTAGACCTTCACACTCGAGCCAAAGGTGAGTTTCTGGAAAGCTTTAATGAATACATTCTGAAACCACGCGATCTCGATTACATTGTTATGTTTACCGGTCCTACTGGAACCAACGCGGTAGAAGCTGCATTGAAAACGGCACGTAAATTTACCGGTCGTGAGAATGTAATCTCTTTCACTAACGGTTGGCATGGTCAAACACTGGGCTCACTGGCCGTTACTGGTAACGGTCACCACCGTGGTGGTGCAGGTGTTAGCCTGAGTGGTGCAACCCGCATGCCTTACGATGGTTATCTGGGTGATGAAGTGGATACCACTAATTACCTGGACAAGGTCCTGTCAGACTCAAGTAGTGGTGTTGATAAGCCCGCAGCTGTGATCGTTGAAACTGTTCAGGGTGAAGGTGGTATTAACGCCTGTTCCATGACTTGGCTTAAGAGTCTGTCAGAGGTTTGTAAAAAACATGACGTCCTACTGATTATTGACGATATACAGGCTGGTTGTGGACGTACCGGCACGTTTTTCAGTTTTGAAGAAGCCGGTATCTATCCGGATATTGTAACTGTATCGAAGTCACTGAGTGGTTACGGTCTACCATTTGCTATTCTGTTGATGAAACCGGAACTTGACCAGTGGAAACCAGGTGAACATAACGGTACTTTCCGTGGTAATAATCCTGCGTTTATTACGGCTAAGGCAGCGATCGATAATTACTGGAAAGATGACACCTTTGCCAAAGAAGTGCAGGCGAAAGGTGATTACATTGCTCAGCGTGTCGATAAAATTGTTGAAAAATACGGTGAAGGTAACTTCAACTCACATGGTCGCGGAATGTTCCGTGGTATCAACTGTGTAAGCGGCGATATCGCTGGAAAAATTACGCACAATGCCTTTACAAAAGGTTTGATTATCGAAACCAGTGGTACCGAAGACCATGTTGTGAAATTCCTGTGTCCTTTAACGATTACTCAGGAAAATCTGGAAAAAGGTATCAACATTCTGGAAGAATCGATCAAGGAAGTCTGTGATAAAGCTGGTGACATTCCGGAAGAAAAAGACTACTTCGAAGGCGACTATTCCGTCAGCGACGAAGTTGAAAAAATGGCGCGTCAATAACAGTTTGCTATATACAACCGGTAGTTTCTGACTGCCGGTTGTTTTTTGCAGCCCAGTTTTTTCAGCTCGAAAGAGAGAACTCATAATGCACGTAATACAACACAACCTGCATTCAACGAGTTTAAGCTGGTTTGTTACCCGTCATCACATGACACAGAACTGCATAATAAAGGCAGTTTATGAATTGGCAGTTGATTAGGATCAGCAACTGACTGAATTCGTTCTGTATCATACCTGTGTGATACGGGATATTGCCTTTAACAGGCATACGCAGCAGGGTCACAGCCCTGTCTCATCGACCACTCCTGGTCGAATTTGGTTGACTAACAGGAACAACCCACAAAAGGATATAACAGAGATATAACAATGAGTTTTCATACGGTAGAAAAAATCGGCGGCACATCAATGAGCGACTATGTTGCTGTCCGCGATAACATCATTCTGAAACCCGTTCATAACGACTCGATCTATAACCGCATATTTGTCGTATCTGCCTACGCAGGAATTACTGATATGTTGCTTGAGCATAAAAAGACTGGCCGTCCCGGCGTGTTTGGTCTTTTTGCCAGCGGTCACGAAGATGATAGCTGGAAAGATGCATTGCATGAGTTGAAACAGAAAATCTTTGATATCAATAAAACCTTCTACAAAAAGAAGGAAAATCTTGAACGTGCCAACAATTTTATTGGTGAGCGTTTGGATGATGCTGAGCGTTGTCTGGCAGACTTACAACGTCTTTGCCAGCATGGTCACTTTGAATTAGATATGCATCTGGAAACAGTCCGTGAAATGCTTGCCAGTATCGGTGAAGCGCATAGTGCCTGGAATACCACTCAGTTACTCAAACGCGATGGTATTAATGCCTGTTTTGTCGATCTTACCGGTTGGCAGACGGACAAACACTTACCGCTGGATGATCGTATCGAACATGCCTTTCGTGAGATCGAGCTTGATAAACAATTACCAATTTGCACAGGCTATGCGCACAGTGATGACGGTTTGATGTCAACGTTTGATCGTGGTTATAGCGAAATGACGTTTAGTCGTATTGCTGTCCTGACCAAAGCTAACGAAGCCATTATTCACAAAGAATTCCACTTGAGTAGCGCTGACCCTCGTCTGGTGGGTGAAGATAATGCTGTACCCATTGGACGTACTAACTATGATGTTGCTGATCAGTTGGCTAACTTGGGGATGGAGGCTATCCACCCTAAAGCGGCGAAAGGGATGCGCCGTAATGAAATTCCGTTGAGGGTTCGTAACACTTTTGAACCTGAACATGCGGGAACCTTGATCACCGGTGATTATGTCAGCACGGATCCTTGTGTTGAAATTATTGCTGGCTGCAAAGGAGTGTATGCATTTGAGCTATTTGATCAGGATATGGCCGGTAACATTGACGAATACGATCGTGAAATACTGGCGACAATCCGTCGTTTTAGGGCCCATATCGTCTCTAAAGACATCAATGCCAATACGATCACGCATTACCTCTCTACTAACCTTAAAACCATTAAGCGTATTCGCAATGCGCTGGAAAAACGCTTTGCCGATGCTGAAATCAATCAGCAGAAAGTGGCCATCGTATCGGCCATTGGCAGTGATATGAAAATACCAGGCTTATTGGCGAGAACTGTCGGAGCATTAGCTAAGCAAAATATTAGTGTTCTGGCTATGCACCAATCTATGCGCCAAGTCGACATGCAGTTCATCATTGATGAAAATGATTATGACGATGCAATAAAAAGTCTGCATAGTGTACTGGTAGAAATTCATGATCACGGTAAAGCCATATGCCTCGCTTCCTAGCATTTATTCTTATTACTTTGTTGCCTTTTCAGCTGTTTGCAGCTGAAGAGGCAAATGAAGCACAATTAACCCAACAACTCGAACAACTGCAGCAGCCCGTATATACACCCTTTATAGAGCGTTATGTTCTGGATGAGCTCAAGCAGCTTCGTACTGATATGGCAGCACAGCGTGCTGAGTTGATTCAGATGTCAGTCGACAGAGAGTATTCTGCGGTCGATAAAGCAGTAAGTTATGCCACTGATACAGTGACATACTTCTTTTACCTGATTGCTGCAGCATCATCGGTACTTGTTCTGGTTGGCTGGTCTTCAATTCGTGAAATCAAAGAGCGTGTACATACCCTTGCTGATCAGGAAATCAACAGCCTGATTAGTGAATATGAACAGCGGCTCAGAGCCATTGAACAACAATTGAGTCTTGAAACGCAGCAAATTGAAGAAAATCGCGAGAAGATTGAGCGTACTCAGGAAGCGCAGTCACTCTGGTTACGGGCAGCACAGGAAACAAATCCTGCCAGTAAGATCGCTGTTTATGACCAGATTATGACTCTACGGCCTTACGACACAGAAGCACTGACTT
Organism: Methylophaga sp.; assembly: GCF_965655755.1. Taxonomy (GTDB): domain Bacteria; phylum Pseudomonadota; class Gammaproteobacteria; order Nitrosococcales; family Methylophagaceae; genus Methylophaga. Next base: position 66,161 of record NZ_CBFHHW010000008.1, on the reverse strand, counting down.
ACAAGGCCGATGCTGTATTAGAACTGGACGAGCCACAATGGGCAGTCAACCTTTGTCATCAGGCGTTACAGTCTGATCCGGAAAATGGTCATGCTTTCTATCAACTCGCTTGTGCGCATACCGCGTTGCAACAATATGACGAGGCAGTACATTTTCTACAGCAGGCCATTAGTTATGGTGATGCTTATCGTGAGCAATGCAATAGTGATCCTGCGTTAGCCGCCCTAAAAAGTTATCCCGGGCTGGATGAGCTGCTTAAACCAAGCAGTGATATCTGAATATCATCTTCCAGTGCCGCGTCTCTAAAAAGGAATAAGAAATGGTCTGGAGTTTTCTTGGTTTTCTCGCCGTATTTGTCGCTATTGGTGTCGGGTCTGTGCTGCGAAGTCGCGGTACAAAAAAAGATTATTATCTCGCCAGTAGTGATATCCCTCCCAGCCTTGTAGGTCTCTCGGCCGTAGCCACTAATAACAGTGGTTATATGTTCATCGGGGTGATTGGTTATACCTATGCCACAGGATTGGCTGCAGTTTGGTTGATGGTCGCCTGGATTCTGGGTGACTTTCTTGCCTCTACGTTTGTTCACTCGCGGTTGCGTAGAGCCACTGAAGATACTGCCGAGGCGAGTTATGCCGGTGTAATCAGTAACTGGTTCGGTCAGAATGACATTGCACTGCAACGTCTTATTGCCTTAATTTCACTGGTTTTCTTGCTGGCTTATGCTGGCGCTCAGCTAGTTGCTGGTAGTAAAGCATTACAGGTTTTACTGGACTGGCCACATTATGCCGGCGCTTTAATGGGCGCTGTCATGGTGACGTTATACTGCTTTGCAGGTGGGATTCGCGCTTCAATATGGACGGATGCGGCCCAGTCAGTGGTCATGATTGTTGCCATGACCTTAATGCTGATAGTGGCCACAATGTCTCTGGGCGGCCTTGATGGCGCCGTAGCCCAGATGCGTGATGTTGAAGGCTTCCTTAATTTATTCCCTGATGATCTGATTGTACCCGGCTTAGCGGGGGGGGTAATGTTTGCTCTTGGGTGGATGTTTGCAGGTTTTTCGGTTATAGGCCAACCGCACGTGATGGTGCGTTTTATGGCGTTGAACGAGAGTGGTCGTATGCGTCGCGCACGTGTCTGGTATTACCTCTGGTTTATTGCTTTTTATTGCATGGCAACGGGGGTGGGCTTGTTGTCCCGCGTCTACCTTGGTGATCCATCGGCTTTTGATGCTGAGTTAGCTTTACCAACCATGGCGATGGAATTACTTCCTCCTGTTTTGGTGGGCATGGTCTTAGCCGGTATATTCGCTGCGACGATGTCTACCGCTGACTCATTGGTATTGAATTGTTCGGCAGCCGTTACGCATGATTTATTACCTCACGAAATTGAAAATACACTGGTGCTTAAACTAACAACAGTAGTCATCGTGTTTGTCGCATTGTTGTGGGCCTTGAGTAGTTCAGAGAGTGTTTTCAGTCTGGTTATCTTTGCCTGGTCAGGTTTGGCGAGTGCTTTCGCTCCACTGTTGATGGTGTTATGTCTTGGCTATAAACCGGGTCAGAAATTAAGCATTATCGCCATGTCGGCTGGTCTTGCCGTGGCGCTGGGCTGGCGTTTTGCAGGCTGGCATAACGCAGTCTATGAGGGGCTTCCGGGGATTATGACGGGCTTCGTCATATTAATGCTGACATTGTGGTGGCAACAAAAACAATCTAAGCCTGCTACGGCGAGATAAATTTACCCATGCAAGTAAAGATCGAGCAGTTTTTGCAACAGCTTGCTGGATTCTTATGGGGACTGCCATTGGTATTCCTGCTGGTGGGTGGCGGATTGT
>NZ_CBFHHW010000008.1:61220-64227 GCF_965655755.1 Methylophaga sp. | reverse complement strand
CTTTTTTCTGCTCTATTCTCGCCTACTGCCATATCGTTATCTTGGCCGAAGTGTTCGACTCTTACTCAGAAAAAAAGATAACAACGATCCCGGCGAGTTATCCCATTTCCAAGCCTTGAGTACGGCTTTATCCGGCACGCTGGGTATGGGCAATGTTTCGGGCGTGGCATTAGCTATCGCGATGGGGGGACCCGGTGCTATTTTCTGGATGTGGGTTAGTGCATTACTGGGTGTGGCGACCAAGTTTTATACCTGTACATTAGCTGTTATGTTTCGTGGCAAAGACAGTCGAGGTGTTGTACAGGGCGGCCCAATGTATGTGATCCGGGAAGGATTGGGAAAACATTGGCGACCATTAGCGTATTTTTTTGCTATTGCCGGTCTTCTGGGTACGATGCCTATTTTTCAGGTGAACCAACTGGTTCAGATTGTACGCGACACCATTGCTATCCCGGCGGGAGTCGCATCTCAAACTTCACACTTTGGTTTTGATTTAGGTATTGGCTTGATATTGGCTAGCCTGGTGCTGATGGTTGGACTGGGAAAGTTACCCAGATTAGGGAATGTTACGGCATGGCTGGTACCGAGCATGGTGTTGGCCTACCTGCTGTTAACATTAACTGTCTTAATTCAACACTTTGATGCGGTACCTGCTGCGCTTAAGCTGATCGTGGTTGATGCCTTCAGTGGTGAGGCGGTTGCTGGTGGTGTTGTCGGTGCGGTGATTGTCACGGGTATCAGGCGCGCTGCATTTTCTAATGAAGCCGGTATTGGTACCGAAGCCATGGCACATGGTGCGGCAAAAACCAAAGAACCAATCCGTGAAGGTATGGTTGCGATGCTGGGACCCATCATTGACACATTACTTGTTTGCACCTGTACTGCCTTGGTAATTCTTATCAGCGGTGTATGGCAAACCCCCGGTTATGATGGCATTACCCTAACGGCAGAAGCATTCAGCCAGTTATTCCCACATGGCAGTAGTTTAATGCTGGTGCTAATCGTTTCTTTGCTTAGCATGAGTACCGTGTTTACCTTTTGGTACTATGGTAGTAAATGTCTGGGATTCCTGTTTGGTGCAGAGAATCAGGACCGCTATATCTGGATTTACATGGTTTTAATTGTATTAGGTTCAGTAGCGTCACTTCAACTGGTGATAAGTCTCATCGATTCCATGTATGCATTGATGGCCATTCCAACGATGACAGCGGCGCTAATGTTAGCACCGAAGGTAAATGCTGAGGCAAAACGTTACTTCAGCAGCGAAGAAAAACGGCCTTAAGGGTTGAGTAAAGCTTGTTTTAATTTGGAATTGAATGGTTTGTTGCCAAACCAGATCTGATAGTACTGGTTTCCCAATAAAGTCGATTTACTATGACTGATTACTGTGCCATTTTTTATAAGGCTGAGACCTTCCGCAGTTAATCGTATATCGTAACGATCACCTACAGAAACAGCCTGATATGATTTATTAAATAGAGTTAATTCAGACTCGATAGCTTTGTATTCATCCTGACTCAGGTTTCTTTGCAGTAGGGTTTCTGAGGCTTCGATAAAATCGTCTGCTTCGAACTCTCTGTGGTAAATGAACGATAGTTGCCTTTCTGATGTCAGGTCAGGCAACTTTCCACAGTCTGACGTAAACAGTGCTGCGCGACCTACGTCTACAAATAAAAGTGCTTTTATCTCTGTTTTACTGCACTGTTGTAACGTTTTTTTATTGATTTCAATGCTTGATGGCAATACCTCAGCATTGACAAAAGCAGAAAACCACATCAAGCAGACAGCAACACTCAATTGCTTCATGACTTGCGTCTCCGTTGACCATAAAATAGTGAACACTCAGGCATTAAATTCCCGGTACTGTGAAATTGCGGTGAAGTACTGATGTAGTTGCTTTCACATCAAATTCACAATTTGATAATTAGGCTTGCAGCATTAAATGAGAGCATTCTATGCGAGCAATACGTCACTGGTTCGACAGCAGTTTTGAATCTGATTCTATATCACCCACAAGCAGCCAAATTGATTGGCTGCGCATCATTCCCTTTATCATCCTGCATCTGGGCTGTATCGCTGTTATATGGGTCGGTTTTTCAACATTCGCTGTTGCTGTAGCTATCGCGCTTTATCTCTTGCGTATGTTTGCTATTACGGCGTTCTATCATCGATTTTTCGCACATAAATCCTTCAAAACCTCGCGAGCCGTTCAGTTTATCTTCGCTGTGGTTGGTGCCAGCGCTACCCAGCGTGGGCCTTTATGGTGGGCGGCACACCACCGTAAACATCATCGATTTGCTGACAAGGAAGACGATCCGCACTCCCCTCAACAGGGGTTTTTATGGAGTCATACCGGCTGGTTTTTGAGTAAACAGAACTTTAAAACCGATTTAAGCTTCGTACCCGAGTTAGCGGTGTATCCAGAACTGCGGTGGTTAGACCGATTCGATATCGTTGTTCCCGTTATTCTTGCCGTCATGCTTTATCTCACCGGGGAAATGGCTGCGAGCTTAAATGCATCGCTAAATACGAGTGGCTGGCAACTCGTCGTCTGGGGTTATTTTATATCGACTGTTGTTTTGACCCACGCGACTTTGCTGATTAACTCTTTAGCTCATAAAGTGGGTTCAAGACGTTATCCTACTGCGGACCAAAGTAGAAATAATTTCTGGTTAGCGCTAATCACATTAGGAGAAGGGTGGCACAACAACCATCATTTTCATGCCGCGTCTGCAAGACAAGGTTTCTATTGGTGGGAAATAGACATTAGTTACTACCTTTTACTCAGTATGGAAAAACTCGGTTTGATTTGGGATGTGCGAACAATTTCAGTCGATAAAAGAGATCGCCATGATCTCAGAAAGGATGCAACATAATGAAAATTGCCGTGATAGGAGCGGGTATTTCCGGGTTAACAGCGGCTTGGTATTTGGCCAAAGACTACGATGTCACCGTATTTGAAGCGAATGATTATATTGGCGGCCATACTGATACGCATGATGTTGAG
>NZ_CBFHHW010000008.1:46370-61120 GCF_965655755.1 Methylophaga sp. | reverse complement strand
TGGCCAAAGACTACGATGTCACCGTATTTGAAGCGAATGATTATATTGGCGGCCATACTGATACGCATGATGTTGAGGTATTGGGCAAAACCTATCGTATCGATACGGGGTTTATTGTATTCAACGAACTTAACTATCCGAACTTCAGCCATCTATTGCATGAGCTTAACGTCGATTCAATCGATACAGAAATGAGTTTTAGTGTGCATAACAGCTATTCCGGTCTGGAATACAACGCTACTAATCTCAACAAATTATTTTGTCAGCGAAAAAACCTTTTCAATCCACGTTTCTACCGAATGCTGAAAGATTTATCACGATTTTATCGTGAGGCACCGGCTTTACTGGATGAGCCAGATAATACTGAAAGCCTGCATGATTACTTATCGCGAAATGATTACAGTGATAGTTTTATTAACGATCACTTAGTGCCGATGGCTTGCGCCTTATGGTCAGGTTCGAGCCTCAGCCTGATGACGATGCCTGCCCGTTTTCTGATCGCGTTTATGGCCAATCATAAAATGCTCTCGGTTAGTGGTCGACCCCAGTGGCGTGTTGTAAAAGGCGGTTCCAATCGTTATGTTGAAGCGCTGTTGACGCAATTTCCGGGGACAATCAAAACGGCGAGTCCGGTTCAGGCAGTAAACCGGCTCTACAATGGTGTTTCATTGCGGGTTAACGGCGAACAGCATACGTTTGATTCTGTTGTATTTGCCTGTCACTCGGACCAAGCGCTGAAGATGTTGTCTGAACCTAGCCAGGCCGAGCAGGAAGTCCTGGGAGGAATTGCATATCAATCTAATCATATGCAGCTTCACGCGGATGAGACAATCTTGCCCAATAACCCTAACGCTTGGGCGAGTTGGAATGCGCATGTCAGCGAAGCCCTCAAAGAGCGTTGCACTGTGTCATATCATATGAATACGTTGCAGCAGATAAATGCGCCCATTGAGTTTATTGTTTCCTTGAATTCAGCAGGACAGGTGGATCCAAACAAGGTGTTTCTGGAGAGGCATTACAGTCATCCCGTCTATAACGAACAGACTTTGCAATCACAAAAACGCTGGTCCGATATATCTGGTCACCAGCATTCCTATTTTTGTGGTGCCTACTGGGGATGGGGGTTCCATGAAGATGGCGTCAAGAGTGCATTGAATGTGGTTGAGCAGATCAAAGCGGGGACAGCCCATGCTTGAGTCAGCACTTTATAAAGGCCACGTTCACCATAAACGGATAAGACCGCATCGTCATCAGTTCAGCTATACCTTATCGATGGTAATGCTAGATATCGATCGCTTGACCGATACCTTTAAACAATCGCGCTGGTGGTCCCTGGAGCGTCTTAACCTGATCAGCTTCTATCGTAAAGATTATCTTGGCCGTCATACGGGCGATTTAAAAACAGCTGTGCAGGAGCAGATCTTCAAAAAAACTGAGCAGCGTTTTGCAGGCAACGTTTTTTTGCTCACTCAGCCTCGCTATCTTGGCTTTGTATTTAACCCCGTCAGTTTTTATTTTTGTTTTGATGAAAAACAGCAACTCGCTTATGTGTTAGCAGACATCAACAACACACCCTGGAATGAGCGTCATTGTTATGTGTTTCCGGCACAAACCGGAGAAGAGAAAGTCAGGGTGCAATTTAGCAAGGCTTTCCATATTTCACCGTTTATGCCGATGGATATTGACTACGAATGGCAGTTTGAGTTGACCGATGAGCAGTTTAACGTTCAGATGAAATCGCTACGAGAGGGTAACGAACAGTTTCAAGCTGAGATGCAACTTCGCCCAGAACCTCTTACTGAACAAAAAATGAGACAGTTGCCACGCGAGTATCCTTTGCAAACAGTCAGAATTGTGTGGCGCATTTATTGGCAGGCTTTGAAACTCTGGCTTAAAAAAACACCTTTTCACTCCCATCCTGCTCTCGATAGCGATCAAGACACCAACACGGCTAAAACCCAGAATGAGGAACGACCATGAATTCCAATACAGCGGCTATTTCGACTGATAGTGTGAAGCCAAGTAGGTTTAGTCGGCTTTGTAAGACTTTGTTGATAAAGCAGCTTTCCGAGATTGAGCAGGGACAACTTTCAATCTACATGGCAGATGAGGAAATACATCTCGGGAAATCTAATGCGGATTTACACGCATGCATACGGGTGATTAATCCTCACTTTTTTGAAGCAGCAGTGTTAGGTGGGTCTGTAGGTGCTGCTGAATCCTACATCTCGGGAGAGTGGGAGACGGATGACCTGACTGCCTTAATCCGCCTTCTGGTAAGAAACCGTCACCTGGTCGATGGGATGGAAAGGGGGCTGGCAAGGTTCACAGGCTGGTTTATGCAGAGCATGCATTGGCTACGTAGAAATACACGTCAGGGTAGTCGAGACAACATCGCTGCGCACTATGACTTAGGTAATGAGTTGTTTGAGCTTTTTCTGGATCAGGATCACATGATGTACTCATCGGCCTTGTTTTACGATGAAACTGAAACACTGGAACAAGCACAGTTTAATAAACTCAGCCGTTTGTGTGACAAGCTGGATCTTCAGCCAGACGATCATCTTCTTGAGATTGGTACGGGGTGGGGTGGCTGTGCTGTATTTGCTGCTCTACGTTATGGTTGTCGTGTAACAACAACGACTATTTCCCGTGAACAATACGACCATGCAGTCAAGCGAGTCGCTGAACTTGATTTGCAGGATAAAGTGACAGTCCTTTTAGAAGATTACCGTGATTTGAAAGGACAGTATGACAAGCTCATCTCAATTGAAATGGTGGAAGCGGTAGGACATCATTTTATTGAGGAATTCTTTCAACGCTGCAGTGATTTACTGACTCCGGAAGGTTTGGCCATAATTCAGGCTATTACACTGGAAGATCACCGCTATCAGCAGGCGGTCAAAGAGGTTGATTTCATCAAGCACTATATTTTCCCTGGTAGCTTTATTCCCTGCGTCGGTGTGCTAGTTGATGCGGCTGGAAATGCTGAACTCAAGCTGACAAATCTTGAAGATATCGGACCCAGCTACGCTAAAACATTACGTGAGTGGCGTCACCGCTTTCATCAACATATCGAAAAAGTCCGGGAACTTGGATATGACGAACAGTTTATTCGCATGTGGGATTTTTACTTATGTTACTGCGAAGGTGGCTTCATTGAGAGAAGCATCAGTGATGTGCACTTGCTATTCAGCAAGATAGATAACCGCCGGGTTCAGTGGGTACCTCAAGGTGGGTAATATCCTCAACTTTATTGCTTTCCAGTTGGTCTGGTTTGTCGTTGTTGTTACGGCGGCGAAAGAGACGAGTATATATGCGATAGCAGCCATTACCGTGTTTACCGCGATGCAACTGCTTTACAGTCATTGCCGTCTTGCCGATAGCAAACTACTTGTAACCGGTGTGATTATTGGCACGCTATTGGATACGGTGTGGCTGAATTTGGGGTGGATAGTTTACGCTGCTGATACGGGAACCGGTTTTGCACCCTTATGGGTTGCGGCACTCTGGGCTAATTTCACCCTGACTCTTAATCACTCACTTAACTGGTTGAAAAATCGTCTCTCTGTATTGATTCCATGCAGTTTTCTGGCTGCACCACTGTCTTACTATGCAGGCAGTAAGTTGGGGGCTGTGTCATTGCCTGAGACTGTGACAGCCTATACCGCTCTTGCAGTCAGTTGGTCAATATTAATTCCTGTATTCATGTCATTGGCTAAATACTGGCAACACAAAGACAAGGAGGCCGAACATGCTCTGGTTTAGTTTATTGTTAGCCGTGATTGTGATGTTCTGTGGCTGGCTCTTCGAAGTAAAGTCCGAAAATGCTGGTATCGTCGACGTCCTTTGGGCCGGTCTGATGGCTGCTTTACCTCTGTTATATGCAATCCAGTTGGATGGAAGTGTGTTTATACGCATTATCGCGGCGGGCATAATGAGTGCGTGGTATCTGCGACTTTTCTTACACCTTCAGAAACGTGTTTTTTCTGAACCGGAAGATGGTCGTTATCACTACTTAAGACAGTACTGGGGAAGCAAAGCACATCGAAACCACTTTTTCTTTTTTCAATTCCAGGCTGTTTTGGCATGGACATTCACGTTACCCGTATGGTGGCTCTGTCAAGCACAGCAGGTGCACACATTAGCCGTGTTGGCTGCCTTGGTTATTGTGCTGATAGCGGGTTCAGGAGTGTATGTTGCTGACAAACAACTCAGTCGGTTCCGTCGTAACCCTGATAACAAAGGCAAAGTCTGTGAGCGCGGATTATGGTTTTACTCCCGGCACCCGAATTACTTTTTTGAGTGGCTACACTGGTTCAGTTATCCAGTATTGGCCTTAGGCACAGCTGGTGGATATTGGCTCTGGATTGCGCCTCTAGTCATGCTGGCATTTTTATATTTTGTGACGGGAATTCCTTATACAGAACAGCAGGCGATCCGTAGTCGTGGTGATGCCTACCGACGCTATCAACAAACAACCAGTGCTTTTATTCCGTGGAGAAAGAAACATGCAGCTAATTGAATTTGCGGAGAATAAAATTGTGCCCGATCCGCTTATCAGAATTGGGATCAGACAGTTACTAAAAAAACGCCTGCGTGATGAACTGGCGTTTGATCCGGAGCGTGCCAGTCTGAGAAAAAATGATTGTATTGATATGCTCAGGAAAAGCCCTATTGCCATTGAGACGACGGCAGCCAATGAACAACACTACGAGGTGCCTGCTGCTTTTTATGAAAAAGTCTTGGGTAAACACCTGAAATACAGTGGCTGTCTTTGGGAAAATGATTGCCTGACTCTGGACGATGCTGAGCGGGCAATGCTGGATTTATATCTTAAACGCGCTGATTTGGAAAATGGACAGGAAATTCTGGAGTTGGGCTGCGGCTGGGGTTCATTGACACTGCATATGGCCGAGAAGCTGCCCTATGCAAAGATTACAGCGGTATCGAATTCGAATTCCCAGCGCTTACACATCGAGAAGAATCTTAAAGCTCGTGGCCTGAGTAATGTCAGAATTATCACCTGTGATGTAAACGAGCTTGAGCTAGAGGATCAGTTTGATCGTGTCGTTTCGGTTGAGATGTTCGAACACATGCGTAACTACCAGCGGTTATTCGATAAAATCGGCCAATGGTTACGTAAGGATGGTAAATTATTTGTGCACATTTTTTGTCACAGAAGTGTGGTTTATCCTTTTGAAACAGAAGGGGATGATAACTGGATGGGCCGCTACTTCTTTACTGGTGGCTTAATGCCGTCAGCTGATACCCTGTTACATTTTCAACAGAATCTGCAGATTGAACGACAGTGGCTAGTCAATGGAAAACATTATCAGCAAACTGCTGAAGCCTGGCTTGATAATACGGATCAGCATCAGACAGAGATTCTACGTATTTTCGCAGACGTTTATGGTGCTGATCAGGCAAAAGTCTGGTTACAACGCTGGCGTCTTTTTTTTATGGCATGTGCTGAGCTTTTTGGGTATGAAGATGGAACCGAGTGGCTGGTGGGGCATTACCTCTTCACTAAAAAAATGGCAGATTAATGCTTAAACCCAAAACCAACCTCCGTGCTAAGCTGATAAAGGTTTTCCTGATTCAGATAGCCTTGATCAGTATCGTCACAATTGCCGGTATTTACGCCGCAAAGACGACGGTAGAAGATATTCTTGTTCGTGAAGCATTGGAGGGAGAAGCCAGACATTTCTGGTCTGTACGTGAACAGCATCCCGATTTCCCTTTACCCAACACCCTCAATCTAAAAGCTTATCTTGCCACTGATAATCAAACACACCATTTACCGGAAAGCCTACAGTTGCTGGAGCCTGGACTTCAACGGGCCACATTAAATGGTGAAAATCCGATTGTCTATGTTGAGGACAACGGGAGTGACCGGCTTTATTTGATTTTTGATGAAGTAAAAGTCTCAAGACTGGCATTAGTGTTTGGCATCTTGCCGCTGGCTGCGGTGCTAGTGGTGTTATATCTGTTGGCTTGGTTCGCCTACCGTCAGTCGCATAAGGCGGTATCCCCGATTGTTAAACTGGCTAAAGCGGTGGAAGATGCTGAAGTCAGAGAGGGTAATCTACCGGATTTGGATCTCACAGAGTTACGTGAAATTCCCGATGAAGAGGTAACGAGCCTAGTAAAAGCGCTCGATTTATTTACGCAAAGACTGGAATTATTTGTTGAACGTGAGCGGCTTTTTACTCGGGATGCAAGTCATGAATTACGCACGCCCATAGCTGTATTACGAAGCGCGATGGAGCTTCTTGAAAGACGATACGATGTTGGGGAAGATAAAACGATTAGCCGGATTTATCGGACTCTCTATGATATGGAAGCATTAATAGAAACGTTGCTGATTCTCGCTCGTGAACAGGAGCAGGCATTGCCAACCAGTCAGGTTCTTGTTAATGAATTAGTTACAAATGAAATCGACACACTCCAATTACTCTTTAAAGACAAATCGTTGTTGGTGCAGGCAGAAGAAACGGCTGAACTTAAATTGAATGCACCTGAAAGAGTCGTGCATATTTTAGTCGGTAACCTAATCCGTAACGCATTTAATTACACGCCGAAAGGTACAATTACCGTGAAAATCTGGGAGCAGGGGTTCTCAGTAAAAGACAGCGGTGTGGGCATGGATGAAGAGCAGGTGAAACAAGTCTTTAAGCCCTTTTATCGGGGTGAAAAGCAAGATAAGTCAAGCGGTTATGGGTTGGGGATGACAATCGTTAAACGTTTGTGTAACCGTTATAACTGGCACTTGAGTATTGCCAGTGAGTTGGGCACGGGTACCGAAGTGAGTGTGCATTTCCCCAAATCTCAAATTAGTAAAAACTGATATCAGAGATCTTTTTCTTCACACAGTTTGTAACCGATGCCCGGAATCGTATGCAGCAAGTGTTTTTGATAAGGTTTATCAATCAGTTTACGCAGGTTGTATAGATGACTACGAAGCGTGTCGCTGTCCGGCGTGTCTTCCCCCCATATTTCAGCTTCGATTTTTTCACGTGTCACAAGATTTGGTGATTCACGCATTAGAATACGAAGGATCTGCATCATAATCGGAGACAGCTTGATTGCTTCGCCTGAACGTGTAACACGCATCGTTTTTGGATCAAAAACCATATCGGCGATTTGCAGCGATTTTGTGTCCATGTCACCACGATGCCGACGGATATGTGAGATAAGTCTGGCTTCCAATTCTTTCATTTCAAAAGGTTTGAGCAGATAATCATCAGCGCCCTGATCAAATCCTGTCAGTTTGTCATCAAGAGTATCCCGGGCTGTCAGCATGATGATAGGCATGTCTTGTTGAAGTTCATTCCGAATACGTTGACATACTTCATAACCATCAATGCCCGGCATCATGATGTCTAACACAATCGCATCAAAGTTATGCTGGTGGCAGAGTTGCAAAGCCGTGAGTCCATCGGCTGCGAAGTCGACAGTCATGCCTCCAGCTTCAAGAAAGTCACCGATGTTTGCTGCTAAATCCTGATGATCTTCTACAATCAGGACTGTTGCTGGATTGATTTTCATTGACTACCTACTATTAATTTAATTTGCTCAACAATGAGCATAACCTATCCATTTGTGACGTCGTTGTGAATGCATAATTTTTTATTAATTAAGAGTTGACTAAATAAATAACAATCATTATCATTTACATCAAGTTTAAGATAACTGGATGAAACCATGATTGTATGTGTTTGCAACAACGTTAATACAGAAACGATCCACGCATCAATCGATAGCGGTGCACGAAGTGTTGAAGCCGTACGCGAAGACACCGGAGCGGCCGACTGTTGCGGTAAGTGTCAGTTTAAAGTTAACCGTTTGCTGCATGAACGTGAGCAGTCTGAAAGGGTGGCTCTCTCTCCCTGTATGTCCGAAGCGGTTTATTCTTAAGCTGTATAATCTGCGCAACGGATTCAAAAACCAAATCAACTTTGAAGTCTGAGTCAGTCCTGACTTTCAAGAAATTCTCAACGATTTTTCACCGGGCAGTTCAGCTCAACTTTTATCTCCTTAGCTAAGTTTCTCATTTTAAAAACAAATCCATCACTTGACGATTAATACGATTTCGGCAATAAGTACTTGTTTTACCTTCCCCATATCAATCTAGATGATAATTGTTGCGATTTTATTTTTATATCAATCGCTTAGCTTTGACTTTCTGAGTAAAAAAACGATAATCATTCATGATATTTTTGATTGATAAGAGGTGAGCCATGAAAGGCGACAAAAAAGTAATTGAATTACTGAACAAGGTGCTGGGTAATGAGCTGATAGCCATTAACCAATACTTTTTGCATGCAAAAATGTATCAGGATTGGGGACTAACGAATCTATACGAACACGAATATCATGAATCCATTGATGAAATGAAGCATGCAGATAAACTGACAGAACGCATACTGTTCCTAGAAGGTTTGCCTAATCTTCAGGACTTGGGTGCATTGCGAATTGGTGAAAATGTCAGAGAGATGCTGGAATCTGATTTGGCACTGGAGATGGATGCGATTCCTGATCTGAAAGAAGGTATCAATTATGCGGAGTCAATAAGCGACTTTGGATCTAGGGATTTATTTCAAGACATTCTCAATTCAGAAGAAGAGCATGTTGACTGGCTGGAAACACAGCTAGGTTTAATTGAGCGAATGGGCTTGCAAAACTATCATCAGGCTCAGATCGTTAAAGAAGCCGAGTAATAAACAAGCCCCGAAAACATTTTGTATAGGGGCTTTTTTTTACTGACAAATCAATTAAATAAAGCCCTAATATCGAAGCTTTCGATTGTAATCAGAGCGGTATCAAGGTAGCTTCATATTCTGGCATGTCAATCTAATTTATTCACGCTGTTCTCTAAGACAAGGGAAAAAAGCATGGCTAGATTTAGTCAATACCAACAAAAGATGGATGATACCTATGGTGGCTCTGGAAGCGCTTCTCCCTCGGCGTTAGAGCCTCCCGGCGTGCTTGCTAAATTAGCTCAACAGGCAGGCGTAAAATTCAATGGCGAGGCGCCATGGGATATTCAGGTTCACTCAACCGAGTTTTATCAATACATTCTCAGCAAAGGTTCTCTAGGTTTCGGTGAAAGCTATATGGATGGCTTGTGGGATTGTTTGCGATTGGATCTCTTGTTTGACCGCCTTTTGAGCGTTGATATTGAGGAGAGACTGGTTGGCTGGGGGAGATTTCATCTTTTGATGCAAATCTTACGTCAACGTTTATTTAATCTGCAATCTAGCAAACGCGCTTTTCAGGTTGGAGAGCAGCATTACGATATTGGTAATGATGTGTTCGAAGCCATGCTCGATCCAACAATGAGCTATTCCTGTGGCTATTGGCACCATGCCGACAATCTGGATCAGGCTCAAATCAATAAGCTGGATATGATTTGTCGGAAACTTGAACTCAAACCCGGGGAGCGACTTCTCGAAATCGGCTGTGGCTGGGGTGGCCTGGCGCATTATGCGGCTAAAAATTATGGGGTTGACGTAGTAGGCATCACCATATCCAAAGAACAGCAAAAACTGGCTCAGGAGCGATGTGCAGGACTATCGGTTGATATTCAGTTGATTGACTACCGTGAATTAGAGGGGCAGTTTGATAAGGTTGTTTCTGTCGGTATGTTTGAGCACGTGGGAGAAAAAAACTACCCCGTTTATTTTGATACGGTTAATCGTTTACTGAAAGACTCTGGTTTATTTCTGCTTCATACCATCGGTATTTATAAAACCATCCATCGTGTTGATCCCTGGATAGATAAGTATATTTTCCGCAATGGCAAGATTCCCTCGGCAGAGCAAATAAGTTCGGCATTGAATCAACGACTCATCATCGAAGACTGGCACAATTTTGGTGATGATTACTACCTGACATTAATGGCTTGGTGGGAAAATTTTGATGCAGCCTGGCCCGATATTTCGCATCATTATGATGAACGATTTTATCGGATGTGGAAGTACTATTTGCATTGTTGTGCGGGTTTTTTTAAAGCGCGTCAGGGTCAACTTTGGCAAATTGTTTTGAGCAAACGTAGTCGCCCCGATGTTTATCGCTCAGTTCGCTGAGAAATAACAAAGGGTTTCTACCGGTACTGAAAAGGAGCCGGGAAATGAAGCATACGCTTATATTGCTCTTCAGCCTGATATGGGCTTGCACTATCCCTGTGCATCTAGCTTATGCAGATTCAGATCAGGCCTATATTATCGATATTGAAGGCATTATTAGTCCCGCTAAAGCTGATTATTTTTCACGATCTTTGGATGAAGCCATTGAGGCTAATGCCAATTTATTTCTACTCAGGCTTGATACACCGGGCGGGCTGGATAGCTCAATGCGAGACATGATTAAACAAATTATCTCCTCACCTATCCCCGTCGTTACCTATGTCACGCCAAGTGGCGCTAGAGCAGCCAGTGCCGGAACCTATATTCTGTATGCGAGTCATGTTGCCGCGATGTCGCCCGCCACCAATCTGGGTGCTGCTACGCCGGTGCAGTTAAAGCCTGGATTCTCACCCTTTGATAATAAATCACCCACAGACAAAGGTGCAGAACAACAATCAGAGTCCTCACCTGCTGAATCTGACGATGCGATGCGGCGAAAAGTGGTGAATGATGCGGTGGCCTACATCAAAGGTTTGGCAGAGTTACGCAACCGAAATCAGGCGTGGGCAGAGAAAGCCGTCAGGCAAGCCGCCAGCCTCACGGCGAAAGAAGCGTTTGAGCAAAAAGTGATAGATATTGTTGCGACAAACCAGCGTAATTTATTACAGCAGTTGGATGGCCTCACTGTCTCGGTTTTAGGGGATGAGCGTGTTTTGAATACAAAAGCCTTGACCTTGAATGAGATTCTTCCTGATTGGCGAAACAAAGTCCTGGACGTTATCACCAACCCGAATATTGCCTATATTCTAATGATGATCGGCATTTATGGGTTAATTTTTGAGTTTGCTAATCCCGGCTCTATAGTACCTGGCACGGTAGGGTCCATCTGTCTGCTACTGGCTCTATTTTCATTCCAGATTCTACCTATTAATTACGCCGGATTAGCTTTATTGCTACTGGGGATAGGATTGATGGTAGCGGAAGCTTTTCAGCCGAGTTTTGGTGTGCTTGGTTTAGGCGGTGTAGCCGCTTTTGTTACCGGATCTGTGATGTTAATTGATATCAATGTACCGGGATATGGGATAAATCTTGGAGTAATTGCTGGCTTTACCGTATCAACTGTTGCTTTCTTTTTAATGGCCTTGGGCATGGTTTTACGAAACAGAAAAAATCAGGTGGTCTCGGGGCAGGAGCAAATGATAGGGGCGATATGCATAGCCAGCGAAGATTTTAGTGAACAGGGGAAAGTACACGTTCATGGTGAGCAGTGGACTGCGCGTAGTCAGCAATCCCTGAAAAAAGGTCAGCGCGCTCAAGTGCTTGGAATAGATGGTCTGATATTGAACATCAGACCGGTTGCGCAAGAGGAGCATAAATCATGACATTACAATTTTTTGCTGTGGTATTGATTGCTTTACTGGTATTGGTTTTCAGTGCAGTCAGAATTTTACGTGAATATGAGCGAGGGGTTGTTTTCCTGCTGGGCCGATTTTATAAAATTAAAGGGCCAGGCTTTATTCTCATCATTCCGTTTATTCAGCAGATGGTTCGTGTGGATTTAAGAACCATCGTGATGGATGTACCTACACAGGATGTCATTTCTCAGGACAATGTGTCCGTGCATGTGAATGCTGTGGTTTACTTTCGGGTTATTGATCCAGAAAAAGCGATTATTCAAGTTGAACAATATTACGATGCAACCAGCCAGCTGGCTCAGACAACGTTACGTTCAGTGTTGGGGCAACACGAATTGGATGAAATGCTGTCTGAGCGGGATAAGCTGAATGATGATATTCAATCAATTCTTGATTCACAAACCGATGCGTGGGGAATCAAGGTTGCTAATGTAGAAATCAAACACATTGATCTGGATGAGAGCATGATTCGGGCGATTGCCAAGCAGGCTGAAGCCGAACGTAATCGTCGGGCCAAGGTGATTCATGCTGAGGGTGAATTACAGGCCTCTGAAAAATTATTGGCAGCGGCCGAGATATTATCAAAACAATCTCAGGCATTGCAGCTTCGTTATCTTCAGACCTTAACTGAAATAGCAGGGGATAAATCCTCTACGATCGTCTTTCCCTTGCCGATTGAAATTCTGGAGGCGCTTAAGAATGTGAACGTGGCCGATAAAAAATAATCAGGCAATGGGTTTAGGCGATAACATGAGTTCAGGACGGATCAGTTGATCAAATTCCTGCTCTGTCATAAGACCTGAATGAAGGATTTCTTCACGTAATGTAGCGTCATTTTCAGAGGCTGCTTTGACGATCGTGCTTGCTTTGTCATAGCCGATATGTGGCGTTAATACGGTCACCAACATCAGGCTTTTATCCATCATCGCGTCAAGTTGTTTTACATTGGCCTGAATACCCTGCACACAGAATTTTTCAAAGCTGACAACTGCATCCGATAATAAGCGAAGAGACTGCAATATGTTTAATGCGATGACTGGTTTAAAGGTGTTGAGTTGTAGCTGACCCTGCGCCCCTGCCACTGTTATGGTTGTGTGATTTCCCATCACCTGAGCGCAGACCATATTAAGCATTTCACATTGCGATGGATTTATTTTTCCCGGCATGATGGATGAGCCGGGCTCATTCGCTGGCAGACTGATTTCATTTAAACCACAGCGAGGTCCCGACGAGAGTAGACGCAAATCACTGGCAACTTTGTTCAGACTCACCGCAAGGGTATTCAGGCATCCTGATAACTGGACTATGGCATCATGTGCCGCCTGTCCGGCAAAACAATTATCAGTGGGGGAGAAAGACATACTCGTGATCTCGTTGAGTTTGTCGCAAAAGGCAGCGCTAAAACCCGACACTGAATTGACTCCGGTGCCGACTGCGGTGCCTCCCATTGTAAGTTCTGACAATACAGGCAATTGTCGTTTCAATTGCGTGATGGCTTGTTTTATTTGGAAGGCATAAGCGGAGAACTCCTGACCGAGTGTGATAGGCGTAGCATCCTGTAGGTGAGTTCTGCCACTTTTTATCAGTGACTGCCACTGTTTCGCTTTCAAAGAGAAGCTTTGCTCCAGCTTTTCAAGAGCGGGCAATAATTCTCTGTAAAGGAGAAGACTACAGGCAATATGCAAAGCCGTTGGAAAACTGTCATTAGTTGATTGACTGCGATTACAGTGATCATTGGGATGAACAGCTTGATAAGCATCGAGTCTGGTGTTGGCAACAGCGGCAAGCACTTCATTTAGATTCATATTGGTCTGTGTGCCGGAACCGGATTGCCACACAGATAAGGGAAAATGATGATCCAACTGGCCGTTAATCACTGTCTGCGCAGCCATCATGATCGCCTCAGCAATATCGGACGGTATTAAGCTTTGTTCTTTATTAACTGCAGCAGCACAATACTTCACCATGCCATAGGCATGAATGAATTCAGGTGGCAGGGATTCTCTACCAATATTGAAGTGGGCTAGTGCAGAAGAGGTCTGTTCACCCCACAAACATTGATTTTGTTTATCGTCAGGTGGGTTACTCATGCAACATGGCGTTCAGTTGGTCCACTACCGCAGCCCAGTCTGAATCCTCACTCAGACAGTCCTGAATAAATGCTGATTGGGCTGGCGTCCAGAAGTCAGCATCTTCTAATGACTGATCGTGACTAAGTTTGTGCTGCAGAATGAAGTTATCAATAGCCTTAGAACTATTATCCAAGCCTAATTGCAGAAAAAGATTTTCCAGTGAGTGAAAGTTCGATTCCATCGCAGACTCCCATGCATAGGTGTTAACGCTTCATTGATTGAGCTTACTCGGTTTTATTGTCTGTTAAAAGCAGATATCGTTTTTACCCAAGACTGGAAATGTACTTAATAAGTGCTTTTCTAACCCGATAAAATGAAGTTTCAGTATTGTCGTGGTTGGAGCTATAGGTAAGGCATATAAGACTGAATCAAACTGTTGCATAAGAGTTTTGAAGTTGGACTTCCTCGTCTAGAGGCAACCAAAGCAATTAAGTTTTAATAGCATGCAAGTCAATCATAATCTGAGATATTCAAACTCCAGATCATGATAGATAGGCTGAAGACGATCAGCGAGGCATCACCACCCACTCCGGATCCTCGAATTCCCCGAGTGGTGTGATGTCGCAAAATGGTGCAGCACTGCGAATGATGCGAGCAACGTCGGAATTATGCTGAGCTTCCATAGCATCCCGATCTGCCTTACTATCCCAATGTGCAATGGCAATCAACACATTCGGGTCGTCCATCTTCCGGTGCAACTCAGTCCCTCTCGCTCCGGGGGCTTGCTGGATAATCTCGCTGGCGCGAACCCAGGCATCCGCGTATTCCTCCGCTTTATGTCCTTTCTGGATGTGAACCATAAAGATGTATTTCATTGCTTTTCCCCCATAGAAGAATCTGTGACAGGAAATTTTGTTAGTTGTTGCTAAAAGCACAATCGTGGCAGAGAACAAGCGCCTGTCGTGGTATTTTTGGACTGAAATGTTGCTTTAATGACCCCATGATAGCGGCAATTACTTCTAATGGCATTCCGGAAATTTTCAAGTCACTCCCCATTTAATGCTTGTATGAATAAAATGAACTCATACTTCGAGAACAAGATTGCTCTTATTGATTATGAAATCTGTGAAAAA
>NZ_CBFHHW010000008.1:0-46270 GCF_965655755.1 Methylophaga sp. | reverse complement strand
TTGAGAGCCAATTAAGGAATTCTCGAAGATGACGAGTTTTCCTTGAGACTGGTGTTTTAAAAAAAGCTGAAGGTGTGACAGCGGAGCGCAATCCGAACTGGATTTCCTGAGAATACCCACGATGATTGTTGTTTACCAAAATCGCGTGATTTCGAGTTAAGATTATTGAAAATAAGGGAGATGTTTTGATCTGAGATAAGGTTGGTACCGAGGGCGAGAATCGAACTCGCACTTCCGAAGAAACCGGATTTTGAATCCGGCGCGTCTACCAGTTCCGCCACCCCGGCAACCTTAAGAGCGAAATTATAACGTCCCCACATGCTGATTGGAAGCCTCAATCTGATTAATGTTGAGTATTTAGCCCTAAGCGACTGATTATTTGTCAGATTCACGGATTCAACCTCCTTGATTCAAAAGCTTTACTGCGAAAACGCTGCTCTGTAGACGGACATTTTGCTATGATCGCGCTCATGAAAATGAGCAGAGCCCGATGAAAACAAGCGACTTCCGATTTGATCTGCCTGATGAGCTGATCGCCCAATATCCATCAACCGATCGAACTGCCAGCCGGCTTCTCGCCCTAAATGGGAACAACGGTGACCTTCAAGACCTTGGGTTTACCGACTTGCTAGATCAACTTGATGAGAAAGATCTATTGGTCTTCAATAATACCAAGGTGATACCAGCTCGATTGTTAGGACAAAAAGAAACAGGCGGTAAAGTTGAGGTATTAGTTGAGCGGGTGTTGGACCATGAACGTGTTTTAGCACACGTCAAAAGTAGCAAATCACCTGGCAGGGGCAGACGATTGTTTCTTGAGAATACCTTAGAGGCTGAAGTCGTCAATCGTCATGACGCGTTGTTTGAGTTACGCTTTTTGAATACAGATTCGGTCGTTGAAACACTGGAATCCTTTGGGCGTATGCCACTTCCACCTTATATCGAACGTGATGTGGACAAAGCCGATCGGGATCGTTACCAAACGGTCTATGCAAAGCACCGTGGTGCTGTTGCAGCACCTACGGCAGGACTTCATTTTGACGCGTCTTTATTAGCCGAAATTAGCGCGATGGGAATTGAAACCGCCGAGCTGACGTTGCATGTCGGGGCTGGTACCTTTCAACCTGTCAGAGTGGATGATATTCGTTCACATCAAATGCACAGCGAAATCATTGAAGTGACAGAAAAGGTCTGTCAACAAGTAAAAGCCGCTCGTGAGCGTGGTGGCCGAGTTATTGCTGTTGGCACGACCAGTGTTAGAGCATTGGAATCCGCTTCACAATCGGGCGAAATCAAACCATTTGAGGGCGAAACGGATATCTTTATCTATCCCGGTTATACATTTAAAAGTGTTGATGCGATGGTGACAAATTTTCACCTGTCAGAATCAACCTTATTAATGCTGGTATCAGCCTTTGCTGGCAGAGCACATATACTGAACGCTTATCAGCACGCTGTTGCGCAGCGATATCGCTTTTTTAGCTATGGCGACGCCATGTTTATTACAAGGAAAATTGATGACATCACTGGATAATATTCGCTTCGTGCTTGTCGGGACGACGCATCCCGGTAATATCGGTGCGGCTGCCCGGGCTATGAAAACGATGGGATTATCAAACCTGCATTTGGTTTCGCCGAAGATTTATCCGAGTGCAGAGGCGACTGCTCGTGCCTCCGGGGCCGATGATATTCTGCATAAGGCCCAAGTCCATGACAGTCTCGATTCTGCCTTGGTCGGGTGTCATTACGCCTTTGCAATGAGTGCACGTTTACGTCATCTTCATGTACCGGTAATGAACCCTCGTGAAACCGTAGAACAACTTGAAAAGTTCGATGACAACACTCATATTGCTATTGTGTTCGGAAGAGAACATTCAGGTTTGTCCAATGAAGAATTGGATCGATGTCAGTACCTGGTCAATATCCCGGCGAACCCTGACTATAGCTCACTTAACTTGGCTGCAGCCGTTCAGGTTTTGGCGTATGAATTGAAAATGAGCTTTCAGCCTCAAATTAATTTCGGCCGGGTGGGTGAAGAACGTGAGGCCATTACCAATGATGATTTGGCTCACCTTTATGAGCATTTCGAACGTTCTCTGACGACCATCGGTTTTCTGGATCCTGATAACCCGCGTAATCTGATGCGTCGTATCAAGCGTCTGTTCAACCGCACAGATATGGATAAAAACGAACTGCACATTATGCATGGCATTTTGCGCGCCGCTGAAACCAAAGCGAGGAGCAACAATGAGTGAAAACATAAGCCGCTGGGCACGCTTCAAAGAAGATATTAACTGTGTCTTTGACCGGGACCCTGCAGCACGAAATGTGTTTGAGATTGTGACTACGTATCCAGGCGTTCACGCTATCCAGCTTCATCGTCTAAATCACTGGTTATGGCGCTCAAAGCTCAAATGGCTGGCAAAGTTTATTTCTACCCTGGGCCGTTGGGTAACGGGTATCGAGATACATCCAGGTGCTAAGATTGGCAGACGCTTCTTTATTGACCACGGCATGGGTGTTGTAATTGGTGAGACAGCTGAAATAGGTGATGACTGCACGCTATATCATGGTGTGACTTTGGGTGGTACCTCATGGAAAGAAGGGAAACGCCACCCGACATTAGGAAACGATATTGTTGTCGGTGCCGGAGCTAAAGTCTTAGGTCCGATTACGTTGAATGATGGCGCCCGTGTCGGTTCCAATGCGGTGGTGGTCAAAGATGTTGCCAGCGGTGAAACCGTTGTAGGTATTCCGGGAAGAGTCGTAAAAACCAACCTTACTGAAGACCAAAAACAACAGCAAAAACTGGCCCAGTCAGTGGGCTTTGATGCATACGGTACATCAGGGAAAACAGTCGATCCGGTAGCCAATGCCATTCATGGCTTGATTGAGCATATCCATGCGATGGATAAGCGCGTTGATGTCATGTGTCAGACCATACAGCGACTGGGTGGTGAACTACCGGAAGGTGTTGAAATGCCTGAACTTAAAGACTGTGAACTATCAGAAGAAAGTGATGATTCAAAAAGTTGACTAAAATAGTCAGGCATGTAAAATTACAGGATGAATTTATTACGGATTAACTGATGCGTTTAACCACAAAAGGGCGCTACGCGGTAACAGCCATGCTCGACCTCAGCCTTAACTACGGTTCTGGTGCGATCACACTGGCTGATATCTCAGAAAGACAAGGTATTTCTCTGTCTTATCTGGAGCAATTGTTTGCCCGCTTGCGTAAACAAGGTTTGGTGAGCAGTTCCCGTGGTCCTGGTGGCGGTTATCGTCTCAGTCGCACTGCCGAGAATATTACCGTTTTGGATGTCATCTCAGCTGTAGATGAAAAAGTTGACAGCACGCAATGTGAAGGACGAAAAAACTGTCATAGTGATGAGAAATGTCTCAGTCATGAACTATGGCAGAGCCTGAGTGATCAAATCCGTGTGTATTTGGATGGCATCACATTAGCTGCGGTGGTAAGCACATACGAACAGAAACGCAGCGGCGATCAAGTCATTCAGTTCGACGTCGTATAAGCAGGTTTCCCATTGGCTTTTACCTATCTCGACAATAATGCCGGGGCAGGCCTCGCAGAAGGTGTGCTGGACGCAATGCTCCCTTACCTGCAGCAACAGCAGGGCAATCCTTCCAGCAGTCATCGTTTTGGCCGTTATGCCCATTCCGCTCTGGATAAAGCACGGCAACAAGTAGCTAATCTGGTTAATGCTGATCCGTCGCAGGTTATTTTTACAAGCGGTGGTACGGAAGCGAATAATCAGGCTTTGGCTGGAGTCGCAGAACTCTACCAAGACGGAAAAATCTTGGTTGGTGCCACCGAACATCCAGCTATGTTGGAACCGGCACAGCGGCTTCAGCGGCATGGTTTTGATGTCGAGCTGATTCCTGTGAATTCAGCCGGAGTGATTGATGCTGACACTTTAGAAGCTATGATTGACGACACAACCCGATTGGTTTCGGTGATGTGGGCGAACAATGAAACCGGCGTGATTCAGGATATTCCCGGACTTTCGGCAGTATGCAAAGACAAGGGCGTGCCTATGGTCTGTGATGCTGTGCAGGCAGCAGGCAAACTCTCTCTTGATTTCAAGGCTTCAGGTGTCGATATGATGACCTTGTCAGCGCATAAGTTTGGTGGTCCCAAAGGCATTGGCGCGTTGATTGTATCTCCGGAGCTTAACTGGCCCGGTTATATTCTCGGCGGTGGTCAGGAAGAAGATAAACGCAGTGGTACCGAGAATGTGGCCGCTATTGTTGGTTTCGGTATGGCGGCAGATTATGTGTCAGCCAATCTCAGTGCCTATCAGACGCACTGTCAAATGTTGCGTGACTTACTGGAAAAGCGCTTACATGAGATTGTGGGTGTGACGATATTTGCTGAGCAGAGTGAGCGGTTGCCCAATACAGTATTTTTTGCCCTGCAGGGGTTTGATTCTGACACCATGTTAATGGCACTGGACAAACAAGGCTTTGCTGTATCAAGTGGTTCCGCATGTGGTACCGGCAGACAAACACCGAGCCATGTCCTGAAAGCGATGCAAGTTGATGATTTAACTGCTTTAGGTGCAGTTCGCGTGAGCTTTTCCATGCAAAATACTGTCGAACAGGTAGAACAACTGACAACGGCGTTGGCAAAAGAAGCCGAACGCTTTAACCATTTAATGAACAGGTGAAACATGATTACTTTAACTGAATCTGCTATCAATCGCGTTCGCGATATGATGACCAAACGTGAATCAGGTATCGGTTTACGTATCGGTGTAGTCAAAAGTGGCTGTTCCGGTTACAGCTATGCGTTGGATTATGCTGATGAATTGGGTAACGGCGATGTGATACTCGAACGAGGCGATGTCAAAGTTGTTGTTAACGAGGAAGCTATGCCCATGCTTGAAGGTATGGAGCTGGACTTTGTTAAAGAAGGCTTAAATCAGAGCTTTAAGTTCAGAAACCCTAATGTTACATCTGAATGTGGTTGTGGCGAGAGCTTTAGCGTTACCAAATAAGATTGAAGCTTGCAGGGTTGTTTTAGCCCTGCAAGCGCTCCATTAAATAGCATAAACAATCCTGCTTAATCACTCTTTCGTTCAAGGTCATCATTGATGGCATAGTCGGCCGTTTAAATAACAGTTCCTGATTATGTAGTTCAAAGAAACGCTCACTCACATCTTCACCGTATTCATCACGGGCCTCCACAGGCAATTGCGTTATATTATCCACCCTCCCAATCGCTGTGCCTGCCGGTACTTCAAAGAAATTCATTTTTTCCAGATCCCGATCCAGTAACAACGGCACAGCAATATCATCAAAACTAAATCTAATGTCCTGTTTCACTTTTACCTGCGCCACGGTATGAAACAAATCGATATCCTGCGGATGAACCGGCGTTTTCGGTAGTTCGGCGAGATTCAGGCAGCTGTCAATGAAATCAAACGCATGTTTGACGCCATATGTCTGGTCAGGACGGCCACATTCCAGAGTCACAGCCGGACAAATTTCAGCAAAAGCGGCTGATTGAACCCCTTTTGGGCTGGTGAAATAAACAACAAAGCGAGCAAACAGGGTTGCCAGTTGCTGGTAGGCTGGATCCAATCGGTTAATACAACCATAGTGAGGATTCAGACCGGTATTATTGTGAATATCAACGCTCGCGAATAAATCATGATCCGCCATCACATCCACAATTTGCTGTGCCATTCTGGTCTCATCATTGGCTGCGTATTCGGTACCCGGCCAGATACGGTTGAAATCCGCCTGACCATCAAGTCGCCGCTGTCCCTCTCTGGCGGCCTGTACATTACCGAAGAAGATGGAAACGTTGCGCGGTAACATTTTTGATTGATATTTCTTCAATAATGACTGAACGGCAAGGAGTCCGGTAGTTTCATTCCCGTGCAGCATGACCGAAATGAACAGCGTGTTGTTTTGCTTGCCTTTGAGATGGAGCAGGGTCGGCGTTGGCAATATCTGATATAAATCCTGTGGCGATACATCAAGCAATGCGTCGGGCAGGCTATCCAGTTGTTGCAATAAATTAGTGGTTATATCGGCCATTCGCTTACCACCTCACCTTGCTGTTGATGAAATAAATATTGTTTTGTCAGTTTTTGGAAATCCTTACCATGCTTAGCGATATAGGCTTGTTGCCAGTCACTTCCGGTCTGACGCTTTTCTACCCGTTTTTCAATGATGGCGAGATAATGATCTTTTTCAGATGCCAGAATATTGAGTTTATCGAGACCTTGCGCCGCGAGTGGTAACAATTCATCCAGAATATGCTTCTGAAGTCGTTGATGCTGACCATCGAAATCAACAATGTTTGTATCCAGACCATAACGTGCAGCTTTATAGAAATTGTCACGGGCATCGCTGAAAGCAACTTCAACGCCTCTGGCAATTAAGCGATCACATAAGGCATGGCTGAGACCAAAATAAAATACCGCATTTGCGAGCATATCTTTGATAGTAGGACCTGCAGCGGGTGTGCGGTGTTCAATTCGCACATGCGGTCTGCCACCATTAAAGCCAACAATAGGCCTATTCCAGCGCCAGATCGTACCGTTATGAAGACGTAGATAGTCCAGATTATCTGAAGCTGGGCCCAGATCGACAGGTAGTAATACCGGGAAGTGGGCCAGGTTTTCTTCAAAGCATTCAAATATGGAATGGCGGGCATAATCGCTACCAAAACTCACGCGCTTAACAGGGCCGTGTGCCGCACCATCAAAGCCACCTGATTCGATTGCTTGCTCAAATAAAGGAATACGTGTTTCCTGCCATAAACTATGGCCGAACAGAAAGGGTGAATTAGCTGAAACGGCGACAACTGCCGCCGATGCCATTATGGATGCATTATAGAAATGATGCGCTATATTCAATGGTATTTGAGTGTGTAATTGTAATGAGGTCGCGGCTGATTCCAGCATCACGTCATGATGAGTCAGTTTAAGATGCTCTTCACCACTGATATCCAGCTTCACCGGCTGCCCGCGTGAAGCCAGAATTTGCTCATTCAGTGCACGGTAACGATTCAAGTCTGACATATTGAACGGGTTGAGATCATCTTGTTTCAGGGTCGGTAATATCCCCGTCATCAGTAACTCACTGTTCAGTTTCTGGGCTTGCTGGCTGGCATTGGACCAGGCATTCTGTAATTGTGTATGCAAACGACTGAAACAATTGCCTGTGAGTGGCAACGGCTCAGTATTAAATTCGATATTGAATTTGGCCAGTTCTGCATCAACCATCGGGTCCTGCAGCATCTTAAGAAAAGCATCGTTAATAGGTGCAGGGCGCATCGTTGGATCAATTAGCCAGGCTTCCAGCTCCAACCCGGCATAACGAGTGTCATTCTGATGCTGTATGCGAGCAAAAATCTGCTCAAGACGCTGCGTCTCATCCTGCAAACGCAAACGAAACGTGTCGAAGTCTTTTGTAACAAAATCCGCACCTGCAATTTCTTGGCCCATGGAGGGACACCTTATAATTGCTCTCTTGAGTGTAGCTTATAGCAGGCTTCGTTTTGTTGCCAACTTCTCACATTCATTGGGTAAATGCCTGACTACTGCTATGATCTGCGCATGAAAAAATCTGCCAATTTAGAATTTGATGCCGCGCATATCTGGCATCCCTATACCAGTGTTGCTCATCCGCCTGTGCTACATGAGGTGGCCTCAGCCAAAGGGGTCAGACTGACCCTGGCAGATGGTCGTGAGATTATCGATGGAATGTCATCCTGGTGGTCAGCCATTCACGGATACAATCATCCACGTCTCAATCAGGCGGCTCAGGAGCAGCTGGAAAAAATGTCGCATGTCATGTTCGGCGGCTTAACTCATGAACCGGCCGTCAATCTGGCGAGAAAGCTCATCGAAATTACTGATGAAAGTCTGCAATATGTGTTTCTGGCTGACTCGGGGTCGATATCAGTGGAAGTGGCAATCAAAATGGCCATTCAACACTGGTTTGCTCAGGGGAAAAAACAAAAACAACGTTTGTTGACCATCAAAAATGGATACCATGGCGATACTTTTGGGGCGATGTCGGCATGTGACCCGGTTAACGGTATGCATTCGATGTTTGAAAATGTATTATCCAAACATCTGTTTGCGCCAGCGCCTGAATGTCAGCATGATGAGGATTGGCAGGATTCAGATATTGCTGAATTTAAAACCTTGATCTCTGAGCACCATCATGAACTTGCTGCTGTCATTCTTGAACCTTTAGTTCAGGGGGCCGGAGGCATGCGAGTTTATTGCCCAGAATACTTACGTCAGGTAAGGGCCTTGTGTGATGAGTTTGGTGTATTGTTGATCTTTGATGAAATTGCTACTGGCTTCGGTCGAACAGGCAGCTTGTTTGCCTATGAACAGGCTGGCATCGTGCCCGATATCTTGTGTTTGGGGAAGGCCTTAACCGGGGGGTACATGACATTGGCAGCGACAATCTGTAATCAAAAGGTGGCAGATGGCATTGCCTCAGATGGTAGCGGTGTTTTGATGCATGGTCCGACCTTTATGGCCAATCCATTGGCTTGTCGAGTTGCTGTGGAGAGTATTGAACTGCTTATGGAATCCGACTGGCAAGGGAATGTCGCCAGAATTGCTCAGCAGTTAGAGACGGAACTCCGACCTTATGAAACGCATAACATTGTGAAAGAAGTCAGGGTTAAAGGTGCGATTGGGGTTGTCGATCTCAATCAGCCTCTTGACAACTGTATGGACTGGTTGCCGTCATTTATTGTTGATCAGGGGGTCTGGATACGACCCTTCAGAACCATGATTTACATCATGCCCCCGTATGTTATTGAACAATCCGATTTAACAACGCTCACCGATGCTATTGGTCGTATGCTGGATGAAATAGCCTGTAGAAGCGGAGCCGTTAACTAAGAAAAATCCTGAGTGTATTAGCGGAAACGACTGATTCTTTTGTTTGCTTGTTTTGATTAGAGTAGCGTTACATCACCAGAAATTGTTCCGGTGGTGTAAAACAAAATTACGAGGATTTTTATCATGTGGACTAAACCAGAATATTCAGATATGCGTTTCGGCTTTGAAGTAACCATGTATATCTGCAATCGTTAAGATTACATAACTTCAGAAAAAGCCTTTGGAGCTTCGCTTCAGGGGCTTTTTTTATGAGGCAGTGTTTTTAATCGCTTTTACCAATCATAATAATAGAATTAAGTCGTTGTACCTATCTATAACCCTCGACTACAATGGCTCCTGTCAATAACGACACTTGTCCCCAATTAAAGGAGCTAATAATGTCTACACTGATTAATACAGAGGTTAAACCTTTTAAAGCAACCGCATACCACAACGGCGAATTCGTTGATGTTTCAAGCGATGATCTGAAAGGTAAATGGGCTGTATTCGTATTTTACCCAGCAGATTTCACGTTTGTTTGCCCGACTGAGCTGGGTGATGTTGCTGACCACTATGACCAACTCAAAGAAATGGGTGTTGAAGTCTATTCAGTTTCAACTGACACTCACTTCGTACATAAAGCATGGCACGATGCTTCTGAAACCATCCAGAAAATCAAATTCCCTATGATTGGTGATCCAACTGGTCGCATCAGCCGTAACTTTGAAGTAATGATTGAAGAAGATGGTGTGGCTCTGCGTGGAACTTTCATCATCGATCCTGAAGGTCAGATCAAAGCAGCAGAAATCAACGATCTGGGCATTGGCCGTAGTGCAAAAGACTTGCTGCGTAAAGTTCAGGCAGCTCAATATGTTGCTTCACACGACGGTGAAGTTTGCCCTGCCTCATGGCAGCCAGGTGAAGAAACACTTTCTCCATCACTGGATTTGGTTGGCAAAATCTAAATTGTCCTATGTTTGTCCGGGCAGTACTGCCCGGACAGCATCAGCCATTGTTAATAGATAACAGGTAAATATTATGTTGGATGCAAACATCGCCGCTCAATTAAAAAGCTACTTGGATAATGTCAAACGTCCAATCGAACTGATTGCAGCGTTGGATGACAGTGCCAAAGCTAAGGAAATGCGCGACTTATTGCAGGAAATTGCTGACATGTCGTCTCATATCAAATTCATTGAAGATGCAGACAGTAATTCGCGTAAACCGTCTTTCCAAATCAGGCAGCCACAAGGCGACGAAAAAATTCGTTTTGCTGGTATTCCCATGGGCCATGAGTTTACCTCGCTGGTTCTGGCATTGCTGCATGTGGGCGGACATCCAACCAAGCTAGATGACGAAGTGATCGAACAGATCAAAGGTCTTGAAGGTGAATATCACTTCGAAACGTATATTTCACTGTCATGCCAGAACTGTCCGGAAGTGGTGCAAGCTCTGAATGTGATGGCTGTGCATAACCCAAATATTAGTCATACCATGATCGACGGTGCTCTGTATCAGGAAGAAGTCGATAGCCGTCAAATCATGGCAGTACCTACCGTCTATCTGAATGATCAAAGCTTTGGTCAAGGCAGAATGACTTTGCCCGAAATTGTTGCCAAGCTGGATAAAGGTGCGGTGGAGCGTGAAGCTGCCAAAATTAGTCAGAAAGACGATTTTGATGTACTCATCATTGGTGGCGGTCCAGCCGGTGCATCGGCCTCTATCTATGCATCACGTAAAGGGATTCGGACTGGTATTGTTGCCGAACGCTTTGGTGGTCAGGTAATGGATACCATGGCGATTGAGAACTTTATCTCGGTCAAAGAAACGGAAGGTCCAAAGCTGGTTGCGGCATTGGAAGAGCATGTCAAAGAGTATGACGTTGATGTGATGAATCTACAGCGGGCTAAAGCGTTGACCAAAAAAGATAAAATGGTCGAAGTGGAACTTGAAAGTGGTGCTACCTTAAGCAGTAAAACCGTTATTCTCGCAACAGGTGCCCGTTGGAGACAATTGGGTGTCCCCGGTGAAGATGAATATCGAGGCCATGGTGTAGCGTATTGCCCGCACTGCGATGGTCCCTTGTTTAAAGGTAAGCCAGTTGCTGTCATAGGTGGCGGAAACTCTGGCGTGGAAGCAGCAATTGACTTGGCTGGCATCGTTGGCCACGTGACGCTGATTGAGTTTGATGGTGAGCTGAAAGCGGATGCGGTATTGCAGAAAAAGCTGTTCTCACTGGATAACGTCACTATTTTAACCGGTGCTCAGACAACTGAAATTACCGGTTCTGACGGCAAAGTCAGTGGGTTGGTCTATATTGATCGCGCTACGGAGCAGGAACACACTCTGGACTTGAATGCGGTATTTGTTCAGATTGGTTTGTTACCAAATACTGACTGGCTGGAAGGCACCATTGATTTGAGCAAATTTGGTGAGATTGAAATTGACAATCATGGTCAGACATCGCTGCCAGGTGTATTTGCTGCCGGAGACGTAACCACCATTCCATATAAGCAGATCATTATGGCTATGGGAGATGGTGCCCGAGCTGCATTAGGCGCTTTTGATTACATTATCCGTCATGATTTTGATGATGAAGAAACAGAAGCTGCATAACGTCTATATCTAAGCCTTGTCTTCATGAGCCTCGTCGACCAGCTCCAGCAGGTTGACGAGGTTCATTTTTATGGCGAGTCTTGTTAATTCAATATCACTGCTGACACCCAGCTTTTTCTTAATGATGTAGTGTGAGTTTGAGACGGTTTTCGGGCTGATATTCAGCAACTCTGCGATTGCCTGACTCGATTTCGCATCGACCAATAATCGTAGAATTTCGAATTCCCTCACTGTGAGCTCATCCAGCGCTGCCTGCTCCTGACCGAGTTTTTCCATTGCCAGCGCCTGCGCAATGTCAGCGCTCAAAGTGTGTTTATTATTGGCGACTTCAGCAATCGCTCTGATCAATTCTTCAGGATCACTGCTTTTAGTGATGTAACCAAGCGCGCCTGCACGCGTAGCCTGTAGGGCAAAACTGGGGTTTTGATGCATACTAAAAACCAGAATTCGGGCTTTATTGTCATATTGACGAATCCGCTCAATCGCTTTCAAACCACTTTGTCCCGGTAAGGAAATATCCATCACCACAATATCGGGTTGATGCTGTTTGTACTGACTGTAGGCTTCATTGCCATCACAGGCTTCGGCAATAACTTCAAGGTTATCCTGTTTTTGCAACAGCGAACGGTAGCCTTCACGGACAATGGCATGGTCATCGACCAGCATGATAGTGATTGTGTTATTCATTGTTATTTGGTTCTGAAGGTGAATAATTGTTGACCGGAAGGGTTACGGTAACGATAAGGCCACCCGTCTTTTCGGTACCCAGAGAAAAGGTTCCCCCCAAGGCGGTGACACGTTCGTGTATACCCAGTAAACCGATGCCCAGTGTGTTAGAAAATGATTTGGTATCGGCGATACCATCATCACGTATTAACAGTGTGACTGAGTCTGAAGCAGATAGCTTCAGCATAATATCAGCCTGTGTTGCATTGGCGTGCTTGGCAATATTAGTTAAACACTCCTGCACAATACGATAAATATTTACCGGTATCGGTTCGGGCAATTCATCTACTAAGGGATCAACAGTGATTCCATAATGGGTCTGTTCACCACTGCGTTGATTCCAACTACGAATTAATTGTTGCAAGCTGGTTGTAAGTCCTAAGTCGTCGACTTCCGCTGGACGTAGCCGTGTTAAGAGATTACGCAGAGCGGTCATCATATGGGTGGTGATATGACTGATGGAATTCACCTCTTCTAATAACGCAGGGCAGTCTTTTTTGGCTGTCTGTGCAATGGAGGTGGTCATAGCATTGATACCCGCGAGACACTGACCAAATTCATCATGTAATTCTCGGGTGATGTAGCGGTGCTCTTCCTCCTGTGCATTCATCAATTTCAATGCCAATCGTTTATTTTCAGCCAATGTATCTTGCTGAGAACTGACGAGTGCATTAATGGCCTGACTGGTTCGTTTCCATTCTGCGATTTCAAATGCCGGTAAACGTAAACTCAGTTCACCTTCGCGCATTTTTTCCAGTCCTTTTACGATATGGTGAGCCGGTTTTAACATCCGGCCAATGGTGAAAAAGACTAAAAAACATAAAACAAGAATGGTGGCAGTCATCACCCCGGTCACAGCACGCAGGTTGCTCCAGGCTCTGGCCGTTTCCATGTGTGTATTGAGACTCACCAATACAGTACCGTACTTGATGGCATTGAAATTGACCGATTCCCGTACTTCTAGATCCGGGGTGAAAAATTGTTTGTAAAATGCAGCAAACCAGGCTGGATATTTTTTTTCTGGCTCGACAATGTCATTACATAAACTACGCTGACGACTTTGTGTTCGTGATAGAAACTGGGTGCAGGATCCCGGCACACCGCCTATGCCTCGCCATAAATTCACATCGGGAAAAGAGCGGGAAAAATCATAACGCTGAAACATATCCAGCAGTTGTTGACGTGTCTGACGTTCAATACGTTTCGCAGTTTGCTCAGCCTCAAAAACCGATTGTTGATTTGTCTGATACAACACATACCACGCACTGCATAACAGACAAATGACAGCGATAATTAAAATTCGCACTAAAAGTTGGGCTTGCAGATTCATCTGTGTTTCACAGGTCAAAAGTTTCTTCTAGTCTAGGCACTTAGCGACTTTCTTGAAAGATGTTTAATTAGGTCGGGCAAATTGCCCGTAAATGAAGGGCATATATCTGATGTCAATCATCCTGTGAAAGCGTTTAATAGATGGGTCTCAACACATGGACGTCTAGACCTGCCTGGATAAAGATGACTTTTTTCAATCATGCTTGGTAGAGTAGTCCTGCAATAAAAAATATACGAGGGGAGAGAACATGGCTGAATCTCAGCTTTTACATACAGCAAGAGAACATGCGCTGGCTTTGGAAAGTGTGGTCAACGACGTCGTTGTTGGTCAACAACAGGCGATTCGTTTGATACTGATTGCATTACACGCCCGCGGTCACGTCTTGCTGGAAGGTGGTGTTGGTGTCGGTAAAACCACATTGCTCAGAGCTTTCTCGAAAGCATTGGGTGGTGCATTTGGTCGTATCGAAGGGAGTGTCGACTTAATGCCGAACGATCTACTTTACAGTGCGTGGGTGAATGCTGATGGTAAACCGGTCATCGACCCCGGCCCGCTGATTGCGCAAGGTGAAGATACGGCGGTGTTCTTTTTTAATGAGATCAACCGGGCCAGACCACAAGTGCAGTCTTTACTGTTAAGAGCAATGGCTGAGCGCAGTGTTGATGCATTTGGTAAAGAGTTTCGTTTCCCGCACATGGTGGTGTTTGCTGATAGAAATGCGGTTGAAAAAGAAGAAACCTTTGAACTCAGTGCCGCAGCCCGTGATCGGTTCCTGTTTGAGATTAATATCAGTCGTCCCACCGAGGATGATATCCGCCGTAAATTGATTTTTGATCCGGCTTTTCATGATGTGGATGCCTTGCTATCGAGTATAGGCGAACCGCTACTAGACTATCGCGATCTGAATCAGTTAGATCGGGAAATTCAGCAATCTATTTTTGTTTCCCCCGAAATTGAAAACTATGTGGTTCGTCTGTGGGATGCTAGCTGGGAGCCGCATGAGCTGGGTATCGAACTGGAAGATATTTATGTTGAGGATCTCGTCGTTGCTGGAGCCAGTGTACGCGGTATGTCTGCAATGGTCAGAGCAGCAAAAGTCGCTGCCTGGTTAGAAGGGCGAGATCATGTGCTACCGGATGATATTCATACCGTGTTACTACCGACAATGACGCATCGTGTGTTCCTGTCACCAGTCTATGAAGGGCGTCGCGAGCAGATAATGCCTCTGTTTGTGCGTGCGCTTCGTGATCATATCGCTACACCGTAATCGTTATGGCTATTAGAAACCTGCAACCGCAGGAGTTTGTTTACCGGTTTCCCGATAAGGTGTTCGGGCATGTCCCCGGCGCGCATAGTGGTACTGCTCTGGGGAGTGGTGATCGTTTTGCCGGTTTTGCGGACTTGTTTGATTATCCGGATCCAAGACGACTGGATATACGCGCCAGCCTCCGTAGTCAGGCGGCGGATATTAGTCAGAATGAACGCCAGCGCTGGTTGGTTAAGCGTTATCAGCAACGGGCGTCAATTACGCTCTGGCTGTTGGCGGATATCAGTAAGTCGATGTCTGTTGCCAGTGTTAATCACGAACGGTTGGCCAAACTTGCGCATATGATCGCGCATAGTGGTATTGGTCGGGGTGATCGGTTTGCGATGGCAGCCTTTGATTCTGTCTGGCGTCAGGATGTCACCATCATGCCGACCACACAACGTAGTATGCCTGCGTTTGCAGCAGAGAAAATTATGACAGCCAAAGAAGCGGCATCACCGGGTGCGGATGGACTGTCTCAGGCTGCTGAGTTAGTCAACAATAAACGTGCGATGGTGTTTTTGGCATCGGATTTTTGCTACGACTTGAGTCTGGTGGAGAAAAGTCTGCGGAAACTCTCTCAATACACTGTTATTCCAATCGTCTGGCGCCATGATGATGTGGATCATTTTCCTTCGCATGCGGGATGGGCGGAAACGCGTGATGCCGAGACCGGTCAACGCCATAGCGTCTGGATGCGTCCGGGGATGAAAAAACGCTGGCAACAACGCATGGACGATCACTTCTCACAACTGACCGAGTGTTTTATGCGTTATCGGATCAGGCCGTTATTTGTCGATGGTGATATCACGCCGCAGCAATTGACTGAATATTTTTACGCCATGAAAAAATCATAGGGATGCATACGATGCGTTTTTTAGCCCTGTTCTTAACTTTATTATCGTTACCGGTTTATGCGGTAGATACCAAAATCACCTTGGACCGTAGTTGGGGCCTGTTGATTGGTGATCAAATTACCGCTTCTATTGAATTACCTGTCGCTGTGTCAGACCTTGACGCACACTCCTTACCACAGCATGACAAACGCTATGGGCACTGGCTGTATTTATATGACAGTGAAATGGCAGGCCAGCAGATGCAGCTTCACTTCCAGATTATTAATGTACCCGCTGAAAACCGGCAAGTGGCGACACCTGAATTACAGTTACGTACTAAAGAAGGTGAGTTTATTACGGTCCCTTCAGTGCCGATGCAAATTGGTTCTTTCCTCGGGCAGAAGGACACGCAGGATAACCTCAATCCACGCGGTGATATCAGCTTGCAGCCGCAGAGTAATGAGGCACTGACTTTACGTCTATGGGTTTCTTTTGTCGTTTTGCTGGTGGCGGTTTTAATCTGGTTGATTTGGCACTTTGGTTTTCGCCCTCGTGAGCGATTGCCCTTTGCTACCGCTATGTTCGAGCTTAATAAAATGCGACTTCTCGGACGTAAGGATGCGGACAATGCCAGCCGAAGTTTGCATAAAGCGTTCAACCGCAGTGCAGGCAGGGTGGTCATTAATAGCCACCTCGACAAACTATGGGACAAATGTCCGTGGTTAGCACCCTTAGAGGCCGACATTGAAAGCTTTTACCAGCAATCGGCAGCCCATTTTTTCAGTCCTGATGGTGCTGAACAGAAAGATTTTTACCAGATTCTAGAGCTGGCTAAAGCTTGCCGGGCGAGGGAGCGAGTGGCATGACGCTATTGGGTCTGGAATGGTTTCAGCCATGGTTACTGGCCTTATTACCGCTAGCCTTATTACCATGGTTTAATCATAACCTCGACAAAACCGTTGCCTGGGTCAGTCTGGTCCCGACCGATCCCATGTCCAGACTGATCAGCATCCTATTGAAAGTGTTGTCATCATTAGTGATTGCTGCTTTATTACTGGCTTTAGCAGGACCCAATCTGCCTGAGCAGAAAGTGGAACGTGTTGGTGAGGGGGCTGAAATCGTCTTACTGTTGGACCGGAGCCGGAGTATGGATGCGCCTTTTGCTGTTAAAACACAGGCAGCAGTAATCAGTGTCGGCGGTGATGACTCCAAGCGAAACGTGGCGCGTGATTATCTGACTGAATTTGTGAAAAACCGCCCGGATGATCGGTTTGGGTTTGTGTTTTTCAGTACCAAGGCGATTAATTTGCTTCCCTTAACCTATGACAAAGAATCTATTCTCGCCACTATCAATGCCAATGCTTTAGGAAAAGGGTTGTCTGACACCAATATGGCGGAAGCTTTATTGAGTAGTGCCAGAATGTTTGAAGACCAGGCCTATCGCGGCTCACGTATTGTCCTGCTAGTGTCGGATGGTGGCCAGCAATTAAGTGATGAAGCCAAGGAACAAATCAGTCGGCTGTATAAAGACATGAACCTGAGTATCTACTGGATTTATCTGAAATCCAATCAGGAAATGAGTCTGCATGAAGGTGATAACGATAATCTGCTCTGGGTTGATATACCTGAACGGAAACTGCATAAGTTTTTCCAGTCTATCGGTGTGCCATATCGTGCGTTTGAGGCGGGATCATTAGAAGCGTTTGCGGAAGCATTAGCTGAAATTGACAGGCAGCATTATCAAACCTTGATTGTAGAAGAAACGCTACCGCACGAACCTAAATCTGATTTGTTGCTATGGATTGCGATGTTAGCAATGTTGTTATTGGCTGCATCCCACCTTTACACCTTCTGGGGAGTGAGAAAAGCCCATGAATAAATTTTTACTCAGTGCACGCTGGTTATTGAATTTGCTTATTATTTTAAGTGCGATCAGCCTGCTTGTTACATCAATGATGTTATGGCAAAAACAACAAGTCGATGCTTACATTGCTGATCCAACTTCGTTTGAAGAGGTGCCCGATGCGCCAGAGGCACAGTTTACGCATGCCATTCAGCTTGAGCGGAAAGGTGAACATGATCTGGCGTTAGATAAATGGACGCAGGTCTTAGGCATAAAAGATCCTGAGTTGTTACCCGCCGCTTATTACAATCGAGGCAACATCAATCTACGCGAAGCTTTATCCATGACTGCATCGGATGGTCGTCAGATACCATTGGTTGAATTAGCCAAGCAGGACTATCGCAGTGCATTGGCGATGCGTCCGGAGATGTGGGATGCACGCTATAACCTTGAGGTTGCATTACGCATGGTGTCGGAAGATCCGGCTAATACAGAAGACTTTGAAAAAAATGTGATCAGCAGTCAGCGTTCGATAGAGAGTAAGGGGTTTAAGGTAGACCTGCCATGATGTTGAGTTATCAGAAGCGTATTTTGCTGACAGCTGTAATTATGCTGACAGCACTCATACTGATTATGGCGGCTCTGTGGCTGCCTCAGGTACCACGTGATGTCAAAATCATGGATACCTTATTTGTGTTGGACATCACCGACAGTATGAACGTCCAAGATGCTGAACAGGATGGTGAGAAAGTAAGCCGTCTGACCTGGGCTAAAGACTTTACTCGTAAAACCATGTTGGAGATGCCCTGTGGTGCCCATGCAGGACTAGCGATATTCAGTGAATCAAGAAGTCTGATTCTGATGAATCCGGTCGAGGTCTGCTCGAGTTATCATGATCTGACGCAAATGCTGGAACAGATTGATCCGCATATGGCCTGGGCACGTTCCAGTGAGGTCTCTAAAGCGACGTATACGGCGATCCGTCAGGTTAAAAATATCGACCCTCAACCAACGATCGTGATGGTTACCGACGGACATGAGTCACCACCAATTCATGAATCTCTGTTTCCCAAATTTTCTGGAACACCGGGTGAGGTTCATGGTTTATTAGTAGGGGTGGGCGGCGAAGATCTGCTGCCGATACCTAAAACCAATGAAGCCGGTGAGATTGAAGGATTCTGGGAAGTGAATGATGTGATGCATCAGGATGTCTATGCCTCTATGCAGGCTGACACCACGGTTATCACCAATACGCCACGAACAGAACATTTATCATCTCAGAAGAAAGCGCATTTGGAAACGTTGGCAAATCGTGTGGGGTTTGCTTATGTTTCTTCACCGACCAAGCCTTCACAATTAGTTGAACAGATTCGTGATGAGTCGGAGACGCGCGAGCTGACGGTTGATTATGACTTATATGCCTGGCTGTCTGGCTTGGCGTTGATCTTAATCCTACTGGTTTATCTTCCCTATAGTTGGGTTGCAAAGACGGATGATTAAAATACAGCTTATCAGTCACACTTACCCGATATGTCGGGACTGAATTGGGCTTCTCCATTTCTTTTTTTGCTTTTACCTCTGGCTTTATTGCCATGGTTCAGTCACAACACTGAAAAAAGAGTAGCGTGGGATAAACTGCTCCCACAAGATCGTTTTTCAGCCGTCTTAATGATTCTTCATAAAGGGTTGGCGACTGCTGTTATAACCCTGTTAACACTGGCATTGGCGGGACCATTTACACCTGAACAGCAGGTTGAACGCTATCGTCAGGGTGCTGAATTTATCGTACTGCTGGATCGCAGCAGGAGCATGGATGAGATCTTTGCCCGACGTCCGTTAAACACTTTGTCGAGGGAGAGGGTGAAAATCCGCAGCAAACGTCGAGTCTCACGTGACTATCTTTTAGAGTTTGTGAAACGGCGTCCTGACGATCGTTTTGGTTATGTTCTGTTTAGTGATAAACCTACCGAAGTCTTGAGTCTGACCTATAACAAGGAAGCCATTCTGGCGACTGTGGAAGCCGGAGGGCTGGGTAAAGGTCTGTCAAAAACGAATATTTTCTCTGCTTTAAAGCTGGCAGCAGATATGTATGCCTGTGAAGATTATCGTGGTTCCCGAAATGTGTTGCTGATATCAGATGGTGGTCAGATTTTTACCGACCAACAGAAACTGTATTTGCAGCGAACGTATCCGAACATGAAACTCAACTTGTATTGGATTTATTTACGTTCGATGCGTGGCATGACTCTTGATAAAACTGCTGATGACAGTTTATTGTGGCTCGACATGCCTGAACGTAAATTACATTCTTTTTTTAAAAATCTCGAAGTGCCTTATCAGGCATTTGAGGCCGGGTCGATGGAAGAGTTTTCTGATGCGATTGATGAGATTGATCGGCAGCAATATCAAACCCTGATTGTAGAGGACACGATTCCGCACCAGTATCGCCATAACTGGTTTTTGTGGCCAGCCTTTTTGAGCCTGTTTTTACTTGCATTATCTCACCTGTATACGCTCTGGGGAGTAAGGCAAGCGCATCAGCCCAACCTCAAATAAATCACGTTTCACATTAACAGAGGTGCTTTGTTATTGTGCTAACAAAACTAATGCAGATCTTAACCATAATTTATGACGCAACAAACACCAACAACGTGGCTGGATATTTCGATTGCAGATCAACAGTGTCAGTTATGGCATAACGATCATGTCATATTCGTAGCGGCTGTCTCGACTGCACTGAACGGGGCGGGCGAACAAGAAGGAAGTGGTTGTACACCTCGTGGCTGGCATTACATTCGTGCCTGTATCGGTGAGGGTGAGCCAGTGAATTCAGTTTTTGTTGGCCGACGACCGACCGGTGAAATTTATAATTCTGATTTAGACCAACAATTTCCTGATAGAGATTGGATCTTAACTCGCATTCTCTGGCTCAGCGGCCTGGAAGTCGGGAAAAACCGATTGGGAAATGTTGATACAATGCGTCGATATATATACATCCATGGATGTCCGGATTCCCTGCCGATGGGGCAGGCACTGTCACATGGTTGTATCCGAATGCATAATCAGGATCTGCTGACTTTATTTGAACAGGTGAAACCTGGCCTGAAAGTCAGGATCCGTGAATAGGTTTCAAAACTATGACGTTAGGCCCGTTAATGGTCGATTTGCTCGGCACCAAGCTGAGTCCCGAAGAGCAGGATATTCTGCAACACCCGCTGGTTGGTGGTGTCATTTTATTCAGCCGCAATTTTGAATCTGCTGAACAAATTACTGCCCTCTGCCAGGATATTCACAAACTGCGTGAACCGCATCTTCTGATTTCAGTTGACCATGAAGGGGGAAGGGTGCAACGGTTTCGTCAGGACTTCACCCGACTTCCACCTGTGGGAGCTATCGGTAAAGACTACATGCAGCATCCAGAACGTGCTCTAGACAGGGCTGAGCAAACAGGCTGGCTAATGGCGGCAGAATTGCGTGCGGTTGGTGTTGATTTTAGTTTTGCCCCGGTGCTGGATCTTGATTACGGTGTCAGTGAAGTCATTGGTGATCGTGCTTTTCATCGCGACCCTAAAGCAGTTACCGATATTGCACGCGCCTATATTCATGGTATGAAACGCGCATGGATGTCAGCGGTGGGTAAGCATTTCCCCGGTCACGGAGCTGTCGAAGTTGATTCCCATGTAGGGCTACCCGTTGATAAGCGCCATCTGGAAGATATGTTGCAGGCAGACATGCTCCCGTTCAGACAACTCTGCCAGAAAGAGCTTGCTGGCATCATGCCTGCTCATATCGTTTATGAACAAAATGATGCCATGCCGGCAGGGTTTTCACGCTTCTGGTTGCAGGAAGTGCTGCGTGAACGTCTGGGCTTTCAGGGCGCTATTCTGAGCGATGATTTGAGTATGGAAGGCGCAGCCTTTATCGGCGGACCATTAGAAAGGGCCGAGGCTGCCTTATCAGCAGGGTGTGACATGGTGCTGGTATGCAATAATCCGGGCAGTGTCGTAAAGGTCATTGATGGTTTGAAAATAGACGCTGATCCACTTCGTCATGCGCGTCTGGTGCGATTGCATGGTCGTCATAGCCTGAGCAGAAATGAATTGTTCGCAAGTGCTGAGTGGAAACAGGCAACCAAGACTATTGCCGCGTATGCTCCGGACCCTGAAATGGAGTTAAATCTGGTATGACGAAAGTATATGTATTGTTCTTTAGCCTTTTACTTGCCACGGTAACGCATGCCGGTGTTTATTCTGCTGCGGCGGCAGAAAGTCAGAAAACAGCTAAAGGAACCAGCAGCTCTGAGACAAGTAGTCAGTCAGGTAAATTGCGAACCCCGCAGGCAACCGTAAAGCAATTTATCAGTGCTATGACGAAGTTCACCACCGGTGATGAGGAGTCAATCAAAACGGCTATAGATACGCTGGATTTATCTAAAGTTAGTCAGCTCATCCGTGACGAGCGTGGTCAGGAAACTGCCCGTTTATTATTTACCATCATACAACTGGCGGACATACCCCAATTTGCAGATATTCCATCTGAGACCGCTAAAGGCAGCTATGTATTATTCAGGAGTGAGCAGGGTAATATTGTTTTAAAACAGAATGAGCAAAAGAACTGGCTTTTCAGTAGTAAAACAGTAGATAAAGTACCTCTCATTTTTCAGGCTTTGACTGATAACCACACCATCGATACCAATGGTGACTCTGCCGTTACATTACCTACCAGTGTTCAGTTACGTTCTCAAATGCCTTCTGTGCTTAAGCAGGGATTTATTCTGGAATACTGGCAATGGTTAGGTTTGTTCCTGATCATCGTTTTGGGCTCTATTGCTGACAAAATTCTGGCCTGGGTGCTGAAATTCAATGTTGGTCGCTGGCAAAAAAAACATCCCTCATTTGAAACATTAGATAGCAATGTCTTACGTCCTTTGGGCCTTATGGCTATGGCGATAATCTGGTGGTCGGGTCTCAATATGCTGGGCTTACCGGATACTGCATTATTGATATTACTAGTGGCAGTGAAGGTGCTGGTGTCATTATCAGGGATATGGAGTGCATTCCGTGTCGTCGATATTTTTGATGCGTTATGGACCAACAAAGCTTTGCAAACCAGCAATAAGTTTGATGATCTGCTGGTGCCGATGATCAGCAAAAGCATGAAAGTGTTTGTTGTGGTGATTGGTATTGTTTTTGCCGCCGATAATTTAAATATTGATGTGACCAGTTTGCTTGCAGGTTTGGGCTTGGGTGGCCTCGCCTTTGCCTTAGCGGCTAAGGATCTTCTGGGCAACTTTTTTGGTTCTATTACTGTACTGCTGGATCGGCCGTTCAGCATTGGTGACTGGGTTGTCATCGGCGATATCGAGGGTATGGTCGAGGAGGTGGGGTTTCGCAGCACGCGAGTGCGAACGTTTTATAACTCACTGGTAACGATGCCTAACTCGATTCTGACGACGACTAAAATTGATAATATGGGCGCACGACGTTATCGGAGAATGAAAACGAATCTGGCGGTGACTTACGACACACCACCGGAACGTATTGATGCATTTTGTGAGGGCATTCGTAAGATTATTCAAATGCACCCCTACATGCGTAAAGATATGTATCAGGTCTATTTCAACGAATACGGTGCGGCTTCGCTGAATATTCTGGTGTATGTGTTCTGGGCAACGCCGGATTGGAACACGGAGCTGAGAGAACGGCATCGTTTCTTACTTGATGTCTTGCGTCTGGCTCGCCAGTTGGAAGTTGAATTTGCCTTCCCTACACAAACCCTTTATCTCAAGCGTGGCAATGTCACAGGGCCTGATGTGCAGTCGTTCAAACCCAATATGTCACAACAGGAAGCATTTGCACGAGGCCAAACAGAAGCCGAGTCCATCGTTACTCAGACCCTTGGGAGTGAAATCCCGGGCCCGGTTGAGTTTCCACGTTAATTGACAACATTCAGACAGGTTACGTTGTTACATGCCGAAACAGTTTGTTCATTTACATCTTCACACTGATTACTCATTAATCGATGGGTTAGTCAGGGTTAAACCGCTTGTTAAAGCGGTTGCTGATGCAGGTATGCCTGCCGTCGCTATTACAGATCAGCATAATTTATTTGCAGCCGTGAAAATGTTTAATGCAGCGATGCAGACGGGCGTAAAACCAATTCTGGGTGCCGATCTGCGTCTCAGGGACCCCGCAGATGCTAAAAGCAGTATTCGTTTTGTCTTGCTGTGCATGAACCTGGAAGGCTTTCATAATCTCTCACGGCTTTTATCCAGAGCGTATATGGAAGGTCAGCATCTCGGTGTGCCAATGATCGAGGCGGACTGGCTAGAGGGACAGTCAGGCGGCCTTATATGCTTATCAGGTGGTCGAGAGGGTGTTATTGGTAAGGCATTGCTCAACCATCAGAAAGAAGAAG
Source organism: Methylophaga sp. (assembly GCF_965655755.1). Lineage (GTDB taxonomy): Bacteria > Pseudomonadota > Gammaproteobacteria > Nitrosococcales > Methylophagaceae > Methylophaga. Next base: position 22,311 of record NZ_CBFHHW010000008.1, on the reverse strand, counting down.
TAGAACAGCAACTCACTTTTTGGCAAGGGTTGTTTCCGGACCGTTTTTATCTTGAATTGATTCGAACTGGCCGGGAAGATGAAGAACGTTTTCTTCGTTATGCAGTGGCACTGGCTGGAGAGAGACAGATCCCGGTTGTGGCATCAAATGATGTGCGTTTTCTGAAATCGGAGCAGTTTGAGGCGCATGAAGCTAAAGTTTGTATTCATGAGGGCCGCCAGCTTGATGATCCACGCAGGCCTCGAAATTACTCTGAGCATCAGTATCTGCGATCAGCTGAAGAGATGATCGCTTTGTTCAATGACATTCCGGAAGCGATTGATAATACCGTTGAAATTGCCAAGCGCTGTAATCTTGAATTAACGCTGGGTGAGCATTACCTGCCCGACTTTCCGGTTCCCGAGGGCATGACTATTGATGAGTTTTTTGCTGAAGAGTCATTCAAGGGATTGCAACAGCGACTGAACGTTTTATTTCCAGATGCTACCACTCGGGAAGCGAATAAAGCGCGATATGAAGAGCGGCTACAGATTGAGTTGGATGTCATCAACTCAATGGGCTTTCCCGGTTACTTTTTAATTGTTGCTGACTTTATTCAATGGGCTAAAAACAATGCTGTTCCAGTCGGGCCTGGACGGGGGTCCGGTGCCGGTTCGCTGGTGGCTTATGCACTTAATATTACGGATCTGGATCCGCTCGAGTATGACCTACTATTTGAACGCTTTCTCAATCCGGAGAGGGTATCCCTACCCGATTTTGACGTCGACTTCTGTATGGACGGTCGTGATCGCGTTATTGAGTATGTGTCACAGCACTATGGACGCGATCACGTATCACAGATCATTACCTTCGGAACCATGGCGGCTAAGGCCGTATTGCGTGATGTAGGCAGGGTATTAGGACATCCTTATGGGTTTGTTGATCAATTAGCCAAGCTGGTGCCATTTGAACTCAAAATGACCCTGACTAAGGCACTGGATCAAGAGCCCCTTCTAAAAGAACGGTATGAGAAGGAAGAGGAGGTCAAAACGCTAATTGACCTTGCACTGCAACTGGAAGGTCTGACGCGTAATGTCGGTAAACATGCCGGTGGTGTCGTTATCGCGCCGAAGAAGTTGACAGAGTACACGCCGCTTTACAGCGAACATAATGGTGCCGGTCTTGTTTCACAGTTTGATAAAGACGATGTTGAAAGTGTCGGCCTGGTCAAATTCGACTTTCTTGGTTTGAAGACTCTGACTGTCATTGACTGGGCGATGAATAATGTCAGAACGTTATTGTCTGAAGAAGAAGCCGCCAAAATTGATATTACTAACCTACCACTGGATGATAAACCAACCTTTGATTTGCTGAAACGTTGTGAAACAACAGCGGTATTTCAGCTTGAATCACGTGGCATGAAAGAGTTGGTTAAACGTCTGCAACCGGATAATTTTGAAGAAATTATTGCACTTGTTGCATTGTTCCGCCCTGGTCCATTGCAGTCAGGCATGGTCGATGACTTTGTTAACCGTAAACATGGTCGGGCCCGGGTTGATTATCCGCATCAGGATCTGGAACCGGTATTGAGTCCAACCTACGGGGTTATCGTCTATCAGGAACAGGTCATGCAGATCGCCCAGATTCTGGCTGGCTACAGTCTTGGTGGTGCCGATATGCTGCGCCGGGCAATGGGTAAGAAAAAGGCCGAAGAAATGGCGAAGCAACGTCAGATCTTTCTGGAAGGTGCTGCCGGTCGTAATATTGATGAGAAAGAAGCTGGGCCTATATTCGACCTGATGGAAAAATTTGCCGAGTACGGCTTTAATAAGTCTCACTCTGCGGCTTATGCCCTGGTTGCCTATCAGACCGCCTGGCTTAAAGCGCATTATCCATCAGCGTTCATGGCGGCTGTTTTATCAGCAGATATGGATAACACCGATAAGGTCGTGGGGCTGATCGATGAATGCCGTGATATGAAACTGACGGTGCTGCCACCTGATGTAAATCACAGCAAAATTAAATTCACCGTCGAAGACGACAGAACTATTCGATATGGTTTGGGTGCCATCAAAGGTGTCGGGGAGTCTGCTCTGGCCGGAATTGTGGCTGAGCGAGAGCAGGGCGAAGCGTTTGGGTCGCTGTTTGATTTCTGTCGGCGCGTGGATATGCGCAAAATCAATCGTCGCGTTATGGACTCGCTGGTCAAAGCGGGTGCCATGGATTCACTGGGTGGCCATCGCGGCAGTCTTGAAGCCAGTCTGACTAAGGCAATGCATATCGCTGATCAACACAGGCGTGATAAAGACAGTGGTCAAAATGATTTGTTTGGCCTCTCCCCCGGAAGTGATTCCGATAAAGAAGAACCGCTAGTGAATGCCGCCGAATGGGCAGAAGAACAGTTATTATTGGCGGAAAAAGAAACTCTGGGACTGTATCTGAGTGGTCACCCGATTGATCGCTACGAAGCGGAGCTTGCCGAGTTTATTCCCAAGAAAATTTCTGAATTGGATGCGCCTGAATCAAAAGGATATCAACGAAATGAGAAGCCTGTTCTGACAGCCGGACTGATTGTGGCGATTCGCACCATGAAATCAAAAAATGGTGGTCGCATGGCGTTCATAACGCTGGATGATCAAAGTGCGAGGCTGGAAGTCAGAGTATTTGCTGATGTTTACGATCAATATCAGAGCTTCATTCAACCCGATAAGTTAGTGGTGATTCAGGGGAAAATTGGGCAGGACAATTTCACAGGCGGTCTGGCTGGCACAGCAGAAAAAGTTTTCGATATCACTGGAGCCCGAGAGGCATTCGGCCAGGCATTGCAAATTAACATTGACAATAAAGAGCAGGCACAAGCCTGGGTCGAACAGTTAAAAACAACACTCAGTCCGTTCCGTGGGGGCGCTTTGGGACTGGAATTGATGTATCAGAATCAGACCGCAAAAGCGCTGCTCGATCTGGGTGATGATTGGCAGGTGACACCCAGTGATACCCTTATAAACCAATTAGCTACGCTGCCAGGAAACCTTGCCGTTACAATGCGGTACAAGTCCTGACGTTATAGGCGGTTTGGGTATCTGTAAAAGTAAGCCGGTTTCAGAAGATAACCCGATAGCTGCACTGGATGTTGTTTGGCTCGCATTAAGTTCGTAGCGAATCATCCAAACATTGCCCCATAGAAACAAACGGTTTCGTTTGAATAGTCTGTTCAATGTCGTCTTGCTAACTCGCTAATTTTGCCTTTTGACCAGGCTTTGCCGCGAAGACATTGATGAAAATACATTCAGATTCAGTTATCAGCGAACTTCCACAAGGAAATGATGCTGTCCCTGTTGAGGGGAGGTGATAAAACTTATCCACTGGCTGTAATAGTAGACAGGGTGGTTATAGCAGTTATTGCATGGGTAAGGACCTGTGCCAAAGACATTTCATTGGCACAAGTTTATCGTGTAGGATTAGACTCATTACTTCAAAGCACTCTATGGAGAGGACACTTACGTGGACATGACACCTTATTTCAGGCTGATGGCTGACAAAGAAGCCTCAGACATGTTCTTTTGTACAGGTACTGAACCGCACATCAAAATACAGGGTGTTATTCGGCCGGTAGGAACACAAAAGCTTGCTCCGGGCGATGTTAAAGATATGGCTTATTCGTTGATGGATGGGCAGCAGGCGAAAGAATTCGAAGAAACCATGGAAATGAACTTCGCCGTCCCTCTTAAAGGTGTTGGCCGGTTCCGGGTCAATATCTTCAAGCAACGCGGCGAATGTTCTATAGTCATTCGTTACATTAAAACCGATATTCCACATTTTGAAGACATGAACCTGCCCGCAATTTTAGGTGATATTGTTCAGGAGCAACGTGGCTTGATATTAGTGGTTGGTTCGACTGGTTCCGGTAAGTCAACAACCCTCGCATCGATGATTGGTCATCGAAACCGTAACTCCAGCTCTCATATTCTCACCATAGAAGACCCGCTTGAATTTGTGCATCATCATGAACGCTCTATCGTGCAGCAACGTGAAGTTGGTATCGATACCTTATCCTATGAAAATGCATTGAAAAATGCATTGCGTGAAGCGCCCGATGTCATTCTCATTGGTGAGATTCGTGATATGGAAACGATGAAACATGCCATAAACTACGCAGAAACAGGCCATTTATGTCTTGCCACGCTTCACTCGAATAATGCCAACCAAGCATTGGATCGTATCGTAAACTTTTTCCCGGAAACATTACATCGTCAATTATTAATGGATTTGTCGCTGAATCTACGCGCAATTGTATCTCAGCGCTTATTGCCGACGGTAGATGGCAGCGCACGCGTACCTGCAGTAGAAATCATGCTGAATTCGCCGTATGTAGCTGAACTTATCAATAAAGGTGAAATCGGCGGCATCAAGGATGCAATGAAAGAGACCAATGAACCGGGAACTATTACGTTTGATCAGGCACTGATAAAACTATTAAACGACGGTAAAATTACAGAACAAGAAGCGTTACGTAATGCAGACTCACGCAATGACTTGAGTCTTGCTATTCGCCTGGGTGAGGGGGCGATGGACGGTGACGACGACGACGAATTAATTCTCAACTAAGTTTTGCCCTGCGGCAACGTGTATAATCCGAAAAATTTGAATTTAAGGTAAACCTGATGCAGTTAAATTTCCTTGACTACGAACAGCCGATCGCTGAGCTGGAAGCCAAGATTGATGAGTTGCGTTACATGAGCAACGACAGTGACCTCAATATCACTGAAGAAATTCAAAAATTAAAGGAAAAAAGTGCGTCACTGACCAAGTCAATCTTTGCCTCACTGACGCCTTGGCAAGTAACGCAGATGGCGCGTCATCCTCAACGCCCCTACACACTGGATTACATCAACCACATCATCACCGACTTTGAAGAAATGCATGGTGACCGAACCTATGGTGATGATTCGGCTTTAGTGGCCGGTTTGGGTCGTTTAAATGGTCGCCCGGTCGCTGTGATTGGACACCAGAAAGGGCGTGATACAAAAGAAAAAGTTGCCCGGAATTTCGGCATGCCACGCCCGGAAGGCTACCGTAAAGCGCTGCGAATTATGAAAATGGCAGAACGTTTTGGTTTACCTGTTATTACATTTATTGATACGCCCGGCGCCTATCCTGGCATTGGTGCTGAAGAACGTGGTCAGAGTGAAGCGATTGCCCGTAACTTATTTGAAATGGCGCAATTAAAAACACCTATCATTAGTACAGTGATTGGCGAGGGTGGTTCTGGTGGTGCTCTGGCAGTTGGTGTCGCCGATCATCTAATGATGCTTGAGTACAGCATTTATTCTGTTATCTCGCCGGAAGGATGTGCGTCCATCTTATGGAAAAGTGCTGAAAAAGCTTCAGATGCCGCGGCAACACTGGGGGTCACTTCAAGTCGTCTCAAAGAACTCAAGCTTATTGATGAGATTGTTCCTGAACCGCTCGGTGGTGCTCATCGTGATGTTGAAACTATGGCGGCAGATGTGAAAAAATCGATTGAAGCCAAAATCAAAGAACTTGAGTCCGTATCCAGTGATAATTTAGTCAAGCGTCGTCAGCAACGTCTGCTGAGTTACGGCGAATTTGAGGGATAAGCGCAGGGGTGGCTTTTAACCCCCAACAAGTCATTGTCGATCTGATTAAATCGGTCGCTGACCGTTCTATATGTATTGCATACAGTGGCGGCGTGGACTCACATGTTTTACTGCACCTGCTGGCATCATCTAACCACCCGCAACTCTCCGGTATTAGAGCGATTCATATCGACCATGGTTTACAGGATGATTCAGCTCAATGGGCGAAACACTGTGCTACAGTCGCTTCCGATCTGGGGATTCAATTCGAATCGATTAAAGCGTCTGTTGAAAATATTAACGACCTAGGTACTGAAGCAGCGGCGAGGCAAGCACGCTACCAGTCATTTGAAGAAGCGCTTTCGGATAATGAAGTACTGCTTACAGCGCAACATCAGCACGATCAGGCAGAAACGCTCATGTTGCAACTATTACGCGGGGCTGGGCCAACTGGCTTGAGCGGGATGAAAACAGAGTCGAAACTCCATGACTTAACCATCATCCGACCTTTGTTAAGACTCAGCAAGGCAGATATTCTAGAGTATGCCGAGTTACACCAACTTGATTGGATCGACGACCCCAGCAATATTGATCTGAACTACAATCGAAATTACCTCCGCCATAAAATCTTTCCGGAACTCGAAAAACGATGGCCTGCTGCAGATAAAACGCTCAGCCGCAGTGCTGACCATTGTCGAGAAGCAGCGGAACTCATTCAAGAGTTGGCACGGCTTGATGCAGAGAACGTCTGTATTAACCGACATGATGAAATATCAATATCAGCACTGACACAATTAACACAAGCCAGGCAGCGTAATGTTCTGCGCTTTGCAATCGAACAATCGGCTTTACCTTTACCGTCAACTGTCATTTTACAACGTGTGATTGATGAGATTTGTATGGCGGCAGCAGATAAAACACCCCATGTTCATTGGACGGGTGCTGAAATTCGTCGTTATCGTGACACGCTGTTGATTCAAGCTGAACCTAGGACACACGCTGAGCAACACGAACAAATATTGAATAACACGGCAGATATTGAATTAGTTGATGGTCGCCGGCTCAAATGGCAACAGCGTTCAGGAGAGGGCTTGAAAGAGAATGTGGTTAAAAGCCCACTATTACTCAAATTTCGAGAAGGTGGAGAAAAAATTCGCTTGCAGGGACATTCACAACATAAGTCACTTAAACAGCTATTTCAGGAGTGGGGGGTTCCGCACTGGAAGCGGGGAACCATCCCGCTGATTTTTGTGGATCATGAATTAGTTGCTGTGGTTGGCTATGGCTACGCTGAGCACTACGCTGCTGATATTGGTGAGAAAGGCTGGTTGCCTTATCTGGAACAGGCGCAATAAACCATTTTTTGATTGAGAGAAACGGCCAATTCTGATAATTTATACGGTATTTTGAGCGCAGCCATTCTGGCCGCGTCGTGTTTATTGAATTCTCCATAATATGACTAAATTTATTTTTGTCACTGGTGGTGTTGTTTCGTCTCTCGGTAAGGGAATCGCGGCGGCATCACTGGCTGCTATTCTTGAAGCAAGAGGCCTGAAAGTCACTCTGGTCAAGCTTGATCCCTACATCAATGTCGATCCGGGCACTATGAGTCCGCTTCAGCATGGTGAGGTTTTCGTGACAGAGGACGGTGCCGAAACCGATCTGGACTTGGGTCACTATGAACGCTTCATCGATGCGGATATGACAAGCCGCAATAACCATACTACTGGTCAAATTTATGAGAATGTTATCCGCAAAGAACGTCGCGGTGAATATTTGGGTAATACCGTTCAGGTCATTCCTCATATTACGGATGAAATTAAACGCTGCATATTTGAAGGTGCCGATGATGTGGATGTCGCACTTATCGAGATTGGTGGTACCGTCGGTGATATTGAGTCTCTACCCTTTCTAGAAACCATTCGTCAGATGGCGACCGAATTGGGCCGGGATCGTGCTTTGTTCCTGCATCTGACGCTAGTGCCGTATATCGCATCAGCCGGTGAAATTAAAACCAAACCTACTCAGCATTCGGTTAAAGAGCTGCGAACAATTGGTATTCAACCCGATGTGTTGGTCTGTCGTATGGACAGACCGTTACCGGAGTCGGAACGCCGCAAAATTGCATTGTTCACCAACGTGCCTGAAAAGTCTGTGGTGTCATGTGTTGATGTCGACAGTATTTACAAAATTCCGATGGAACTGCATCGACAGGGCTTGGATGACATTGTTGTTAAACAACTCGGATTGGATGCCAAACCAGCTGATTTGAGCCAGTGGCAACAGGTGTATGAAAATTTGAGTAATCCACTTGGCGAAGTTGATATCGCTATGGTCGGTAAGTACATGGACCTGACAGAGGCTTATAAATCGCTGTCAGAATCATTGATTCATGCCAGTATTCATACCCGCACTAAGGTGAACGTCCATTACGTCGATTCTGAGCAGGTTGAGCTGCACGGAACAGACTGTATCAAAGATATGGACGCGATTCTCGTGCCAGGTGGTTTCGGTGAACGCGGTGTTGAGGGCATGATCGAAACAGCCCGTTATGCGCGTGAAAACAATATACCTTATCTTGGTATTTGTCTGGGTATGCAAGTGGCTGTGATTGAATATGCTCGCCATAAAGCGGATTTGCCGGAGGCTTATAGCACTGAGTTTAACCTTCATACGCCCGATCCCGTCATTGGTTTAATCACTGAGTGGCAAAAAAATGATGGTAGCGTAGAACAGCGTGACACAGACTCTGATTTAGGCGGCACCATGCGCTTAGGTGGCTATGCCTGTCAGCTTAAAGCCGGCAGTCTGGCCCAAAAAATCTATGGTAAGGAAGAAATTATTGAACGCCATCGTCATCGCTATGAGTTCAATAATAACTACATGGAAAAACTGGAACAGGCAGGACTGGTTTTTTCTGGCATGTCAAAGGACCAAAGCCTGGCAGAAATGATTGAAATTCCTGAACATCAGTGGTTCGTTGCCTGCCAGTTTCATCCTGAATTTACGTCTACTCCTCGCCATGGCCACCCGTTATTTGAAGGCTTTATCAACGCGGCTAATACCAATAAAAAACAGCGGGGAGACAGCTGATGCAACTGTGTGGACATGACGTCGGCGGCAAACAGCCTTTATTCCTGATTGCTGGTACCTGCGTCATTGAGAGTGAACAGATGACAATGGATGTCGCAGGTCAGTTGAAAGAAATGACCGACAAGCTCGGTATTCCATTCATCTATAAATCCTCATTTGATAAGGCCAACCGTACTTCAACTAAAAGTTATCGCGGCCCCGGTGTCGAAGCCGGTTTGGCGATTCTTGAGAAAGTTAAAAAAGAATTTGGCTTGCCTGTGCTGACCGATGTCCATGAAGATACGCCTCTGGCAGAGGTTGCCAGTGTGGTCGATGTGTTGCAGACGCCTGCTTTTTTATGTCGTCAAACCAATTTTATCGTTAACGTGGCGAGCCAAGGCTTACCGGTCAACATTAAAAAGGGTCAGTTTCTGGCGCCCTGGGATATGCAGCATGTGGCAGCGAAAGCCAAATCTACCGGCAATGAACAGATTATGTTGTGTGAACGAGGCACCTCATTCGGTTACAACACCCTAATTTCAGATATGCGTGCTTTGCCGCAAATGCGCCACATGGATTGCCCGGTTGTGTTTGATGCTACCCATTCAGTTCAACAGCCCGGAGGTCAGGGTGGTGCTTCCGGCGGTCAACGTGAGTTTGTACCTGTTTTAGCGCGGGCGGCGGTAGCCACCGGTGTTGCGGGCATTTTCATGGAAACGCATCCGGATCCGGAAAAAGCATTGAGCGATGGCCCTAATTCATGGCCATTACATAAACTGTCTGCCTTGCTTGAAACCTTGCAGGCCATTGACGCAACAGTCAAACAACAGGACTTTATTGAAGACGAGCTTTTAGCTGGCCGTTAAGTCCAATAAACCAGTTAAGATTCTTATACGGGAGCAGAGCATTGAGCAAAATCATTGATGTAAAAGCACGAGAAATTCTCGACTCACGCGGTAACCCTACGGTAGAAGCCGATGTAGTACTTGAAAGTGGTGCAATGGGGCGTGCAGCAGTGCCATCAGGCGCCTCGACCGGTGAACGCGAAGCCGTTGAATTACGTGATGGCGATAGGCAACGATACTTAGGTAAAGGCGTATTAAATGCGGTTGCTGCAGTAAATGGTGAGCTACGTGAGGCCGTGTTGGGTATGGAAGCAACCAATCAACGTGCTTTGGATGACAAGCTGATTGCAACTGATGGCACAGAGAATAAAAGTCGTCTTGGTGCCAATGCTTTACTGGCTGTTTCTATGGCGACCGCTCGCGCTGCTGCGGCGGATGCTAAAAAACCGCTCTACAAATATCTGGCAACAGATGGTGACACTGTGATGCCTGTTCCGATGATGAATATCATTAATGGTGGTTCTCATGCAGATAACAGTGTCGATCTTCAAGAGTTCATGATCATGCCTGTTGGCGCTGCAAACATCAGCGAAGCAATTCGCTATGGCGCGGAAGTTTTTCATGAGTTGAAGAAAGTGCTGAACAGCCGTGGATTAAATACAGCCGTGGGCGATGAAGGTGGTTTTGCGCCGGATTTACCGTCGAACGAAGCCGCGATTGATGTAATCCTCGAAGCCATCAAAAATGCAGGCTATGAGCCGGGTAAAGATATTATGTTGGCGCTTGATGCTGCCAGTTCTGAATTCTACAAAGATGGTCAGTATGTGCTGGCATCTGAAAATCGTTCCTTAAGTTCAGCAGAGTTCACTGACTTACTGGCTGACTGGGTTGAACGTTTCCCTATCATCAGCATTGAAGATGGAATGGATGAAAATGACTGGGACGGTTGGAAACTTCTGACTGAAAAGATTGGTGATAAAGTTCAACTGGTCGGTGATGACCTGTTCGTCACCAATCCGAAAATTCTGCAACAGGGGATAGATCGGGGCGTCGCTAACTCGATCCTGATCAAAGTGAATCAAATCGGTACCTTGTCTGAAACATTGGATGCGATCAATCTTGCTAAAGCAAACGGCTATACCGCTGTTGTGTCCCATCGCAGTGGTGAAACAGAAGATACAACGATTGCCGATCTGGCTGTGGCTACCAATGCCGGTCAAATCAAGACAGGTTCTCTGTCGCGTTCAGATCGTGTTGCTAAATATAATCAATTGCTGCGTATTGAAGCAGAGCTGGGCAATGCTGCTAGCTACCCGGGTATGAAGGCATTTAACCTGAACTGAACAATGCCTTATGATTAAACCCGTTATGATTGTTTTGACCATTTTGATGGTGTTGTTGCAATACCGACTCTGGTTAAGCCATGACGGGTTACCCTCGCTGCTTCGCTTACATCAGCAGGTAGAGAAACAAAAACTCGATAATGAACAGTTGGTTGAACGCAATCAGGTACTTGCCGCAGAGGTACAGGATCTGAAAAGTGGTCTGGATGCATTAGAAGAACGTGCTCGAAGTGAGCTGGGCATGGTCAAGCCAGGTGAAACTTTTTTCCATGTCATAGAAGACACTGATGAACAGGACTGAAAAAGTCTGGGCTGTCGTTCCCGCTGCAGGTATCGGCAGTCGGATGCAGTCTGAGGTCCCCAAGCAATACCTCAAAATCGGTCATAAAACCATCCTTCAGCACACACTGGAGCGACTTGCCTCTCATGCCGATATTGAAGGTATTGTGGTGGCTTTAGCAAAACACGATTCCTGGTGGCCTGAACTCGACATAAATCTATCTTGCCAATTGCTTATCGCTGACGGTGGAGAGACACGATCCGATTCAGTTTTGAATGCCCTCACCATGCTCTCTCAAGTCAATACCGATGATCCGTGGGTATTAGTTCATGATGCGGCTAGACCCTGTTTACGCCATGATGATATTGATCACATGTTACAAACATTATTGACACATCAGGTCGGCGGAATATTAGGCATACCTGTGACCGATACTGTAAAACGGGTTGATGCTACCAACACAATTATTGAAACGGTTTCCCGGGAAGGGCTCTGGCGGGCGGCGACGCCACAGATGTTCCACCTGCAACAGCTCAAAAAGGCGATTACAACAGCTACAGAGCAGGGAGTAAGCGTGACTGATGAAGCCGGAGCGATCGAGTTGGCAGGTTGGGAACCGATGATGGTAGAAGGGCATAGTGATAATATCAAAATTACTATTCCACAAGATTTAGCTTTGGCGCAGTTATACCTGCAACAACAGGCGGGAGAGCAATAATGCGAATTGGGCATGGTTACGATGTACACCGATTTATTAAAAACCGACCATTAATTATCGGTGGCGTCACGATTCCCCATTCGCATGGCCTCGAAGCCCATTCTGATGGTGATGTACTCATTCACGCTGTTTGTGATGCATTGCTGGGTGCGGCCGGTTTATGGGATATCGGTCATCATTTTCCTGACGATGATGATGCATTCAAAGATATCGACAGCCGCGTCTTATTACGCCGTGTCGTTGCCGATATTTCAGCACTGGGCTGGAAGATCAGTAATGTCGATGTCACGGTGATCGCCCAATCACCGAAACTGGCCCCGTTTATACCGGAAATGCGCTCGTTGTTGGCGGATGATATGGGTGTTACCAACTCAGATGTTAATATCAAAGCAACGACAACAGAACAACTTGGTTTTGTTGGGCGAAAAGAGGGCATCGCTGCCCACGCCGTCACCTTAATCCATAAGGCGGGATGAGTTGCGCCAGTTTAATTTCAGTGAACTGGCCCGAGCCAACATCTCTGCAACGCAATGCAAAGCCAATATTAGGCAGCAGCCTGATCACTTTCAGGTTAATGAAAAGATCCCTTTCGAACCTCAGGGGGAAGGTGGGCACGCCATGCTGTTAATTGAAAAAACAGGCAGCAATACAGACTGGATAGCGAAACAATTAGCGCGGTTTGCAGGCGTGGATGATGTCGCTGTCGGTTATGCAGGCATGAAGGATCGTCATGCCGTTACGACTCAATGGTTCAGCGTTAATCTTGAAGGTCATGATGAGCCTGACTGGTCAGCGTTTGCTGAAGATAGTTGTATCGTCAAAACAATCACTCGTCATAATAAAAAGCTAAAACGCGGCGTGTTGTCGGGCAACTTTTTCCATCTTTGTCTGAGTGATGTCAAAGGGGATAAAGATACTTGGCAAAAAAATCTAGAATCGATTCAACAGCATGGCGTGCCTAATTATTTCGCTGAACAACGATTTGGTCATCACTACGGTAATCTTGAAAAGGCAGATCGCTGGTTCGTAGAGAATAAAAAACCAAAAAAACGCCAGCAGCGTAGTATTTTTCTATCCGCCGCACGCTCCTGGCTTTTTAATCTGGTGTTATCTGAACGCGTTAAAACAAATACCTGGCAAAAGCATATCAAAGGTGATGTGATGCAACTTGCCGGTACACGCAGTAGTTATTTTGAAGCAGATGACACTGATGATTCGATAGCTTCTCGTCTTGAACAGTTTGATATTCATCCGACCGGACCTTTATGGGGGCGGGGAGAAGCGTTAACACGATCTGCTAGCTTAGAGCTGGAAAAAGGTGTATTAGCTAACTGGTCTGATTGGCAACAAGGGCTGGAACGGGCCGGCTTAAAGCAAGAACGTCGCGCTTTGCGCTTGCATCCAGAAGAGTGTAACTGGCAATTTGAAGAACCCGATCAATTACAACTCTCCTTTTATCTCCCGGCGGGCTCCTATGCGACTGCTGTATTACGTGAATTAGCGATAGTTACCGATATCAGCCAACGGAACTCTGATTCCAATCTGCCGCTCTCATTTAATAATAGAGATGACCAGGACTGAGTGATGCTGAAAAAAAGTCTATATTTAAGCTACTTGCTTGTATTGCTACCAATGCTGGCAATAGCGGAAAGCTGGCAGGCAAAAAGTAGCGATAATCAAACAGCGGTTATCGAACTTTTCACTGCTGAAGGCTGTGGTTTATGTCCCGCAGCGCATCGGTGGGTGAAACGATTACCTGAGCATGGAATAACCGATACTAATCTTATTGTCCTTGCCTTCCACATTGACTATCTGGACGATAAAAAGGCCTGGGTCGACAAATTTGCCAAACCTTTATTCTCCGATCGCCAAAGACAACTAGCCAGACTGAATCTTTATCAAACCGTATTCACACCTGAGCTATTCTTCAGTGGTGAGGTTGTTCATAACTGGGAAGACCTCGGTATTGAGGCAATAGAGTTTATCAATAGCCTGGAACCAGAAGCCGATATCACCCTGGAAGCTGACAAAATGAGTCAGCAACTGAAACTCACAGCGGATATTGATGTGAAAGGCGACGAAAACCGTCAGCATGCCAAGCTATACTTTGCTGTAACGGAAGACAATATCATCAGTGAGGTTCGTGGAGGTGATAATATGGGTGCCATTTTTAATCACCAAAATCTTGTTCGTCGCTGGTTAGGACCCTTTAATCTTAACCACGAGGGTCAGACTAAAGTGGAGACCGAGTTGGAATTGTCTTCGGACTGGAAGCTGCATGATCTTTCAATTGTAGCTATTGTTCAAAACCTTAATGACGGCTTTACCCTGCAGGGAATATCACTGCCGCTAGCAGAATAAAAAAGAATGGAATATCTACCAATATTTGTTGATTTAAAACAGCAAGACTGTCTTGTTGTCGGTGGTGGAGACATCGCTGCCCGAAAAGCGGGTGTATTACTTAAAGCTCAGGCACATGTGACTATCGTTGCTCCGGCTATTTCTAATAGCACACAAAATCTGGTTAATAACGGAGAAGTGACTTGGATAGAAGCACATTTTGAACCATCTCATGTAAAACAACAGCGATTAATTCTGACAGCAACCGATGACGAAGCGGTTAACGCTCAAGTACATACTGCTGCTCAAGAAAAAAACATTCTGGTTAATGTGGCTGATGATCCGAGTAAGTGTGATTTTATATTGGCTTCTATCTTGGATCGCTCACCGATTATTGTCGCTGTCTCGAGTGGTGGTGAATCTCCGATACTTGCCAGAAGCCTGCGAGCCAGATTGGAAACCTTAATCCCACCAAGCTATAGCCAATTAGGGCAATTAGTAGGGCGCTATCGTGATGCGGTAAAAGTAAAATTTAGCAAGCTTAGTCAAAGACGACGTTTTTGGGAGTCAGTTCTGGAGGGCCCGGTTGCTGATCATATGCTGGCAGGTCGTGACGAATTAGCTGAAAAAACGCTGCTAAGAAAACTGGCTGATCCAGACAGTGACAATTTGAAACGAGGTGAAGTTTATTTAGTAGGGGCAGGTCCGGGTGACCCCGAGTTATTAACCTTTAAGGCCTTACGTCTGATGCAACAGGCTGATGTTGTGTTTTACGACAGACTCGTCAGTAAAGAGATCTTGTCTTTGGTGCGTAAAGAAGCTGAATTAATTTACGTCGGTAAACAGCGAGCCTGGCACGCTGTTCGCCAGGAAGAAATTAATCAACTTCTGTTAGATCATGCAAAACAGGGTAAGCGGGTTTTACGTTTAAAAGGGGGGGATCCCTTTATTTTTGGTCGTGGCGGAGAAGAAATCGACACTTTGGCTGATGAAAAAATTCCGTTTCAAGTTGTGCCGGGCATTACCGCTGCATCGGGTTGTGCTAGCTATGCGGGTATTCCGTTAACACATCGAGATTATGCACAAAGCTGTGTCTTTGTTACCGGACAGCTTAAAGAAGGTGAGCTGGTTTTGAACTGGTCGAGTCTGGTACAGCCGCGACAGACTGTTGTTGTCTACATGGGCTTGGCAGGCTTGCCGCAATTGAGTCAACAATTACAGGCGCATGGCATGCCTTCGGATATGCCTGCGGCTTTGGTCCAACAGGGAACAACAGAAAACCAGAAAGTTTGGGTAAGCACGATTTCAGAGCTGCCTGGAATCGCAGAAAAAGAACAACCCGTCGCGCCTACGCTGGTGATTATTGGTGAAGTGACGAAGCTACACAACAACCTCGCGTGGTTTAAAACTGGTTTATAACAGCCAGTTTTGATGGTTGCTATCAGCCTTTTTAATAAAATACATGGTCATTATAATTTTTAAGCAACTGTTATTAATAAGCTTTATTGGTTGGCATCCTCTGTGCTTTGTATAACTGGGTTTATTTACCATAACTATAATTAAAGTACTTCGGGAGAGAAATTAGTAATGCAAGTACCACACAAAAAAAAGGCGTTAAGCCTGATGCTCGCTTCGGCTTTGCTTACTGGATCAGCATTTGCTGCTGACGATGATGTAGAGCTGAGTAATATCCAGGTTATTGGCACGACGCCGATGCACGGCGTGGGTTTACCAGAGGATGAAATTCCAGCCAATATTCAATCGGCTACTGACGAAGACGTTGAACGCATTCAAGGTCTTGATATTTCAGATTTTATGAATAAAACGTTGGGTAGCGTCAGTCTGAATCAGGCACAAAACAATCCTTTCCAGCCAGATTTGAAATTCCGTGGTTTTACCGCGTCGCCATTAGTCGGTAATTCACAAGGGCTGTCTGTATACATGGACGGCATCCGAATCAATGAACCTTTTGGCGATGCAATCAATTTCGAATTGATCCCAGAATCTGCAATTGCCAGCATGAATCTGATTCCCGGTTCTAACCCCGTATTTGGCTTGAATACGCTGGGTGGTGCTTTGTCTATCCAGACAAAAAATGGCTTTACGCATGCAGGACATAGCCTGGAAGCGTATACCGGTTCATTTGGTCGTGATTCCGGTACCATTGAAAGTGGTGGTAGTGATGGGAATTTTGCTTATTACGTAACGGGTTCTATTACCAAAGAAGATGGCTGGCGTGACTTCTCACCTTCACGTGTTGAGCAATTCTTTTCTAAGTTGAGCTATGCCAACGAAGACTCCACTCTCGACTTTGGTATCACCGCCGTTGATAGTGATCTCAATGGTAATGGTGCTTCGCCTACTGAACTCGTTGCAATGGATCGTGAGGCCGTTTTCACACATCCTGATAACACACAAAACGAATTACGGATGTTTACCCTAAACGGTTCACATTGGCTGGATGATACAACAATGCTGTCCGCCAATACCTATTACCGCCGCAGCGATCGAAGCACCTTTAATGGTGATGGATCGGAATTGTCGGTCATTGGTGGTCAAATAGGTGAAGACGAAGATGGTGCAGAGGGCGTTTTTGATGGTGATGATGAAGTGTTACCGGTTGGCGCTGCGGCATTAGGATTCAATAATGGTGATGATGTTGCACTGAATAATACGAGTAAAACTGAACAGGACAGCTATGGTTTTGGGTTACAAACTACATTTCTAGATGATCTGTTTGGTCGAAAGAACCAACTCATTGTCGGTGCCAGTTACGATAAGTCTGATGTGAAATACACTTCACAATCTGAGATTGCTCGTTTCACATCATCGCGCGGTACCGATGGGACAGGGTATATTATTGATGAAACCGTGGTCGATGGAGATATTGATACCGAGACCTTCAGTTTATTCTTTAGTAACACACATTCTTTCACTGATCGTCTTGCGGTAACTCTTGCGGGTCGCTATAACCATATTGATGTTGATATTTCGGGTACGAGTATGGGCGGCGATCAGAATCTTAATCCAACAGGGCATGACAATGTGTTCGCCCGTTTTAACCCGTCGTTGGGTGTGACCTATGCGTTCAAAGAAAACCTGACAGGTTATGCCAACTACAGTGAGTCAAATCGTGCGCCATCGCCATCTGAGCTGACCTGTGCAAACTCTGACAGTGATGACGAAGATCTAGAGTGCGCATTGCCAAACTCATTTCTTGCTGATCCGCCATTGGATGATATTGTTGCCAGAACCATTGAAGCTGGGCTTCGTGGCACAAACGGAAACGTGAATTGGAATGCCGGTGTTTTCTATACCAATCTGGAAGATGATTTATTTTTCTTCCCATCTGTTGAAGATGATGATGGGCTTGATCCTCGGCTCAACACGGGCTCGTTTGACAATATAGGAAATACATCACGAGCAGGATTGGAACTTGGTGCTGACGGAAGTGTTGATAAATTGACTTGGTTTGCAAATTATTCATACGTTCGAGCTGCATTCGAAGATGAACTGTCATATGCACGTGCCGTAGGCGAAGATAATGTTCAAACATTCAATGTGGATAAAGGGGATCGTTTACCAGGTATTCCTGCCCACAACATTAAAATTGGTGCAGATTATTCCTTTACTCAAAAATTAGCATTGGGCTTCACAGCCTCATACCATTCAAGTCAGTACTACCGTGGTGATGAAGCAAATGTTGATAAAAAGATTGGTCATTACAAAGTTGTAAATCTTCATGGCCGTTATCATGCGACCAAGAACTTACAGTTCTTTGCCAAAGTGGATAACGTGTTTGACAGTGAATACGAAACATTTGGTCTTTATGGTGAACCTGATGAGGCCCCTGGCTTTGACTTTGAAGACCCACGCTTTGTCGGTGCCGGCGCACCAAGAGCAGGGTGGATAGGTTTCAAGCTAACCTTGTAACGTAGTGACTTAATCACTTGGGCTGTCTTCGGACAGCCCATTTTTTTTGGGATGTAGAATGAAAAACGTTTTGGCCGCATGCATGTTCATGTTACCGCTGAGTGTGTTAGCGAATGAATCGGACTATTTTGAACGTTGCATGCAAAATGTACTCAAGGAACAACCGGGACAAGTTTTAAAAGTAGAATTAAAGCTGGAAAATGAGCATGAAGTCTATGAATTCAATGTGCGGGCTATGGATGGCACAGATTGGGATTTAGAATGTCAAAAAAAATCTGGCGACATTCTTGAGAAAGAACAAGAGGTGGCTCACCCCAATCACCCTCGGTTTAAACAGCATGTAACAATCAATGAACGTGAAGCACGTGTGATTGCTTTATCGAAGTTTTCTGGTGAAATTGTTGAAGTCGAGTATGAAATTGAAGCTAACGGTAATGCGACCTATGAATTTGATATTGATACCGATAAAGGTGAACAAATTAAAATAGAAATCGATGCTGGCAGCGGCGAAGTGGTTGAAATCAACCATGAGCTCTGGCAAGTCGGTCTTGAATAAAAGTTTACTCTCGACCGCAGTTCCGGCATCTGGCCGGGCTGCGGTTTTTTATTGAAACCGTAAAGACAGATCTACAGCCTTGATGTCTTTAGTTAAAGCGCCCACTGAGATACGATCAACACCTGTTTCAGCAATGTCACGAACATTCGATAAACTGATACCCCCTGATGCTTCAAGTTGCGCCTGTCCCTGATTGATCACTACAGCTTGTTTAAGCTGTTCCGTATTAAAGTTATCCAGTAACACAATATCGGCATTGGCTGATAATGCTTGTTGTAATTCGTCTAGGTTTTCAACCTCCACTTCCACTGCGATATCTGGATGCAGGTTTTTGGCCTGGTGGACCGCAGCGCTAATAGAACCTGCCGAATTGATATGATTTTCTTTAATAAGAATGCCATCATAAAGGCCGAAACGATGATTGAAGCAACTGCCACAACGTACGGCATACTTCTGTGCAACACGCCAGCCCGGTATCGTTTTACGGGTGTCCAGGATTTTTACAGCCAAACCCGAGACAGCATCGGCATAGCGTTTAGATAACGTTGCCGTAGCAGATAATGTCTGTAAAAAATTCATTGCCGTTCTCTCACCCGTCAGTATCGCTCGAGCAGGTCCAGTTAATGTACAGATGACACTGTCAGCAGTGAGATTGTCTGCATCGACTGCATGCCACTCAATCGAAATACGATCATCAATTTGTGCAAATACTGCGGTAAACCAGTCCCGACCACACAATGTCGCATTTTCACGTGTGATTAATTTGGCTGTCGCGATTGAATCAGCCGGGATTAGCGCGGCGGTGAGATCCTGTTGACCAATATCTTCGAGCAGGGCAAGCTTAACTTGTGATTCGATAAAGGCAGCAGGTAAGGGATTTTCAATTGTCATGAGCTTCAAACTATCTGTGAAACGTAATAGGTTAACGTTTGTTTGCGTTTAATGCTATTTGATAGGAATGATTGAGTGAAGATAGATATACAAACAGGCTTACTTGCTTGTGCTGAGTTTAAGTTGTCACCTAACTGTGATGAGCGGCCTAATGCTGACGATATAACAGGCATTGTGATTCACAATATCAGTTTACCGCCAAATGAGTTTGGTGCTGGGTTCATTGATGATTTGTTTTTAAATCAATTGGATTGCGATGCGCACCCCTATTTCGAGCAATTGCGTGAGTTAAAAGTATCATCACATCTGTTAATTCGACGTAATGGTGAGTTGGTACAGTTTGTACCTTTTCACATGAGAGCCTGGCATGCAGGACAATCTGAGTGGCAGGGACGTGAGCGCTGTAATGATTTTACTGTAGGGATCGAATTGGAAGGGTGTGATGAAAAACCGTTTGAGAATCAACAATATCAGGCTCTGGCAGCTGTTATAGAAACCTTATGTGAGACCTATTCAGAATTAACGCATCATCGAATAATAGGGCATGAGCACATCGCTCCAGGCAGGAAAACCGATCCTGGACCCCATTTTGAATGGGATTATCTCAATCAATTATTGCAGATAAGAGCATAAAAAAACCGCCCTTAGGCGGTTTTTTTTATGCTTCAATGTAAATGATTACTGAGTAATGGCAATCAATTCAATATCAAAGATTAAGGTTTCGTTAGGGCCAATTAGCTGACCAGCACCTTGAGGACCATAAGCCAGGTTAGCTGGAACGACGATACGCCATTTGCCACCTTCCTTCATCATTTGTAACGTTTCCTGCCAACCTTGGATGACACCGTTTACAGGGAAAGTAGCAGGTTCCCCTCGGTCGTATGAACTGTCAAAAACAGTGCCGTCAAGTAAGGTGCCTCTGTAGTGGGCAATGACTTTGTCATTTTCAGCTGGTGTAGCACCATCACCTTCTTTAATAACTTCGTACTGAAGGCCACTATCGGTTGTTACCACGCCTTCTTTCTTGGCATTTTCTGCCATGTAGGTTTTGGCTTGCTCTTGCTTCTCATTCATGACCTTAGCCATTTCTTTCGCTTTTTGTGCCTGGAAATCCTGAATGACTTTTTCAGCGCTTGCTTGATCAAGCTGTGGTTGCTTACCCGCCATCATGTCTGCCACGCCGGCTTTGAATGCTTCAAGATCGAGTTCAACACCTTCCTGCATCATATTTTGTCCGACCTGAATGCCAAAGATGTAACTGAGTTTTTGTTTTTCCGTATCTAAGGTGGTGGCGTGATCATCAGCCATTACGTTTGCTCCAAATAATAAGGGTAGAAAAGCGAGTGTCTTTAAATTCATTAATATTCTCTCAATGTGTGATTTATATTCAAGTTGTTTCGCTGAATTTAGTACAATTCAAGGGTCGTAAAGTTCATCACCATACCCGAATTCACAGGATTTTTCACTGGTGTCTTTAGAGTAGCTGAGCAAAACACTTGGTTATTCGTTTAATTGATACTATAATAGTACCAATTAGGAGGGCGATTAATGCTGCGCATGGGAAAATTAACAGATTACGGTATTGTGCTGATGAGCTATCTCGCGGCCAACCGTAATATACAACACAGTGCACATACCATTGCAGATGCTGTAATGATGCCGTTGCCTACAGTGAGAAAAGTACTGAAATCACTTTCACATGCTGGTCTGCTTAATTCTGAGCGCGGTGTTATGGGTGGATATAGTTTGAGTCGTTCACCGGACATTATTTCAGTAGCTCAGATCATCACCGCGATTGAGGGGCCTATCGCGTTGACTGAATGTGTTAGTGATGAGAGCCATTGTGAACAAGAAACGCACTGTGCAGTCCAAACTAACTGGACACGAATTAATAATGCGGTTTTCCACGCGCTGGATGAAGTGAAACTAGCCGATATGCTAGGACCGCACAATGAAGTGGGGATAAGCCCAATAAAATTTTACTCATCAGCAACTAAGATGAGTGCTGCAACAATACAGGATGGTGAGTTCCATGACTGAGCAAAGTCAACAACTTGAATCGATTACACAGAAAGAATACAAGGCTGGTTTCGTTACCGACATTGAAGCGGATAGTCTGCCGCCAGGTCTTAATGAGGATGTCGTACGACAGATCTCGCTTATTAAGGGAGAGCCTGAGTGGATGCTCGAGTGGCGCCTGAAAGCGTATCGACATTGGCTAACGATGGATACGCCTGAATGGGCTCATGTCCACTATCCAGAAATTGACTATCAAGACGTGAGTTATTATTCAGCGCCAAAGAAAAAAACGGATGGTCCTAAAAGCCTCGATGAGGTCGATCCTGAATTGCTTGAGACTTATGAAAAATTAGGTGTTCCGCTCGATGAGAGAGCTCGGTTAGCTGGGGTTGCAGTTGATGCTGTATTCGATAGTGTTTCTGTATCAAACACATTCAAGGATAAGCTTGCAGAGGAGGGGATTTTATTTATGCCTATCTCTGAAGCTATCCAGGAGCACCCTGAGTTGGTAAAAAAATACATCGGCAGTGTGGTCCCACATAAAGATAACTTCTATGCGGCATTAAACTCAGCTGTATTTACTGATGGCTCATTTGTGTATATTCCAAAAGGCGTGCGTTGCCCAATGGAGCTATCTACCTATTTCCGTATCAATGCGGCCAATACAGGACAGTTCGAACGGACATTAATCATCGCCGATGATGATGCTTATGTGAGCTATCTGGAAGGCTGTACTGC
>NZ_CBFHHW010000007.1:46310-84825 GCF_965655755.1 Methylophaga sp. | reverse complement strand
TCAAGAATACTATGGTGTTTTGCAGATCATGAATGATATGGAAATTGAGCTTGAAAATAACAACTTAAGTAAAAACGAAGTGCAGACGCTTTTGGAGAGACGGTTCGATATAGGCTATATCACTAGTGTTAAAAGAGAAAATGTTGAAGTTCTCCGTGGACAGAACACAGCTTATGTCACGAAAATAGTTATTGATTATGAAGTTCGCAAGCCTTTTATCGCACAGATTGACCTGATTGGACACTTCCATAAAGAAATAGATGTAGAGCCCAAAAAATAATGATTTCCCAGCGGCAAAAAGCGCTTTGTAAACAGCTTCAAATTAACTTCAACAAACCGGAATTACTGATACAAGCTCTAACACATCGTAGCGCTGACCCAAATAACAACGAGCGGTTAGAATATCTTGGCGATGCGATATTAAGTTTTGTTATCGCTGAGGAATTATTCAATCGGTTTACTCAGGTCAAAGAAGGTAAGTTAAGTCGACTTCGAGCCTCATTAGTTAAAGGCGAGACCCTGGCTGAACTTGCACGTGAACTCAAACTCGGCGATGTATTAATTTTGGGGCCTGGTGAATTAAAGAGCGGTGGCTTTCGAAGAGAATCTATCCTGGCTGATACAGTGGAGGCTATTCTGGGTGCGCTTTACCTGGATAGCGGACTCGAACCTACTAAAGCATTGATCTTGAGACTGTATCAGGAACGCTTAGAGAATATCGATGTGACCGAAACGGTCAAGGATCCTAAAACGCGGTTGCAGGAATTATTGCAAAGCCGTAAACAACCACTCCCCATTTACAGTGTCAAAGAAGTAAAAACGGATAACAAGCATCCTATATTCGAAGCATCATGTCAGGTAACGATGTTGAAAAAAGTGATCGTGGCGCAAGGTAGCAGCCATCGTAAAGCCGAGAAAAAAGCAGCGGAACGCACTTTGACATTAATTGAAGAATCCTTATGAGTGAAACTATTTTCCGTTCCGGCTATGTAGCAATAATTGGTCGCCCTAATGTGGGTAAATCGACATTGATTAACCGTATCCTGGGACAAAAGCTGTGTATTACTTCGCGCCGCCCTCAAACAACGCGACACCGCATATTAGGTATCAAAACCAATGAAGAGGGTCAGTTTATTTATGTCGACACGCCGGGTTTACATAGCGATAATAAAAAAGCGATGAATCGTTACATGAATCGCGCTGCAGCATCATCAATTGAAGATGTCGATGTGGTGTTGTTTGTTGTCGAAGGTTTAAAATGGACGGATGAAGATAAAAAGGTGTTAAAGCGCCTTCAGCAGGATGCCCGTTCACCAGTTATTCTGGTGTTAAACAAAGCGGATAAGCTTGAAGATAAAGGCGCTTTGCTACCACAAATTCAGGAACTGGCAGCGCAGTTTGATTTTGCTGCGGTTGTCCCTGTCTCTGCCCGTAAAGGCATGAACACAGATCTGCTTGAGCAGGAAATTACCAAACTGATGCCTGAAGGCGAGATGATCTTTGATGAAGATCAACTCACCGATCGCAGTTCTCGCTTTCTGGCAAGTGAAATCGTGCGTGAAAAACTGTTCCGCTACCTGGGACAGGAACTGCCTTACTCTCTGACTGTTGAAGTAGAGCAGTTTGAAGAAGATGAGGGGATGTTCCGAATTGGTACTGTAGTCTATGTAGAACGCAGTGGACAAAAGTCGATAGTGATCGGTAAGAAAGGTGAACAACTTAAACTTATCGGCAAAGATGCCCGAATAGAAATGGAACAACTGTTCGGTTGTAAGGTGTTTTTGCAAATCTGGGTTAAAGTCCGGGAAGGTTGGTCTGATAACGAACGCATGCTCAAAAACCTCGGTTACAACGACGATTTATAAAAAGTATTGTTGTGGAGCTGACTTCCGCTTTTGTTTTACACCATCGCCCGTTCCGTGAAACCAGCCTACTGGTTGATACATTAACCCGTGATTACGGACGCATCAGTCTGGTTGCCAGAGGAATGCGTCAACAAAAGAAGCGTCAGGCTAATGTCTTTCAATTATTTCAACCGTTGTGGCTGAACTGGTATGGACATGGCGAACTGGTGACGCTGGGTCAGGCCGAAGCATCAGACGCGGGATTTCGATTGCAAGGCCAAGCCAGTCTCTGCGGCTTGTACATGAACGAACTGCTCGTCAGATTGTTGCCTTTAAATGAAGCTGAACCCGCTATTTATGATGCTTATCAGATTGCTTTGCATGAGTTGCAGCAAGGGGGGCATGAACAAATCATTCTCCGTTTATTTGAGAAACGTTTATTGCATTATATTGGCTATGGTTTGATATTGACGCACGAAGCGGAGAGTCAGACAGCCTTGGATGATGATGCGTTATACCGCTACTTGCCCGACAGTGGTCCGCGAAGAGATTTAGCAACAAAAGCAGAACCAGTTATTACTGGTCGAAGTCTACGACTGTTAGACGAAGAAACGGGCTTCGATGAAACCAGCCTGAAAGAAATCAAAACAATGATGCGGACAGTGATAAATTATTATCTTGGTGGTAAACCTTTACATAGTAGAGAGTTGTTTGCCGGCCTCAATCAATTAAAGAAATAACGAAGGTTTTCAGATACATGTCAATTTTCCTTGGTGTTAATATTGATCACATTGCTACACTGCGTCAGGCGCGGGGAACGCGTTATCCGGATCCTGTGCAGGCAGCAATTGAAGCAGAACAGGCGGGCGCGGACAGTATTACCGTGCATCTGCGTGAGGATAGAAGACATATTCAGGATCGTGATGTGGCCATGTTGTCAGACATTTTGCAGACAAAAATGAATCTGGAAATGGCGGTGACCGAAGAGATGCTGACAATAGCCGAAAAATATCGTCCCGAAGATTGCTGTCTGGTGCCTGAAAAACGTGAGGAACTGACCACAGAGGGGGGGCTTGATATTGCCGGGCAACTGGATCGAATGAAACATGCATGTCAGCGGCTGGCGAACGCGAATATCAAAGTGTCGCTATTTATTGACCCGGATTTGAAGCAAATCGATGCTGCAGTCGCGTGTGGCGTGCCGGTTGTTGAGCTCCATACCGGTCGATATGCTGAGGCAGAAACAGATTCAGAAGCAGCACGTGAGCTGGCAATTATCACTGAAGCCGCTGAACAGGCACATGCACGTGGTTTACAGGTCAATGCAGGTCATGGTCTGCACTATCACAATATCGGACCAATCGCTTCTATTCCACAGTTAGTGGAGTTGAACATTGGACATGCCATCATTGCACGCTCTGTGTTTACAGGCTTGCAAGTGGCGGTGAGGGAGATGAAAAACTTAATGCAGGAAGCGCGTCGCGGATGATTATCGGAATCGGCACCGATCTTGTGCATGTTCCACGCATGCAAGCGTTACTTAAAAAGCACGGTGATAAAATTGCCGCACGCATTCTGAGT
The DNA here is from genome assembly GCF_965655755.1 of Methylophaga sp. Taxonomy (GTDB): domain Bacteria; phylum Pseudomonadota; class Gammaproteobacteria; order Nitrosococcales; family Methylophagaceae; genus Methylophaga. The sequence goes on along the minus strand of NZ_CBFHHW010000007.1, from coordinate 81,400 downwards.
GACCGTGAGTTTGCTGAATTCAAGTTGCAACTCAAACCGGCAGCCTACCTGGCAAAACGCTTTGCAGCCAAAGAAGCCGCCGCTAAAGCAATGGGTACGGGCTTTCGTGATGGGCTGAGTTTACGCCATATTGTGGTCAGCAATAATGAACTGGGTAAACCGGAATTAAGCTTTGAAGAAACCGGTCTAGTATTAAAAGATGAACTAAAAATCGGCCGTAGCCTGCTCAGCCTGAGTGATGACCATGAGTATGCCAGTGCCTATGTGATACTAATGGAAGCAGTATTGTGAGCTCTTATCCGACGATTGAGGCCTTTATCGGCAATACACCACTGGTTCGGTTACAGCGAATGCCCGGAAATACCAGTAACACCATTTTGGTTAAACTCGAGGGTAACAATCCAGCTGGTTCAGTCAAAGATAGACCGGTTGCCAGCATGATTCATCAGGCGCAGATTCGCGGTGATATTGAAAAAGGCGATACGCTTATAGAGGCGACCAGTGGCAATACCGGCATTGCTCTGGCGATGGTTGCAGCGATTTTGGGCTACCGAATGATTCTGATCATGCCAGAAAACAGCAGTGAAGAACGTCGGGCTACAATGCGTGCTTATGGTGCTGACATCATTTTGACTGAAGGCATGGAAATAGCGCGTGATCTTGCTCTGCAAATGCAGGAAGAAGGTAAAGGTAAAGTCCTGAATCAATTTGCTAATTTTGATAATCCACTAGCCCACTATGAAAATACCGGCCCTGAAATCTGGCGTGATACCAAAGGCGAAGTCACGCACTTTGTCAGTTCGATGGGGACAACCGGCACCATTATGGGTGTTTCACGCTATCTGAAGGAACAAAATCCTGAGGTGCAAGTGGTCGGTGTACAACCCACAGAAGGATCCAGTATTCCCGGAATTCGTCGCTGGCCTCAGGCCTATTTGCCCGATATCTTCGAAGCCGATCGTGTGGATCTGACTTTGGATGTGACACAGAATGAAGCTGAGCAGACAATGCGGCAGCTTGCTCGTGAGGAAGGTATTTTTGCGGGTGTCTCATCTGGTGGTGCTTTAGCTGCCGCATTAAAACTATCCGATCAGGTTGAAAATGCTGTGATCGTTAGTATTGTCTGCGATCGGGGTGACCGTTATCTATCGACGGGTGTTTTCCCGACACAATAATGAAAAGACTGACGCAATGGTCAGCTTTACTGATTTGCCTTTTATTCTGGCAATTATCGGCTCAGGCTATTGAGCAGATTGATATTCAGGTAGGTAATTGGTCCACCAAGCAACTTGCAGCCGAAGGATTTGACCTGGACTTAAACCTCACTTCAGCTGGGCTGTCTTTTATTGCCACAGCGGATGAATTATTGTTTCCTCCCCCTTTTAACGAGATCAACACTGTAAAGTTGAGCTGTGGAAAAGCTGAGTGGCTGTCAGGTCAATTCAATTGCCAATCAGGACGCCTCAGCTTTAATCATATGCAGTTAGGTCAACAAAATCTGGCTTTCTCACTCTCAGCAGAGCCCGATAATTCAAGTTATCTACTGCATTTAAACGGACTTAGCATCGCAGGCGCGACCATCACGGCATCAGGAGACATCGACAAGGCCGGTTGGCAGTTTGAATTTGATGCAAAAGCCATTCAACTTAAAGCGCTCCAGCCCTGGTTACTTCTCTTGTTAGATGAAGCTCAGTTGGCCTCATTATCAGCGTGGGATTATGCAGGTGAGGTCAATCTCAAAGCCGAGCTGACAGGTCAGCAGGAAAAGCTGGAAAAACTGGCTATTAGCTGGATAGTAACAGCATTAAATTTCAGCAATCAGACAGGCTCACAGGTGGCTGAACAGTTAAAAGGACAGGGTAAGGTATCCGCTGTCAGTAAAGACGATGGCTGGCAATGGCAGACTGAGATAAATTTCCAGGGTGGGCAAAGCTATATTGATCCGGTTTTTATCGACTTTAAAGCCTATCCGACGAAGTTAGATGCAAGAGGGTATGCAACATCAGACTTGTCATTGATTGATGTTCCAGAGATAACGCTTGAGCAAGCCGCTTTGTTGTCGGCCAAGCTAAACCTGACATTACAAGATAAAAATCTCACAAAACTCAATATCACAGCAAAAAGCACTGACTTTAAGACGCTTTATCCCAATTGGTTACAACCTTTTAGTTTAGGCACTCCGATCGATAAATTAGAGCCCAGAGGTCAGTTGCAGGCAATCTTTCACTTAAAGGAAGATAATTACCGCTTTGAACTGGATTTAGACGATGTATCGATTGTCGACCAAAACCAGCTTTTTAGTATTAGTGGCCTGAATGGTGTCTTAGGCTGGAGCACATCTGAAGATGTGATTGAAACCAAACTTCATTGGCAGCAAGCACAAGTCTATGCCATTCAGTTAGGAGAAACTACCATTGAAGCAGAAAGCAAAAACAATGGCTTCAGTCTAACGCAAGACGTTGAGCTTCCTGTATTTGATGGTCGTCTGCTTATCAATGCATTCAGTTTGCAACAACAAGCTGACAGTCAGCTTAATTGGACATTTGATGGTTTGCTGACACCGGTTTCAATGGAAGCGTTAAGTGACGCATTGCAATGGCCAAAATTACACGGAAAGCTATCAGGCGTTATTCCAAATGTGAGTTACAGTAACGAACAACTTAAAATTGATGGCGCCTTACAAATGAAGGTCTTTGATGGCACAACGGTTATCAGGGATTTAAGAATGACCTCACCACTAGGTGCCTTACCCCAGCTGTACGCTAATATTGATATTACGAATCTGGATTTAGATTTACTGACCAAGACTTTTGATTTTGGGCGTATCACCGGTAAGTTAGAAGGCTATGTTCATGAGTTACGATTATCAAACTGGCAGCCGGTTCAATTTAAAGCCAGCCTCACTACGCCCAAAGAAAACCCCGGTAAACGACGTATCAGTCAGAAAGCCGTCGATAACCTGACTCAGATTGGGGGTGGGGCTGGCATGATCTCGCGAAGCTTTTTACGGTTTTTTGATGATTTCGCCTATCAAAAACTGGGGCTCAATTGCACATTAATAAATGAAGTGTGTGATATGAGCGGGATCGAGGAAGCGGAACAGGGCTATTATATTGTTAAAGGCGGCGGCGGTTTGCCACCGTGGATAAATGTGGTGGGATATACTCGCCAGGTAGATTGGTCTGAACTGATAGAACGCTTAAAAGCAGTACAAAATAGTTCAGGGCCTGTGATTCAATAACAAGGGGAAAACAATGCGCTTATTAAAATGGCTGACAGGGACTGTATCAGGATTGATGCTGATATCGTGTGTCACAATAAATATTTATTTTCCTGCGGCAGCTGCTGAAAAAGCCGCTGATCGGATTATTGAGGATGTCTGGGGACCTGAAACGCAACCCCAACAAGCGCCGGAGTCAGAACAGCAGGATAAGCAAACCTTTATCATGCAGCATCAAAATCTGGCAGTGAGTTTCTTGGAATGGTTCATTCCATCAGCGAATGCAGCAGAAGCAAATATCAATATTAACTCGCCAGCCATCAACGCGCTGCAATCTCAAATGAAAACGCGTCACGACAATCTTAAACCCTTTTACGATAATGGTGCCATTGGCCTTACCGATGATGGCTTTATTACTGTGCATAATGCGAAGGCTATCCCGCTAAAAGAACGTAATGGATTAAATGCAATGATTGCTGAGGAAAACAAAGATCGTAAAGCTCTGTATGCAGAGATTGCCCGCGCAAACGGTCATCCCGAATGGCAGGATGATATTCAACAAACCTTTGCTAAGCGTTGGATTAGTAATGCAGCTAAAGGTTGGTGGTATCAGCAAGCTGGCAGTTGGAAACAGAAATAAGATCGCTTAATTTATTATAATAATGCAGTCCAGTGGTGTTTTGGCATCACTGGACTTTTTTATTTTTCAGACCAAGAGATTAGATTTTAATGGCAAAACGTAGGCGCAGGCAGAAATTACCTCAGGAAGCAGTGACAGCAGAAATAGAATCGTTATCGCATGATGGTCGCGGCATTGCACGAATCGAGGGTAAAACCGTATTTGTCGACGGTGCATTGGCAGGGGAAACCGCCTCGTTTCAATATACCCGTTTACATAAAAAGTTTGATGAAGCCAAAGCGATAGACATTGCTAATCCATCCGATGACCGGGTAGAGGCAAAGTGCCACCATTTTGGAGTTTGCGGTGGTTGCAGTCTGATGCATATGTCGCCACAAGCTCAACTTGAGTTAAAACAGGGGACATTGGCCGAGCACTTTACTCATTTTGGAAGTCTTGAGCCGGAAGCATGGTTGCCACCACTCACAGGACCTTTGTGGGGCTATCGGCGTAAAGCACGTTTGGGCGTCAAGTATGTCACTAAAAAAGAACAGGTGCTGGTCGGTTTTCGTGAAAAAGCATCGCCGTTCATTGCAAAGTTGGACCAGTGTGAGGTATTGGACCCCCGGGTTGGTCTTCGCCTCACTGAATTAGGCGAGATGATCGCCGGACTCGAAGCCTACAACCGGATTGCACAGATCGAAGTCGCCATGGACGACATCAACGTCGCTTTAGTGTTTCGTAACCTTGACCCCTTATCAGAACACGATAAACAGTCTTTGATTGACTATGGCCAGAAAAACGATCTGTGGATTTACGAGCAACCGGGGGGGCCGGATACGGTTACTGCACTGTGGCCTGAAAAACCGCAACTCTCCTATGCACCAGAGGCCGGACTGACCTTGAATTTTGACCCGAGCGACTTTACCCAGGTCAATGCCGGTATTAATGAAAAAATGGTTCAACGGACGCTGGAGTTACTTGATATTCAGCCTGAAGATCGCATTCTGGATTTATTCTGCGGTCTGGGTAATTTCACTTTGCCATTAGCCAAACGCGTAACAGAGGTAGTCGGTGTTGAAGGTGATCTGGCTCTGGTCAATCATGCCCGTCATAATGCCCTACTAAACCAACTCAGCAATGCCGAGTTTGAACAAGCCGATCTGACACAAACAGAATTAAAAGACTATCCGTGGGCAAAGCAAGGTTTCAATAAAATTTTGCTGGATCCACCTCGCAGCGGTGCATTTGAAGTATTGCATCAGTTAGCAGATTTAGGCGCAGAGTGTCTGGTTTACGTATCGTGTAATCCGGCAACGCTGGCCAGAGATGCTGGTGAATTGGTAAACCAACATGGCTATACCATGGAAGCGGCTGGCATTATGGATATGTTTCCGCATACCAATCATGTTGAATCGATTGCGGTCTTTATCAAAAAACAGAACGGATGACGGAACAAGCGCTGCTTAAAAATCAATTAGGTGATGCCGCGATCTCGGAATTACGGCAGCGAATTTCAGCCGTTTATCCGGAATTTGATGGGCAAGCCTTTGAGATAAAGGCTTTATCAGGATTGACACAGCTGGAACTCAAAGCCAGGGTCAGCCATTTGATTCTGGCTTTGTCAGCCTACTTACCTGATGACTTTTGTGAGACGGCTCGTATTCTGGAGCCGCTGGCGGATAATTGGTTAGCCGAGAGCAAACAACGTAACTGGACAAGTTACATTGCCTGGCCGGTGATTGATTATGTCAGTGTTCATGGTCTGGCCTATCCTCAACGTGCTTTTGCGTTGTTGGAAAAACTGACGCCACTATTTACGGCCGAGTTTGCTATCAGAGCATTTTTAAACCAGCATTTTGACCTGACTTATCAGCAAATGCTGCGTTGGACAGAGCATGACAATGAACATGTGAGACGGCTGGCGTCTGAAGGCTTACGCCCAAGGTTACCGTGGGCTGCACAACTTCAATTGTTACGCGCCGATCCAACGCCATTATGGCCATTATTGGAACAACTCAAAGCGGATACGAGTTTGTATGTACGACGGTCAGTGGCGAATAATTTGAACGATATCAGTAAAGACCACCCTGACCAGGTATTAGCAGTGTGTGAAAAGTGGCGACAGGCTGATGATAACAAGACTGACTGGGTGATTCGACATGGTCTTCGGGGCTTAGTGAAAGCAGGTGAAAAGGGTGTATATCCCTTATTAGGTTACAGCGAGATGCCTGAGTTACTGAATGTTTCACTGAGCCTAGATATGGCTGAATTGACTGTGGGCGAGACTTTAGGCATTAATTTGACATTTGAATCTGCTAAAACGCAGAGTTTGGTATTGGATTACCGAATCAGCTTTGTCAGGGCAGATGGTAAATTGAGTAAGAAAGTCTTTAAATGGAAAAATATCCATCTGGAAACACAAGAAAGAGTGTGCTTTAGAAAAGCACACTCTTTCAAAGCCATTACAACAAGGCGTTACTACCCCGGCACGCACTACATTGACGTTTTAGTTAACGGTGAAACGCTTGCGAGGGCGGCTTTTGATTTAGCGAAGGTTTAATGACGTTGTATTTATGACATCACAAGGCCGTAACCGACTAAAACAAGAAAGGCCAATGATAAAATACAGATAAATTCTGGAAAATGGTCGCTAAAGAATTGTTCAATTTTGTTGCCCATGATGCACCTCCAATCGGTGAGTGAAAAACGTTCTAATCCTTTCAACTGAATTATCTCGCTTGTCTCGGTGGTGAGCATTGACGTAGATCAATAACACTTATTTATTATTGTTATTGCCATCCTATTCCCATAAAAAAAGCCAGTCAAGAGACTGGCTTTTTTATTGAGATTCAAATGCTTATCAGGAGTTGTACAGACCAAAAGCAATCAAAGACAACCAAAAAGCAGTGAAGCCCAAAATAATGTGTGGAAATTTATCCATCAGTAGTGCATCAATTTTTTTCAACATGTTTTTTACTCGTAGTTCAGCAGATTAAACAATTATTAATATTATTATGCGGCGCTAAAGATAGCAGTAAATTTAGATTTATGCCAGCTTATCGTCAGCCACATGATAGTGCGGATCTTCCATCACATTAACTTCAATCAAGTCAGCCGCGTTATTCAATAACTGTTTACATTCCTCGCTCAGGTGGCGCAGGTGGAGCGTTTTTCCCGCTTTGATGTAGCGAACAGCTAGGGCGTCAATGGCCTCAATTGCGGAATGGTCATAAACCCGGGAGTTTTGAAAGTCGAGAATAATATCGTCAGATTCATCATTTTTAGGATCAAACAATTCACTGAAATTACGCACGGAACTAAAAAATAAAGGACCATTCAATTCATGCACGATGGAGCCTTTCTCATTGCGATAACTTTTGATGTAAATGTGTTTGGCGTGCTGCCATGCAAAAACCAGTGCTGACAGGATGATGCCTGAAATCACAGCAATGGCCAGATCGGTAAACACGGTAATGACGGCAACAGAGATGCCGATAATGGTATCGGACAGTGGGATACGACCAATTAAGCGGAAGCTTGCCCACTCAAATGTCCCCAAAACTACCATAAACATGACCCCGGTAAGCGCGGCAATCGGAATCACTTCAATCAACGGAGATGCAAATAGAATAAAACAAAGCAAGAATAACGCGGCTGAAATACCAGATAAGCGGCCACGTCCGCCGGAGTTGATATTGATCATGCTCTGACCAATCATCGCGCAACCACCCATGCCACCAAAGAAACCGGTCACTGTATTAGCAACACCCTGACCGATACACTCCTTATTGGGCCGACCTGTTGTTTCAGTCATTTCATCAATCAGAGTCAACGTCAGTAATGATTCAATCAAACCGATAAAGGCAAGCACGAATGCATATGGCGCGATAATCATTAAGGTTTCCAGATTCAACGGCACCATCGGAAAGCTGAACTCAGGCAAACCACCGGCAATCGAAGCAACATCTCCGACCGCGTTGATATCAAGATTGAGTCCAATCGCTATTAAGGTGACCACAATAATCGCAGCCAGTGATGAGGGGACGGCTTTCGTTAACTTAGGTAAGAAGTAGCTGATAAACATGGTCAATGCGACCAGTCCTAGCATCCACCATAATGGAGCCCCTGACATCCATTGTTCTTCACCGTTTTCACCGATGGTTTTGAATGACTTTAACTGGGCGAGGAAAATAACCAATGCCAGTCCGTTTACAAAACCGAGCATGACCGGAAGCGGCACAATACGGATGAACTTACCAAGATGGAACACCCCGGCCAGTATCTGAATAACCCCCATCAACACCACAGTCGCAAAAAGATACTCCACCCCATGTTGTGCCACCAACGCTACCATCACAACGGCCAAGGCACCGGTTGCACCGGATATCATACCCGGCCGTCCGCCTATTGCAGCAGTGATAAGCCCTACCAGGAAAGCAGCATATAAACCCACCAAAGGGTCGACACCAGCAACGAATGCAAAAGCAACAGCTTCTGGCACTAGCGCTAAAGCAACAGTGAGGCCTGAAAGCACATCATTTTTAATATTTTGAGGGCGTTTTAATAACAGGTTAAACATTGAATACCTTTTTTCAAACAAGGATGGTAAGTACTGCAAACAGCACCGACAGAGGGCTAATAATTATTGAGTTTGGTACGGATTAAATGGCAACGCTGGTCTTGCGCCAGAGCCGCAAATCAAAACGCGATTATCCATGAAAAGCTGGTGCAAGTCCAGAATGAATAAAAAATATGCCTGTAATAACAATGACTTATTTTTGGTTTTTCACAGCATTGGACGCATTGAAAATTCCACTTGTTTAATTTCTTAAAGTTCTCTATATTTTCTCTTCTCACTATTTTCTCTAAGAGGAAGAGGATTATGCTGACTGAACGTGAACAAAATACACTGGATTTTATTCGTCATTATGTGGATGAGCATGGACGTTCACCGTTGGTATCTGAGATTGCTGAGGGGTTAGGTATCAGTTCACAAGGCACCACCCACCGTTATATTCAGGCGCTGGTGGATGCGGGTCTGTTAGAACGTCATGTGGGTCGTACCCGGGGATTGCGTTTAACCGACCAGCCGGAGAATATCACTGGCGACCCGGTCACCTTACCGGTGATGGGGCGCATCGCAGCGGGTCGTCTGGTTGAAGCGATTGCCGATGAATCAGAAATTGATCTCAGTGATATGTTTACCGGCAAAGGCCGGTTTGTACTGAAGGTGAACGGTGACTCGATGATTGAGAAGTCGATCATGTCAGGTGATTATGTTGTGGTGCAATCGCAATCGACCGCCCGCCATGGCGATATTGTGGTGGCACTGGTAGATGGCTTTGATGCGACATTAAAAACGTTATTATTCAATGACGATAATACGATCACGCTGATGCCAGCCAATGCGAATTATGAACCGGTGACTTTACCGGCTAATCGTGTGCGTGTGCAGGGCGTCATCGTCGGGCAGTTACGCACCTATCCTTAACGGTGACGGCACGGCAGACAAAGCATTGGCCAAGGATGATTGCCCTGGTCGATATGGACTGCTTTTTTGCTCAGATAGAACAGCTGGATCATCCTGACTGGGGGAATAAACCCGTTGCCGTGACCAATGGTGAATTAGGCTCGACCATTATCACCTCGTCGTATCAGGCAAGAGCGTTTGGTATTCATACAGGTATGCGCCTGAAACAGGCTCGGCAACTTTGTCCGGCACTGATTCAGGCGCCTTCACGGCCTAACCGTTACGCCCAGATATCCCGACAAATCATGACGGCATTAGTCGATATTACCCCCGATATTGAAGTCTATAGTGTCGACGAGGCCTTTCTTGACCTGAGCCGTTGCCAACAGCTTTATGAGGGGGCATTAGATATTGGCCAGCGAATTAAACGTCGCGTGTTTATGGCTTCCGGCCTGCGCTGCTCGGTTGGCGTGAGTGGTGATCGTACAACCGCGAAGTTCGCAGCAAAAAAAGACAAACCCGATGGCCTGACCATCATTCACCCCGATCTGGCTGAACAAATCCTCGCACCCGAGTTAGTAACCGAATTAAGCGGAATTAATAAAGGGATCGGCAGCTTTCTGGGGCGTTACGGTATTATTCGTTGCGGTGATATGAAACGGGTGCCGATGAGTCTATTGGCAAAACGTTTCGGTCATCTGGGAAGGCGTATCTGGTTCATGGCACAGGGCAAGGATCCGGAGCCGTTAACATATAACGTTAGGGCTCCTAAAACGATTGGTCATGGCAAAGTATTACCGCCACAAACCCGTGAGAAAAAAGTGGTACTCACTTATTTTCAGCATATGTCAGAAAAAGTCGCGGCACGCATGCGGTGTTTTCATTATCAGGCCGAAACCTTTTTTATTGGCTTGAAAACCGAAGGCGGCTGGCTGAAAACAAAAGCCCACGCCGGTTTCTATACCGATGACGGACACATTATTTATCAACTGTGCCATCAGTTTCTGCATTTGTACTGGACGGGGCAGGGGGTGTGGCAGGTGCAAGTCACTGCATTAGCGCCGCAACAGGGAAAGCAGCTGGACTTGTTTGCTGAAGATGACTTACACAGAAAACATGTCAATCTCACGATGGATAAAGTTAACCAGCGTTACGGTGAGTTTACCCTGGCGCCGGCGAGGTTACTTGAAAAATCATCAATGCCGAATGTGATTGCGCCAGCCTGGCGGCCTGGCACAGACTCTACCCGCGACTATTTTGATAAATAAAAGCTGTATTGATTATTTTTACGACGGTTTAGATGACCTTTGGCGTATATGTTTATGGCAGATTGCCAAAAGAGCTAGGAAAACAACAGCGCTGATGAATACATTGTAATGGTCCAGTCCTATCGCGTTATTTTAAACAAGCAATCTTTCATCTTGAGGCATCTTGAACGGCCCAATGAGGTGGGGGGAGACAGTCTAGATAGCTGACCTGCTAAGTCGTGCTTTTAAAAAAAGGCTATGCTATTTTTGTGCTCGTAATAATGTGATCTTTTGCTAGCACCATTACAATGTGGTCATGTCTTCGATATTTGAGCAAGGAAGCCTCCATTTCATTAAATATAGTATGTTGCAGTGTCTTCGCTGTGATACCCGCAGTAACGGAAAGACAGTTAAACGCCAATGACACTTTGGTTTGGACAATCAATGCGCTGGATATCGTGCGCTATAACACCGTAAAAAAATGCATCCCGTAAAAGCGGATGTGCAGATAGTTCGAGGTCTGATGTGAGTAATACAACGATTCTTCAGCCCGGGGTCAATTGCTGGCAGAAAGTAAAATCTGACAAAGTTGCACTCCTGATTGACGGAGAAAATTATTTCGGCGCGTTTCATAGCGCTATACAAAAAGCTCGTCAGTCAGTTTATATCCTGTCATGGGATATAGACAGTCGGATGCGATTGATCAGAAAAGAAGATAAACCGAGTGATTTACCGGAAGAATTAGGCGCGTTCATCAGTGAAGTCTTAAAGCAAAACTCTGAACTCAATGTGTATATCCTGAACTGGGATTGGGCCATGGTGTATACATTGGAGCGTGAGTGGCTGCCGATGTATAAACCCACCTTGAAGTCACAGCCCAGATTGCATTTCAAGCTGGATGGTGAATGCCCTCTAGGGGCCTCACAGCATCAGAAAGTGGTGGTTATTGATGATGAAATTGCTTTTTCAGGCGGTTTTGACCTCGGTAAACATCGCTGGGATACATCAAGCCACAATCCTGATGATGACAGGCGGATTGACCCAGATAAACAACCTTATCCACCGTTTCACGATGTACAAATGCTGGTCAGTGGTAAGACGGCAAAAGTATTGGCTGAACTTGCCAGAGAGCGCTGGTTCCGGGCAACAGGTGAGCAATTAACGCCGGCGGATAAAAAAAATGATTCAGCATGGCCTGAGCAGGTAGACGCCTGGTTTGAAAACGTTGATGTTGGTATTGCCCGTACCTTTCCTGAATATGAAAATCATCCAGAAGTACGTGAAGTAGAGCAGTTATTCACCGATAGTATTAGAGCGGCTGATAAGCTGATTTATATTGAAAATCAATATTTTACATCGTGGAAAGTGGCCGATTTGTTAGCCGAGTCGCTGCAACAGCGAACCGGTCCGGACATTGTATTGGTATTGCCTTTAATGACGGGCGGCTGGCTCGAACAAATGACTATGGATGTGTTGCGCCATCGCGTTGCCTGTCGTTTGCAAGAGGCTGATGACCATAACAGGCTGCGTATCTGCTATCCACATAATGAGGCATTTGGCAGTAGTTATATCAGTGTTCATGCCAAAATAATGGTCATTGATGATACTTTTTTACGGGTCGGCTCAGCCAACCTCAGTAACCGTTCAATGGGGCTGGATAGTGAGTGTGATCTTGCCATTGAGGCCACCAATGACGGCGAGCGTGATCGAGTAAGTCGTTTTCGGGAACGCCTACTGTCAGAACACTTTGACTTAAGTGAAGAAGCTCTTCGTAAGAATCTATCACAGGAAGGGTCATTGATTAAAATGATTGATGCCCGTCAGGAGGGCAAGCGGACACTAAAACCACTTGATTGTGGCGTGCCTGAAATGGCTGAACAGATGTTGCCTCGATCCGCCATAGTCGATCCAGAACGACCACTCCAGCCTGAGCAGATGACACAGATGTTCATTCCGATTGAACAGCCAGGATCTGCTCGCAAGCAGTGGTGGAAAATTGTCGTCGTATTACTCGCGGTTATTGCATTAACTGTTGTTTGGCGTTTCACACCACTGAGTGAATGGCTCAACCCTGAAACCTTAAAAAATGCAGCAGAAAGTATTAAGGCTCACCCGCTGACACCACTTTTAGTTCTGGTGGCCTTTAGTCTGGCAGGTTTACTAGCCTTTCCCGTTACCCTGCTCATTGTTACCACAGCATTAACTTTTGGGCCTGTCTGGGGCACGTTCTATTCAGTGATAGGCGCTTTACTCAGTGCATTAATGGCTTACGGTGTGGGGCATCATCTGGGAAGAAAAACTGTCCAGAAGCTGGCTGGATCAAGCATCAATCGGCTGAGTCGGCGACTTGCACATCACGGTATATTGGCAATCATCACTGTACGGATAATACCGGTTGCACCCTTTGTCGTAATTAATCTTGTAGCTGGTGCCTCACACATCAAAGCCAGAGACTTTGTGTTGGGCACATTATTGGGGATGTTGCCCGGGATTTTAGGGTTGACTGTATTTGCAGACTCATTATTAAAAACGGTTCAAGAACCGAAACCGGGACAAATAGCCGTATTTGTTATTATCATCGCCGTTATTATTGCTGTGATGTTGGTTTTAAAGAGGGTTCTTAACCAGAAACAGGAAGAAGAGGAAGTGTAATCACCCTGATGCAACTTAAACTGGCTAGTTATAATATTCATGCCTGCATCGGAACTGATGGCCATTTTGACCCATTCCGGATTGCGGCTGTCATCAATGAGTTGGATGCTGATATTGTTGCATTACAGGAGGTGGAACATCATCTGGTTCAAGACGTTGATTTGCTCGACTTTCTTGCTCAACAAACGGGAATGCAAGGATTAGCAGGCCCTACCATGTTCCGTGAGACGCGACATTATGGTAATGCGCTTCTGACGCGGCTGCCTGCAAGCGCTCATCAACTCATCGATGTCAGTTTGGACGATCATGAACCACGCGGTGTTATTCAGCTCAGTTTGAATATCGATGAACACCGACTGTTAGTGTATGCCACTCATTTCGGTCTTAAACCAAAAGAACGTCGTTTTCAGGTGCAAAAAATCTTGTCTCTGTTTGAGACTGAGACAGCGGATACTACCGTTTTGATGGGCGATCTAAATGAATGGTTTTTGTGGGGCCGTCCCTTGCGCTGGTTGAAGGCTTATTTTGATATGACGCCTGCTATAAACAGCTTTCCCTCTGTGTGGCCTTTTTTAGCATTAGATAGAATCTGGGTAAATCCCCGACACCACTTACTTAATGTATCCGCACACAAAACGGCGTTAGCCAAAAAAGCCTCAGATCATTTACCGGTGACAGCTGATATTACGTTTTGACGATGTGCGTCATGCACGTCAAATCTGACAGGTTAAATTACTTATTTTCCTTTTTTCTAACAGCTTGAATGAGTTCTGCAGTGGTAGCCAATATTACGACCTGTTTAGTTGTAATCAAGAGCAGGTTATTGATGATGTGTTGATTCAATATGAAAAATAGATGCTTTTTGTGTACGTTGTTTGATAACTGGGTTTTGCGACCAACTTAGCGTTTAGTGACTCAATTTTATGTTATCTTCAGATTCTGGAAAAAGTGGATGGAGAGAGAAATGATAAAAACAGTCAATACTATTGCCTTAGTAGCTGGTTTTGCATTAACCAGCACTGGCTGGGCTGGTAGCAGTGATATGGAAACCTTGAAATGTGGTGCCAAGGCGATCGAGTTGGGTATGAGTGCTGATGATATCAAAGCGACATGCGGTCAGAACTGGGAGCCAGCTTATATTAGCAAGCACGTTCGCCCGGCATTGGGTGCAGATGAAACAGCCAAAGTACAAGAAGACCATTTCGAAAAGTGGATGTATCGTGTCTCAGGGAGTAGTGATACGCACGTTATTCTCAAAAATGACGAAGTTATCCGAATATTTACAATGGTACAGCAATAAAGAAACCTATTTTCAGCTTGGATTAAGCTTGTCTGTGTAGGATGAAGCTATTGGTTCTAATGTAGAGTCTAGGATGCTAAAAAAAGCTTCATATCTTGTTGTCTTATCGTTTATAAGTCTAAGCGTGATCTTGCCTGGCGCCATAAGCCATGCTGATGATGACGCATACAGAGCGAGACAACTGCAGTTACAGGGTGACATTCTTCCTCTGGAAAAGATCATTGAACTGGCTGCCACATTCAAATCAGGTCAGATTCTTGAAACCGACTTAGAGCGTGACGATGGACGCTATGTTTACGAACTTGAGATTCTTGATAATAAAGGTCAGGTCTGGGAAGTTGAATTGGATGCCAGGACCGGAGAGTTAATCGAATTAGAAAATGAGGACTGATCGTGCGTATCTTGCTGGTTGAAGACGATCGGGTTCTCGCATCAAATCTGCAAACAGCACTTAATAGAGCGGGATTTGCTACCGATGTTTCTCAGGATGGCATTGATGGCGAAGCCATGGGAGATATCGAACCTTACGATCTCGTTGTCCTCGATTTGGGGTTACCCGGTCAATCCGGTCTGGATGTTTTACAGCATTGGCGTGATCGCCACAATACGATCCCCGTTATTATCCTAACAGCTCGCGATGCTTGGGAAGATAAGGTACTCGGCTTTAAAGCCGGTGCCGATGATTACCTGGCGAAACCATTCCAAACCGAAGAGTTACTGGTGCGTATTCAGGCTGTTTTGCGACGTAGCTCAGGCATGAGTCCAGGAAAGCTAACGTATGCGGGACTGGATCTGAATGAGTCCGACCAGAGTGTCACTTTGGCGTCCGGTGACAAACTCTCTTTAACGGGCACGGAGTTTAAACTGCTACGTTACTTCATGCTGAATCCGGGGAAACTGCTCTCAAAATCAACATTAACCGAACATGTGTATCAATTAGATAGCGATAAAGACAGTAATGTGATGGAAGTATATGTGAACCGACTTCGCCACAAGCTTGGACAGAGCCTAATCCACACGCGTCGCGGACAAGGCTATATTTTCGGTGATGATGTGCAATGACGTCTATTCGTAGTCGTCTTATGTTTGGTTTGACGGCATTACTCGCGGCATTACTGCTGGGGCAATGGCTGTGGCTGACTTACACAGTCAAGGAACTTGTTGAAAAACAAGTCATTATCCAGCTTCAGGAAGAGACAGAAAGCCTGCTGGCCAATTTGAATATCACTAACTCGGGTGAGTTACAGCTGAATGAAGATTCACTTAGTAGCAACTACCAACGGGCATTTTCAGGCCTTTACTTCACCATAGAATCACAACAACAAAAACTTTACTCGCGTTCATTGTGGGATTTTAGTCTGGCGACAGCTCCTGTTGAAACGGGAATGAGAGATATTTTGTATCTGGATGGCCCGGCAAAGCAACCCTTGCTCGCTGTAGTCGCAGGTTATTACAAGCAGGGTCATCAATTTACCATTACTGTAGCTGAAAATATTGACTGGATGTTGTCGGAAAAACAGCGTTTGGTACGTAACTTTAGTCTGGTCTCTGCTATTGGTGTCCTGATTTTATTATTGTTTCAGGTGGGTATGATTCGGCAGGTATTACGACCGCTTAATCATGCCCGACGTCAATTAGCCCAATTAGCAAAAGGAGAAATCAATGAAGTCGATGAGCAGGCTCCTGATGAAATCCGACCGCTGCTATCGGAACTGAATCGACTGACAAACAGTATGATTGTCAAAACCCGTCGGTCCCGACAATCTCTGGGTAATCTTGCACACCGTCTGAAAACACAACTCACATTACTGAATCAGCTTGCAGATAAGGAGAGTATGAAAAATGCTCCGGAAACACAGCAACTGATCTACCAACAAACGGAATCAATACGTCAGATTATTGAGCGTGAACTCAAACGTGCTCGATTATCAGGTTTTACCCTGCCGGGTAAAGGCGTGGACCTCCCCGATATGCTCAACCAACTAACCGATACATTAAAGCTTATTCATCAGGGTAAATCATTGCGTATAACAACGGACATTGACGATGACGTTCGTTTTAACGGTGATCGTGAAGATATTTTAGAGTTACTGGGAAACCTGTTAGATAACGCCTGCAAGTGGTGTCAGCACGATGTTCACATTTTGCTTACCATGCAAGACGGACTGAAAATAGTCATTGAAGATGATGGACCTGGTTGTGAGGTTGAAGACTTATCTAATTTGACGCGGAGAGGGTTTAGAGCGGATGAATCCATAGCGGGTAGTGGTCTTGGACTCGCTATCGTGTTTGATATCGTAGAAAGTTATGGGGGTAATTTGTTATTTGACCAAGCAGACAAGGGAGGACTGCAGGTGACTGTGCAACTGCAGTCTTTTCCTTCGGATTAGGCTTCGTCTTTTTCAATTTGACGTACTTCGCCTATGTTGGTGTCAATGTAGATTTCCCAGTGAGTCAATCTGACAAAGCCCGGGTAGCCGACACTTATTATTCAGCGAACGATGAATACCGAAATATGCTCGTGCTCCGCCAGATGGCTAGCATTGGCATGGAACAGATGATCCATGAAACCCGGAACATGTGATGCCATGACCACTAAGTCAGCACCAACCTCATCACCGACTTTTTCCAGCGCCCGATCCAGTTCTGCCACAGGGTCGTTGCAAGTCACGGCTTTTGACTCCATCGGGTAGCCACATTGTTCAGTGTGTGACTGGGTGAAGTGTTCCAGTTTCTGTGCGAACTCCTCCGGATTGTGAGCCACGCTGCTCGGTGCGGAGCTTACTACCCCAACAAGTATGACTTTAGATTGGTATAGCTTACCAATATCAGCAGCGGTTTTGATTGCTTTTTCCAAGGTGGCGGCATGTTCCAGATCAACCGGTACCATAATAGTTGAATACATGATTTTATCTCCTGCTCTGTCATTGAGAATCAAAGTAAAATTAAATTCCATCTTTAGTTTTCTTCGACACCAAACTAAGGTTTAAAGGAGACTTTGTCCAATAGGACATTATCTGTTTAGAAATTGCTTATATTCAAAAAGTCCCTCGCTCACTCACATCTTGTCCTTCGAGGGCTCTCCTTTCAAACGACGTACATTGCGTAATTCCAGGGATAAGAAGGTAAAGCGGGTCATTTTGGCACGGATGAAGACGCGATGATTATGAGCCTATACACAGATAGCAGTTTGCACAGTTCAAGCTCGCTACTGTAGAGTTGATGTAAATTCACGGTTACTTATAAAGCAAGCGTGTACTCAACCATTAACCATAATTTATAAGATTCGATAAATGACCTTACTCACATACTGCCCTCCTGTTCGGGAAGAATTAAATTCAAACTCATCACTAAAAAAATGGGCTCATCTCCCTTTGTTGAGTCTTCTGCTTTTCACCTCAGGCTCGGCTTTTGCGGCTAGCGAGGCAGAACTCAAAGCGCGTATTCAACAGCTAGAAGCGGAATTAAATTCGGTCAATGCTGAACTTGAAAGCATGCAAACTGAAAATAAAGATCTGGCGGAAACCAATGCGAAGCTCACCGATGCTGACGCGCCCATTAAGATAGGAAATTGGACAGTGGGCGGCGCTATTCGTGCCATGTACACAGTAGGTGATTACACCGCCAATGATAGCGGTGCGCCAGGTCGTGCCTGGGAAGATGAAGGTAATGTTGGACTGGATACCCTGCGTGTGAACTTGGATTACAACAACGGACCTTACTCAGCTAAAATCGAATATCGTTGGTACGATGGCTATAATTTCTTGCATACCGGTTGGGTAGGTTACAGCCCTGACGACAACAGTCAGATTCAACTGGGTGTTAATCGCGTGCCTTTTGGTCCTGGCGCCTATGGTCTCTCACAGGCCTGGTTGTTCGACCAACACTATTACCTAGGCCTGTCAGATGATATGGACCTAGGGGTTAAATACAGTACACAACATGGTAAATGGGCGTGGGATGTGGCCTATTACGCCGGTGACGAAGGTCATTATGCTGGTGCCAGTCGTGATAGTGCCCGCTACTCCTATGATGTTGTCGATGAGTCTGGTGATGGCTATGAAGAACGCAATCAAATCAATGTTCGGGGTATCTATTCATTTAATAGCAGTGAGGATAGTTCAACCGACCTGGGTTTCTCACTGCAAGCAGGTGAACTGAAAAGCAACGGGGTACAATCCGATGGTGAACATTACGCCGCCTCGGTGCATATGGTCAATCAGTGGGGTAACCTTAAGTTAGCGACACAATTGACACGCTATGAATTTGATGTTGATGCTGACCAGGCGCTAGGTACAAATGACCTGGTGCAATTTGGTGCTTATGACTTTCCAAGTACAGCGGCTGCAAAAGGATGGGTACCTGCCGTCTCACTCAGCTATTACCAACCGACCAATAACATTGCCTGGCTAGACTACATGCTGCCTTATCTGGAATACAGTTCCATCGTGAAAGATCAGGGTGGATTCAACGACAGTGAAATGATCGTTGCCGGTGTGGCTTTGGCTCGTGGTGGTTGGTACATCTACAATGAAGTTGGCTTTTCCAACGGCAACGAGTTTGTCGGTGGTGATGCAGCCTTCGGCGATCGTCTCGGAGCCAACACCGACGACGACTGGCAGACCCGCTTCCTGATCAATTTCGGGTATTACTTTTAAGCCCAAATGTTTTAATCAACACCGCCAGCAGACGGTGTTGAATTTTTATAGTGTGCTTACACTCATACAAAAACGCTTTAATAAAAGGAGAGCAACGTGAGTAATCAATCCGATAACTCCGCTGAACCTCAATCAGCAGGTGTACCCGCACCTAATGGCGCAGCCAATTTGATCGATACTGATTATCAGATTGGACAAGATAACTACCGGGCCAAGCATTTGGGAATCAGCGTTGATCTCCATGGTGTTGTTTTTATCGTTTCAGCAATTGTTGTATTGGCTTTTGTTCTTCTGTCACTGGCTTTACCCGAACAATCCACCAGGATCTTCGAGGCCAGTAAAAATTGGATCAATAGCAACATGACATGGTTTTTCCTGTTGTCTGCCAACATATTCGTCGTCTTATGCCTGGGCTTGATTATTTCACCATTGGGTCGTATTCGCATCGGCGGGGCTGAGGCCAAGCCAGACTTTTCTCGGCTTTCCTGGTTTTCTATGCTTTTTGCAGCCGGTATGGGCATTGGACTGGTTTTCTACGGTGTATCAGAGCCGCTGTCTCACTATAACAGTGCTTTTGGGGGTACCAGCGTGGGCCCTGATGGTCTGAGAACCGATTGGGCACCACTCGGTGGGGCAGCCGGCGACCCTGAAGCTGCACGGCAGCTGGGTATGGCCGCCACAATTTTTCACTGGGGTCTGCACCCTTGGGCTATTTATGCCATTGTGGCGTTGTCACTGGCTATCTTCTCATTCAATAAAGGCTTACCGCTCACAGTTCGTTCTATCTTCTACCCCTTATTGGGGGAGAGAGTTTGGGGCTGGCCTGGTCACCTTATCGATATTTTGGCGGTGTTTGCGACACTCTTCGGTCTGGCAACCTCATTGGGACTTGGTGCGCAACAAGCGGCGTCGGGGTTAAATCATTTGTTTGGCGTAGGCGATGGAAATATAGTACTGGTTCTACTCATCGCGGCCATCACCTCTATCGCTATTATCTCTATTGTGGCCGGTGTCGACAAAGGGGTAAAACGGTTATCAGAAATTAACATGATACTGGCTTTTGCACTGCTCATGTTTGTGGTGTTTGTTGGTCCCACCTTGCTTATTGTTTCAAACTTCTTTTCTAACCTAAGCAGCTATTTCACTGAACTCCCGGCATTGTCGAATCCGTTTGGCCGTGAAGACGCTAACTTCAGTCAAGGCTGGACCACATTCTATTGGGCTTGGTGGATTAGCTGGTCACCTTTTGTGGGCATGTTTATTGCTCGAGTCAGTCGTGGTCGTACAGTGCGTGACTTTTTAATCTCGGTGCTATTGATTCCATCTATCGTCTCGGTTTTCTGGATGACCGCATTCGGCACCAATGCGATCACGCAACTACAGTCTGGCTTTGAGGGTGTTGTGTCAGCAGATCTGTCGCTAAAACTTTTTGTGATGCTGGAACAGCTTCCCCTCACTGAGATCACGTCGTTTATCGGCATAATCCTGGTCATTGTATTTTTTGTCACCTCTTCAGACTCCGGCTCATTGGTTATCGATACCATTACTGCCGGTGGCAAAATCGACGCACCTAAACCACAGCGTGTGTTCTGGGGGGTTATCGAAGGTGCTATCGCTGTCGCCTTGCTGCTGGGTGGTGGACTCGCTGCATTACAAGCGGCATCCATCTCTGCAGGTCTGCCTTTCACAATCGTGCTACTGGTAGGTTGTTATGCTATTGTTCGCGGCTTAATGACCGAGCCTAGGTAGCCTGACCAATTCAATCCCACAATTGGCCAATGGCCGTTGTGGGAGAGTAATGCCTGGCCACCTGAGCTAAAAAGAGTTCAGCCGTGGCCATGGCATCTACCTTGGCATGGTGAGCTGAATATGGCGGCAAACCATACCGTTGTCGACTATCATCGAGTCGAATGGACACAGGCTGTATACCCAACGTTTCTTTCAACTGGTTTTTCCAACCTTTGCGCTCCC
This sequence comes from Methylophaga sp., assembly GCF_965655755.1. GTDB lineage: Bacteria > Pseudomonadota > Gammaproteobacteria > Nitrosococcales > Methylophagaceae > Methylophaga. The sequence continues at coordinate 60,260 of NZ_CBFHHW010000007.1, read as the reverse complement.
AACGCGCTTCGATTGCCATCGTATCAATCAATGGGAATAAACAATGTTCTCCCCATAATTTATGGCAGGCCAAGTCCAGAAAAGGTCGCTCTATATGTTGGTAATGAACAACGACTACACAACCACTCAAACGCTCCAACAACTCATCTAACACTATTTCCAACGGCGGTGCAGTGTCTACTTGAGAGTGAGTAATACGATGAAAGGCAATAGACTCTTCAGACAAACTACACTTCGGCTTCACCACCTGATAATAACCCTCGGATGGTCGAATACTTCGCATGGTAAAAGGCACTAGACCGAAGCTAACTATTTCATTGTACTTAGGGTCTAATCCAGTCGTTTCAAAATCCAGGGCCACAAACGACACTTCCGACAGAGGCATTTCAGGATCCGTCAGCGGCATTTTATAAAAGCGCTGTAGTGTCGGATTGACACAAGCCTTCGCCTGCTGGGCTTGATAACGCTGCCACTCGTCAATCACACTCTGTTGCGATCGTTTTCTAAACATTCATTAAGCCGAGTAAGGGTAACGATAACGAAGAAAATTCTGTGCATTATTGACCACTTGGAAAGCCTCTTTCAGATTGTGCCGCTCTGTTGTATCAATATTTTCTGGTTCAATAGCATTGTCCATAGGCTCATCATTCTGTAGTTCAAGCGCTTGATGACGCATGCGTACTAAAGCAATAAACTCCAACGCATAGTGCAGTTTATCGACCTGGCCAGCAGGCAAAATATTTGCCTGTTCAATATCCCGCAAACGGTCAACACTGTTCTGAGCCCGTGAACCAACCGCTAACGCATGAACACGAATCACATCCGTTATAGGAGCCAGACCTCGACCCTTGATATTAATCACCTTGTGCTGACGACCGTCGGTTTCCATTACAAAGGTACGAAAGAAACCCAAAGGGGGTCTTCGATTCAATGTATTACGCGCCATCGCACCCAAAAAGCGAGGATTATGACGCGCTTTGGTTGCAATCATATCTTGCAGGTTTTCCACTAAATATTCTTCGCCATACACAGCATCCAGATCGAAAAAAATACAGCTGTGTAAAAGCCGTTGAGGATCGGGGTCGGCAATCCATTCATCGAAATAGCGTCGCCATTGTGCGAGGGGCTGACGCCATTGATCATTGGTGGCCATAATGCCCCCTTTACAGTATTCGTAGCCACAGGCATCCAAACCATCGCTGACTTTTTGCGCCAACATTTTAAAGTATTCATCGTGCTGCTTTGGATCGAAACTATCATGTAATAAAAGCGCATTATCCTGATCCGTTATTACCGATTGCTCGTGGCGAGCCAGAGAACCATGCACCATAAAACAATAAGGTATAGGCGCGGGTCCTAATTCATCTTCAGCCAGCTCGATCAAACGCCGCATCAGGCTACGTCCGATACTGGACATAGCATCGCCAATCATCTTTGCGTTCGAGCCAGCTTCTACCAGGCGTATGAAAGCGGCGCGTATTTCTGGAACCAATCGTGACAAATCACGCACTGAGTTCCGGCTAAAAATATTACTCGCCAAATAGAGGCTGCTGTTGGTTTCGTAACGAACAATATCAGACAGATGTAAAACACCAACCGGGCGACGTCGATGCAGCACTGGCAACCGCTGAATATGATTACGCAACATCGTCAACATGGCTTCGTTGACCGACTCATCAGACTGAATAGTAATTAAGCGGCCATCACTAAGTTGACCTATCGACTCATCCGTTTTGACTCCGGCAGCAACAACCTGAGACCTTAAATCTTCATCGGTGACCATGCCTTTCAGCCGCCAGAGTCCGCCCTCATCACCTCTAAAGACGCCATCACTATCTTCCTCGTCTGCGGGCTCAATTAAAAGCACTGATGAGACCACGTTTTCAGTCATCAGCCGAGCGGTCTCCTGAATCGACACTGTGGTTTCCACCATCAGGGGCAAACGACTGATCAACTTTCGTACCCGCGTCGTCATCAAGTCATTTTCACGCAAGCTCTCGTCTACGGTGCTTTTCAAGCGTGAACCAGACAGCTCCACAAAATCAGCAAAGCTATCATTGTCACAGAGGCGATCAAAACTAGTCTTGGGGATTTGATAAAGCAAGGTATCCTCTATGGCCTTTACCGGAAAGCGGACTTTACCTTGTCGCAAAAGACCAAATTGACCAAAAATATCCCCTTCTTCTAAACGGTTATAGAGCTCACCATTGTAGTGATAGGTCTCGACAGCGCCGCTACGAATATAGGAGAGTTCGTGGATAGGTTGTCCTTGCTCGAGGATTACCGAGTCTGCCTTAAAATAGGTAATCTCAATATTGCCCACGACATCATCTAACAACTCATCCAGCAACTTATCAAAAGGGGGGTGTTGACTCAGGTGATCGCGTATTTCTCTAAGTTCTGCTTCCATGAAAGTCTCTAATAAAAGAATGGTAATGGGCGATTACCCATAGCGACAAACTAAACTATGAATAGCGGTCAAGTAAAACTGGCCACCACTCAGGTCAACCAGAACTTCAATTCTTTGGCGTTTGTCGATAAAACGTCATTATGTTGGTGAGGCCTGACTCAGCCATAATAAATGATCATATAGCTAATCACAGCATGCTTCTACTCAACTAAAGAACGATGACCTCTTTTATGCAACCATTGTGTCTTAAAACTTTTAAAAAATCGTTGTATTGGGCATCGCCCCTCAATAGTTCCGACACCAGGAAGCGGGTTGGGACTCGCTATCGTTTTTGATAACGTTGAATGTTATGAGGGGAATTGGTTATTGGAACAAGCAGAGGAAGGAGGACTGCAGGTGACACTGCACCTGCAGTCTTTTCTTTCGAATTAGAACCAGTCTTTTTCAATTTTACGTACTTCGCCTGTTTTGGCATCAATGTAGACTTCCCATTCATTGGCATCTGCATCGACGATTTCAAATTCATAATCCCAGCCTTTTTTGAAGTCACGATCTTCTAAATCCGCATCCTCAATGACACCGGGTTTGGCTTCGAGAGCTTTGGCCTTAGCCTCTTCAAAGCTAATCAAGCCCAAACCTTCAGATAAAGTCTTCATTTCACGCATATCATCATCAGCTTGTGCAATCCCTGCTGTAGTAGCCAGGGCCATCAGACTGCTTAAGGTTACTGCTGTAAAAGTTTTCATTTTGTTCTCCTTTGTTAATGAACGGTTCCTATACTAAAAACCGAAACTTAAACGAAGCTGAATCCTTATTTGAAATAATCATTTACATTTAGTTAGCTGGCTAACTATAATAAACTCATGCTACACGTTAAAGATTTACCCGATGCAGAGATACTGAAAAAGTTCGCAGAACGTTATCCGGATGCGAATGTCGATCAGATTCTACAGTTTCTGACTTTTTTACGAGTGGCTTCTGACTTATCTAATGGATTGGATCAGTTCCTGGCTAAGCATCAGCTTCTGCAGGGGCGATGGTGGGTTTTGATTTTATTGATGCGTGAAGATGACTTAATTTCCACACCTTCCAAACTGGCAAAACAGGCGGGAGTGAGTCGTGCCACAATGACCGGTTTACTTAATGGTCTACAACGAGATGAATTAGTCACGCGGCTCACAGCGAATAATGATCGTCGCCAAAGTAGAGTCAAATTAACGGAGAAAGGACAAGGCAAGCTTGATGAGGTCATGCCGGATTACTACCAGCGTTTGAATCATTTAATGTCGGTTTTAACTGAAACAGAGGGTGAGAATTTCATGGACGCCCTGTTACAGTTAAAAAATCAACGTCAGGTTTTCGAGTAAGAATTTTTTAACCAAATAGTTAGCTAACTAACTATAACTCTATGGAGATAAACGATGAGAAATATTTTTGTTATTGCAGCAGTATTAATAATGAGTTTTCAGGTAAACGCAGCAGAGTTATTACCTCAAAACATCGTGAAAAATGCCAACCAGCAGTGGAACAGCGCCTTGAATGACGGCAAGATTGATAGATTAGTGACGCTGTATGCAGAGGACGCAACGCTGTCACCGGGTAATGGTGAAGTACTAAAAGGGCACGCTGAAATTGAAAAATTGTTTGCCGGATTTATACAAAATGGCGTGCATAATCACCAGATTGAAACTATTGATGTTATGGCTACTGATAAGCAAATCACACAGCTCGCATATTGGCAGGCCAATGGCGTCGATGCAGAACAGAATACTGTACAGTTTGGTGGAGTGCTCGGCATTGTATTCGAAAAAAACAACGCCGATGAGTGGAAAATGAAGTCACATATCTGGAATACAAAACCCTAAGCGATTTCTGATGCAGTCACAAGGACGTGTCTGCAAGATCAGAAAGCCGCTGACGAATGACTCACATAGTCACTTTTTGCTGAGTAACATCATATTCTGATGACAGAATATACGGCGTTGGTCTTCTTATGTGATAGCCCTGAGCGTAGGTAATACCGATTTCACGTATTGCATCCAGAACTGCTTCACTCTCTACATACTCTGCAATCGTGGCCGCGTTGAGTTCGTGTGCAAGCATTGAGATGCATCTGACCACAGCGTGATCTTTCTGGTTATCAACCATATTGGCAACAAATTCACCGTCGATACCGTCGATTTTCACAAAATCGGTACGAAATGATTAATGATCAGATTTGATTTTCATCAGAATTTTATTGGGGATTTAGTTTTGTTTCACAGAAAAAGATGCACCAAAAATAAACAGATAATGTAAGTAACTAATATTAATAGAGAAAAAAATAACATTAAGAAGTAGCGGAACGCCATCCTTGCTGGAACTCATAGTCTAAAATCGTTTTGCATCAATAAGTACCAGAGATGCTTCAGCTTGGTGCGTAAATAAGTAAGTGATGCACCAATTAAGCGCTTTCCATAATAAGTATTTCCAATGATATCAATAATTTAATAAATGGCACGGTCATTGCCATAGTATTAAAATAGTTATTATCGGAGAGATCCATGAGAGAAAAATTAGTCCTTATTGGTAATGGAATGGCCGGGGTACGGACGCTTGAAGAACTGCTTAAGCTCGCCCCCGAAAAGTACGACATTACTGTTTTTGGTGAAGAGCCTTACGGCAACTATAACCGCATCATGTTATCGCCAGTGCTGGCGGGTGAGAAAACCATAGATGAAATCATGATTAATGACATGCAGTGGTACGACGACAATAACATCACGCTGCATGCCGGTAAGAAAATCACCAAAATAGATCGTGTTAAACGTCAGGTTATTTCGGATGATGGCACGGTTGAAAGTTATGATCGTCTACTTCTGGCAACGGGATCCAGACCCTTTATGTTGCCACTTCCCGGTGCTGATTTACCCGGCGTTATTAGTTTCCGTGACATTAAAGATGTTGACGAGATGCTGTCGACATCTAAAACGCATAAGAAAGCCGTTGTTATCGGTGGTGGTCTTCTCGGTCTTGAAGCAGCCAATGGTTTAATGCTGCAAGGGATGGACGTCACCGTTGTTCATATCAGCGGTATTTTAATGAATCAGCAGTTGGATAAGCCCGCATCAGATTTAATGCTGGAAGAGTTGAAAGGAAAAGGGCTGAAATTTCTGATGAATCATGCGACTGAATCCATTGATGGTGATGGCCGTGTTGAGAAACTTACTTTTAAAGATGGCAGTGAGATTGATGCTGATCTGGTAGTAATGGCTGTGGGTATCCGTCCAAACATTGAGTTGGCTGAATCTGCTGGTATTCATTGTGACCGCGGTATCGTCGTTGACGACACGATGCAGACATTTGATCCAACCATCTACTCTGTGGGTGAATGTGTGCAGCATCGGAATCAGACCTTTGGTCTGGTTGCGCCTTTATTTGAACAGTCCAAAGTCTGTGCGAATCATCTGGCACAAATGGGTATCGCCCGTTATATCAGTTCTGTGACTTCAACCAAATTGAAAGTGACGGGGATCGATTTATTCTCGGCTGGTGACTTTAACGGTGATGAGGACACCGAAGACCTGGTATTCAAAGATGCGGCGCGTCATGTCTACAAAAAACTTGTTGTCAGAGACGATCGTCTCATTGGTGTGGTGTTGTATGGCGATACCAGTGATGGCACCTGGTATTTCCAATTAATGCGTGATGCAACCGATATTTCTGATATCCGTGAAAACATGCTGTTTGGTCAGCATCATCTTGGGGATTCAGGCCATGGCGCAGCTAACTCGACCGATAATTTACCGGACGATGCAGAAATTTGTGGTTGTAACGGTGTGTGCAAAGGCGATATCACCAAAGCCATCTCTGAACATAGTCTGTTCAGCCTGGATGAAGTTAAAGCACACACTAAAGCATCAGCTTCATGTGGCTCTTGTACCGGCCTTGTAGAACAAATTCTGGCTTCAGCATTAGGCTCAGACTTTAATGACACACCAAGTAAAAAGCCGATGTGTGGTTGTACTGATCTGTCACACGATGAAGTTAAGACGGCTATCAAAGAGCAGGAATTATTGAATATTCCTCAGTTGATAGAAGCCTTGGAATGGAAAAATCCAGATGGTTGTCATTCATGTCGTCCTGCGTTGAACTATTATATGTTGAGTGCATGGCCCAGCGACTATCAGGATGATCCGCAGTCTCGTTTCATTAATGAGCGGGTGCATGCCAATATCCAAAAGGATGGAACCTATTCCGTTGTTCCACGTATCTGGGGTGGTGTGACCAATCCGGGTGAGTTAAGGGCTATTGCTGACATTTCAGAAAAATATGATGTGCCTACGGTGAAAATCACCGGTGGTCAGCGTATTGATCTTTTAGGCGTGAAAAAAGATGATTTGCCAAAAATGTGGGCGGATCTAAGCGAGGCGGGTTTTGTTTCGGGCCACGCCTACGGTAAATCATTGCGTACGGTTAAGACCTGTGTCGGTAGTGAATGGTGTCGTTTTGGTACTCAGGATTCAACCGGTCTTGGAATCAAACTTGAAAAAATGACCTGGGGTAGCTGGACACCGCATAAATTCAAAATTGCGGTATCAGGTTGTCCAAGGAATTGTGCTGAAGCAACCATTAAAGATATCGGTGTGGTGTGTGTTGATTCTGGCTATGAACTTCATGTTGGTGGAAACGGCGGTATCAAAGTTCGAGCAACTGACTTCCTGTGCAAAGTTGCAACAGAAGAAGAAGCCATGGAATATGTGGCTGCATACATGCAGTTATACCGTGAGGAAGGGCATTATCTTGAACGCACTGCCCCATGGATAGAGCGTGTAGGTTTGAATCATGTTCAGGCGCTCGTCGTTGAAGATGACAAAAACCGTAAGCTTCTGGCTGAACGTTTTTATGAGTCGCAAAAGAATGCTCAGAATGATCCCTGGGCAGAACAAGCGGCTAAGCACAAAGAAAACTATATTCCCATTAAACAAGTAAGTTAGAGGTAAGCATGAGCTGGACTGAAGTTGGCCCACTGGCCGATATTCCAAATAAAGGGTCGCGTGTCTTAGTGACTTCTGACGGCGACGTAGCCGTATTTAGAACTGCAGGCGATGAAGTCTTTGCATTATTTGACCGTTGTCCACATAAACAAGGTCCCTTATCTCAGGGTATTGTTTATGATAATCGCGTAGCCTGCCCATTACATAATTGGGTCATTGATATGGAAAGTGGTCAAGCGACCGGACCGGATGAGGGCTGCACACGTACCTTTGAAACTAAAGTCGAAAACGGTGTGGTTTATATTTCGCTATAAAAAGAGTTAATTGTTTTGGGTAAAGAACACACTATTCAAACTACCTGTCCTTATTGTGGTGTCGGTTGTGGTGTCTTGGCGACGCCACAAACCGACGGCACAGTTACTGTTGAGGGCGATCCAAACCATCCGGCAAACTTGGGACGCTTATGTTCTAAAGGTTCAGCTTTGGGGGAAACAGTCGACCTTGGCAATAGACTGTTACACCCCAAAATAGATGGTAAACGGGTGACCTGGGATAATGCTCTCGACACGGTAAGCCGGAAATTCAAAGACATTATTGCCAGACACGGGCCTAATTCCGTGGGCTTCTATGTGTCTGGTCAGGTCTTGACGGAAGACTATTACACAGCCAATAAGCTGATGAAAGGATTTATTGGCAGCGCTAACATCGATACCAATTCGCGTTTATGTATGTCCTCTGCAGTGGCGGGTTACAAACGTGCATTTGGAAGTGATTCAGTTCCATGTAGTTATGAAGATCTGGAACTTGCTGATTTAATTGTCATTACAGGTTCGAACCTTGCCTGGTGTCATCCAGTACTTTTTCAGAGAATTGTAAAAGCAAAGCAAGATCGACCGGAAATGAAAGTGGTGGTGATCGACCCTCGTAAAACAGCCACATGTGAATTGGCCGATCTGCATTTACCTCTTCGACCCGGCAGTGATGCGACCTTATTTAATGGCCTGCTAAATTATCTGAAGAAAGAAGATTATCTGGATTTGGATTTCCTTGAGCAGCATGCTGAGGGTTTTTCAGCTGCATTGAAAGCGGCAAAAGAGTCGGCTGGAAATATTCCTCAAGTATCGGCTGTTACGGAACTTCCTGAAGAAGATATCATTAAGTTTTACCAGCTGTTCGCGTCCACTGAAAGAGCGATCACTCTGTATTCGCAGGGCGTGAATCAGTCGACTTCTGGAACAGATAAAAGTAACAGTATTCTCAATTGTCACATCGCAACAGGCCGGGTAGGTAAACCAGCGATGGGTCCTTTTTCCATTACCGGTCAACCTAATGCTATGGGTGGGCGTGAAGTAGGGGGCTTGAGTAATCAGCTCGCCGCACATATGGAAATCACGAATCCAGAACATCACGATCGCGTTTCCCGTTTCTGGGAGACGGAGCAACTGGCTACTGAAAATGGTGCCAAGGCAGTGGATTTATTTAACGATATCTACGACGGTAAAATTAAAGCCGTTTGGATCATGGCAACTAATCCCGTAGTGAGTCTACCTGATGCCGATAAGGTAAAAGCCGCACTGGAGAAATGTGAACTGGTGGTGGTCTCGGAATGCGAAACGAATACGGATACGACTGAACTTGCAGATATTTTGCTACCAGCTGCAGCCTGGGGAGAAAAAGACGGTACGGTAACAAATTCGGAACGACGCATTAGTCACCAACGTAAATTTTTACCGGTACCGGGTGAGGCGAGACCTGATTGGTGGATCATCACTCAAGTTGCCAGAAAAATGGGGTTTGAAAAAGCCTTTCAGTTTGAAAAACCAGTTGATGTCTTCAGGGAGCACGCACGTTTATCGGCATTCGAAAATGACGGCAGTCGTGACTTTGATTTAAGTGGTTTAGCTGATATCACAGATGAAGCGTTTGAAAATCTAGCACCGATTCAATGGCCTGTTAACGAGACTGCACCAGCAGGCACTGCTCGTATGTTTATTGATAGAAAGTTTTTCACGCCCAGTGGTAAGGCCAGGATGGTGCCGATTGAACCAAAACTGCCTGAAAACAAGACGTCCGATGAATACCCACTTGTTCTTAATACAGGTCGCATTCGGGATCAATGGCATACGATGACGCGAACCGGTCGTGCGGTGAGATTGAACGCTCATATCCCGGAACCGATGGTGCAGATTCATCCGGTTGATGCACAAAACTGGGATCTGGTTGGTGGTGCGCTGGCCAAAGTTACCAGCAAGCTGGGCAAAATGATTGTTCGTGTGGTTATCACCGAGGAACAAAGACCGGGTAGTGTATTCGTTCCCATTCACTGGAGTAATCAGTCGGCTTCTATGGCACGGGTTGATGCGTTAGTGTCAGCTGTTGTTGATCCTATTTCCGGCCAGCCTGAGTCTAAGCACACACCAGTCAATATTCGTCCTTATAAGCCGGTATGGCATGGGTTTATTCTGTCCCGCCATCCGCTTTCGGTTAAAGATGCCAACTATTGGGTTAAAGTTCGTGGCGCACAATTCTGGCGCTATGAAATTGCTGGGGAGCAAGAAATGCAGCACCCTGATGTATGGGCTCAAAAACACTTGGGGACGGATGGTGAGTGGCTCGACTTTATAGATAAAAAAGCCGGACGCTATCGCGCCGGAGTCATCGTTGGCAATCGCCTTGAAGGTGTTGTATTTATTGCACCTCACCATGACTTGCCAGCACGTTCTTGGTTATCACAACTCTTTACATCCCCAAGCCTGACGGATGAAGAGCGTTATAGTTTGCTGGTGGGGCAGCCTGGAAAAGGTCAGAAAGATAGTGGCGCTATTGTCTGTTCCTGTTTTGGCGTCGGTGAGAATACACTGAAAGACGCTATTTCCAGTGGTGAGCTTGATTCAGTTGATGCCATTGGTGCCAAACTCAATGCGGGCACCAACTGTGGATCCTGTATTCCTGAGCTTAAAAAACTACTCGGTCACTGATTCAGTGGCCCGATGTAGTGCATCATTTATTTAAATAAGTATTCTATTGGTGCATTTCAAATCCCTTTCCATTATGCAATTATAAAAAATATTTAAAAAACAATAAGATAAGAAGTTGGCATCATGGTTGCAAAACAACAGTCAGTGACTCTGCAACGGTGCAATCATAAAACTTAATAATATATTTCTTTAAACCAAGGTAACGAAGCCATGATCTTCATTTAATGAAGTCGTGGCTTTTTTTATGAGGATAAAACATGCCACGTATGAAAAAATTGACTGCCCTGACTATTATGGCTTCCGGTCTCAGTAGCTTTGCTTTTTCTCCAGCAACTGTTCAAGCCGAAGATGCGTTTATGGATGCATTGACCGGGGGAAAGGTCAGCTTCTCAGCGCGTGCACGCTACGAGAATGTTGATGATGGAAATAACGCTACTAAAGATGCTGATGCTTACACCTTGCGTACCACGTTAGGATATAAAACTGGCGTGTTTCATGGTTTCAGTGGTTTTGTTGAGTTTGAAGATGTTTCACATCTGGGATCCGATAATTTCAACGCGGCAGGTACCAATGGCGAAGGCGATTACGCTATTGTGGCGGACCCGGAAGGGACTGAAGTAAATCAGGCCTATCTGGCATACAATAACTTTGATTCCACCTTTAAATTTGGTCGCCAAATTATCACTTATCGTGATGCGCCATTTCACAGGTACATAGGTACAGTAGGTTGGAGACAAAACTGGCAGACTTTTGATGCGTTCACCATCGTCAACAAATCGCTACCAGATACGACCATAAGCTATGCCTATCTGAACCAGGTACATACCATTTTTGGTGAAGACCGAACGGTCGCTCCAATCCTTAATGATGGTGATATCGACATGGATAGCCACTTATTCAATATCCAGTACAGTGGTCTGCCTATCGGTACGCTGGAAGGTTATACCTATCTACTCGATTATGAGGACGCAGTTGATGACAACAAAAATTCAACCGCGACCTATGGCTTGAGACTGGCAGGTGGTCAATCAGTTAATGACGACTTCAAAGTCATTTATACCGCCGAGTATGCGACGCAGGACGATTACGCTGAGGGGGAGATGGATCAGCAGAATTATTACCTGCTTGAACTGGGCGGTAAATATAAAGGTTGGTTGTTGAAACTCTCACATGAAGTGCAAGAGGGTGATGGTGTAGATGCGTTCAGAACACCACTCGGAACCAATCATGCTTACCAAGGCTGGGCAGATAAATTCCTGAGTACACCAGCACAAGGTCTGGAAGATACTTACGTCACTTTAGTCGGAAATGTAATGGGGGCAAAATTGGTTGCCGTTTACCATGACTACGAAACCGATGAGAACAGCCTGGATGCGGGTGATGAATTCGACGTAATGTTGGCGAAAACTTTCAAAAAGCATTACACCTTGGGTGTGAAATATGCTGACTATAATGCGGATGATGAGTTTGGTGGCACAGACACCGAAAAATTCTGGCTTTGGGGTCAAGTTAAATTCTAATTTTGAAATAGCAGAAAGATTAAAAAGCCGGGCTTAGCCCGGCTTTTTTGTATCGGATATAAAGATAAGTTGCACCACATTTGTTCACCTCCTACTTCCTGACACCAAGATGTAGCATTGATAAATAAGATCAATTTCATAAGCTTATGAATTTAAAGTAAAAAACACTTGGCACAGCTTATGCAAATCCATTGATGTTACTAACTTGCAGGAGGCTGTTATGGGATATCTGATTGATTTTATGTATCTGCTGAAAGAGTTGGTGAAATTAGTATTCATGGTCATGATTTCACCGTTGGGCATCATGGCTGGTTTTCTGGCAGCTTGGGATTAATCAGGCAGGCTAGACCTATTTCATTGGAGAGCAAAGATGTATCCGATGTTTGTCGGTGGTTTCACCGTTCTATGTTTGATTTTTCTGATTGGTCGTTTCGTTTCCCTGAGAAAACAGGAGCGTAACCGAATTGAACAAGGTATTGTTCTGACGGTGCATCTGAAACGTATTATCGATAGTTGTCAGAAGCATCGTGGTACAAGCAATGCCATTAACCAGGGAAATAACAAACTCAAACCCCAACTGGTTAATTTGCAGAGCGACATCGATCGTCTGGTTCAGAGCAACTACAGTGATAATTTGCAGCGTTTTCCGCAATGGGAATCATTTGCCGAACATTGGCCAAGACTGAAAAGGCATGCGCTTGCTGGTGATCTCAAATCACATAATCTGGTTCGGCAACATAGCTTAATGATCGATGGTCAGCTGTCATTACTTGATGATGTTATGCGTGATCACGATTTACATCGCATGATGCTGGATCGAACTACGCGTGTTTCTGAGGTGTGTCTGGATACGCTTCGTGTCGCTGAGACAGTGGGACAGACTCGTGCTATCGGTTCTGGTATATGTGCACACGGTACATGCGAGGGGGCGGACAGGATTATTATTGATTTTCTTAGAATTTCGGTCCAAAACACAACGCAAGAATTGCTTAAAGAAATTAACAGTATCAAAAATGATGACTTGCAAAGTAAGTTGCAGGGGGCTTCTCACTCGATTAAAAGCACAGTTGAAAAGTTGGTCGACATGGTCGAAACACAAGTGCTCAAAGAGGGACGTCTGCAGATTGATACAAATGACTATTTTAATCTTTCCACCCGGGCTATTGATGAAGTGCTGAAAGTGTTCGGCATCATCATCCACTATGCCTCTCACCAACACAGAAGAATGATATGAGCACTGTCGCTATGAATTCCACTGCCGATGCGATTAATACCATTGTTATCAGTGAGCAGCCTTTATTGACAACCAAGCTTGAAAAGGCGCTGGCGAACACTGGCTACAACATTATTTTTGAAGGTAACACACTACAGCAATTACTTTCTTTGAAGTGGAGTGTTGAACCGGAGTTAATCATTGCCATCATGGACACCAGTGATAAACAGGTATTAAACAAGTTCAAGGTTATTAATGAGCAATTCCCGCTCCCTATTGTGATCTTTACTCATGATGACCGGGATGATGCCATCGAGCAGGCGATTGAGGCCGGCGTCAGTGCTTATATTGTCGATGGCTTACGCGAGGATAGGGTGCAGCCCATTTTGCGAACTGCATTAGCCCGATTCAAACAATATCAGACGATGCAAAATCAGCTAAAAGAATTGAAAACATCACTGGCGGATCGAAAAGTGATTGACCGTGCCAAAGGTTTGATTATGGAGCAACGTCAATGCACTGAAGATGAAGCCTATCGCATGCTGCGTAGTTCGGCGATGAATCAGAATATGCGTCTGGCCCAATTGGCCCAGAATATTCTGGCCACGGCTAATTTGCTTGAACCGAAAAAAACAGTCTGAATTCCTGCGCACCAGTCGAGTGCGTTAGTCGATACAGACAACTAAAACTGTGCAGATGTTGCAGGCGATAGTTTAAGAAAAAATATAAACATCTGATATTTAACAATAAAAAATTAGGTATTTAGTTGGCATATTACCTGCAAACTATACTCCGAGTCACAACCCAACGACGGGTAACCTTAAAAAATTAAATATGGATAAAGACGTCCTCG
>NZ_CBFHHW010000007.1:43828-46211 GCF_965655755.1 Methylophaga sp. | reverse complement strand
TACCTGCAAACTATACTCCGAGTCACAACCCAACGACGGGTAACCTTAAAAAATTAAATATGGATAAAGACGTCCTCGCAGAGCTAAAGCTCAGTGGGCACGTCTTTTTTTTTGGACAAAACTTGGAGCAGATAATGCAAAAAAATCCACTCTTCTCAATCACACGCCGTACGATTGTGAAAACGCTCGCAGCAGCGAGCCTGGTTATTAGTACCGGTTTGATGTCATCAACGACAGCTTATGCCGCCCCAGGTGAAATTGAAAAACCTGATTTAAAGTTTGGGTTTATCAAGCTCACTGATATGGCCCCACTGGCTATCGCGTATGAAAAATTCTTTTTTGAAGATGAAGGTCTGTACGTCACATTAGAAGCACAGGCGAACTGGAAAGTTTTACTGGATGGCGTGATTGACGGCACTCTGGATGGTGCACACATGTTGGCAGGACAGCCCTTAGGAGCCACTATCGGTTTTGGTACCAAAGCCGACATCATTACCGCATTCAGTATGGATTTGAATGGTAATGGGATTACTGTTTCCAATGACATCTGGGAGCAGATGAAACCAAATATTCCTGTCGGTGAAGATGGTAAACCTGTTCATCCGATAAGTGCTGAAGCGCTGAAACCTGTTGTCGACTCTTACAAGGCTGAAGGTAAGCCATTCAATATGGGAATGGTTTTCCCGGTATCGACACATAACTACGAGTTACGTTACTGGCTAGCTGCCGGAGGTATTCACCCCGGCTACTATGCACCCCATAAAGGCGATGTAAGCGGTAAGCTACAAGCCGATGCACTGCTGTCTGTCACACCGCCACCTCAAATGCCATCAACCATGGAAGCCGGCACCATTTACGGTTATTGCGTGGGTGAGCCATGGAATCAACAGGCCGTGTTCAAAGGTATTGGTGTGCCTGTCATTACCGACTATGAAATCTGGAAAAACAATCCAGAAAAAGTATTTGGTGTGAGCAAAGGCTGGGCAGAAGAAAATCCAAATACACATATCGCTGTTGTTAAAGCCTTGATTCGTGCAGCACATTGGTTAGACGAAAATGACAATGCCAACCGTCCGGAAGCAGTAGAAATTCTGTCGCGAAGTAACTATGTCGGTGCTGACTATGATGTTATTGCTAACAGCATGACTGGTACTTTTGAGTATGAAAAAGGTGACAAGCGTGAAGTGCCGGATTTCAACGTGTTCTTCCGTTATAACGCGACTTATCCCTACTACAGTGATGCAACCTGGTACCTGACACAAATGCGTCGTTGGGGTCAGATTGCTGAACCTAAACCCGACAGCTGGTATATGGATATTGCTAAGAAAGTTTATCGTCCCGATATCTATGCGGTGGCAGCAAAAGAGCTGATTGCAGAAGGTAAGCTGGATGCAACGGATTTTCCTGATTTCGATACCGAAACCGGTTATAAAGCGCCACAAACTGAGTTCATCGACAGCATTACGTTTGATGGTACCCAGCCTAATGCCTATCTGGAACAGTTCCCGATTGGCCTGAAAGGTGATGAAGTCGTTGAGTAAAGCATAGAAGCAATGGTGTTCAACCTGCCTGCATTACAGGCAGGTTGATTGTTTCGATACCAAAATAAAGAGTAAAAATGAAAGATAAACTGATTAACTTTCTGGAATTAACAGGCTTTACCTGGTTTATTCCACTGGTCAAGTTAGGAACCGGTGAGTCTCCGAAAAACCAGATGCAGGATCTCGCCAAGATGGTGTTGGTACCGATGTCTGCCATCGTCGTATTTCTTTTGTTGTGGCATATGGGCGCAGCAAAAATTATTACCAGTCTAGGTCAAGTACCCGGCCCGACGCAGGTCTGGGAGCAGACTACGGTCTTAGTGGATGAGCATTATCAGGAGCGGGAGCGCGAAGAAGCTTTTATAGAGCGTCAGGAAAAACGCAATGCTATCAAACTGGAAAAAAATCCAGATGCTGACGTAATGATTCGCCCCTACACGGGAAAAGAAACTTTTTTTGACCAAATCCTGACGAGTTTAGCTACTGTCTTTGTCGGCTTCTTCTTAGCCAGTGTGATCGCGATTCCTATTGGTATCGTTGCCGGGTTAAGTAACACTTTATATTCCGCCATCAATCCGTTGATTCAAATTTTTAAACCCGTATCGCCACTGGCCTGGTTACCGATTGTCACGATGGTCGTTAGTGCCATGTATATTTCAGATGATCCAATGTTTTCAAAATCCTTTGTGACATCAGCAATCACGGTGATGCTATGTTCCTTATGGCCGACTTTAATCAATACCGCTGTTGGCGTTTCATCCATTGATAAAGACTTAATTAATGTAGCCCGCGTACTGCGGCTGAACTATTTCACCACGATTTATAAAGTTGTTATTCCTGCA
>NZ_CBFHHW010000007.1:18186-43729 GCF_965655755.1 Methylophaga sp. | reverse complement strand
TTACAGGATTCGTTAATGGACATTCAAGCGGATCTGAATAATACCGTTATGATGATTACGCATGATGTTGATGAGGCCGTCTTGTTATCTGACAAGATTGTGATGATGACTAATGGGCCTGCTGCATCCATTGGCGAAGTCATGGACGTGAAATTGCCTCGTCCACGTAAGCGTTTGGATTTGGCTGATAATGTGGATTACAACCATTATCGTTCAGAGGTTATTCATTTTCTTCATGAGCGGCATGCAAGAAAAGTCGCCTAAACTTCAACCAGGCCTTACCGATACATCATCGGTAAGGCCTTTTTTATAGAGTTGGTGTGTGGTCTGCATCACAAAAAATTCACTACTTTATGTAATTATTGCGAAAAAAGGTTAATGTTAAAGGGTTGCACGCAATCAGATATGGGTACAAGCAAAAGTATGAGTGATATTTCATTTAATGAACAGTTTTTTGCTGCCCAATTTGGCGATCTCTCCCTGACGACTGTTTTCCAACCTATTTTTAGCATTCCTCACCGTAAGCCCGTTGGTTATGAAGGGTTGGTGCGTGCCCATGATGTATCTGGGCGACAGGTTTCTCCGCTTCAGGTATTTCAGAGACCGCAGTCGAGTAGAGAACACCTTGAATTGGATCGCATCTGTCGACTGTTGCACGCCCGAAATTTCGCGGATCAACAAGATTCTGATAACTGGTTATTTCTAAATCTAAACTCACAATCTCTGGTTACAGAACGACCTGATGCCGGTTTCATGAACAGCTTAATGTCTGAAACAGGCTTAACATCCAGGCGTATTGTTATTGAGATTCTCGAAAGTGCGATCGATGATCGGGTTTATCTAAAACAGCTCATAAAACATTTCCGGGACATGGGGTGTTTGATTGCGATTGATGATTTTGGTGCTGGTCATTCCAATTTTGATCGTATCTGGGAATTACAACCCGATCTGGTCAAACTCGATCGAAGCCTGGTAAAAGAAGCGGCAGAATCCTTAAAAGTCGAGCGTATTCTTACAGGTATCATATCGTTGATCCATGAAGCCGGAAGCCTGGTAATAGTCGAAGGTGTTGAAACAGAAAAAGAAGCCATGGTGGCGATATCCAGTCATGCTGATATGGTCCAGGGATTTTACTTTGCCAGACCGAATACACATATTCCGTGTGGGCAGGGCTGCGCTGAGAAAATAGACAAGCTTCTGGACCAACAGCAAAATATTCGCAGTCAGTACAATCGTAAATTACAACAGCATTTTGATGATTTCCGTCAACGTTATGATGCTGAAATCCGTTTTTTTGAAGAAAACAAAATCTTCGATCAATGTGGTGCAGAGGTCTTTGAGGATGAGCGCGTTGTGCGTTGCTATCTGCTTGATGAAAAAGGCTACCAAGTCGGTAAAAGTCTCTATTCCCCAAGATACACCGCTAAACTCGACCTCCGTTTTGCGCCGCTGTTAGCAGGTGATAGCGCGAACTGGTCACATCGGCACTATCATTACCGTGCGATCCAATCTCCAGGTACCACTCAAATTAGTCGACCCTATCTTTCTGTTGCCGGTTCGCACATGTGTATTACTGTCTCACACGCTATGAATATAGAGGGAAAAATGATGGTGTTCTGCTGTGATCTGGACTGGCCTGATGAAGATTTAACACCAGAATAAATTTGCACTTTAACAGTGCATTAAGCACCAATGTAGACTTAAATTGGCTATCAAAATACTTATTTAGTCTTGCAAAGAACGAAAAAACAATTACTTACATAATTGGCATGATTCCAGCAGCCTGAAGCCAAACCAATGTTGGTTTGGTGTTCTAAAGCGAGAACGGAATTCATGTCTAATCAAAAAATAAACCTACTGTCTTTCAGTGGCAATATTCGCACGCTCCATCTGACCTGGATGGCATTTTTCATCACCTTTGTGGTCTGGTTTAACCATGCACCTCTCATGGTTGCCATTCGCGATACTTTAGGTCTTGATGATCAACAGGTCAAAACCCTTCTCATATTGAACGTAGCGTTAACTATTCCTGCCCGAATTGTTATCGGTATGTTAGTGGATAAATATGGTCCTAAAATCATGTTCAGTATGTTGCTGGGCATTTCCAGTTTTATCTGTTTCTTTTTTGCCATTGCTGACAGCTTTGAGCAAATGGCTGTTGCCCGATTTATGCTTGGTTTTGTCGGTGCAGGTTTTGTCATCGGCATCAGAATGATTTCAGAATGGTTTCCTGCTAAACAAGTGGGCCTGGCAGAGGGGATCTACGGTGGCTGGGGCAATTTTGGTTCAGCGGCTGCGGCGATCACATTACCCACTATTGCACTTATGTATGGAGGCGAAGATGGCTGGCGTTATGCGATTGCTACTACCGGCGCGATAGCATTGGTATATGCCTTTATCTATTACAACAGTGTCTCTGATACACCGAAAGGTTCCACCTATTTCAAACCTAAAAAATCAGGTGCAATGGAAGTGACCAGCAAGGGCGATTTTTTCCTATACATCATTATGACTATTCCGCTTTATGCTGCGTTGGCATTGTTGACCTGGAAATTATCCCCCAGTGGTGTAGAGCTGCTGTCTCGAAACATTGCATATGCTGTGTTTGTCGGCTTAGGCGTGTTATTCCTGTATCAGTTGTACCATATCTATCAGGTCAATAAAGACGTGTTTATTACGGAAGTACCTGAAATTCATCGTTACAGCTTTAAACAGGTTGCCGTATTGGATCTTGCTTACCTGGCGACCTTTGGTTCTGAGTTAGCTGTCGTGTCAATGTTGCCACTGTATTTTAGTGATACCTTCGATATCAGTGCGGTTCAGGCCGGGCTTCTGGCTTCGGGTTTTGCCTTTATGAATCTGGTTTCGCGTCCAGTAGGCGGTTTGTTCAGCGATCGTCTCGGTCGTAAAAAGACATTAACCATCTGTATTTCTGGTCTGGCTGTGGGTTACATGGTATTGGGTATGATTACCCCTGAATGGTTTCTGGTCTTTGCCGTTCTTGCCACCATGGCTTGTTCATTTTTTGTGCAAGCGGGTGAAGGTGCTGTCTTTGCTGTTGTACCGCTGGTTCAACGTCGTCTGACAGGGCAGATTGCTGGTATGGCCGGTGCCTACGGTAACGTTGGTGCCGTTACCTTCCTGACAGTTTTGTCGCTGGTATCCGCCCAAACGTTTTTCTTTGTCATTGCAGCAACCGCTGTGGTGACGCTGATTGCCGTTCAGTTTATGGATGAGCCCCGTGGTCAGATGGCTGAAATCCTGCCGGATGGCACTGTACAAATGATTGATGTGCATTAATCAATAACATAAAGTCATCACGGTCAGGCATCATCGTCCGTGATGACTTTTTATCGTTGTGTTTCGACATGGCTCTTTATGTTACTGCTACGACAGCGATATCTTCCTGTATTGCGGTACAGTTATATGCAGAACACTGATAAGTTCAAAGCGAACTTCTATTTAACGGTAGCCAGATAATGCTTGATACAGAGCGATAAGGGACAATAATGGCCGCTAAATTAAAAGTAACGGTTGGACAATATTCCGACAAAGGCACTAAACCGGAGAACCAGGACTCACTGGGTTTTTCCGTGCCTGATAATCTGGCTTTGTTGGAAACGAAAGGTATCGTCTGTGCACTGGCTGATGGAATAAGCAGTAGCGCCGAAGGCAAACAGGCCAGCCAGGCGTGTATTACAGGCTTCATTTCAGATTATTTCAGTACACCCGATTCATGGTCGGTCAAACAGTCTGGTGGGAAGGTTTTAACGGCGATTAATACCTGGCTTCACGGTCAGAGTAATCAATTCAAAGACGCTTCCAGAGGACTTGCCAGCACATTCAGTGCCATTGTGATTAAATCCACCACCGGCCACTTATTTCATGTCGGCGATTCACGTATTTATTTGTTCCGCGATGGTGAGTTAGAACAACTGACAACCGATCATCGCATTCGTATTGATGCTGATAAAGAGTATTTAGGTCGGGCATTTGGTGTCGATTATTGCCTGGATATTGATTATAAATCGTTAACAGTAGAAGAGGGGGACCGCTTTCTTCTGACTACGGATGGTGTTCACGATGTGATCAATGATAAACAGCTCAAAGTCATGTTCAGGGAAACTGAACTGGATTTAGATGCCTTCGCACAAAAAATTTGTCATGAAGCTATCGTCAACGGCAGCAAAGACAACGTGAGCTGCCAGATAGTAAAGGTCGAGCAATTGCCGACTCAAGATCCGAATGAGGTTTTTGCTCAGCTGACGATACTGCCATTTCCGCCGGAATTATACGAAGGTGTCAATCTGGATGGCTATCGCGTTACTCGAGAGCTTCACGCCAGTTCAACCAGTCAGCTTTATCTTGCTGTGGATACGGATACAGACGAGAAAGTGGTGCTGAAAACGCCTTCTATAAACTTTGAAGATGATCCTGCTTATCTGGAGCGTTTCCAGCTTGAAGAATGGGTAGGGCGACGTATAGAAAACCATCATGTGATACGGACAGTTGAGCAAAAGCGTCAGCGACGTTTTCTGTATTATGTGCTTGAATATGTTGATGGTAAGACATTAGAACAATGGCTAGATGATGTCGGCACGTTGGACTTGAACACCGTCCGTGAATTGGTGCCACAGATTATTTCCGGCCTACGCGCCTTTCATCGCTTGGATATGTTGCATCAGGATCTCAAGCCGGGCAATATCATGATTACCCGTGAAGGCGTGTTAAAAGTGATTGATTTTGGTTCTACTAAAATTGCGGGTATTGCCGATATATCGACACCGGTTGAACGTCGGGAGCTACTAGGAACAAAACATTACACAGCGCCAGAGTATTTGATCGGCCGACCGGGTATGAGGCAGTCCGACCAGTTTGCATTGGGCTGTATTGTATATCAGATGTTAACCGGTAAATTACCCTATGGCGAAAAGCTCGCCAACGTTCGTAATCAAAGAGATATGAGTCGACTCAGTTATCGACCGATAAACGAATACATCAATGATATTCCGCAATGGGTTGATAAGGCCATTCGTAAAGCTGTACAACTCTCACCCGAGCTACGTTATGAACGCTTGTCAGAGTTTGAATCCGACCTGATAAAACCAAACCCGGATTTTTTGCGTGAAGAACAACTGCCTATACTGCAACGCAACCCAATCGGTTTCTGGCGATTCCTGTCGAGCCTGTTGTTTATCACCAACCTTATTCTACTTTACTTACTTTCCCGCTAGTGCTTAGCCAGGTCGTCCATCTTGCCGTGGACGCAGATAAATTGGCAGATGTTTACCCCCCCAGATGCTGAAGCATAATAGCCACAAAACAGCGGCCAGCAGATAGAGCTTGTTGCTGATAACAAAATCAATACCTGGGAAATCGGCAAGCACTCTAATGACGGCAACAAGTTGGAAGATCAGAAATACAGCCCAACTGAGTTTATCGGCAGCTAAGGCTTTTCCGGAATGGCCGAGTGTGACACGAGTGGCCATGGCTAGAAGCATGGAACTGAAATAGCCAATTACCAACGCATGCAACGGCGCTTTAAACAGAATAAAGTCACCCGTGATTGCGAGATAGGCACTTTGCACCGAATACAGCAGCATTGCGATACCAAACCAGGTGAAGCTGATATGGACCATAGCAAGTAGCGGTGTTGACAGGCTTTTTAATAGTTGCCATTTGATTGTCAGATAAAGACCCATCATGGCCATGGGCAGATCAACAAGCCAGAGCCATTCATACCATTGCATGATTTCCAGTACGGTGTGCGCCAGCGTAAGGCTTAAGAGCCAGGATAAAACCCAATAAGGTCGGATTAGTTCATAGTTCGGGATCACGTTGGCTGAAAAAAACGGAATCATCCGGTGACTGACAGCAAAGAATAATGGGAGTAGAAATAGCCAGATGCCACCTATTTTTGCGAGCTGGAGCAATTCGAATTGTCCGGTAGCGAATCCCATGATCATCAGCCAGGCCAGGATTAGCATTACTGTAGTAATGGTGGCATGGCGTTTATCCGGATGCTTGGCACGCAGGTAGACACGTAATAATGCATAAAGACCGGAACCCCAACCAATCAAAAACAACAACAGAGCGAGTTCTACTATATAAAGCTGCGTAAATAGGCCAATATAAAACAATAAAATAGCTGACGACAATAATACGAAAGCCAGGCTATATAGGCGTTTATCAACTTCTTCACCATGCATCCAACGTGGATAGGTCGTCATTAAGAAACCAAAGATGAAAAAAGAAAAAAAACCGTAGATCATCAGAAAAGCATGCGCATCAACCGGAGATACGCTCCAATTTATTGGAGAATAAAGTTGAGTGTAGCGGCCGAGCAAATCAATGAGCCACCAGGCCATGATAAGTAATGCCTGGACAGCACCAGCAAAGAAAAATAGACGGTGTGGGGCTGCCGAAAAGGTCTGCCAGCGACTAAGTAGTGATGGCATAAAGTCTCCTTGATATTTGTCTGGCACTAATCACTGTTGAGAGAGTGATAGCGAACCATCCCGAGCCAATCATATGGCGGGAATCCCCATCCATAGTGATTTTCATTTAAGCTGCATGTAAAATAAAACTTAAATTAGCATGACTTCTTTTTTAAAGCAATATTATAAATACATCTTTATGTGGGGCGATATATCATGCGGCTGACGACATTCTCTGACTATTCCCTACGTGTTTTGATGTATCTGGGTATTCAGCATCAAAAGCTGGCAACGATTGCAAGCATTGCCAAGGCCTACCAGATTTCTGAGAACCATTTGACCAAAGTCGTGCATCACCTGGCACAACACGGTTATATTGAAACGATACGAGGAAAAGGTGGCGGTATGCGTTTAGCTAAGGAGCCCAAAGACATCAACCTCGGCGAACTGATCAGAAATACAGAAGGGGATAGCGGCTTGTTGCCCTGTGTCGATGGCGAAGGCGATTGCTGTATCATCCCCGTCTGTCGCTTGACACGTATTCTGCATGATTCACTCGAAGGTATGTACCAAGTATTGGGGCAATACACCTTGGCAGACTTACTGGTGAAAGAAGCCCCGTTAACCAAAATCTTAATGCCACAGTAAAGTCAGCAATTTTCCTTTCTCAATGACCAGCTTATCTCGCCAGTCAATTCAACAACTAGATTGCTCATTTTTTTGAGACACGTGAATCTTTTCGTTATGTTTATATAACCCAACTTTGGCTCGGGACTATACGTTTTTCCGATCAATGCGTCTGATAATGTTGCAACTGTCAGAGCCCAGATTGAACCAGTCACCTTGAAATTCCAGCATAATTAATGTCGCCGGTGACATGTGATTATCGCTGGACTCATTACTGCCTGAATTAAGGTGGCTCAGCGTATCAACCAATTCTTCCAACGCTGGATTATGGCCAACCAGCATCACACGACTGAGACGGTTATCGAGTTGCTGTAATAAAGACAAAAGCGTATAGACGTTTGCCAGATAAAGTTCATCCCGAATGGTAATTTGGCTACTATCAATAAAAAGTTGTTCACAGACGAGACTGGCAGTTTCAAGGGCTCTTGTCGCACTTGAACTATAGACCGACTGCGGCAATAATTTTAAGTCATACAAGAGTTTTCCCAGATTAATACTATGTTGTTGACCGGCTTCAGTCAGTCGACGAGAGAAATCGTTACCGTGAGAACCCGGTTCTGCCTTGGCGTGACGCATGAGCATGATTTGTTTGGTAGCAATGGCCATTATGGAATTCTTGAGATATAAGGGATGTCGGGTGAAGAGAACTGCAGCTTACTTGTAAATGAGTACTATTAGCTTAATCCCGAGATGCAATGCATGCAATACGGTGTTTATGCTGATTATAAGACAAACAGAGAGAATGTCCTGTTTGAGAATAACTTAGTGATTTTTTCGAGCGTTGTCCACAGTCTTATCCACAGTCCATGTGAGTGTATTATTATTGAATAAGATTGAAGAGCGAAGTGATGAGAGAAACAAAAAAGGGTCATACAATTGTATGACCCCTTTCATGTTCTGGAGCCGGAGATAGGACTTGAACCTACGACCCACTGATTACAAATCAGTTGCTCTACCAACTGAGCTACACCGGCAATGAAGAAGCGCATTATACGTAGCTAATATGTACTGTGCAAGCCCAAGACGGGAGATTTTTTCCCCGTCTTGGTTTATTCCAGTTTCTAGTGGAAATAAAGCATGATTTGTGTGTCGTGAATCAGTTCTGCAAGGATATTTAAGTTATTGATTGCTCAGTCTTCATCGTGTCGAAACTGTGAAAAGGCTGCTGTGATAGTGCCATTTTCAGGTAGTACATTAAGCGGGTTACGAAAGTTTCACTGTTGTATTTACATACTGGTAAAGAGTAGACATGGCTACCTAACAGTGACGTTTTGGCTGGTATTTGCGATACGTATTTCCATGTTGGACGTTTTTGGACGATTTTATTTAGGAAATGCTTTTTTTAAGATTGCTGTGCCCACTTTGTAGGCCTGTCTTTATAGAACAGTTAGCAGCATGACAGGGTCAATGTTTCCGTTTTTGTATGCCGTTAAATTGAGCCAGTCATTCTGCGTCAACAATGTCTGAGCCCGCCCAGCCAACTGGCGTATTTCGGGGGAATGGTATTCACTCATTCAGTGAGTGGACGATAGCCAAGCTATGCTTTTCCATGGAAAATGAGCTTAGTTGGAATAATCAGAGGTCGAATATTAATGCAGGGGACAAAAAGTGGGGTGAGTGATGGGGCTCGAACCCACGACAACCGGAATCACAATCCGGGACTCTACCAACTGAGCTACACTCACCATTGTTTGCTGCAAGAGAACGGGGTTGATAACCCCGTACTTGAGAAAGACCGTAATTCTACTGTCTTTATTTTTCTGGTCAAGAAAAATCTCTGGTTTACGCTAGCTCCAGGTCAATTTTCTTATCATCCAGATCGACGCGAACGACTTTTACGGTCAGGCTATCACCAAGACGATAAACCGTGCGTGTTCGTTCACCAGTCAGCCTGTGACCGGTGGCATCAAACTGATAATAATCATTTTTTAGCGATGTGACGTGAACTAAACCTTCGATGTAAATATCGCTTAGTTCAACAAATAGCCCGAAACCGGTAACGCCACTGATCACCCCTTTATGAGTTTCACCAACACGGTCACGCATATACTCACATTTGAGCCAGTCACTGACATCTCGCGTTGCTTCATCGGCTCGGCGACTGGTCATCGAGCAGTGTTCGCCTAACTGCACCATCTCTTCTTCGGAATAACGCCATTTTTTAGCTGATTTGTTGCTGATGACATGACGAATAGCGCGATGTACAAGTAAGTCCGGATAACGACGAATAGGCGAAGTGAAGTGGGCGTATGCGTCTAATCCCAAACCAAAGTGTCCAACATTCTCTGGCGTGTAGACCGCTTGTTTCATACTTCTGAGCATGACAGTCTGAAGGAGATGTCCATCAGGACGTTTGCTTGCTGTTGCCAGAAGCGATGCATAATGACGGGGTTCAGGATCATCGCCACCGCCGAGAAACAGACCGAGTTCGCCTAGAAAATCACGCAGGCCACTGAGCTTTTCTGCTGACGGTGTTTCATGAACACGGTATAAAACCGGTATTTTGTGTTCAAGAAGAAACTTAGCCGCACTGACGTTGGCAGCAATCATAAATTCTTCAATCAGCCGATGTGCATCATTTCGCTCACGTGGCTCGATAGACTTGATTTTACGGTTAGCATCGAACAGAAATTGTGTTTCTGTCATCTCAAAGTCAATGGCACCACGTTCTTCTCTGGCTTTAAGCATGGTCTGAAACAAGTCATACATGGTTTCCAGTGTTGGCAAAACATGCTGGTATTCCTGTTTTAAACTTTTGTCATCATCGACCAGCATGGCAGCGACTTTGTCATAGGTTAGCCGCGCTTTTGAGTGCATCACTGCTTCATGGAAACGGTGCGACTCTGTTTTACCATCCTGATTGATTTCCATTTCGCAGACCATGCAGAGACGGTCAACGGCTGGGTTTAATGAGCACAGACCGTTAGATAAAGCTTCCGGCAGCATGGGAATAACCTGGCTGGGGAAGTAAACCGAGGTACCGCGTTCTTGTGCATCGTCATCGAGTGGACTGTTTGCATGCACATAGTGCGAGACATCAGCAATCGCGACCCACAGTTTCCAGTTACCGGATTTTAGTTTTTCAGCATAAACGGCGTCATCGAAGTCTCTGGCATCTTCACCATCAATAGTGACCAGAGGCATGTCACGAAGATCGAGCCGACCTTCAATAGCATCTGTAGGAATACTGTCGCCAAAGTTTTCGGCTTGTTGCAGAGCTTTATCCGACCACTCATGTGGCAGTTCAAAGTCACGCAAAGCGATGTCGATTTCCATTCCCGGCGCCAGATGATCACCTAAAATAGTCACTACTTGGCCTAATGGTGACCGTTTACGATTAGGTTGCTCGGTGATTTCCACTTCAACAATTTGTTCTTCTTTGGCATCAAGCGTATCTGTTGGCGGGATTAAAATATCCTGGCTGATACGTCTGTTATTCGGGATCACAAAGAAGATACCGGCATCTTTAATCAGTTTACCGACAATACGATGATGTGCACGCTGAGTCACTTCAACAATAGCACCTTCTTTTCTGCCACGGCGATCGGTGCCCGTAACACGGGCTAATGCACGATCGCCATGCAGGACGATACGCATTTCACGTTCACCCAAAAAGAGATCGTCACCGCCTTCATCGGGTATCAGAAATCCAAAGCCATCAGCATGTCCCATCACGCGGCCACTAACTAGGTTCATTTTGGATACCACGCCGTAAGCGCCTTTGCGGTTGCGTAACAGTTGGCCATCACGCTCCATGGCGCGCAGCCTTCTTCTTAAGGCTTCAGTTTGATCGTCACCCTTGATACCTATCAGCTTAGCGAGGCTCTTACGAGAAAGGGGGACATTGTTTTGCTTTAACAGCCCGAGAATGAACTCACGGCTGGGAATTGGATTATCGTATTTTTCGGCTTCTCGTTCTTGGAACGGATCATTTTTCTCGTTATTAGTCATTGACAGTTTTTCATTCACTCTGTATATTTTCGC
Organism: Methylophaga sp.; assembly: GCF_965655755.1. Lineage (GTDB taxonomy): Bacteria > Pseudomonadota > Gammaproteobacteria > Nitrosococcales > Methylophagaceae > Methylophaga. The sequence goes on along the minus strand of NZ_CBFHHW010000007.1, from coordinate 32,621 downwards.
GCTCTTGCCCAGGTGGCGGAATTGGTAGACGCGCTAGCTTCAGGTGCTAGTGTACTTATGTACGTGGGAGTTCGAGTCTCCCCCTGGGCACCATTTCCGAAAACAGCAACGCTCGTTGCCGTCTTGTCTCAAAACCAATATTGTAAGCTATTTGAGCAGTTTTTATATGACTATCTCACTTTCGATGCTTTCACCGTTATGAGTCAGTCTCTCTGATTTTCGAATGAAATCAGCTTGTCAATCCAAACCTCTTTAAAATTTCACTGTTTGAACTAACCTTAGTACTGTCCAGTTTGAATATCAGTTCATACCTCTCTAGCAGAAATCATTTTTTGCGAAAATATTGTCATCAAAAATAGCGACAAACTCAAGATTTTTCCCTTATAGCCGTTAAGTTGTTTATCATAAACGACTGACTAATGGGAACGGAACGAGACATTTATATGGCTACATTAATCGACTCCATAGACGAACGGACAAAATTAGCAGGTACCAATCATCTTGAGGTGCTGTTATTTAACCTGGGCACCAGTGATGACACCGGACGTAACGAAATTTTCGGTATCAATGTGTTCAAAGTACGCGAAGTTCTGAATGTACCTGAAATCACCACAGCTCCTGAAATGCCAGAGGGTATTGAGGGTTTTGTTAGCCTTCGAGGTGACATGGTGCCGATCATCAACTTACAAAAATTTTGTAATCTGAAGTCTAAAGATAATCCCTCAATATTAATGATCACTGAATACAATACTCACGTTCAAGGCTTTCTTGTCAGTTCAGTCGATACCATACAACGACTAAACTGGGAACAGGTTAAAGAGCCGCCACCATTGATATCTAAACGTCTGGGCGGCTTAGTGACTGCTGTTGCTGAGTTGTCAGATAAACGTCTGGTTATGATAATGGATGTTGAAAAAGTGCTGGCAGACGCAGGCGAGTTTTACGATGAAACGGTATTTGATGGTATTCCGAAAATTGGTGAGAAGAATCAGTATCGTTTATTGTTTGCCGATGATTCCAAAATTGCTCGCACACAAATTACAAAAACACTTGATGTTATGGGGATCGGTCATATTGGTGCAGTGAATGGTGGAGAAGCTTGGGCTATGTTGAAAAAAATGGCGGATCAATGTGAGGCTGAAGGGCGTGATATTACCTCTGAGATTCATGCTGTTTTAACTGATGTCGAAATGCCTGAAATGGATGGTTATGTGTTGACGCAAAAGATTAAGGCAGATAAACGTTTAGCCCATCTTCCAGTCATCATGCATTCATCTCTGACCGCACAAGCTAATCAGGCTATGGGGCGTGGGGTCGGTGCTGATGCGTATGTGCCTAAATTTCAACCTCGAGAACTTGCTGATACGCTGCAGCATTTCCTGGAAAAGTGAAAATCTATAAATATTGACTTAAATCAATAAGTAATGTTTGTGTTGTGTTGTGATTAAACACCTTTTGTGTCAAATTATGTGACGAGTTTCACATCTTTTAGTATGGGTGTGGAGCAGGGACTTAGTCGGGAACAAAAGGCATTGTAAATGATAAATAACAGTATCCGCATTGTGGATAATTTGGCTGAAATAACCAGTTATCATGATCGGAATGTTCTCGAAAAAAGCCTGCTCAAAACGCTAAATGAACTTTTCCCGGCACAGGATTTACGTCTTTTCCGTGTACAGCATCATACAGAGGCGCATCAACTCAGCTTATTGGCCTTTTGCGTTAACGGCATCATCGAATCATCCAATGAGCCGGCGAAGTTACTACCGAATGAATCAGAACTCTCCAGCGCCGTAGCCAGAGCAATAGAAAAGGGCGATGTCGAGTTGACTGCCGGTAAGAATGGAGACTGGAATATTGCCTATCCGGCCTATGATAGCCATGGCGATATCTTTTCTGTTTTGCTGATCACCTCGAATCAAGTTCCGTCTGCCACTGATCAAAGGCTGGTTTACGGAATTCTGAGAGTGTATGCCAATTATTTGTCCCTGATTGAAAAGACTCAAAAAGATAAGCTAACGGGCCTGTACAATCGAGAAACACTCGACAATGAGATCACTAAAGTGCTCGTCAGGCAAAATAATCATTTTGAAGAGGAAATGGCATCATCCAGTGAGCCCCGACGACGTCCTTTTGCAGTTAAGTATTGGTTAGGCGTGATCGATATTGATCATTTTAAAGTCATTAACGATACATACGGTCATCTGTACGGTGATGAAGTACTTATTCTAGTAGCAAGATTGATGACTTCAGGTTGCATTCGTGATGATGACTTGGTTTACCGTTATGGCGGTGAAGAGTTTGTCGTATTGTTAAAAGCGCCTACCGAGGATGATGCTCGACAGACTTTCGAACGAATCAGAGAAATTATTGCAGAGCATCAATTTCCTCAATTAAAGCAAGTAACCATCAGTGTCGGCTTTGTTGAAGTCACCAATCAGGAGTCACCAACTGATGTTATTGGCGAGGCAGACGAAGCACTCTACTATGCAAAAGATAATGGTCGCAATCAGGTGCAAAGCTACCACGAATTAATTGAGCAGGGAAAGATCAACATGGCAGTACATGTTGCTTCGGGTGAAGTAGAATTATTTTAATCATTTTTATTCAGGACAGTTGACGTGACACATCGCCATTACAGCCTTTTTGACCGATTTATTGTTGAGTTTGATAAAGCCTTGACTACGATTGCAGGCACGCCCGAAACGACAGCACGGCCGTTTCCTGATGCCTCCGTCTCAGAAGAGGCTGATTTACTGAGTCACAATGAGCGGAAGCAGTCGGCCGGATTAATGCGTGTTAATCATGCTGGTGAAGTATCGGCTCAGGCGCTGTATCAAGGGCAAGCATTGACAGCGAAACTACCCACAGTCAGAACGGCGATGGAAGCGGCGGCCAGAGAAGAAAATGATCACCTGGTCTGGTGCCAGCAAAGGCTTGAGTCACTCTCTTCTCACACGAGCGTACTGAATCCGCTTTGGTATATCGGTTCTTTTACAATTGGTGCCATAGCAGGAAAAGTAGGTGATAAATGGAGCCTGGGATTTGTAGCTGAAACGGAAAAACAAGTTGTTAAACACTTGGACAGCCACCTACTAATTATGAGTGATAAAGATAAAAGAAGCCGTGCAATCTTATCTCAGATGAAAATTGATGAACAACGGCATGGAACCGCAGCCTTGGAGGCGGGAGGCGCTGTGCTTCCGCAACCGGTTACCCGGTTAATGGGGTTTGTGTCTAAAGTGATGACTCGAAGCAGCTATTGGATCTAAACGCTTATTCAGCCACATCAAACTCGACTGAAATCATGTATCGCTGAGAAGCCAGTTCACTGGTTTCTACTCTTATTACTGAACCGTGAGCGGTGAAAGGTTCATAGCGTTCGTTTTTTGTTTCAATACTGATTTCTATTCTATCACCCTGTTGGGGCGCGAAATCGGAACTCATTAAAAGGCCTGTTGCACTGAGATCACGACTGAAACCCTGGTGTATAACAGAGGGCTTTCCTTGAACCGAAAAGCTCAGCTTGGTTTCAACCTGCATTCTCATAAATGAACGTTTTTCGTCATAATCATGCATTGCTATCATTTGCTCCGTTGCTATTTGTATTGCTGATCTGCTGTTCCTGACCTAAGCTTAAAGTAACTCATTTTGTAAGGGAAAACTATGCAACGACGCACTGAATTGCAAGCCTCTGATCTCTATCGATATTGTGAACCTGACAGCTGGACGTTTTCCTCAACCTCAGACTTGGAAACCTTACCGACTATTGTTGGCCAGGAGCGCGCCTTGAGCGCCATTGATTTCAGTGTCAACATCAACGCTGAAGGCTATAACCTGTTCGTGATGGGGCCTGCAGGCGTAGGTAAGTACACTATGATCAAACGGTTTCTCGATGAGCATGCCAGAAAGCTCCCGAAAGCCAAAGACTGGGCTTACCTGAATAATTTTGATGACGCTCAAAAGCCATGGGTGGTTTCTATGCCGGCCGGCCAGGGAGGACAGCTCCGGCAAGATATTGAAACCATCGTCGCGCATCTCGAAACAGAGTTGCCACAGGCATTCGACGATGAATACTATCGTGGAAGAATGCGAACACTGGATGAAGCCGCTCGGAAACATCGAGTCCGGCTTTTCGGAACATTACAGAGCGAAGCAGATCGAAAAGGTGTTGTCTTGCTCCGAATGCAGGATGGGAGCTACGCCTTTGCCGCGCAGCGCAATGGCGAGGCAATGAGCCCGGAAGAATTTGAAGAATTACCAGCCCACAAGCAGGAACAAACCGAAGATGCTATCGCTGACTTACATGAAGAGTTACAGCACACTCTGCTTGAGTTGCGCGAGTGGGAGCGTGACAACCTGAAAAAGGTACAAGCACTCAATGATGAGGTTGCCCTGGAGGTCATTAGCAAGCAGGTTAATAAACTTAAACATGCCTATCCCAGTTCAACAACATTACAGCTGTATTTCGATGCGATGCAAAAAGACATCCGTGAGAACGTCGATGTGTTTGTTAAACAGGAAAGTACGAGTGAAGAGGCTGGAATAGAGGATAGTCTGCTCAAGCGGTATCAAATTAATCTGGTGGTCGATAACAGCCAGTGTCTGGGAGCGCCGATTATTTATGAAAACCTGCCTAACCATCAGACTTTATTAGGCTGTGTGGAAAACATGGCCATGATGGGCGCCTTGGTTACTGACTTTTCATTGATCAAGGCCGGTGCTGTGCATCGCGCCAACGGTGGTTACCTCATCATTGATGCTGAACAATTGCTGATGCAGCCTTTTGGCTGGGAGGGGCTCAAACGAGCATTAAAATCTAAAGAGGTGCGATTCGACACCTTAGAGCGTATCTACAGTTTAGTCGCCACGGTGTCACTTGAACCAGAGCCGATTCCACTTGATCTGAAAGTGGTGCTGTTGGGTGACCGCCACCTTTATTACATGCTTTATGAGATGGATCCGGAATTTGCCGGTTTGTTCAAGATAGTAGCTGATTTTGAAGAGCATATGCCACGCACCGCTGATAATGATCTACTGTTTGCGAGAATGATGGCTAGCACCATTGAAACTGAGAAATTGCTAAAGATGAACCGCAATGCAGTTGCCAGAGTGATCGAACACAGCGCGCGCACAATTGAAGACAGCTATAAATTTTCATTGCATCTAGGGGATATGACTGATTTGCTCAGAGAATCTACGTTCCTAGCTCGTCAGGCAGAAGCTAAAGAAGTCTCGCGTGATCATGTGCAACAGGCGATTAATCTGCGTGAACAGCGGCTTGATAGACTGCGTGCTCAGCTTCACGACCAAATTGATCGTCAAATCATTGATATCGAAGTCACAGGCAATCAGGTTGCTCAGGTCAATGCGTTATCAGTGATGAGTCTGGCAGACTTTAGCTTTGGTCAGCCATCACGTGTCACAGCGAGTGCCCGTTTTGGTGATGATAATATTGTTGATATTGAACGAGAGGTGGATTTAGGCGGCGATATTCACGCCAAAGGTGTGCTGATTTTAAGCGGCTACTTGGGAACAACCTATGCGGCTGATAGCCCGCTTTCAATGTCGGCAAGCATTGTGTTTGAACAGAATTACGGTGAAGTCGATGGTGATAGTGCCACCGTTGCCGAACTGTGTGCATTGTTGTCAGCAATTTCTAGGTTCTCCATGAGGCAGTCCATTGCGATTACCGGGTCCATGAATCAGCATGGTGATGTTCAGGCGATTGGCGGGGTGAATGAAAAAATCGAAGGTTTCTTTGATATCTGCTCGCGCAAAGGACTGACAGGAAAACAAGGTGTCATCATTCCCGCAAGTAATGTGCAGCATTTAATGTTGCGTGAGGATGTTATTGCCGCTGTGGAGCAGGACAGTTTTCATATTCATGCAATTAATCACGTTAATGAGGCGTTGACACTATTATCTGGTATTGATGCCGGAGAAATAAATAAATCAGGCGAATTTCCGGCACATAGTTTTAATGCCGCAGTCAGCGCAAGATTACAGAAATGGGCCGATGTGCATCGACATGAAAAAGAGGCACCGACTGATTGAGCAAAATTCAGACTGAAGTCATTAGGCAACTGACCGATAGCCTTAGTATTAAATATTTGGAAATGATGATGAAAAAAACGTTTTTTTTACTCTTTGTGTCTGGTTGTTATTCCTACTCGGTATCTGCACTGACGTTACCTCCTGTGCCCACTGAACCGATTTATTTTGAACCACCTATCGTCGAAGTCGAACCACAGACACGTTCGCTTAGCTGTTATGACATTGACAATAGAATCAATCAGTTACACCCATACCGATATAGCTACAAGCCGGATTATTATAACGATGGTACCAACAAGCTAGCGACGGCAATGGTTGTATTTGATTCTATTCCGATAGTTGAAGGTTGGCTTGGTCTCGGTTATCTGGGCTATTCAGCTCTGGTTAGTGAAAAAGAAGACCGGAGACAACTCTATATTGAACAGCAAATAGCCGCCTTGCAAAGGGTAAAAGCCCAAAAGCATTGTTACGAATAGCCTGTGATCTGGATCAAATAAGAGACTATTTTTATTGTCCCTGCCGCGTGAACTCATGTAATATCGTTATACCAAATGCCCAGAGAGGTAAGAAAATGAGTAGCACGTTAGACATTAAAACAAAGTGGTACGAAGCAAATCTCAAAATTGCGCGAGAGAGTCGTTCTAAGTGGTATGAAGCTAACCTGAAACCAGCAGCTGATATTACTAAGCCTTGGTATAAAGCCAATAAACGACCTGCCAAGAATGTAGATATTCCTTGGTATAAAGCGAACATTGGCAAACACCTTGAAACCAAGAAAAAATGGTATGAGGCTAATCTGAATCAAGCTGTGCAATCTGTTCGCGCCACGCGTAAGTGGTACGAAGCGAACAAAAAACCCTCTGAGGTTGAAATGCGTTGGCAACATTACAGTGAAGAGTTGTACAGCGATGTAAAAAAAGCTTGGATGCGTGTCAATCTTGATCAGGCTCGTGAAAGACGTACTAAGTGGTATGAATCGAATCTGGATAATACGCCGACGGAAAAACACTGGTATGAGTTCAGTGATGAAAAATATTCCGATACCAAAAAACATTGGTACGAAGCGAATCTGGAAACGGCGCGTTTCAACCGTAAGAAATGGTATGAAGCTAATATGCATCCGGATCCACATGCTGAGCTTAAGAAACGGTGGTATGAGTCAAATCTAAGTTTGGTTCGTGCTCAGAAAGCCAAGCAGCGTTATTTTGCTGAAAGTGCGCATCGTGCCCGTGAAAATCAGAAGTGGTACGAGGCTAATCAGCGTCCGGCTAAAGTAGTTGAAACCCGCTGGTATGAATCCAATATCGTCCATCATTACGAGACCAAGAAGAAATGGTATGAAGCCAATCTTCAGTCTGCTCTGGAGTCGGTCCGCGCCACGCGTAAATGGTACGAAGCCAATTTGGATAACACACCGACGCAAACGCATTGGTATGACTTCAATGAAGCGGGAGATACCGAGTGGAAACTGGCTTTCCGTGAGCAAAATCTGGCGCAAGCACGTGAAAAACGTCAGAAATGGTATGAAGCTAACCTTGATAACACGCCTACGGATAAACATTGGTACGAAATCAATGATGAGTTGACGTCTGATACTAAGAAAAAATGGTATGAAGCGAATCTTATCAAAGCCCGGGAAAGCCATGCTAAATGGTATGAAGCAAATATGCACCCGGATCCTCACGCGGATGTTAAGCAGAAGTGGTGGCGAGCCAATCTTGACTTAGCGCGGACTAAGAAAATCAAAGAGGATTGGTTTAAGCAAAACACCATTAAAGCGCGTGAGTCACGTAAAAAATGGAATCAGTAATACAACTGATTTTAAAATGACATGAGCGCGTCACGGGAGTGCACTGAGGTAGTCAAATATGGAAATTCAGTGCATGACCGTCGGCGCTTTTAGCGTCAACACTTACCTTATTACGGACCAAGCGACCGGACAATCCGCTATCATTGATACAGGGGAAACGACTGAACAAGTCGAATACCTTCTTTCCCTCCAGCCACAACCTGATATACGTATGATTTTGCTGACACATGGTCATTTAGACCATGCCGGTGCTTTGATGCATTTGCAGCAGTCTTTTGATGTCGACACCTATCTACCAAGACTTGAGAAGCCTCTCTTTGATACCTTGCCGCAACAGGGGGATTGGTTCGGTGCCCCTGAGATGAACCGACCCTGTGGCCGGATTGATTGTTGGTTGGATGACGGGGATACCATCCCGCTAGGTGAGACAATCCTGCACTTTATTTCTACGCCAGGTCACACCCCCGGCCAGGGGTGTTATTACGATGACAGCGATATCTTTGTGGGAGACACGTTGTTTGCCGGTGGTGTTGGCCGGACTGATTTACCGATGGGTAATGCCGCGTTGATGCAACAGAGTCTGTCGAAACTAATGCAGTTGCCCGGACATTTACAGGTGCACAGTGGGCATGGCCCTGTTACCAATCTTGCTTATGAGCGAGACTTTAACCCTTTCTTAACTTTTCTCAGACAATAAATATGCCTAATACAAATAAATTTATAGAAGGCTTTAAGCGTTTTAAAACAACTTATTTCGGTGATGACAAAAAGCTATACGCAAGTATGAAAGAAGGGCAACCCGCCAAAATCCTGATGATCGCTTGTTGTGATTCTCGCGTGGATCCGGCCATTCTGACAGACTGTGATCCGGGGGATCTTTTTACGATAAGAAATGTTGCTAACTTGGTACCGCCCTGCGAAGAAGATCAGCATCATCACGGTACCAGTTCAGCGATTGAGTTTGCGGTGAAAGGGCTGGGTGTAGAGAGTATCATCGTCATGGGCCATGCAAATTGCGGTGGTATAAAGGCCTTGTGGGAAAGTGAAGATCTCAATGATTCACAATTTATTCACCGTTGGGTTTCTATTGCACAGGAAGCTAAAGAATGGGTCAAAGTTAAACATGCTAGTGAGAGTAATGCACTAAAGTTAAAGGCCTGTGAGCAACGCTCGGTGCTGGTTTCTTTACAAAACCTGATGGGATTTGATTTTGTTCGTGAGCGGGTAGAAGTGGGCTCGTTGAAAATACATGGTTGGTATTTTGATCTAGCTGCCGGTGAACTACTTTGCTACAACCCGGATACGGATCAATTTCAGGTACCACAATTGTAACTAATTAGATGAGGCGCCCTCATAACAAGGGCGCCTTTAATTTATTCTGTCGGTCCAGAATCGTCTTCAGCTTCAGTTTCTTCAACCGCCGCAGTTTCTTCCGTTTCGTTATCTTCTGCTCCCTCATCTTCGATGATTTCCACCTCATCATCACCGCCGAGACCGATAAAGTTCATGAAACCATTAAAGAAGCCTGTTTTCTTCTCTGTAAGTGGAACCACCACGTTTTTGTCCTGACGTTCCTGTTCAGGAAGGTCAGCGCGGCTGGCAACAGTGTTGGTGTTACCCTCAAGATGCGTTAGTTTCTCTTCTTCATCAAATAAGAGAGTGATTCTGCGTTGCTCACGATCTTCACCGCCCGGCTGGTAGCTGTATAAGTAATCCCAGCGGTTGGGATGGAATGTATCGATGAGTAATGGCGTACCCATGACATAAGCTACCTGATTTTTGGTCATGCCAGGTTCAAGCTGATTAATCATTTCTTGAGTAACATCATTGCCTTGCTGAATATCTATTCGATAGACACCAGGAATTTTGTCGGTGCTGCAAGCGGACAGAGATAATAGGAAAGCCAAGGAAAGGCTGTAAACGACGAAGCTTTTCATTTAGTATTAATTTCTGTAGTTGATTACCAGTCTGCGATGATACTCTATTCGCAGCATTTCTACGAGGCAACAATAATAATGGAAAGACAAGATCTAAGAAAAGCCGGACTCAAAGTGACGTTACCCAGATTAAAAGTTCTGGAAATTCTTGAAACAGCTGAATTACGTCATATGAGTGCTGAAGATGTTTATAAGGCTTTACTCGAGATGGGTGAAGAAATCGGCCTTGCAACGGTGTATCGTGTCCTGACTCAGTTTGAGGGCGCAGGCCTGGTTTCGCGGCTCAGTATCGAAGGGGGCCATGCTGTTTTTGAGTTGGAAGATGGCACGCATCATGATCATTTATTTTGCGTTCGCTGCAACCGCATAGAAGAATTTATGGATGATGTGATCGAGCAGCGCCAAAAAGCCATTGCCAAAGAAAAAGGGTTTGAGATGACGGATCATAGTCTGTACATCTATGGCGTATGTAAAGACTGTCAGAAAGAAAAAATGTAGTTACTGCTGTGCCTGATCCAGCATTTCCTCGGCATGTGAGCGGGTTTTCTGGGTCAGGTTTACGCCGCCCAACATTCGCGCGATTTCTTCGACCCGTTGTGCCTTATTCAGCTTATCAACTTCGATATGAGTGCTGTCTTTCAGGTGTTTCTTGTTTACCTGAAGTTGATGATGTGCCTGTGCGGCGACCTGAGGTAGATGGGTAATGCAGATAACCTGCTGACTGTTTGCTAGCTCACGAAGATGTTGACCGACAACTTCGGCTACGCTGCCTCCAATACCGACATCAACCTCGTCAAAAATGAGTGTCGGCACGCTACGTTTACCGGCGGTGACTACCTGTATTGCTAGACTGATGCGGGCCAGTTCACCCCCGGAGGCTACTTTAACTAAATCACCTGCAGGCTGCCCGGGGTTAGTCGCGACTAATAATCGAATTTGATCGGCACCGGTTTCGGTCATGCGATCATCGGTATAGTGTTGAACGTCTATTTCGATTCTGCCGGCGGGTATAGCGAGTTGTTGGATTGATTCTGATATTTGTTTTGCCAGTGGCCTGGCAGCCTTCTCCCGCCGTTGATGTAATTTTTCACACAAGTCACGACATAAGGTTTCTTTTGCAGCGACGCTGTGCTGAAGTTGGGCTTGTTGAACGTCACTATTAGATAGTGCTGCAAGTTCATCACTTAAATGCAGATAATGAGCCGGTAATTGTTCAATCTCGACATGATGCTTTCGGGCTAACTCATGTAACAGAGAGAGCCTCTCTTCAATCTCGTTGAGACGAGCTGGGTCTGATTCAATATGATCCAGATAATGCCGAAGTTCAGTAGCTGTCTCATCCAGGTTAATGATCGCTGCATTTAAGGTCTCTACCGCAGCAGCAAAGCGTGGTTCAAAGTCCTGTAATTTTTCCAGTTCAGATAGCGTACTGCTGATTTGATCATAAGCTGCCGCTTGTTCATCATCAAAAACACGTTGTAAACCGCTTTCAGCTGCAGTGATAAGCTGCGATGCATTGGCTAATTGTGTTTGCTCCTGAATAAGCGTGTTCACACTGTCTTCGCTTAAGTCCAGGGCATCAAGTTCATTGACTTGGTATTGCAATAATTCTTGCCGGGCTGATTGCTCTTCAGAATGCTGTTGTATGGTTTCCAGTTGATCTTTTAATGACTGCCATTCGCGATGTGCTGTTTTCAATTGATCAAGCAACGGTTTGTTCTGGGCGACAATATCAACTAATTCGCGTTGCGTTTGCGGTCTTACTAGGGACTGGTGGGCATGCTGACCATGAATATCAATACTGCGTTCACTGACTTCTCTTAATAGGCCAAGTGGGACGGTACGACCGTTGATGTAGCCTTTGGAACGACCATCACGGCTGATTGTGCGACGCAGGTGGCATTGATCATCATCATCAAGTTCTTGCTCCTCCAGCCATTTATAGAGGACTGGATTGTGCTTGAGGCTAAAATCCGCTTCAATTTCAGCGCGCTCGGCTCCATGACGAATCATATTGGAGTCAGCGCGGTCACCCAGTACCAGACTAAGCGCATCTACCAACATAGATTTACCGGCACCGGTTTCACCCGTTAACGATGTCATGCCTTGATCGAAGTTCAATGACAGGTCTTCGACGACCGCAAGATTGCGAACACTCAGACTTGTTAGCATGTCAGTTTTCTACCCCATTCCAGTTTGGCCCGGAGGATAGAATAATGATCATGATCTTCAAGATGCAATAGTCGGATCTGACTTGGATGACGCTCAATGACCACGGTATCACCGGGTTGTAATAAATGGCCGGGTCGCCCATCACAGGTCACCATCCCGGTTGAACTATTATTTTCACTTAATGTAATTTCAATTTTATTGCTGGCAGCTACCACTAGAGGACGATTACTCAGCGTATGAGGACAAACTGAGGCCAGCACAACAGCATCTAAATCAACATCCAGGATCGGTCCGCCGGCTGACATGGAGTAGGCCGTGGAACCGGTTGGTGTCGCTACAACCAAACCATCTGCTCGCTGGCTGTTGAGGAACTTGCCATTGATATGGGTTTCAAATTCAATCATGTGCAAATTCTGATGGGCATGAATCACCACATCATTCATGGCAATACTGGCAGGTTTATTAGCGCCGTTGATACTCGCTTGTAATAAGAAACGGTTATCATCACGGTAATGACCGCATAAGATATCACTGAGTTGTTGTGTTAAATTGTTGAGAGTGACGTCGGCTAGAAAACCCAATCGACCGACATTTATACCAACGATTGGCATGTTGGTACCGGCTAAAGCACGTGAAGCTGAGAGTAGAGTGCCATCACCACCAATAGCGATGGTCAGTTCGCAGTGTTCCGGAAAATCATTAATCGGCACGACGTTAAGCGACGGCAAAAAACTTAATGATTCATTACAGACCACGCTTAGCTTTCTTGCAGACAAAAATTGACTTACCTGCTCAACCGCATTTTCCATCACCGGATCATCCTTGCGGATAAATAAGCCGATACGTGTAAAGGTTGAGTTTGTATTCAAAATGGGCTTCCGACGTGAGAAATGGTCACTTGATAGTAATGCTTTTGGCATAAAATCCAAAGCAAAACCGTTTTTATACTGATTAATCTGACAACATTGATATTAGCAGGTCTAGAAATGGTAGAATAACCGGATTTTACTGTACTTAAACTTAACTAACAGAGGAACGAAATGGCGATCGAACGTACACTTTCTATCATCAAACCAGATGCCGTTGCAAAAAATGTCATTGGTGAAATCTACACACGCTTTGAAAAAGCGGGTCTAAAGATTGTTGCTGCCAAAATGATGCACCTGACTCAGGAACAAGCAGAAGGCTTTTATGCCGAACATAAAGAGCGTCCTTTCTTTAACGACTTGGTCAGCTTCATGACATCAGGCCCAGTGACTGTTTCAGTCTTGGAAGGTGAAAATGCTGTTTTGACACACCGTGACTTGATGGGCGCAACAAACCCGGCTGAAGCTGAAGCAGGTACTATCCGTGCTGATTTTGCGCAAAGCATCGACGAAAATGCGGTACACGGGTCTGACTCTGTTGAGAGTGCAGCACGTGAAGTGGCTTATTTCTTCGCTGATGGCGAAGTGTGTGCCCGTACTCGCTAAGAGACTGTCATGACTGAACGTACGAATCTATTAGGGTTAGATCTTAACGGTCTGGAAGCGTTTTTCGTCGAGCTTGGCGAAAAACCTTTCCGTGCGCGTCAGTTATTACAATGGATCCACAAATACCGGGTGATTGATTTTGCGGAGATGACCAATCTCAGTAAAGCTTTGCGTGAAAAACTGCAAACGTTATCTGACATTCGTTTGCCGGAAGTCCTACATGAGCACATCTCCACTGATGGTACCCGTAAATGGATTATCAAACTGTCCTGTGGCAATGCGATAGAGACGGTTTTTATACCCGAAGGCGGCCGAGGAACTCTGTGTGTATCTTCTCAGGTGGGCTGTGCGTTGACGTGCACATTCTGCTCGACCGCTCAACAAGGTTTTAACCGCAATCTGGATGCTGCTGAAATTATTGCACAACTGTGGATTGCGAATGAGGCTTTGGGTAAAGATCCCAAAGGCAATCGCGTAGTAACTAATGTGGTCATGATGGGCATGGGGGAACCGCTTGCCAACTATCATAACGTCGTCACTGCGATGAACCTGATGCGGGATGACTATGGCTATGGAATTTCATGGCGTCGTTTAACGCTGAGTACATCGGGCATCGTACCGATGATTGATAAATTGCGCGAAGATTGTCATGTCAGTCTGGCTATATCGCTGCATGCTGCAAACGATGAACTCCGAAATCAAATAGTGCCCATCAACCAGAAGTACCCGATTAGAGAGCTGCTTGCCGCTTGTAAACGGTACGTAGTCGGTCAGCAGCGCCGACATATTACGGTCGAGTACGTCATGCTTGATGGTGTTAATGACTCTATGCAAGACGCCAAGGATTTGGTTCGCATACTTAGAGAGTTGCCAACTAAAATAAACTTGATTCCGTTCAACCCATTTCCGGGTACGGATTACACCTGTTCATCTGGGAATCAGATAAAACGGTTCCAGAATTATCTGATAGAACAAGGTCTGGTCGCT
>NZ_CBFHHW010000007.1:14278-18087 GCF_965655755.1 Methylophaga sp. | reverse complement strand
GCTTTAACAGCATGTAACTCAACAGGTAATACACGCCCGGAATACGTGGCGCCAGACCCAAAGGCTGCAGAGATTAACATGCGACTCGGTCTTAATTATATGCAACGTGGTGATTATGCCATTGCTTTGGATAAGTTAGAAAAAGCACTCAAGCAAAACCCTAACTTACCCAGCGCGCACAATACGATTGCCTTGCTTTACCAACAGTTGGGTGAAAATGATAAAGCGGAAGCACATTTCCTGGAAGCGGTTGAACGTGCACCCAAATATTCAGAAGCACAGAACAATTTTGGTGTCTTTCTGTGTCAACAGAGACGCTATGAAGACGCAGAGCAGCGGTTTCTGAAAGCAATTGAAAACCCTCTCTATAATAGCAAAGCAATGGCTCTGGAAAATGCAGGCCTGTGTGTCAGCCGCATTCCGGATCTTGAAAAAGCGGAGGCGTATTTTCGCAAGGCATTGCAACTGCAGCCAACGTTATCAAAGTCTTTACTGCAGATGGCTACCATTAATTACGGACAACAAAATTATTTACAGTCACGCGCATACATTCAGCGCTACCAGCAGGCATCAGGCTGGACAGCACAGTCTTTGCTGTTAGCAATAAAGATTGAAAACAAGCTGAATGATCAAGATGCTGTGTCGAGTTACAGCTTGATTCTGCGTTCCCGTTTTCCTGATTCGGATGAAATGCGGATGTTAAATCAGGGGTTGATTGATTCATGAGTGAAGCACACGACGAACAGATTGTTGTTGCAACATCATCTCCAACGCTAGGCGATCGACTTAAACAGGCGCGTGAAGCCAAGAAGTATTCGATTGCAGAAGTAGCCGCACAACTGAGATTAACAAAAGAAACAGTCATTTACATGGAAACAGCGCAGTGGGATAAGCTCAATGGGCGGACTTATGCACGTGGTTATTTTTCCAGCTACGTTAAGTTTCTCGGCTTACCATTCGAAGAAATGCTAGCGGTATTTAATGACGAATACACACTGAAAGAGCCAGGTGTTAACTTGTTACAACATGGTCTCGGTCAAGATGACAAACCCTTTCCATGGTTCATGCTGGCATTGATTGCCATCGTCATTTTAGTGATTGGCCTAGCGTTTCAGCAGTGGCAACAAACGCAGGATCTACAACAATCATCGCTGACGGAAACTGAGGAAGTAGAGGAAGATGATACGTTCACGCCGAGTATCGTTGATCCTTTGGAGCAACAGAGCACGCTACAGCCAAAAGTTGATCCAACACTGGCAGAAGATAGTCAGACAGCGGAAGCGCTGGGGACTTCAGAAAACAATCTCGATGAGATTATCGCCATGGAAGCCGTCAGTACTGCTGCCGAAATAGGGCAGAAAGATTCAGGATCAATGGTTCCACCCACCCAGGAAAGTACCGCTCTTCCACAGGATGAATCCACATTACAGCTGAGTTTCACAGGCGAATGTTGGGTAGAGGTTACTAACGCAGATTCTCAAGTACTGGTCAGTAAAGTGATGCGTGCCGACCAGTCATTATTACTTAAAAGCGAACAGCCATTGAGTGTTTTGCTGGGGCGAGCTGACGTTGCATCCGTTTCATATAATGGTGCGTCAGTGGATCTGGCACCTCACAAACAAGGTGATGTCGCACGTTTAACGTTGGGGGTTGAATCCTGATGGAATCAACAACATACATAAAACGCAGGAAGTCTCGCCAAATCATGGTGGGCAATGTGCCTGTAGGTGGTGATGCACCGGTTGCAGTACAAAGCATGACGAATACGGAAACCACTGATGTGGCAGCGACAGTTGCTCAAATTCAGGCCTTACAAAAAGTGGGAGCTGATATCGTGCGTGTTTCTGTGCCTACGATGGATGCTGCAGAAGCATTTGGCAATATCAGGCAACAAGTGTCGATTCCTCTGGTCGCCGATATTCATTTTGATTATAAGATCGCGTTACGGGTTGCTGAGTTGGGTGTAGATTGCTTGCGGATCAATCCTGGCAATATTGGACGCGAAGATCGGGTTCGGGCCGTTGTCGACAGCGCTCGTGATCATGGTATTCCAATACGAATTGGGGTGAATGCCGGCTCCCTCGAAAAAGAATTGCAAAAAAAGTATGGCGAGCCGACACCAGATGCACTAGTTGAATCAGCTTTACGTCATATAGATATTCTCGACAGACTGGATTACCCGGATTTCAAAGTCAGTTTGAAAGCATCAGATGTGTTTATGACCGTTCATGCTTATCGCAAACTGGCCGACCAAATTGAACAGCCTTTGCATTTAGGTATTACAGAAGCGGGTGGTCTGCGCTCGGGTTCAGTGAAATCTTCGATTGGTTTAGGTATGTTGTTGGCGGAGGGTATTGGGGATACTATTCGTGTCTCACTCGCAGCCGACCCGGTTGAAGAAATTAAAGTTGGTTTTGATATTCTCAAAAGCCTCCGCATACGTAGTAAAGGTGTCAACTTAATCGCCTGTCCATCCTGTTCCAGACAGCAGTTTGATGTTATTTCCACGGTCAATGCATTGGAAGCACGACTTGAAGACATCACTGAGCCTATGGACGTTGCTGTTATTGGCTGTGTAGTGAATGGGCCCGGTGAAGCCAAAGAGGCTGCAATCGGGCTTACAGGTGGCACCCCCAACTTACTGTACGTCGATGGCAAACCAAATCATAAAGTTGAAAATGAAGCATTGGTGGACGAGTTGGAAAAAGAAATCCGCAATCGTATTGCTATGCGTCAACAGCAATCAGAGCCGGAAAAAGTCATTCCAATAAAGGATATTAGTTAATCGTGGCAGAGATTATCCGTTCGATTCGGGGTATGAATGATTTACTCCCCGAGGTCACGCCCTATTGGCAAGCAGTTGAAAGCACCATGAAAACCGTTTTAAGCGGTTATGGATATCAGGAAATTCGTTTTCCGATAGTAGAAAAAACAGAGTTATTCAAGCGCTCTATTGGTGAAGTTACGGATATCGTCGAGAAGGAAATGTATACCTTTGACGATCGTAACGGTGACAGCCTGACATTGCGCCCTGAAGGTACTGCTGGTTGTGTGCGTGCAGCGATGCAGAACGGAATGCTCAACCAGACTCAGCGTCTTTGGTATATGGGCCCCATGTTCCGCCATGAACGCCCGCAAAAAGGACGTTACCGCCAGTTCCATCAGCTGGGTGTTGAAGCATACGGCTTCAGTGGGCCAGATATTGACGCTGAAATGATCATGATGACAGCAAGACTCTGGAAAGCTTTAGGGCTGACGGGGATATCCCTGCAAATTAACTCATTGGGCAGCACGGAAGCACGTCTAGCTTACCGCGAACAGCTTGTTACGTATTTTGAGGCGCATAAAGAACAGCTGGATGACGATAGTCAGCGCCGTCTCTATAGCAATCCTTTGCGAATCCTGGATAGTAAAAACCCGGAGATGCAAACCCTCAATGCAGCCGCACCGAAGTTAATCGATCACCTTGACACAGAATCAAAGGCTGATTTTGATCAATTGTGCCAGAGGCTGGACAAGGTCGGTATCAGCTATGAGATCAATCCGCGTCTGGTCAGAGGCTTGGATTACTACAGTAAGACTGTATTTGAGTGGGTGACGGATCAACTCGGCTCACAGGGCACTGTCTGTGCTGGTGGTCGTTATGATGGTTTGGTCGCGCAATTAGGCGGTAAAGATGCTACAGCAATAGGTTTTGCTATTGGTCTGGAACGATTGGTTGCCTTATTGGAAGCGACTGATTCGCTTCCCGAAATACCAAAAACAGATGCCTATTTAGTAGCCGTTGGTGATGCGGCAGCGGCACAGGC
>NZ_CBFHHW010000007.1:7120-14178 GCF_965655755.1 Methylophaga sp. | reverse complement strand
CCGATCCTTGCCGAGTCACTGCGTGATCAAATACCAGCTTTGAAGTTGATCACCCATTGTGGTGGTGGTAGTTTTAAAAGCCAATTCAAACGGGCAGACCGGAGTGGTGCGCGCTGGACACTGATTCTGGGCGAAGAAGAAGTAAACAACGAGAGCATTGGCGTGAAAACCATGGCAACCGGCGAACAGGAAAGCATCAGCTGGTACGATCTGGCAACGTACCTGAGTCAATAATTATAAATAATACAAAGATATAAAATAACTATGACACCTTTGAATATACCTGAATGGCAGTCTCTGGTAAGACATTACTCGGATCTTAAGTATGTTTCCATGCGCGAGCAATTTGCATTGGACTCAAATCGATTTGAACGCTTTTTCTTAAAAAGTGGTGATTTATTACTGGACTATTCCAAAAACCGAATTAACCAGGAAACCATCGATAAATTGATCGATCTGGCAGAGGCCGTTGAGCTGAAAGACTGGGTTGAACGCATGTTTAAAGGTGACATTATCAACCACACAGAGGGCCGCGCAGTCTTGCACACGGCACTGCGTAACCGAAGTAATACCCCGGTCATGGTTGATGGCAAAGATGTTATGCCAGAAGTGAATGCTGTACTGGATAAAATGCGCCGGTTTTGTGAGCAGGTACATAGTGGTGAATGGCTAGGTTACAGCGACAAAAAGATCACTGATATCGTCAATATTGGTATTGGAGGATCAGATCTTGGTCCGGCGATGATCTGTGATGCACTCGAGCCCTATGGTATTGAAGGAATAAGTGTCCATTTTGTTTCTAATGTGGACGGTACCGATCTCAGCACGACACTGGAGAAATTAAATCCAGAAACGACATTGTTTGTCGTTGCATCCAAGACTTTTACCACACAAGAAACTATTACGAATGCACAATCAGCTCGTACCTGGTTTCTGAAATCAGCTTCGCAAGAAGATGTCGCAAAACATTTTGTTGCTGTCTCAACCAATGCGAAGGAAGTCGCGAAGTTTGGTATTGATACAGCCAATATGTTTGAAATATGGGACTGGGTTGGCGGTCGTTACTCATTATGGAGTGCTATTGGTTTGCCTATTGCGCTCTATGTCGGCATGGACAACTTTGAGCGTCTGCTTGATGGTGGTCATCAAATGGATGAACATTTTCGTCATCAGCCACTGGCAGAAAACATACCGGTTATTATGGGCCTGTTGGGCGTTTGGTATATCAATTTCTTCAGTGCACAAACGCATGCCATCGTACCTTATGATCATTCTCTGGCTCGTTTTCCCAGTCATATGCAGCAGTTGGATATGGAGAGTAACGGTAAGTTTATTAATCGTGAAGGGAGCCGTATCAGTTATAAGACTGGACCTGTCATCTGGGGAACTCCCGGTACCAACGGTCAGCATGCCTATTTTCAGTTAATTCATCAGGGTACACAGCTGATTCCGGTGGACTTTGTCCTTCCGGTTAATAGCCATTACCCAGAGTGTGATCATCAATCGATTTTATTGGCTAATGGTCTGGCGCAAGCAGAAGCCTTAATGAAAGGTAAAACGGCGGAAGAAGTGCGTGCTGAATTGGTGAAAGAGGGCTATGAAGGCAAAGCTTTGGAAGCCTTATTACCGCATAAGGTATTCCCAGGTAACCGCCCTAGCAATGTTTTGATGTTCCCTAAACTAACGCCTGAAATGTTGGGTCAGCTGGTGGCGTTATATGAGCACAAGGTATTTGTACAAGGTGTGATCTGGAATATCAATTCGTTTGACCAGTGGGGGGTCGAATTAGGTAAGCAGCTAGCCAAAGCGATCGTACCTGATCTAGCCGATGGTTCTGAAATTTCACGGCATGATAGTTCAACCACAAATCTCATTAAACTAATACGCGAATTACGTCAATAAATCAGGCTTTATCATCCGCCCGGCGTTTTAATGCCGGGTAGGATGGTGAAAATACCATCTCTTCATCCAATTTATCAGTTAATGCTTTGTTCTTAGCTGCGTAAGGCAAAGCCTGAAGAAAATGGGAAATGCAATTGATTCGAGCAGTACGCTTAGAGTCAGATTTTATGATTGTCCAAGGTGAGTGACTGGTATGTGTATTAGCTAACATCGCATCCCTTGCATCACTGTAATCATCCCATTTTTCCTGAGCAGCAATGTCTATCGGGCTTAATTTCCAGTTTTTTAATGGGTTTTTACGCCTAGCCTCAAACCGTTCATGTTGCACTTCCTGGCTTACTGAAAACCAGTATTTAAATAACCATATGCCATCGTCAATGAGCATTTTTTCTAATTGAGGCACTTGCTCCAGGAATAATTGATATTTGTCTTGGGTCGTAAACCCCATGACTTTTTCAACTCCAGCGCGGTTGTACCAACTGCGATCAAATAAAACGATTTCACCACCATTCGGAAGGTGAGAAAGATATCGCTGGAAATACCACTGTGTCTGTTCAGTATCACTTGGTTTATCAAGCGCGACGATTCTTGTTCCACGAGGGTTTAAATGTTCTGTGAAACGTTTAATTGTTCCGCCTTTACCTGAAGCATCGCGACCTTCAAACATAATCAGAATTCGCTGACCAGATTCTCTTGCCCATTCCTGAACTTTCAACAGCTCTATTTGTAAGAGTTCTAATTGTGTTTCGTACTTGCTGCGAGAGATTGTTTTGCTTTTAGCCATGCTTAAAGCTGTTTTTTAATAATCAAACCAGCCAATGGAGGTAAATTCACTTCAATGGAGTGAGGTCGGTCATTCCACGCAATATCATCGCTCTGAATAACTTTTTCATTATGATAATTACTGCCTGCGTAATATTCAGAGTCTGAGTTTATGATAATTTCATAATGGCCCGCTTCGGGAACGCCAATGCGGTATTTCTCTCTAGGGATAGGAGTGAAATTGAAGGCTGTTACGATGAAGCTATTCCCATCCTTACGTAAATAGCTGAGGATAGAGTGCTCACGGTCATTACAATCAATCCATTCAAAACCGTGTGGGTCAAAATCATGAGCATGTAGTGCAGGGGTTGATTTATAGACTTCATTCAAATCAGCCACCAGTGCTTTCATTCCCTGATGAATAGGGTAGTCGAGTACGTACCAGTCAAGTGACTTCTCACAGTTCCACTCAGTACCTTGGGCAAATTCACAGCCCATAAACAGTAATTTTTTACCCGGGTAACTGAACATCAATGTGTAGAGCATGCGCAGGTTCGCAAAACGCTGCCATTCGTCGCCCGGCATTTTGTATATCATTGAGCTTTTGCCATGAACAACTTCATCATGAGAAAACGGTAAAACGAAGTTTTCAGTGAAGGCGTAAAGCAATCCGAATGTGAGTGAGTCGTGATGATAGCGACGATGAATTGGATCTTGCTGGAAATATTCCAGAATGTCGTGCATCCAGCCCATATTCCATTTCATCGAAAAGCCCAGTCCACCCATATGTGAAGGTCTGGAAATCATTGGGTATGAGGTGGATTCCTCAGCAGCAATAATGCAACCGGGGTGTTCTTTGTGTAATACGGTATTGACGTGTTTCAGAAATTCAATAACTTCAAGGTTTTCGCGCCCACCAAATTCGTTCGGTAACCATTGTCCTTCTTCGCGGGAGTAATCCAGATATAACATTGAAGCGACGGCATCTACACGTAAGCCGTCGATGTGAAACTCTTCCAACCAGTAAAAGGCACTCGATAGCAAAAAGTTAAATACTTCACTTCGGCCATAATTAAAAATCAGTGTACCCCAATCCTGATGTTCACCACGACGTGGATCGGCATGTTCGTACAAAGCTGTACCATCAAATTTAGCAAGACCATGCGCATCTTTGGGAAAATGACCTGGCACCCAGTCGAGCAGAACACCAATATTATTCTGGTGACAACAATCGACAAAATACCGGAATTCGTCTGGCGAACCAAAGCGACTGGTCGGCGAGAAGTAGCCAGTGGTCTGATAGCCCCATGAAATATCCAGCGGATGTTCGGTGATCGGTAATAATTCGATGTGAGTAAACCCCATCTCTCTGACGTAGGGCACAAGTTCATCAGCCAGTTCGCGATAGCTGTAAAAGCTGTTGTCATCATGGCGCTTCCATGAGCCCATATGGACTTCGTAAACAGAATGCGGTTCATGCAACCAGTCAGCATGTTTTCGCGAATCCATCCAGTCTTCATCCTGCCAGTGATGCAATGATTTCTTAGTGATTAGTGATGCGGTCCCCGGACGTAATTCAGATTGCTGTCCGTAAGGATCCATCTTAAGGTGCAGGGAGCCATTATCACGATTGCGGATTTCGAATTTATACAGTTCACCTGCTTCGAGTTCCGGGATAAAGATTTCCCATACGCCAGAGCCGCCCCTGGCCCGCATCGGGTGTCGGCGACCATCCCACTCGTTGAAATTACCGACTACACTGACACGTTCTGCTCCCGGTGCCCAGGTTGCAAATAAAGTACCTTTGATGCCTTCCACTTCATGGAGGTGCGCTCCCAACATCTTATAGGCATGCCAGTGTTTCCCTTCAGAGAAAAGGTGCAGGTCATATTCTGAAAGTTGCGGCATGATGCTATAAGGGTCATGAAAGGCTAGAGCTTCACCTGAGTGGGTATTACGGTGGATTTTGTATGGCCAGGTGACCTGATCTTTATCGCCTGTCCAGTAGAAAAAATCCGTCCCTTCCACACGTTTCATCGGTAACTTGCCATCAATTGTGGCCTGTTCTGTATCAGGTAAAAATGCGCGAACAGCAGCTTGATCTTCTGCGTAATGGAAGCCGAGTATACTGAATGGATCGTGATGACGCGCTTCAATGATTTTTATAATGTCTTGTTTCAAATTCTTGTCAAAAATCATCGCCATAATATCCCGTGAAATTTTTAATTGCTGTACCCAACGCGCTTGTGGCAGGCTAACAGTATTACACCACAAATCATAGGGCATTTGCCGGAGAAATTTATATGAGTGAAAACAACAGTACGCGTTTTGTCAGTCGTCTTACCCGCGATACTCTGGCTTTAATTTTAGCCGGTGGGCGTGGTTCAAGGCTGAAGCAGTTGACAGACTGGCGAGCCAAGCCTGCTGTACCTTTTGGCGGTAAATTTCGTATCGTTGATTTTCCTTTATCAAACTGCGTGAATTCAGGTATCCGTCGGGTTGGTATTCTGACGCAGTACAAAGCACACTCACTTATTCGCCATGTTCAGCAAGGGTGGGGGTTTATGCGTGGTGCCCTGGGTGAATTTGTCGAGCTTCTACCGGCATCGCAGAGAAACGAACAAGGCTGGTATGCAGGCACTGCTGATGCGGTATATCAGAATATCGATATTCTGCGGAATCATGGCCCTGAATATGTTCTGATTCTGGCTGGTGACCATATTTACAAAATGGACTACGGTGATATGCTTGCTGAACATGTTGCCCAGAACGCTGATATGACGATCGGTTGCATTGAAGTACCGATTGAAGAAGCTAAGGCTCTGGGCGTGATGTCAGTCGACGTTAACAGACGCATAGTTGCGTTTGATGAAAAACCCGATAATCCAACCCCAATGCCGGGCCGCGATGATGTTGCTCTGGCTTCGATGGGGATATATGTCTTCAATGCTGCATTCCTTTATGAACAATTAATTAAAGATGCCGATACCAAAACATCAAGCCATGACTTTGGTCATGACATTATTCCCAGCCTGATTCAGAACTACAAAGTAGTTGCCTTTCCGTACAAAGATGTTCAAGGCAATGATCCCGGATACTGGCGTGATGTGGGTACTATTGATGCTTTCTGGTCAGCGAATCTGGAACTGATTGGTGTCACACCTGAGTTAAACCTATACGACGATGAGTGGCCGATATGGACCCATCAGGCACAGCAGCCTCCGGCAAAATTTGTATTCGATGACGATGATCGTCGCGGAATGGCTGTTGATTCTATGGTTTCAGGTGGCTGTATCATCTCCGGTTCAACGGTTAGACACACCGTGTTGTTTTCTAACGTTGAAGTGCATAGTTTTTCTCTTGTGGAAGATAGTGTCTTACTTCCGGACGTTAACGTTGGACGTAATTGTCGATTGAAAAAAGTGGTTGTTGACAAAGGTTGTGTCATTCCTGAAGGGACCGTGATCGGTGAAGATTTAGAACAAGATGCAAAACGCTACCATGTCTCCCCAAATGGCGTGGTACTTGTAACTCCTGAAATGTTAGGACAAAACTACCGTTATGTCAGATAAACTTAAACTTGTCCTTTGCTGGCACATGCACCAGCCTCAGTACAGTGAACCCATGGGCGGCATGTACCAGTTGCCTTGGACATACCTGCACGCCATGAAAGACTATGTGGATATGGCCTGGCATCTGGAGAATGTTCCGGGTGCTAAAGCGGTGGTTAATTTCGCGCCAACATTATTAGAACAGTTGGCCGACTATGATGATCAGCTTAAAGGTCGCTTTAAGGGAACCGGGCGTCTCAAAGATCCCTTATTGATCGCATTAGATTCTCCGGTACAACCTCTCCATATCGAGGAGAGAAAAACATTAATAATGGCTTGCCTGCGAGCCAATGAAGAAAAGCTTATCCAGCCTTTCCCACATTTTTCACGCTTAGTGGAAATGGCACGTTGGGCAATGGATGAACCTGAGCGACTAAACTATTTAAACGATCAATTCATGATCGATATTCTGGTCTGGTATCACTTGGTATGGATGGCTGAGTCTGTCAGAAGGAGTGATGTAAGAATACAGGCATTGATGAAAAAAGGCCGTTTGTTTACCTTTCATGATCGACGTCAATTGATGATTGTGATGGGTGAGTTGTTAAATGATCTGATTCCTCGTTATCGCCGGCTGGCTGAGTCAGGCCGTGTTGAGCTTTCTGTGACACCTTACGCCCACCCGATCGTTCCACTGTTGTTGGATATCAAATCGACTCATGAGGCGATGCCTGATGCGGCACTGCCAGAGATTACCGAGTATCCCGGCGGTGAAGAGCGGGCGCACTGGCATATGGAGGAGGGACTTCGTGTTTTTGAATCCTTTTTCGGCTTCCGTCCCAA
>NZ_CBFHHW010000007.1:1308-7113 GCF_965655755.1 Methylophaga sp. | reverse complement strand
CCGGGCGGTGAAGAGCGGGCGCACTGGCATATGGAGGAGGGACTTCGTGTTTTTGAATCCTTTTTCGGCTTCCGTCCCAAAGGCTGCTGGCCTTCCGAAGGTGCTGTTTCAGAAGCTACGCTGAAACTGATTTCCCAACATGGCTTTGAATGGGCTGCGACTGGTGAAAATGTGCTGCGAAATAGTCTCAAACTCTCAGGTTTGGATGGTGCGAGCATTCATAAGCCATATAAGATGCCCGGGGCAAGTCCTGCCTGCTTTTATCGTGATGATGGTCTATCCGACATGATTGGATTTACTTATACCAAATGGGGCGCCGATGATGCTGTAAATGATTTTATTCACCATCTGCTTAACATTAAAAAGAATACTGAAGGCGACCATGATCGTGTCGTTTCCGTCATTCTTGATGGCGAAAATGCATGGGAATATTATTCCTACAATGGCTATTATTTCCTGCAATCCCTCTACAAGCGCCTGCAGGACCATCCTGACATTGAACTCACTACTTTCAGTGAAGCTTTGCATAACGGCGTACTGCCAGCACCCTTACCGAAAATGATGGGAGGTAGCTGGGTGTTTGGTACATATTCGACCTGGATTGGGGATCCAGACAAGAATCGTGGTTGGGACTTACTCAGTGAAGCTAAACAGGTCTATGACAAGGTCATGGCTACGCAGAGTTTTGATGAGGAAACCAAGCAGGCTCTCGAGCGCCAACTGGCCATTTGTGAGGGGTCAGACTGGTTTTGGTGGTTTGGTGATTATAATTCCTCAGATAGCGTCAGCGACTTCGAACGTCTCTATCGCCTACACCTGTCCAACTTGTATCAGATGCTTGGAGAAGAAGTACCACAGACCCTGTCTATGGTTATTTCTCATGGTGGTGGTGGCGTTGAGCAAGCAGGCACAATGCGGCGTGGTGGTTAATGAAACAGGCAGATATCTTTGAGCAAAGGCGGACCGGGGTTTTGCTTCATATTACAAGCTTGCCATCCGGCAATATGGGGGCGGATGCCTACCGCTTCGTCGATTTTCTGGAAGCGTCAGGTGTTTCTGTCTGGCAGATGTTACCACTTGGACCAACACACGATGATCGCTCGCCTTACCAATGTCTCTCTGCTCATGCGGGCAACAACCTTTTAATTTGTCGGGATAAGCTCCGGGCTGAGCCCTGGATAGAGCCGAAAACGCTCAATGACCCGAAAATGTCACGATTACTGGCCAATGCGTATCGTCAGTTTGAAGCTCGTGCTGATGAGGTCGAAAAACAGGCTTTCCGAGACTTTTGTCTGCAACAGCAATATTGGTTGGATGATTACGTTTTATACCGTGAAATTCGTCATCTACACCAGTCCAGAGCATGGTTTGATTGGCCAGTTGAGCTACGAAACCGTGATTTGGAAGCGATTAAAAAAATCTCCGCAGAGCGTGAGAGCGCACTCACAATACGCCAGTTTGAACAATTTATATTTTACCGACAGTGGCATCAACTGCGTAGCTACGCTAATGACAAAGGCGTCAAATTATTCGGTGATATGCCCATCTTTGTCGCACATGACAGTGCTGATGTGTGGGCAGAACCGGACTTATTCACTTTGGATAAGCAAGGGCAACCGACCAGAGTGGCCGGTGTACCACCTGATTACTTTTCTGAGACCGGGCAACGTTGGGGGAATCCACTTTACGAATGGCATAAACACATTGAGCAGAATTTCGATTGGTGGCGAAGACGATTACAGACTCAACTGGAATTGTTTGATCTCATTCGTATCGATCATTTTCGGGGGTTTGAATCTTGTTGGGAGATTCCTGTTGATTGCGAAACAGCGATCGAGGGGAAATGGGTTGTTGCTCCCGGTGAACAGTTATTTGACCGTTTACTTGAGGTTTTTGGTGAGTTGCCGTTGGTCGCAGAAGATTTAGGCATCATTACCGAACAAGTAACAGCTCTCAGAGAAAAGTATGGTATGCCTGGCATGAAGATTCTGCAATTTGCATTTGGTGGTGATGCCAGTAACCCTTACTTACCGCATCAGCAATGTGAAGATAGTGTTACTTACACCGGAACTCACGATAACAATACAACACTTGGTTGGTATGAGGCCTTGGAGCCACATGTGAAGGAGCACATGCACGCCTACATGGGAGAAACTTCTGAGCCTATGCCCTGGCTACTCATCCGTTCAGCATTGCGTTCAGTATCAGAACTCGCCGTGGTGCCCTTGCAGGATGTGTTGTCGTTGAATGCAGACCACCGCATGAACGTGCCTGGCACAGTAGAAGGTAACTGGGGCTGGCAATTTAACTGGGATATGGTGTCGGATGATATTCCTGCTAAAATTAAGAATCTCAATGCGTTATATGGACGAGTCTGATGGAGCCGAATCCGGATCATTTACGTTATGCACCCACGCATGAATGGGTGAATGAAGACGATACTGACCTGACCGTGGGGATTACCGAGCATGCTCAGGATCAATTAGGTGACGTTGTGTATGTCTCCTTACCGCAACCTGGGACACACTTTGCAGCGGGTGATGTGTGTATGTTTGTGGAGTCTGTGAAATCCGCTTCCGATATTCACATGCCTGTCAGTGGAACAATTCTGACGATTAATACAGAACTGGAAGACAGTCCCGAGCTGATTAATCAGGATGCGTTTGGAGATGGCTGGTTGTTTAAAGTCATGCCTGACGAGGATGCATCTTTGGATGCGTTAATGGATAGCTTTGGCTACGATGCTTCGCTTGACGAATAAATTCCACCCAAAATAGTGGGTTTGCTAGCACCGGTGACAGCGGGAAGATTACCTGATTGATGGTTAATAGTCTGCATGCCAAGCCAGGCAAAGGCACATGCTTCGACCCAATCAGGTGCTAAGCCTAAGTCAGCCGTATTATGAACATTCATGTCTGAGAGCTCATCTTGTAAAGCCTGCATCAAGACCGCATTATGAGCGCCACCACCACAAACAAACAGACTACCTGAGGTTGCTGCATAGGTTTTTACGGCGTTAGCTATCGATCTTACGGTGAGTTGCAAGAGTGTCTTCTGAATCGATTGCGCTTTGATTGGTGTATCAAATTCGACCAGCTTATTCGTCAACCATGTAAGATTGAAATGTTCGCGACCAGTACTTTTGGGTACATCCTGTAAAAAAAAGGGATCCATTAGTAATAAGGAGAGCAATTCATCATCAACCTGACCATCCCGTGCCCACTGACCATTTTCGTCATACAAGGCTTTATGGTGTTGTTGATACCATTGGTCCATCAGAATATTACCTGGGCCAGTATCAAAGCCTAAGGTAGGCTTGTGGCTATCTGCAGGCAGAATAGTGATATTGCTTATGCCGCCAATATTAGCAATAACTGTGTCTTCGTCGGCATTATGAAACATAGCTTTGTGAAAAGCGGGGACGAGTGGAGCACCTTGGCCACCCAGCACCATATCGCGTTGGCGAAAGTCAGCCACCGTTGTGATCCCTGTTAATTCTGCAACAACACTGGCATTTCCTATTTGCATACTGAATGGATAGGCAGCTTCTGGTGCATGGAAGATGGTCTGGCCATGACAGCCAATCGCATTGATTTCCGATGGTTTAATATTGGTTTCAGATAACAACTGGAGAATCGCGTCACTATATGCATGACCGAGTGCAATATCCACCTGACCCAGCTGCTGTAAATGAGCCCGCCCCGTATTAATTAGGGTGAATAGGTCATCACGCAGACTTTTTGAGAATGGAAAGGTTTCAGCGGCACGAAGCTGTATTTTGTTGTTGCTGATATCAACAATAGCAATATCAATCCCGTCCAGGCTTGTACCTGACATGACACCGATGAACAGAGCCATAAAACTAAGGCTGATTAAGTGCTAACACAGGAAGCTGAAGTTGTTCTAACTGAGCTAGCAATGGTTGAGATTTTTGTTTGAATTCTGCCATATATTTGGCATCCAGAGGCTGTGCCTTTGGCAATGCCACTGTTAACGGGTTGCGGTGCACGCCGTTAACGCGGAATTCGTAGTGCAGGTGAGGCCCGGTTGCTAGACCACTGCTACCAATATAACCAATGGTTTGCCCTTGTTTTACACGCTGACCATTACGCAAGCCTTTTTTGAAGCGAGACATATGTGCATAGAGCGTCGTGTACTTTCCACCATGTGAAAGAATAACAGTGCGACCATATCCACCTTTTGTGCCAACAAAACTGACTTTTCCGTCACCGGTTGCCAGAATAGGAGTACCTGTTGCTGCAGCATAGTCAACACCGCGGTGTGGACGGCTGGTTTTCAAAACCGGGTGTTTTCGGTTTGGGTTAAAGCGTGAACTGATACGTGAAAAGTGCACTGGTGTTCGAGTGAAGGTTTTACGCATACTATCGCCATTAGGCGCGTAGAAGTGACTGTTGCCCTCTGCATCGGTGTAGCGAAGAGCCCGGAAGGTCTTGCCTCTATTAGTGAATTCAGCTGCTAGGATGTCGCCATCATCAAATTTCTCACCATCGAGATAAGATTCTTCGAAAATCACTTTGAAGTTGTCGCCTTGACGGAGATCCAAAGCAAAGTCAATATCCCAACCGAAAATATGAGCTAGTTCCATAATTAACTTGTTCGACATGCCAGACTTCAGACCGGCTTCAAATAGTGATCTTTCAATCTGACCGGCCACCTGTTTTTGGCGTTTGTCAGTTTCTCTCGTTAAAGTCTCTACTGCAAAGCCATTTTCAGTGGCTGTTAGTTGTAATTTTTCAACAGGACTTAGCTGCAACTCTATTTGCTTGAGCGTGGTTTTATCGTTGTCAACCTGACTGAGGCCGAAGCGCAGAGTCTGGCCGGGCTTCAGATTAAGTAAGGGTTTAATATCATCACCGGTCTGCGCCACATTGTAGACATCACGTGCAGACAAACCGACTCGGGGGAATATCAATGAAAGGTTGTCGCCACTTTTCACAGTTATTTCTTGCCAGTTTAGGCTTGATTTTCCAGATGCGTTGCTGTTTGTTGCGATTTCCGATGCAACAGTTTGTTCTGATGTTATGGCTTCAGTCGTTTCAACTGCTTTGTCTTGATTGATGTGGAAGCGTTCAAGTGCATCAGATTCAGAAATCTTGACATCATTTTTATTGGGGACCGGCACGCGATTGATTGCAGGTGCGTTAACGACAGTAGTTTTGACTGGGTGAGCCAGACTTAATGGCTCTATCTGGTTTGAGTCTGAAGACGTATCAGAGAGCAACTGGGAACCTGTCTGGTTTGGCAGTATGATGGATTGTGATTTAGTTTCAGTATTAACGGGTGTGCTTGTCGCCAGAACGATGGTGGTGAGAAACACGCCAACCATGGACAACAATGATAATGCAAAAATATGACGTCGTTTGCTATGTGGTACTTTTTCGCTCGAGAACAGTCTTGCTTTAGGTGATGAGTTCAAAAGTCTATTACGTTTCATATGCAAACTCTTGCTGAAATTAAAAATTCTTTCAATTCTGGCAGCATTTTCACTGAATTGGAAGACCTTAATTGATACTTCTTATGATAATATCGTCGCCCACTTATCAAACTTAAATTCGGAGAGCAGTAGATGACCCTTGTACAAGAGGCGATGACAGAGATTCGCCGTGGTGCTGATGAAATCTTAGTAGAAAGCGAACTGGTCGAAAAACTCGAAACGGGCAAACCGCTTCGTATTAAAGCTGGTTTCGATCCTACCGCACCGGATTTACATCTGGGTCACACGGTATTGCTTAATAAACTCAAGCAGTTTCAGGATCTTGGCCATCATATTTTATTCCTGATTGG
>NZ_CBFHHW010000007.1:0-941 GCF_965655755.1 Methylophaga sp. | reverse complement strand
TTAATGGGACGAGAATTACAAAAAGCTTATGGAAAACCGACCCAATGCATTCTGACAATGCCAATTTTGGAAGGTCTGGATGGTGTACAGAAGATGTCAAAATCACTGGGAAACTATATAGGCATCAATGACAGCCCTAAAGATATCTTCGGTAAGCTTATGTCTATTTCTGACAACCTTATGTGGCGGTATATTGAATTACTCAGTTTCAGAAACGTCAATGAGATAGAACAATGGCGTCAGGAAGTGGAGCAAGGTCGTAACCCCATCGAAGTTAAAAAAGATTTTGCTGAAGAAATTGTTGCCCGTTTCCATGGTGAGCAAGCGGCTACCGAAGCGCGTCAGGGGTTTGAAAATCAGTTTAAAAAAGGTGAATTACCTGATGATATCCCTGAAGTCACGCTATCGGTAGGAACAGAAGGGATGGCCATTGCCAATGTACTGAAAGAAGCAGGTCTGAGCAGCAGTACCTCCGATGCAATGCGCATGATTAAGCAGGGTGCTGTGAAAATTGATGGTGAAAAAGTGCAAGACAAATCCATGGTAGTTCAGGCAGGCATCGAAGGCGTGTTTCAAGTCGGTAAGCGGAAGTTTGCCCGAATAACAGTCAATTGAACCGACATCAGGCACAAAACGGCGATATTAATATCGCCGTTTTGTGTTCTGAAGACGTGTTTTTGTATCAAAATAGTAATGCGATAAAGATTATTTCATTTAAATTACTTCCACAATTCAAGCATCTAGACTGCATTTGATTTGAATGGGAATAACTTCCTGTTGACGGACCTGCAATAGCCTGTAGAATGCGCCTCTTTCGTTACTCAGACACAACGTTCAAACAGTGTTCTGAGCAGCAAATAAAGATTGACAGCCCGGCGAAGAGCTGTATAATTCTCGCTTCTTTGCTGCACGAGTTTGCAGCAAACGCTCTTTAAAAAAAT
>NZ_CBFHHW010000006.1:85039-92741 GCF_965655755.1 Methylophaga sp. | reverse complement strand
GCTAATAATAAGAACTGACGACGTTTCATGTCTGAAGTCTCATTAAGTCATCTTGTCGGATCGTTAACGATATCAAACTCTCCAATTGAGGATATGATCAATTGGTTCCGGTTTTCCTAAGAAAAACCCCTGACCATAATCCACTCCCATAGCGCGAAGTTTATTCCAAACGAGTTCATCTTCAACAAATTCAGCAATCGTTTCCATGCCCATGACATGGCCAATATCATTAATAGCCTTGACCATTTCAAAGTCCAAAGGATCATTCACCATATCTTTTACAAATACACCATCAATCTTAATACTCTGCACAGGCAGGTTCTTAAGATAACCAAATGATGAGAGACCCGTTCCGAAATCATCCAGAGAAAATTTGCAGCCAAGTTCACTTAACACCTGAATTACATGCCTGGCATCACTCAAATTGCTAACCGCTGCCGTTTCGGTAATTTCAAACTGAATTGTTGAGGCAGGAAATTTAGCTTCCTTTAATTTATCTATCAGATAGGCCAACATTTCCTGTTTACCAAGTGAAGCGCCAGACAAATTAATAGCCATCTGCTTTAAATGCGGTATATCATCGACGTGTTTATCCAGCCAATTAAATGTTTTCTCAATCACCCACCGGTCAATTTTATCTGATAAATTATAGCGTTCTGCTGATGGCAAGAATGCACCAGGTGACGCAGACTCGCCGTTTTCATGACGCAGTCTGAGCAAAACTTCAAAAGCCGCCGGATATGAGTCCCTAGTATCAAAAATAGGCTGTGCATACAACTCAAACCGGTCTTCTGAGAGTGCTCGTCTAATTTCATTTACCCACAAGAACTCACCTTGTTGTGCTACAAGCTGTTTATCATCGTTCTCAAAAATATAAACTCTGTTTCTGCCGGCATTCTTAGCCGCATAACAAGCGGTATCTGCTTGTTTGAGAACTTCTGTGCTGTCGACTGATAGTGAATGAATTTTTGTCACACCGATACTGGCGCCGATTGTGAAAACTCGCGTTTCCCACACAAATTGAAATTGCTCAATGTGCTCACATATTTCTTGAGCGACTTTTTTCGCCTGGTTTTGGTTACAATCAGCCATCAAAATGGCAAACTCATCCCCTCCTAATCTAGCCAAAGTATCGCTTTTACGTATTTTCCTGATCAGCATGTCACTCAGTTGTCTAAGCAGCTCATCTCCCGCTATGTGTCCACAGGTATCATTAATAACCTTGAACTGATCGAGATCGACGAAACACAGTGCGTGCACTGAGTCTGTTTTTTTTGCTTTGCCAACCAGCTCATCTAAACGTCTTTCAAATTCGGTTCGGTTAATTAACCCTGTAAGACTGTCGTGAGTAGCCTGATACGACAATTGATCAGCCAGCTCTCTTGCTTCCGTAATATCTTCTAAAATAGCAACAAAGTGTGTAATTACATTGTCTTCATTGTGTATAGGAGCCACATATTCTTTTATCCAGTATTTTTCACCGTTCTTACGCCTGTTTTCAATCTCCCCTAACCAGTCCTTACCGGCTTTGACTGAATACCAGATATCAGAAAAAACCTCTCCTTTATGCCGCTTCGATCGGAATATTTTTGCCGAACGCCCAACAACCTCTTCGTTGTTATAGCCAGTGATGAGCTCAGCTTTTGGGTTCATGTACTGAATTTTTCCGTTAGCGGCTGTAATTAGAATACCGTTCGGGCTGGCCTCAACTGCACTCGATAGCGTCAGGAGATGATCCTGACTTTCTTCTAGGGTTTTATTCGCTTTTTTAAGCTCGTGTGTTCGCGCATCAATTAATTGCTCTCGAAGAAGAACCTCGTTATTAAGCTTATCGACCAATTTATTGTTATTTTCTTTTAGCTCCAGTTCGCTTTGTATGTGGTTATGTGAACGCCTAGCCAAAGAAATTAACAATGTGTAATAAATAAGCAATGTAAAGATAAGAAAGTAAGAAAGTGCCTGTGTCTCCGGTTGATAATATGCCTGATAAAAAGTAACAGAAACCAACATACTTACTTGAGGTAATGTATAAGCAAGATAAGCCGGAAACCAAGCGGCTAAAACCGGAACACCCGCTGTTGTGATACCACATACCAATACATATAACAGCGTGTTGACCTGAGCATCATCGACTAGAAAATAAAAGATACTTGCACTGCCCCAAACAATGCCCATGACGCCGGTTAATAAGACATGCCTTTTTATCCAATTGTATGCCTTAGTCTGATGAAGCCGCTTTGTCCTCCAGTACCATAGACTAATGCGAAGAAGCGCTACCAGAATGATGGCCATAGTCCATGTCATCAGCACGACATGATCAACACGTTCCATAAAGAACCATGTCAAAAGCGTCGCTACAACGATAATCACACCATTAACGAATGGGGATTGCTCGTAAAGCAAGTCCGCCTGTTGCTCACGAATTAAAAGGCTTTTATCTACCATCGTAAAGTCAATAGTTGTTGGAAGTAGTTAGAATAGTATCGATAGGCTCAGGCTTGCCTATTGCATACCCTTGCACAAAATCGACGCCAATTTCTGAGAGTTTCGCCAGAATGGCATCGTTTTCAACAAACTCAGCGATTGTATGTAATCCCATTACATGCCCAATTTCATTAATTGATTTCACCATTTCGTAATCTAATGGGTCAGTCAACATATCTTTAACAAACATGCCATCAATCTTAAGCGAATCGACTTTCATCTTTTTCAGATAAGCAAACGACGATAAGCCACTGCCAAAATCATCCAGAGAGAAACGAATACCACTTTCACCTAAAGTATCAATAAATTTGGTGGCGGCCCTTAGATTCGCAATGGCGGCTGTTTCGGTGATCTCAAACTTGATCTTCTTGCCTGCGATTTTAGCCCTTGCAAGCTCATCAATAATAAACTGAAGCATCGACTCATCGCCCATGCTCAAACCTGATAAGTTAATTGATATTGTCGCAACGTTATTTAACCTATTTGCATTGGCATGCAACCAAGAAAACGTATGCGATATGACCCAGCGGTCAATACGCCCGATTGAGTTATAACGCTCAGCAGCAGGTAAAAATGCACCGGGTGGTGAAATCTGCCCATCTTTCCTGATCATCCTCACCAGGACCTCATAGCTCATGCCGCTTTCAGGAGTTTTCAATGGTTTAATCGGCTGTGCATAAAGTACAAAGCGATCATCATCCAATGCTTCACTGATTTCTGTACTCCATTGAATTTCTCCCCGCCGTTCCTGCAGACGAACACTGTCTTCACGGTGAACTTCGACTCGGTTACGCCCTGCATCTTTTGCAGAATAACAAGCTGTATCAACATTTCTTAAGGCCTCGTTGCCATCACTGGTATGTTGATCGATGATGGCAAGTCCGATACTCACGCCCACGGTGAAGGTATAGTCCTCCCAATGAAACCGAAAATCCGCCAGCAACTGCAATATCTGACCACAGGCTTTAAATGCTTTATCAATGGTGCAATGTTCCATCAATATCGCAAACTCATCACCGCCGAGCCTGGCGATCGTATCGCGTGAGCGCACATTATTCTGCAGCAACCCTCCAACCTGTCGAAGTAGTTCATCGCCCGCAATGTGACCACAGGTATCATTGACCAGCTTGAACTGATCCAGATCCAGAAAACATAAGGCATGCTCGGTAAGGTTATGTTGGGCAGCCAGAATCACTCGATCGAGACGCAAATCGAATTCATGGCGGTTAATTAATCCCGTTAATTGATCATGTGAAGCCTGATATGAGGTTTCTTCACTCAAACGTCGTGCCTCGGTGATATCCACCTGTGTGACTACGAAGTGTGTTGCCTGTCCCTCTGCATTCAACATCGGAGCTATTAATTCCTGCGCCCAATACAAATCACCATTTTTCTTACGGTATTGCAGTTCGCCACGCCAATTTTCGCCTTTCCGAATCGTGCGCCATATTTCCTCATAAATACCCGGCATGTTGACCGCAGAATTAATCATATCCGGCCACCGTCCAAGCTTCTCATCATTACTATAGCCGGTGATGTCGGTAAATTTTGGGTTCACATACTCAACTTGACCTTCTTTATCCATCACCACGATGGCATTGGGACTATGTTCAACCGCCAGCGATAATTTTTCCAGCCTCAGTTGAGATGCCTTGAACCGGGTTATATCGCGGGCAATACCCTCAACACCTATCACTTCTTTGTTTTCGTTATAACTTGGCACCTCCGTCACAGCCAAGGTGTGTAACTCTCCTTGCTTGTCGATGATCTCCAACTCATAATTTGATTTGTTTCCGGCGACGGTATGCTCCGTAAACCGTGGGACCATTTGATTCACTTCACTATCAGATAAGAATGTCGTGTAGTGCTGCAAAAATTCTTCTTGGGAATAACCTAATATTAATTCTAATGAGGGACTTACGTAGCTAAAAACACCCTTAAGATCATGGCTGTAGAGAAAGTATTCATCTTGTAAGTTTTCAACTAAGCGTCGATATTTCTCCTCATTGCTGGCTAATAACTCACTGTGTTCGTTCAACTCCTGTGTCTTATTTCGAACCTCTTCTTCAATAACTCGGTAACGGCCCGACAAGGTAAGTAACCAGACACTGATAAGACTGAAGAAAAATAAGACTAATGTCACAACCCAATAAAAAGACCAACTGGCATAGGTTTCGAAAAATAAACGAGAGGGATAGTAATCAATACGCCAATCATTACCGTGATTAATGACATGAGAAGTTTCAAACGATTCGCCTGTCATAAACGGCTTTCTATCTTGATCGGGCTGGCTTTCAAACAGCACCTCCCCGGTTTGCAGGCTGGTGACATCAAACTCAACCCAGGAAGAGGCTTTGTCATAATAAATCTGTGAGAACAAAGATTGGTAATGGAGCATTTGCATCACATAACCACGTAAATTTCCTGTTTTATTCATGACCGGCATCAGATGAACTAACTGATCGGATGTATCGACATTAGGAATCAATTGTG
Organism: Methylophaga sp.; assembly: GCF_965655755.1. Taxonomy (GTDB): domain Bacteria; phylum Pseudomonadota; class Gammaproteobacteria; order Nitrosococcales; family Methylophagaceae; genus Methylophaga. Next base: position 87,764 of record NZ_CBFHHW010000006.1, on the reverse strand, counting down.
AAAGATTCACAAAATAAGCGGATTCAGGTTCTATATCATTGAGGCGGCAAAGGCGTCTGTGCGCATTGGTACAAATATCCAGACCCAACATATTGTTAAACATGGAGGATTGTTCTGTTTCCAGATATTTCACTACTAATGACGGTGCATTCGAGGTTTTGTAAACGAGTAACTGGTTAGCCTCATCATATTGTCTGATAGCAATATCATTCTCGTCTTCGAACTCGAACTGTTCGCCTTTGGGCACGAACTCCAACCAAGCAACGATTTCAATATCTTGCTGTTGATCCACAGCGTCACGCAAAAAATGATCGAATTCCTCTTTAGTCACATCGACGCTATTTTGAAAATACGCCTGACTCGATTTCAGCACGGAACGATGAAAAGCCACCTCATTTTCTATCAGACTATTGACTAAGCCCGCACTGGCATTAAATCGCGTTTGGTTTAAATCATTCTCACGATCCCGCGCGGCATCTAACATCACCAGAAATAATGCCAACAGCACGATCATGGGTATAGAAACAGTAATAACACGGGGCCGCCATGAAGAACGGGGGTGAGCAAAAAGACTCAGCATAATAGGACTAACAATCACAATCCCCATTGCTGTCCCTAACCACCAGATCAGAAAACTGTTTGCGACACTCAATGAGGTAAGCTCATCCAGTAATAACTGGCCACCGATGATTAGCCCAGTTGGAATCAGTGGTGCTATCACCGCTGTGATCAGGAAAAACTTTAGAATATGACTTTCTTTTACGAGAGAATTGGGCCAATCAATAAAACGGACCAATATCCAGCGAGCAATAGCCGCCAGCAACAGCGATTGTAAGCCCCATAAAAAAGCTAAGCTCAATCCGTTTAGATCTGTCCATCCGTTCAGTTGAAGACCAATCAGAAAGTCACCGAGAAACGCCCCAGGCAATAGGCGATAACCCCAGATCAAAACGGCAGTCACAGCAATACCGGCAGGAACCCATAATGGTGTTGCATCTACCGGTGGTAAAGAAAGTAAGCCAACCAACTGGCCACTGGCAAAATAAGCCAGTGTCAGAATTACGTTAGCGAAAAGCGCCTTGGTTAATCCCACATCTATCCTTGAGTGTTATTACAATCGAAGTGTAGCCTAAATTGGCGTTTCGTTCACATACTATTAAATCGCATTACGTAGACTGAGATCATCCGGATACGGCTGTAAATAAGCCTGTTGTTGAATGTAGGGATCGGGATGATTATTGAAATGGTGTTTGAGCATCGTGACCGGGACGATCAGCGGTAACTGTGCGGTTCGATATTGCTCGATAATATTTGCCAGTTCAGCCTTTTCTGAAGCCGAAATTTTTTTCTTAAGGTACCCTTGTAGATGCATTAACACATTAGTATGCGTTTTACGGGATGCTAACTCACCCAACACTGTCATCAGAGCAGTGAAATAGTGCTCACCCAATTCCTCTATATTCTGATTACCGGCATCGGCAAGCATACGCCCTAACTGGGCATATTTTTTTGGAGAGTGTGCCATGAGTACATACTTGTAGCGCGCATGGAAGTCAGTCAGGATTTTTGAGGTGAGTCCCGCTTTCTTTAGTTCCTGCCAGTTGGCAAAGGCAAACACTCGAGTCACAAAATTTTCCCGTAAGGTCGGGTCACTCAAACGTCCGGATTCTTCAACAGGTAGTAGAGGGTGTGCATTAGTAAAAGCTTGTGCATAAATCCCACGACCCGGTGTTGCCGCGGGATAACCATTCTCCTGATAGACTTTGACTCGAAACAAGCCGCAACTGGGCGAGTTCTTCATGAAGATATAACCTGAGAGATCGTCGTGCTGCTGTGCTTTTTGCTGGCCAAATTGAGTCAACTCATTTGTGTAATCGAGCGTTTCATCATGCACAGCAACGGCTTTGGGGTTGTCTACCTCGCCAGTGAGGCGAATAGGTTTACGTGGAATGCTCATACCAATTCCCACTTCGGGACATTCGGACACAAAATCGAAATAGCGTGCAAGGCTGTCTGTCACCAGACGTAAATGTTTATGGGTACCGTCGTAACGAACTTCTTCTCCCAACAGGCAACTACTAATACCAACTTTTATTTTCATTTTTCACACTCGCTTGTCGCGGGGTAGATTATCCTGAATGTATGTAAACTTCTATCAAAAAAACATTTTCTATAACTCTGCCATACAGAGGATGAATTTAATATGAATTATCTTATTACCGGTGGCACTGGTTTGATCGGTTCAGTAATATGCCAACAGTTACAGTCCGCGGGTCATACCGTTATCGTACTGAGTCGATATCGGGATAAAGTCCATCAACGCTGCGGGTTATCAGCAATTGCCGTCACCAGTTTGGAGGAAATAGGCCACTCAGAGCAAATTGATATCATTATTAACCTTGCTGGAGCGCCTGTAGCTGATAAGCGCTGGAGCATCCAGCGTAAGCACGAATTAGAAGAAAGTCGCGTCACGCTGACCGATAAACTGGTGGAATGGATTGCTTCGCGGGATAAAAAACCGTTAAGCCTCATTAGTGGTTCAGCTGTTGGCTGGTATGGTGATCAAGGCGCCATTGAACTGACAGAGCAAAGCCCACATCGTCATGACTATGCCCATCAACTTTGTGAAAAATGGGAACAAGCCGCATTCAAAGCAAAACATCACGGCGTTCGCGTTTGTGTCGTCAGAACGGGACTTGTTATTGCCGATAATGGCGGTTTCTTA
>NZ_CBFHHW010000006.1:0-84940 GCF_965655755.1 Methylophaga sp. | reverse complement strand
AAGCGTATGTTACTGCCATTCAAGCTAGGACTGGGTGGTCGGATTGCAGATGGTCAACAGTACATGCCCTGGATTCACCTGACAGACATTGCCAATCTGTTTATATTTTTGAGTAAAAAGTCAGAAGCAGAAGGTATTTTTAACGGCACCGCTCCTGAGCCTGTGACCAATGCCGAGTTTACCCAGTCATTAGCAAAACAACTCCATCGTCCGGCTGTGTTGCCCGTGCCTGCCTGCGTACTCAAACTTGCTCTGGGTGAAATGTCAGCATTACTACTTGGTGGTCAACGTGCTTTGCCTGTAAAAGTGCAGGAAATCGGGTTTGAGTTTCACTATACTGAACTTAAATCAGCCCTTAAAAACACTCTCTAAATAAAATGTGAAATATGACTAAACGTGCCGTTCTTTTAGCTAATCTGGGTTCACCTGATGCCCCTGACACCTCCTCAGTCCGACGATATCTTCATCAGTTTCTGATGGACCCTTATGTAATTCAATTACCCTGGCCGCTTAGAAAGCTTATTGTCAGTCTGTTCGTATTACCGACCAGACCCAAGGCATCAGCTGAAGCATATCAAAGTGTCTGGATGAAGCAGGGATCGCCTTTAATCGTCTTGTCTGAACGGCTCAGAAAGGCTGTATCTGAAAAAGTGGATATACCACTGGACATGGCAATGCGTTACGGCAAGCCCAGTATAGAAGAAAAAATTCTAACGCTGACTGCGGATAAAACGGTGTCTGAACTTTTATACATTCCGCTTTACCCTCATTTTGCTGATAGTACGGTCACGACCTCAATAGAGGAAGCGCGGCGGGTAATTAAAAAACACCAACTCGATATAAAGCTACAGGTACTCGAGCCTTTTTACGACAAGCCTGACTATATCGACGCCTTAGTCAAAAGTGCCGAACCTTACCTTGCCCGGGATTACGATCATATCGTGTTCAGCTACCACGGCTTACCTGAATCACACATCACCGAACTTGATTCAACCGGTTCGCACTGCCTTAAACAGGAAAACTGCTGTCAAGTCGATAATCCCGTTGTTCATAAAACCTGTTATCGCCACCAGGTGATGCGAACAACGGAGTGTTTTACTAAGCAGGTTGGATTAGCAAAAGAACGCTATTCGGTTGCATTCCAATCACGTCTTGGACGTGCTAAATGGTTGGGCCCGAATACAGAAGATCGCCTTCAAGAGTTAGCCAAAGACGGAGCAAAAAACGTATTAGTCATTTGCCCCGCCTTTGTCACCGACTGTTTGGAAACATTAGAAGAAATTGCAATACGGGGTGAAGAAGTGTTCAAGGAGGCAGGAGGTCAGACATTAACGTTAGTGCCGTGCATGAATGACCACGATGCCTGGGTTGAAGTATTAGCTAAATGGTGTCGACACGAATCAAACACGACCTATTAAAGGTTGTCTGACAACTTGGTTGGTGTATTCACCACCTGGTCCATAGGAACTAGTCTCAGGATCGCGGCCACGAAGAATGCTGATGGCTTTGACTAGATATTGACGGTTTACATTAACGATACCGCCATTGACCTGATTATTGTCACGACAGGACTTTGCCACCACCCGCAACTTTGATAGCAAACTACTCAAATGATGGGCTTCAGATTCAGGGTGATTGGCAATAAATGCCTCTAACCCTGCTTTGCCGGCGGGGAATCCTGCCGCTTTAAGCAATTGCTCTCGCTGACGTCCGAGTTGTTCAAGCTGAACAACATGTGGCTGTTTTTGTTGATTCAATAGGGTAATCTGGCTGAGCTCCGCGTTTTTCAACGCCTCACGCTCTTGTTGCAGCAGTTGTGATAATTGTGAGGAAAGGTTGAGTTCTGATTGTAAAATAGAACTCAGTTGCTGCATTGCGTTCATCGCCATGAGGAATGTCCTTGCTTAAAAGTCTCCCTCAAAATCAATCATTTTTCGTGCCAACTCTTGACTATCAATGGTATAAGATCCGTCATCAATCGCTTGTTTGATGGCGTCAACACGAGCAGAATCGACTTCTGGTACGTTGGCCAGTTTTGCTTCCAGTGACGCCAATGTTTCACTCAAGCTCACTTTATCCGTTTCAGTGTTAGGCGCCGACACATTGGGACTTGATGCAGGTGTGGATCTGTTACCATCAGCAACGTTGCGGGATGAATTAACATCGGGCTGCAGCGTTGGTTTGATGCTATTAATGTTAGACATATGAATGTCTCCCTTAAGAATATGTACTGGATATCGGCCAGATAATTGAAAAGTTGAGTTATTTTATCAATTTTTTTATTGATTTCTATTACATGGTTACTTTCACAACACCGGGAGCGTGCACAACACCCTCAACAACGCGTTTTGATGAACTATTTTTGACCTTCACCTTTTCACCAACACTGGCATCTTCCATCGCCGTGCCGTTCATCCTGACTTCCATACTGCCTGCACTGGCAACAAGAATTATCTGTTCACCACGACGCACCACTTTCTCAAGTTTAAGACCGCGCGGCGGCAATACCATCCCCATTGAAAGAGGATATTTAAGTTGTTGTCCCAACACTTTTTCGGTCGATTGTATAAAACCTTGTCGCAGCTCACCGATATCCATTAGTTCCAGTTTGATATCTGCGTTAGTTAAATTCTGATTTCTAGCGAGAGGGCGTGAAGCCACTACCACTGGCTGCATTACTTTCACTTTAACCGGGACGTAAACAGTCCACTCTGTGGGCGAAGTACACTTCACGCCAACTGTACGATTACCTATTGTATTCGATACAGTATTAGAAAAAGCCTGTAGCGACTTGTCACATTCTTGAAGACGTAATCGGTCATCCAGTGCATCCACTATAACTTGTGGATTGTCATAACTTGCCTGAGCATCACTAACAGCAAACATATAGGCAGTTTGCTCGATATCCGATAGTGCATGTAACGATTCGGCATTTAGTGGCTGTGTCAAAAATATGACATTCAGTGCAATGAAAAAAATATTTTTTGTCATTAGAACTAGCCTCGCTGGCTATTTTTAATCAAGATACGTAAACCATTGCAAAGAACATGCCTCTATTAAATAACAAAAAATGGTTAAGTCTTCTCAGACTTAGTCGATAGCCTTTTTAAGCTGAAATGGAGTATTCATGAGCAGTATTAATGACGTTGACCAACGTACCAATCTGGCTGGTACTAACCGCTTGGAATTATTATTGTTTCGCCTGGGTGGGTCCCAACTGTATGGCATCAATGTATTTAAGGTACGTGAAGCGATCCCCTGCCCTGCTCTGACAACAATGCCAAATAGCCATCCTGTCATTCGAGGAATTGCTTCTTTCAGGGGAAACACTGTCAGTATTTTAGACCTGTCTCAGAGCATTGGTCGTCGAGCCATAGAAAACCCGGAACAGAGCTTTGTCATATTGACTGAATACAATCGTTCATTACAAGGGTTTCTGGTGAGTCAGGTTGATCGCATCATTAATATAAGCTGGTCTGAAGTATTACCACCACCCTCTGCCTCAGGCGCAGGTAATTACATGACTGCCATTACCAAAGTCGACGACAAGATCGTACAGATTATTGACGTTGAACAGGTTCTCTCTGAAGTCATGAATATTGATGTCGCAGTCTCTTCTGATCTGGCTGAAGGTTTAAGCGAACAAAATGCAGAAGATCGTAAACATATTCTGGTTGCGGATGACTCCAGTGTTGCCCGTAATCAAATCAAACGAACACTCGATCAAATTGGAATCGACACTACGATTGCAAAAAATGGCAAAGAGGCTTTGGATATTCTCAAAAATTGGGCGGCGGAAGGCCTGAATGTCAGTGAGCATGTGTCATTACTTATTTCTGATATTGAAATGCCAGAGATGGACGGCTACACCTTAACTGCTGAGATTCGAAAAGATCCGGCACTTAAAGATCTGCGTGTGTTACTGCATACCTCAATGAGTGGCAGCTTTAATGAAAGCCTGGTGCGGAAAGTCGGTGCCGATAAATTTCTACCTAAGTTTTCGGCAGATGAGCTCGCTGCCGAAGTGCAGGCACTGATTGCCTAACTTAGAATAAAAAAAAGGCTCCTGAAGGAGCCTTTTTACTAGCGTGGACCAAAGCCTGTCATATCAGGTGGCATTGGTATCACATTCGATCTCTCACTGACGATGTCTGATTTGGCACGCATCAGGTTCGTGCCCACAAAGCCACTCACGCGATAGACCCATGACGCCATACGTTTATCAAGTTGTTTTGCTTCTTTACGAACCGCTTCTGCAGGCTTCAAGACATCCAATTTCTGGATATCCTCTGGTGCAGCTTGAACCGCATTTGCATCAAATTCGGCATCGAAAGTCGCATAATAAAAACCATCAATGAATGATGTTTCCGAGGTCACAACCAAACCATCAAAGGTAGTGAACTTAGCCGTAACCACTTCAGACTCACCACGTGAAAATTGTTTGACGGGTTTGACGTCTTCCATTCGCATTTGATGCAGAGAACCGGCTATATCGTAACCAAGTTGCTCATACTTAAAAGTCGTTTTTTTGCCTTGCTCGGGCGTACCAAATTTGTCTTTTTCGCCCAGATTGACCAGCACTGCTTTGTTACCGTTTGGCTGAATTATTTCAACCTTAGCGATGCGCTCACGCGCCAGATTAATGATCTCGCCCTGAATCCAGTTCAGCATAACGGGGCTGATTTGCAAATAGCCTTGAGCTAACCAACTCTGCTCTTCGCCTGCCCGACGAACGTAAAATTGTTTAGGGCCTGCCTGCTGCGTCACATCACGGATATCACCCAACACCAGTCCAGCAATATCCTCATCACCATCCGACAAGGTGATTTTGAGCGATTCACCACCGGGGGTTTCAGGCTCAGCGCCTTCCACACCCAAGACCTGATATTGCTCAGGGTTGTCTGTTTTTCGCTCTACAATTTTAGCCTCAGACATATCGATGAGCATGCGTTTCACTTCATCGAAGTTGGCTGGGTAATTAAAGTGCTCTTTGATATACCAGTCTTCACCTTCACGTTGCAGCGAAAACTGATCTTCACTACTACTGAATTGAATCTGGTTAACTTGGCTCAACTGTTCATACAAGTCAGGGAAGAGTAAACCAAAATCATCATTATTGTCTTCAGCCCGGTAAATGGTGACCAGCATCAGTAACACCATCACGACGGTGACAATCAATAAGATAGACAGACTGTTGAGTTTTTTTGTCATTTTTTACAACCTAATTTGTCGGGACAACTCACTATGGGTTCCAGTGATTACTGCTGGCTTCGACCTTTATTACGTTTACGGATTCGCATCCAACCGGTAAAGATCGCCAGCAAACCAACAAGAATCGGCACCAGACCGATGTTGAAGAATTTTAGCTGGGTATCGAGCGTATCAATATCTTTACGAAGATTAGCCTGCACCTTACGCAGCTGCTGTTCTGTTTTGTTGGCTGTCAGACGGAATTGAGCAATTTCTTTTTGCTGCTCAGGCGTCATAATCTGCTCGCCACTACCACTACGTTGCACCTGCATACGGGCAATACGTTGCTGTGTTTCTTTCAGCTTCTTCTGTAGTTCACGTTCTTTGGTTCTGAAACGTTTCTCAGCATCACGCTGCAGGGCAATCACACGATGGAATGGTTTGGAGAAACCAGCTCTCGAACGCACACTGATGAGTCCTTCGCTGCCAGTCATGTCCTCGACGGCATTGATCAAGAAGTCGATATTGTTCGAGGTGCTGAAAGCGAGCTGCTGACCATAAAAGTCCTGAGTTTGTACCCAGAAACGGTCATCAAGCATATCGACGTCAGCAACTGCAATCACATCGATTGCCTGTTTCGCTTCGTTCAGATGGCCCGGCATTTTTTTGACTTCACCACTGGTAGTTTTAGCACCGTCAGGAAAGGCTGATTTAACATCACCTTCAACCCGTACAGCCATCGGGTAGCTCAGAGTGCCAGCCTCATATTTCGTTAGTAAAGCCACCGGATCGTTCCGGAACTGAACCACACGCTTGTCTACCAACATGGCTTCATTACTTGAAGACAATAGCGTTGTGACTTTGGTGGAACGTTGATCCAGCATTTCAAAACGTCCTGGCGTTGCCAGATTAATTTTACGTAAAGCAGATGTAATGCGCTGGTCTTTATTGAAGTTAGATTCATCCAGCCCCTGCCACAGCACATAATCAATTGGTTCATAATCGGTCTTCGCGCCAAAATCAACTTTGGTCGCTGTTTTGCGATCGGCTACCACATCGGCACTGCCACGTTTGATACCCCATGCTTCAAACAACCGATCCATATTTGAGCTTCGTGGTGCCATCATCGCTGACATCGGATTATCCGGATCTTTTTCCGGCACATCGACCTCGGCATACGGATCCACAAAGGTCACCAATTTGCCGCCATTCAGAACAAACTGATCAATGGCATAAAGGGTACTGTCAGTAAATTCCTTTGGATGCACAACTACCAGCACATCAATACTTGATGGGATGCGACGGATATCGGAAGGCAACATCGATAAATCAAACATTTGACGCAGTTCCGACATCATGGCCCAAGGCTTGGCACCATCAGATGTATCGACTTCACCTTTTAGCGGATCATATTGTTCACCATCCAGTGCCAAGGCACTCAACATCGCAACAGATTTACGATCGGTATTGGATAGCTTGTAGATCAATTTAGTCAGGTCGTATTCCAGCGTGTCTTCTTTCTCCGGCTGGAAGAAAGGTATGGTTTCGACACCATCCAATAGGTTGGTACCTACCAGGCCGAAGTACATAGGATCCGGTTCACCTTCAATCGGCACTGACTGCAAGCCATACTGCTGGGCACGCTGCTCGTTATCCGAAAACGGCTCAGGGTTCATTACAAACAAGCGAATATTGCCATTCGAAGCGCGCTGATACTCCTGCAATAACTCCTGAACCCGCTGCGCGTAGGATTTCAGACTGGGAAGCGCCTGCGCGACCTGCTCTGAATAATAAAACCGCAGGGTAATGGGCTCTTCAATCGACTCCAGAATATTCAATGAGCCTTCGGATAGCGTGTAGAGATTGTCTTCCGTCAAATCTATCCGTGCAGATTTGAAGTTACCGTTCACCACAATATTAAAAGAGACAAACAGGATAATGGCCAGTATCAGGCCGGCTGTTGATAGAAGTTGTTTATTCATTGTCGCAAATTTCTCCTAATCGGCCTTACGAGCATTGATTATCAACGCATTGGCAAATAACCAGATGGCGATCAGTGAGATGAAATACATCATGTCACGCATATCAATAACCCCTTTGCTGATCGCATCAAAATGCGTCAGGAAGCTGAATGAACTGATAGCTTCAACCAGCGTTTGTGGCGCCCAGCCAGCAAAGAAATCAATAACAATTCCGTAGCCGCACAAGACAAACACAAGACTAATAATCAGACTCAACACAAAGGCAATTACCTGATTTTTGGTTATCGCTGAAATACACGAGCCAATTGATAGAAAACCACCGGCCATCAATAAACTACCCAAAAAGCTGGCGATAATGACACCGTTATCCGGATTGCCAAGATAATTCACCGTAATCCACAATGGAAAGTTAAGGAATAATGCCAAACCGGTAAAAGCCCACGCAGCCAGGAACTTACCTAGCACTGCTTCAAAGACTGATACAGGTAAGGTCATCAATAACTCAACCGATCCGCTTTTACGTTCTTCGGCCCACAGGCGCATGGATATGGCTGGTATCAGCAAGATATAGAGCCATGGATGCAGCGAGAAAAATGGATACAGATCCGCCTCGCCGCGTTCGAAGAAATTACCGACATAGAAGGTTGAGAAGCCGGTCAGTAAAAGAAAAATGATAATGAAGACGTATGCCACTGGCGTTGCAAAATAGCCATTAAACTCACGCTTCATGATGAACCAGATATTTTGCAATTTCATCAGTTGCTAGCCCCCGTATTAGGCATGGTAATGCTGCGGAAGACCTCATCCAGACGACCATGCTCAGCATGCAGTGCATCAATCTCCCAACCATTAGCACGGATTTTTTCAGATAATTCGGCTGTAATCTGATCGCCCTGTTTCGGGTAGACTCGGAAACCAGCTTGTCCGGTCAGCGCTTCTACGGACGAGACAAACGCCAGTGATGACAGGAATGACTCAAACGCTTGCTGTTCAACATTGGCCACATTGACGCATACCGCGTTGTAATAACGTGACTTCGACTCTAATTCTTGTGGCGTACCATCAAATTTAACTTTGCCGTTGGCTATCACTACGTTGCGGGTACACAAGGCATGTACCTCTTCTAAAATGTGGGTTGAGATAATAATGGCTTTGTCTTCGGCCATTTCGTTGATGAGCGTACGAACTTCATGTTTCTGGTTCGGATCCAAACCATCAGTCGGCTCATCAAGAATTAACACTGGCGGATTATGCAATATCGCCTGTGCCAGACCAACCCGACGCTTGTAGCCTTTGGACAGAGTTTCGATAGGTTGATGCATCACAGTGGTGATACGTGCTCTGTCTGCCGCAGAATCGACAGCACGTTTTCTGTCAGCACCGCTCAGGCCACGAATTTCAGCAATAAATTTAAGAAAGCCGTCCGGCGTCATATCTGCATACGCTGGAGCGCCTTCAGGCAAATACCCCAAATGTGCTTTTACCGATATCGGATCCTGTAACACATCGTAGCCACACACTCTGACTGTGCCATATGTAGGTGTCAGGAATCCTGTAATCATTTTCATCGTGGTGGACTTACCGGCGCCATTTGGCCCCAAAAACCCCAGCACCTCGCCTTTACTGACAGAAAATGACACGCCATCCACAGCTTTAATCGCGCCAAAATGTTTGGCCAGATCATCGATCTCGATTCTCAATGTCATACCTAAAGCGTCCCCCGCTTCCTTAATATTTTTTGCAAACCCGTCATTATTCTGAGGTCAGTCCTTGTAAGTCAAGTTTGAATTTCCTCAGAGCATCCCCATTGTTTTAGCTAGAGTTAGCGCATAAGCTGTCCCTGACCACCTACAAAAACGAGTTTGCTATGGCCCTGAATCAGTTAACACAAAAATTTCGTGACATCGGCTGGACTGTCCGCGACAGTTTCGCCGATAACACTACCCGCAAACGCATCATCAAAATATCCGGTATCGCTGTCGGTGCAGTGATTGCCATAATGATCCTGATCATGATCTGGTGGAGCATGACACCCGACCGTTTCGATCCGTTAAACAATGCGCAAGTAACGGCCAGTGAACAACATCAACAATTTGTGACCGGATATACATCCACCACAACCTTAATCACATTGGTACAGACCCTACTTGATAAACCCGGCGGTTACATCACCAACGATGTCATGCCGCCATCTGTATGGATGGACAACATGCCCAATTGGGAGTTCGGCGTTTTAGTTCAGGTTCGTGACTTTTCACGTGCACTGAGAAACGATATCAGCCGTAGCCAATCACAATCTCTTGAGGATAATGACCTCGCCATTGCCGAGCCCCAGTTTAACTTTAATTCCGACTCATGGCTGTTTCCGCCTACAGAACGTGAATACCGAAAAGGCATCAAAGCGCTGCAATCTTATCGTCAGCGGCTCAGCAATGACAGCGATAATGATGCCCAGTTTTACGCTCGTGCGGATAATTTATCCGGCTGGCTGTCAATTGCCGGAAAACGACTTGGCAGCCTGTCACAGCGTCTCACGGCAAGTGTGGGACAAGTACGTGTCAACACTGATTTAAGTGGTGATCCTGAAGCACTTCAATCAACACCAACGGCCGCAGAAGTTGTCAGCAAAACACCGTGGAATGAAATTGATGATGTCTTTTTCGAAGCACGCGGTACTACCTGGGCTTTGATTCATCTTCTTAAAGCGATTGAATACGACTTTAACGATATTTTGAGAAAGAAAAATGCATTGGTCAGTCTGCGTCAAATTATTCGTGAGTTGGAAGCGACGCAGGAAACGGTTATGAGCCCGATTATTCTCAATGGCGGTGGGTTTGGTCTTTTTGCCAACCACTCACTGGTGATGGCATCGTATATTTCACGTGCAAATGCCGCCATTATTGATTTAAGGGATCTTCTGAATCGAGGATAAACCTTACATTATATAGGGGATATAACACACAGGACTGGCAAATCACCCATTTTTTACTTTGTTTGATTGTATAAACTCTTTATTAAGCCTTATCGGCACTGGTTATGACTGACCAGAAGTAACTACATATAAAGATGGAGATTATTTATGCTTTCACCCAAAACAGGATTTGCTCTGCTGTTGTCTCTCACCACAATACTGCCCCTCAGTTTGGCTAATGCGGAAGAAACACCTTACACCGTGACTGATGGCACCCATTTGGATGCTGAGACCTACCAAGGCTTCAAGCTATACCGAAACTGGTGTGCACGCTGTCATGGTACCTATGGGCAAGGTATGGTTGGTCCCAATCTGGCTGATAGCTTGGGAATAATCACTAAAGAAGAATTTTTCAACACGGTTGAAAATGGTAAATCTGGCACCATTGGGAGCATGCCCGCCTGGTCTGCCAACCCAAAAGTTATGGAAGGCCGTGAAAAGCTTTACCGCTACTTAAAAGCACGCAGTGATGGTGCTATTGGTGTAATAAAACCCAAGAAAGCCAAGTAATAAAAAAGCGGGTTGCCTTATTGGTAACCCGCATTCGTGTTAAAACCTAATGTATCGCATCGGGATGAAACAGTTGCTGTCCATTCATGCGAAAGTCGTTAATAATAGATTGACCTTCTTCGCCAGTGACAAAATCAATATATTTTCGGGCCAAATCGTATTTAACATGATCATGCTTCGCAGGGTTCACTGCCATTACATGATAAGGGTTAAATAACACCTCATCACCTTCAAACAGCACTTTCAAACTCATTTTTTCGGCATAGGCGATTTGAGTACCGCGATCGGTCAACGCATAGGCCTGTTTTTCATCGGCAATCTTAAGTACCGCGCCCATTCCCTGACCTGCAGCAACATACCACTTACCTTCAGGTGTTAGGCCGGCATTCTCCCATAAAGTTTTTTCTTTCTTATGTGTTCCAGAATCATCACCTCGCGAGACAAAATCTGTTTTTGAATTGGCAATACGGATGAACGCCTCAGCTGCATTTTTTGCGGTCGCAATATTGGCTGGATCGGATGCCGGACCAACCACAACAAAATCATTGTGCATAACAGCACTACGATCACTAAAATCACCGGATTGAACATACTTTAGTTCTGCAGCTGGCGCATGCACAAACACCACATCCACATCACCATTGCTGCCAATTTTAAGCGCTTTACCCGTGCCAACAGCAATAACATCGACTTTGGCATCAAACTTTTTTTCGAAAACCGGGTTTAATACCGCCAATAATCCAGAGTTATCAGTGCTGGTCGTTGTCGATAGCTTGAGATGCTCGACGGCCATCGCCATAGAGCTCATCACTAACAACAGAATCAGACTTAATCCTTTTTGCAGTTTCATAGGCTTTCTCCTTAATTGATATTCATACTTAGAGTAGAACAATTTGTTGACATAAAAATGACTAGAACGCCCACTGACTCCGGACCTGGAGCACACTTGGTTCGTCTCCATCATTCGCACCGCCATCCACATCGAGCACGTCCACATAGTTTGCTGAGAAGCGCAAGGTCGGCGATGGATACCAGTTCAAACCCAAGGTGACTGAATCCGCTTCACCACCATCAATCTCAGCATCGCTCAAATCAACCGTGCTGTAACGTAATGCCATCTCCCAGGCACCGATACCGCCTTCCCCCACATTGGCTTTTGGTGAAATACCGCCAAACTTGCCGTTTTTGTAGTTACGTGACTCGCCTGTCAGGAAATACCCGGCCTGTGCATACCAGCCATTAAAGTCCAGATCTTTGCCTGCATCACGATTGACTGAAGTGGTAATGTATTCCGCCTGCGCGGAGAAGGGTCCTTGTACGGTAGCGATTTCGGCGCCGACTTTATAAAAATCATTCACCGCTGCAATGACGTTTGTATCAACAATACTGATACCTGAAAGATGCGATTCGGCTTGCTGTTTAAATTGCGCCTCGTTTGCTCCACCGGTTTCACGGTAGTTCAAACCTAAACCAAGGTGAATAACTTTTGTTTTGTCATTAACAGGCGCCCATGTGGCACGTGTGCCTAAGCCCCATCCTTCATCCTCTGCTCCACCTTTTTTACTCACCGTGTCACCGAATAAACCACCCGCCAGCGTCCAATGTTTGTTTGCTTTACTTGCCATCACGCCGATATGACGTCCGGCAGCAAAGGTTGAGGGCAGACCGCGCTCCATAAAGGAAATAAATTTCGAACTGGTTTGTTCCTGCAAGCTGAATGGGTCTTTGAAATTACCGGCTTTGAGCTCTAAATTATCAAAGCCTTTATAGGATAAGTAAGCGTCTTTGATACCCGTATTCCCTGAATTAACGAAGTCATACTGCAGCTTGTAGCCCCAGTCGTTATACATAGTGCCCTGAAGATAAAGTCTGGCGCGACGAATTTCAGTGCCATCCCCCATATCCGGTTCACCACCGTACGCAGCAGCATCGGCCTGCACCCGACCCCCTATTTTTGTGGTGAATTTTTCATCACGGGTTTTGATGTTAATACCTTTGTCTATGGTGACCTCGACATCAGACGGTTTTGTCGCTTCTGCCAGTTTTTTGTCCACTGCTGCTTTTTCTTCAGCTGACTGCGTCTTATTCTGCTCTAGCTCTGCCATCAAACGGCCATACTGTGCTTCAGAAACCATCCCGTTTTCATGCAGCATATTAATCAACGTTTCAATTTCTGAACCTGCGTAAGCTGCATTTGTCATCGTCAGCGCCACACTCGCTGCAACAAATGTCGTTTTCAATCTCATTTTATTTTTCCCAGTAACGATAAGTAAATTCGACATATATATGTTTACAATGTCATATATTGTGCAATGTGATGTATTCTATATCTCACTTAATGAATATAAAATATGAGAACTTGTGCATAATTATGGATATCAAAATCAACTTTCACTGGCAGCTTAGTCAACAGGGCGATACACACAACATTGATGCAGTACTGTTTCAATTGCTGGAAGCGGTTCAGCGGGAAGGTTCGCTGAAAAAGGCCACCGACAAAACCCTGGTTTCCTATCGTTTTGCCTGGGGTCTTTTGAATAAGTGGGAAAGTTTATTAGGTCAGCCGCTGGTCATTTTAGAGCGCGGCCGAGGAGCCAAACTGTCATCTATTGGCGAAAAGCTAATGCACTCAAACCGTCAATTGTCGGCATCTTTTGCACCGGAATTGGATAATTTTTCGACACAATTCAAACGTGAATTTGAGTCATTACTGGATCATAGCCGCGGTGACGGCTTCAACATTTTTGCCAGCCATGGCCTAGCAATTGGCACTTTGCGTGATCTCATCAATCAACAATCAGACTTCCAACTGGACTTGCACTTTCACGGCAGTCTGGACAGTCTGCGTGCGCTTCGCAATCGTGATTGTCATATTGCCGGCTTTCACATTCCGGAGGGCAAACTGGGTCAACAAATTATCTCGGATTACCTTGAATTAATCAGTGAAGGCACACATCAGTTGATCTATGTGGTCAAACGCAATCAAGGTCTGATGGTAGCTAAAGGCAATCCCAAACATATTGAAAGTATAAACTCACTGACTCAGCCTGATGTGACATTTATCAATCGTCAGGCCGATTCCGGTACCCGCTTATTATTTGACCAGTTACTTGAAGAGGCACAGATCGCCACCAGACAAGTTCAGGGTTACGAACAGGAAGAGTTTACCCATATGGCGGTTGCCGCAATGGTCGCCAGCGGTGCGGTCGACGTCGGTTTTGGAATCGCGCCTGTGGCCGACAAATTCAACCTTGAGTTTCTGCCAATCGCTTGGGAGCACTACTGTTTAGCCGTGCCAAATCAACTCATTGATGATGAGCGTGTTAAAGAGATTGTGTCTTTGTTAAAAAGTAAGGACTTTCATAACGCGCTGGAAGGATTCTCAGGCTATGACACTCGTCGCTCGGGCGAACATGTCAGTTTCAAGGCTATATTCAGCTAAGATGCGCTCACTCCGCTTTCCAGTGACCGCTTTTCCCCCCCTGCTTTTCAAGTAACCGGATGTTGTTCATTGTCATGCCACGGTCGACAGCTTTACACATATCGTAGATGGTGAGCAGAGTAACCTGAACGGCCGTCAGCGCCTCCATCTCAACGCCGGTCTGACCACTGGTACCGACTTGCACCTGACAATGAATAGCTGCATTGGCTTTATCAAGTTCAAACTCAACGCTGACTTTGCTTAACGCCAAAGGATGACAGAGCGGAATCAGATCAGACGTCTTTTTAGCCGCCATAATCCCGGCAATGCGCGCGATCCCAAGTACATCCCCTTTTTTATGACCACCCTGTTCAACTAAACCGAAGGTTTCAGGCAACATTGAGATGGTACCTGCAGCCACCGCAACCCTGTCGGTCACAGATTTAGCACCGACATCGACCATATGAGCTTCACCGGCCTGATTAAAATGGGTCAATTCAGACATCGCAAATGTTATCCTTAGACTTTAATTGCTTAGAACGATCAACCAGATGAGTATTCAAGTCAAATTTTTTGCCAGCCTGCGAGATAAGGTAAGTCAAGCCGAAGTTGAACTCGACGCTGCTAAAGATGCTGCTGAGGCCTGGGCTTTGGCAACAAATAATGCACCCCGCCCGGACAATATATTAGTGGCAATCAATCTCGACTATGCCCGCTTTGACACCCCTATCAAAGAGGGTGATGAAGTAGCCTTTTTTCCGCCGGTAACCGGAGGCTAAAGTGAGCAACTGGATCAGCGAACAGACTATCGAACCATGGCAGATTTTAGCTGATTGTGAAATGCAGCAGCCCACGGGTCAGCATGGAGCGACATCAAGCTTTATCGGTACCATGCGTGATTTCAGTGATCGCGAAAACCTTGAAAAAATGGTGCTGGAGCACTATCCACAGATGACTGAACGCTATATCGTCAAGCTGGAAAAACTCGCACGTGAGCGCTGGCCGTTGCAGGATTGTCTGATCGTACATCGCGTCGGCGATATTTATCCGGGCGATGCGATTGTCGTGATTGCCTGCTGGTCAGCTCATCGTCGGGCAGCCATAGATGCCTGCGATTGGCTCATCGAAGAGCTCAAACACAACGCCCCCTTCTGGAAAAAAGAATTCGGACCCGATGGCTCCCATTGGGTAGAAGAAAACACTGATGGACATAGTCCCGGGAAATAAAATGATTACAGCGTTATACGCCAGCCTTAGTGCTTTATTACTGGTCAAGCTGTCTTTACGTGTTATCAGCCTTCGGCGCAAACACCGGATTTCATTGGGTGATGGTGGTAATGCCGATTTACAGGCTGCGATTCGAACGCAGGGCAATGCAACTGAATACATTCCTATTATTCTGATTTTGATGATGCTGTTGGAATGGGCCACCGCCGCATGGTGGATTATTCATTTGGCAGGCATTGCAATGCTTGTAGGGCGTCTCTTCCATGCATCGGCAATTAGAACAAATAACTTCAAACACCGTGCTTTGGGTATGAAAATCACCTTCTTTTTGATCTTCACCTTAGCGGCTTTGAACATCTTCTATCTGATTGCCGGCTATTTTTTCACAAGCACTTAATCAAGTCCTAAGTCACTCCAAATCGCATCAATCCGAGCGGTGACTGTCGGATCTTTTTCAATCGGTCTGCCCCATTCACGATCCGTTTCACCAGGTAATTTATTGGTTGCATCCATTCCCATTTTCGAGCCAAGGCCTGATACCGGCGAAGCAAAATCCAGATAGTCAATCGGTGTATTTTCAACCAAGGTTGTGTCCCGAGCGGGATCCATTCGGGTCGTAATCGCCCAGATCACATCCTGCCAATCTCGCACATTTACATCATCATCAACGATGATCACAAATTTTGTATACATAAATTGTCTTAAAAATGACCAGACCCCCATCATTACCCGCTTGGCATGTCCCGGATATTGTTTCTTCATGCTCACCACCGCCATACGATAGGAACAACCTTCTGGTGGCAAATAGAAATCCACAATTTCTGGAAACTGCTTTTGCAGAATAGGCACAAACACTTCGTTGAGAGCTACTCCTAGAATGGCTGGCTCATCCGGTGGGCGTCCGGTGTAAGTGCTGTGATAAATCGGATCTTTGCGTTGGGTGATGCGCTCAATGGTAAACACAGGAAAGCTATCGACTTCGTTGTAATACCCCGTGTGATCGCCGTACGGCCCTTCCGGAGCCATATCATCCGGGTAAATATGTCCTTCCAAGACAATTTCAGCATTAGCCGGCACCTGCAAATCATTACCGATGCATTTCACCAACTCAGTTTTACTGCCTCGCAGTAACCCGGCAAACGCATATTCCGATAAGGTGTCAGGCACTGGAGTGACAGCACCGAGAATTGTCGCCGGGTCGCAGCCCAGAACAACACTGATAGGAAACGGCTCGCCCGGATTTTTCTGCTGCCATTCTTTGAAGTCCAGAGCGCCGCCACGGTGTGATAACCAACGCATAATCACACGGTTTTTAGCAATCACCTGTTGGCGATATATGCCGAGGTTCTGACGTTCTTTGTGTGGTCCTCTGGTGACTACCAGCCCCCACGTTATTAACGGTGCCGCATCTTCCGGCCAACAGAGTTGAATCGGATAGTTAGCGAGATCAATGTCGTCTCCCTCAATGACCTCTTGCTGGCACGCGGCTTTTTTAACAAGTTTCGGCCCCATATTCATAACCTGCCTGAAAATCGGCAATTTACTCCAGGCATCTTTCATACCCTTGGGCGGATCCGGCTCTTTCAAAAAGGCCAGTAATTTACCGACTTCACGCAAGGCTTCCACGGAGTCTTCCCCCATACCCATCGCCACCCGCTTAGGCGTGCCAAACAAGTTAAGCAGGGCAGGTACATTTGAGCCTTTTGGATTTTCAAATAACAGAGCCGGACCGCCAGACCGCAAAACTCGGTCAGCAATTTCTGTCATTTCCAAAGCGGGGTCCACTTCGGTGGTAATACGTTTTAACTCGCCCTGTTTTTCAAGACCGTTGATAAAGTCACGTAAATCGGTGTATTTCATTGCTGGATTATTCTTATTTTCGGATTCGGGTAGCTTAGCAGTTTATAGTTGATCTTTATTGATGTGAATCTAGCTGTAGAATCAAGTCCTATATGGGAGCCTATTTGTGTTTATTGCGAACACTTTCCTCTGCTCGTCCTCTTACCGGGCTTTTTCTCCAAAAATATTTCAACTCCTCAACACTATCTTTTGATCTGTTCCCAGGGTCAGGCTGAGAAAAATAAATGCAGACCTGCCAATTGCATTGAAATCATTGGGTTTACTCAATCAAAGGACTATACTTGAATTATAAAACAGTCGGTTGGAGGTTGTTATGGCTGGAGGATGGTCCCGAGATGGGGCAGTACAAGATCAAATTGATGCCAGTGTGGATGATGCCATTCAGCACGCGCGTGACAGCTTACCGAAGGGTGAGAGCCTGACGCATTGCGAGGAATGCGACGCAGAAATTCCAGAACGTCGCCGTGAGGTTATTCCAGGCGTGCGTTTGTGCGTGAACTGTCAGGAAATTATTGACGAAGAAAATAAAGCGGCTGGCTTGTTTAATCGCCGTGGCAGTAAAGACAGTCAACTACGCTGAGCATAGCTTTAGCACGCAACTAGAAAGGGTCTTCCCCCCTTTTTTCTGTTGTCATCAAATTGTCATATGGCACCATTAAGCTAAATGATCAGCTTTTATTTAAGTACGTTGCAGCAATAATTTGCATCTTAACGCTCACGATATGGAGTTTCAGTATGGCTAGCACTAAAAAGCTTCTCAGCCCAGCACAAGTAACCCAATGCAAGAAAATTGTCGGTTCTCAGACAGCGTTCAGCAGTCGGGCTGGCGTTCTTATCGCTGTTCATGACGGTGCCAGTCACGCTGAGGCTGCGACGCAAACAGGTTTAACGCTTGGACAAGTGCGTTATTGGGTTACGAAATTTCGTAAGCTTGGAATGGCGGCCTTTCCCAAGCCTGAAGCTGAAACAGTAGTGAATAAACAGCCAACGAAGAAACCTAACAAAGAAAAGTCGAACAAGAAGACTAAGAAAGACAAGAAAGACAAGAAAGACAAGAAAGACAAGAAAGACAAGAAAGACAAGAAAGACAAGAAAGACAAGAAACAGAATAAAAAAGATAAAAAGAAAGCGAAGAAAAAATAACGCGATACCAGAGATAATCCAAACGCATTCAGGGCACTTCGGTGCCCTTTTTATTTTCAACATTCAATAACAAACATCTCATACGTTTAAACTCCAAACTGGATTCATCAGGCTTAAACAGATACAGTTCACAGGAATTTTATTATTTGTGCCTTATGGTGCAAAGGCGAAGTTCGGTGCTTGTAACCGAACGTTTATCAAGAAGGACATGCCATGAAAAAATTATTACTACTTTTGCCTTTTGTCTTCGTAACGCAGCAAGCTATTGCAATTGACGCTCAGGATGAAGAAAACTACAAGCAACACTACAGTGAACAAGTTAAACCACTGGTTATGAAAAAACTCAGCGTTGATCGGCCTGAAATGACTGCGAGAGCCATCAAAACAGAAGCGAACTTTTACGTCACAAAAATGGCGAGTTGCCAGCTTGAAGGCTTAGGTAATCTACCTGAAGCTTATCGTGAAAAAGCTATTCTTCCTGTCGCCGCTGGCGAAGACATCGAAACCACAACCCGAGCATTGAACATGCAAATCAAACAGGACGTGGAAGACGGTAAACTCAACAAAGATAAAGCGATGAGTATGCTTCAGAATGCACAGCAAGCTGTTCAAATCTGCTTGAACTCGTAAGTTACTCGCTGTTTTATCAATCGAATTAAAAAAGGGCCTTTCGGCCCTTTTTATTATGCAGCGATACCGGAGTGTCGCAACAACGCATCAATTTCTGGCTCACGGCCCCGGAAGGCGATGAATAATTCCATCGGTTCTTTGGAGCCACCCTGCTCCAGAATGTTATTCAGGAATTCCAGCCCTGTCTCCCGATCAAAAATACCGTTTTCCTCAAACTTTGAGAAAGCGTCAGCTGACAATACTTCTGCCCACTTGTAGCTATAGTAGCCAGCAGCATAGCCACCAGCAAAGATATGAGCGAAGCTGTGAGCAAAGCGGTTGAATTTAGGTGGCTTAACCACAGTCACTTGTTCACGAACCTGGCTGAGAATTTTTTCAACCTGATTATCGCCATTGGGATCAAATTCCAGGTGTAGACGAAAATCAAAGATGGAAAACTCCAGCTGACGAAGCATCATCATCGCTGACTGGAAGTTACGGGCTGCGATCATTTTATTGTAGAGCTCATCAGGCAGCTTTTCCCCGGTTTCGTAATGACCGGAAATCAAATCCAATGCTTCCCGTTCCCAGCACCAGTTTTCCATAAACTGACTTGGCAGTTCAACGGCATCCCACGCAACACCGTTAATACCGGACACACCTGAATAATCAATCTTAGTCAGCATATGATGCAAACCATGACCAAACTCGTGAAATAACGTGGTGACTTCATCATGCGTGAACAAAGCCGGTTTATCACCTACGGGTTCTGAAAAGTTACAGGTCAGGAAAGCAACCGGTGTCTGAATACCGCTTTCGGTTTTACGACGAACCAGGCATTCATCCATCCACGCGCCACCTCGTTTATGTTGGCGAGCATAGAGATCCAGATAAAACTGACCACGTAATTCGCCTTTAGCATCGTGAATTTCAAAGAAACGCACATCTTTATGCCAGGTATCCACATCCTTCCGTTCAGTAATATCTAAACCGTAAAGTTTATTAACCACGGCAAACAAACCGTTAACCACTTTCTTTTCAGGAAAATACGGCTTCACTTCTTCTTGTGAGATGGCATAACGTTGCTGACGTAACTTCTCAGCAAAATAGGTCACATCCCAGGCTTGCAGATCATCCATGCCTGCCGTTTCTTTGGCATACGCTTTGAGTTCTTCAAACTCTTTTTCAGCGATCGGTTTGCTGCGTGAAGCCAGATCATTAAGAAAGTCCATTACCTGCTGTGGGCTTTGCGCCATTTTAGTCGCTAACGATCGTTCGGCATGGCTATCAAAGCCTAATAATTGGGCCAGTTCATGACGCAGTTTTAATATGTCTGCCATGACTTCCGTATTATCCCATTTACCGGCATCCGGACCTTGATCCGAGGCTTTTGTCGCAAATGCGGTGTACATTTCTTCACGTAAATCACGGTTATCGGCATAGGACATCACTGGCATATAAGAGGGAAAATCCAGGGTAAACACCCAGCCTTCCAGATCATCGCGTTTAGCAAATTGCTCCGCCATGGCAATGGTGGATTCAGGCAAACCGGACAACATGTCCTTATCGGTAATATGTTTTTTCCACGCATGGGTGGCATCAAGCAGATTTTCTTCAAACTTGGCACTCAACTCAGTCAGCTTTTGAGAGATTTGTTTGTATTGGTTTCGCTTATCCTGAGGCAATTCCACACCTGACAAACGAAAATCACGCACTGCATTATCAATGACTTTCTTCTGTGCTGTATCCAGCTGATTGTATTCATCACTTTCAGCTATTTTTTTATAGGCTTTATAGAGATCTTCATTTTGACCCAGCTCGGTACCAAACTCGCTCAGCATGGTCAGGCAAGCGTTATAGGCTTGACGCAGCTCTTCCGAATTCACTACAGAATTCATATGACTCACCGGTGACCAGATCTGGTCGATATAGCATTCCATTTCTTCCATCGGTTCCACCAGAGTTTCCCAGGTTGGGTTGTCGAGCCCTTTCAAAAGGTTCTCAACCGATTGTTTTGCTTCTTGTATCGCTTGTGTCACAGCTGGCTCAACATGCTCGGGCTGTATCCGGGAAAACGGTGGCAAGGTGAATGTTTCTAATAATGGATTGCTCATATCACTCTCTATTGTTTTGCTGACTTGGAAGTAGGACAACTGATTTCATTACTTGTCGTCATCGTTCTGCAACAAAAAATTCATCTTGTTGCAACATCAATTGGTTACTGTGCGCTCAATCATATAGATAAGGGCACATTATGCAAAAACAAGTCAGTCACCACGAGAAAATAAAAGTTCGAAGCGTCTGGATTTCAGATATTCATCTCGGTTTTCGCGGTTGCAGTGCTGATTTTCTGCTTGATTTTTTACACAAAGTCGAATGTGATTACTTGTATCTGGTCGGGGATATCATTGATGTCTGGGAAATGAAGAAAAAGATGTTCTGGCCTCAGGCGCACAATAATGTCATCCGTACCTTACTCGGTAAAGCAAAGCACAATACCAAGGTGGTGTATGTCCCTGGTAATCACGATGAAGTATTACGTGATTTTGATGGCGCCGTGTTTGGTAACGTTGAAATTCAAAACGAAGTCATTCACACCACCGCCGACAATAGAAAACTATTGATCTTGCATGGCGATCAATTTGATAGCGTGGTGAAAATATCCCCGCTTCTGGCAAAAGTTGGCAGTCGTCTTTACGAATACCTGTTGAGAGCCAACCGCTGGGTGAATTACGTCCGGCGCAAGCTTGGATTTTCCTACTGGTCTTTAGCGGCGTTTTTGAAACATCGCGTCAAAAATGCAGTGCAGTACATCAGCAACTTTGAAGAAGCTGTTGCGCATGAAGCGGCTCGTCAAGGAGTAGATGGTGTGGTCTGCGGCCACATTCACCGTGCAGAAATTACTCGTCATTTCGAGATTGATTATTTCAACTGCGGCGATTGGGTAGAGAGTTGCACTGCCTTGGTCGAACACCCTGATGGCCGGATGGAAATACTTAACTGGACTGAAATTGTTGATGAGACCCACTCCGTTGTGCAGGCAGCCTGATGAAAATCGTCATCATCACTGATGCCTGGAGTCCTCAGGTCAATGGCGTTGTGCGGACTCTGAAACAAACCCGCAAAAACCTGATGCTACTGGGACATGATGTTCACCTTGTGACACCTGAAAGTTTTAAAACGGTGCCCTGTCCAAGCTATCCCAGTATTCGCCTTGCCGTATTTCCGGGCCGGAAAGTGCGAGAAATATTAAATAAGCTCAACGCTGATGCAGTTCATATCGCAACTGAAGGGCCGCTCGGTATGGCTGCAAGACGCTGGTGTATTAAACATCGGGTTAATTTCACAACGTCTTATCACACGCAATTCCCTGAGTACCTTCAACTGCGTTTACCTATCCCACTCAGCTGGAGTTACGCCTGGTTTCGTCGATTCCATGGCAAGGCCGTTCGCACATTAGTCCCGACACAATCGCAAAAACAACGGTTGTTAGATAATGGTTTCGAGCATATTGAGGTATGGGGTCGCGGGGTTGATACCGAGATTTTCACACCGGATAACCCTCAAAAGCTGAATCTGACTCCTCCTATCATGCTCAATATGGGGCGTGTTGCTATTGAAAAGAATATTGAAGCCTTCCTGAATTTAAACTTATCAGGCAGTAAAGTCGTGGTGGGAGACGGCCCGGATTTGAAACAACTGCAAGAACGCTATCCGGATGTATTGTTTACAGGTGCCAAATTCGGCAAAGAACTCGCCTCTTATGTCGCTGCAGCAGATGTGTTTGTATTTCCAAGTAAAACAGACACATTCGGTCTGGTCATTTTAGAAGCAATGGCCTGTGGTGTACCTGTAGCCGCCTACCCCGTTACGGGTCCTGCTGATGTGATTGAAAACGGGGTAACCGGTCATTTAAATAATGACCTAAGTCAGGCTGTAAAGGATTGCTCCACCATAAACCCCAAACGTTGCATCGAGTTTGCTCAGAAAAATAGTTGGCTGGCGTGTACGGAAGTGTTTGCTGACTTCATGCATGACAATAAAGAGCCAACCAATAAACGAAACGACGCTATTACAAACCAGGCATTCTGGTGTCTTTGAAAATTTGTTGCATTTTTACAACGGAGGCATCCCTTCTTTGCCAATATAACAACAGAATAGCTTGATCGGCACAGGTCCCCGTGAGATTATTCTTCCGACCAAATTAAAGAAGAAAACAGGGAACTTAATTCGATGTCGAACTTCAGCGCATTTGTCAGGCTCAGTCTGATTACTACATTTTTGCTGATGACTGGGTGTGCAACGACCAACCAGTCAGCGGGTGTGAATGATCCATTGGAAGGATATAACCGGGCGATGTACCAATTTAATGATGCGCTAGATACCGCCGTCATCAAGCCCGTTGCTAAGGGTTACGATACGGTCGTACCCGCTCCAATCAGTCATGGTGTCAGCAACTTTTTCAGTAACCTGAATGACATCACAGTCATCATCAACGATTTGTTACAAGGTAAATTCAATCAGGCTTACCGCGACACCTATCGTTTTGTTGTGAATACCACCGTAGGCGTTGCCGGTATCTTTGACGTGGCAAGCTTGAACGGCTTCACCAAAAACAACGAAGACTTTGGTCAGACATTAGGTGTGTGGGGTGCAAAACCCGGCGCCTACATTGTTTTACCATTGTTTGGCCCACGCAATGTGCGTGACTCTTTTGGCCTGGTTGGTGACATGTTTACTGATCCTGTCATGTATGTTGAAGGCGACGATGCGCGTTTAGCTATCGTTGGTACACGTGTCATTGATTCACGTGCCAGCTTACTCAGTGCTGAAAAAGTGTTGGATGAAGCGGCTACTGACGAATACAGCTATGTTCGTGATGCCTACATGCAACGGCGCCAACATCTGGTCTATGATGGCCTTCCACCGGAAGACGATTTCGACGTTTTCGCCGAGTAATAACACAACAGGCGTTCAAGCCTTTATAATTAAGAGCCGGGTTCAGCCCGGCTTTTTTATGTTTCATATAACGGCTTAGATGCCACAATAACGGACGTTATGACTACATTATTCTTTATTCTCTCTATCGTTGCCGGTTTTGCAGTATTGATTTGGGGTGCAGACCGCTTTATCGATGGCGCGGCGAATCTTGCATCAAATCTCGGCGTATCGCCATTAATAGTGGGTCTGACTATTGTCGGATTTGGTACATCAGCCCCTGAAATGCTGGTGTCAGCGTTAGCCGCCTTCGAGGGCTCACCGGCACTGGGGATTGGTAATGCTATCGGCTCCAACATTACCAACGTGGGTCTGGTATTGGGTATAACGCTATTGATCACCCCGCTTGTCGTTCACTCCGATACCTTACGTCGTGAATTCCCTGTGCTGGCTTTTGTCATGCTTGCATCACTCGTCCTGATACTCGACGGTGATATGGATAGAACAGATGGCGGCATCTTACTCGTCGGTTTTATTCTGACCCTCTGTGGAATGGCATGGCTCGCAATTCACAGCACTAAACAAGATCCCATAGAAAAAGAATTCGAAAAAGAATATGCCACCCCCTCAATGACAACCAAACAGTCGGCAATCTATTTTGTAATTGGTCTGATTGCTTTACTCGTTGGATCAAAAGCCTTGGTTTGGGGGGCAACCGGTGTGGCCCAGTTACTGGGCGTCAGCGATCTCATCATCGGTCTGACTATAGTAGCAATTGGAACCAGCCTGCCGGAATTAGCGGCATCGGTTATATCTGCATTGAAAAATGAGCATGATATTGCTGTCGGTAACATACTCGGTTCAAATATTTTTAACTTGCTGGCTGTTCTCGCCATGCCCGGCCTTATTGCACCATCCGATACCGACCCGTTATTGCTCTATCGTGACTTTCCTTTCATGATCGGACTGGCGCTTGGCTTATATCTACTAGCCCGTTTTTGTAAGCAGGGTCGTATTGGTCGATTCGCTGGTGTATTGATGTTAGTTGTCTATATCGGCTATAACGGACTATTAGCGTATCAAAACACGCCCGGACTCAGCTGATGACAATCGAACACGACAAGTTGAAAAAATTGGCTTTAGCAGTACTTGATACTGAACTATCTGCCATTACAGCGTTACGTGAGCGCATCAATGAAGCGTTTTTGAAAGCCTGTGATTATATGCTTGCCTGTGACGGTCGCATTGTCGTAATAGGCATGGGTAAATCCGGCCACATCGGCGGTAAGATTGCTGCCACATTAGCCAGTACTGGCACACCGGCTTTTTTCGTTCATCCTGGTGAAGCAAGCCATGGTGATATGGGTATGATCACCGACAAAGATGTGGTTTTGGCTTTATCCAACTCCGGTGAAACAACCGAAATCCTGACTATTTTGCCGCTGATAAAACGTTTGGGCGTACCCTTCGTTGCAATGACAGGCAAACCGGATTCCACGCTGGGAAAATGCGCTGATGCCCACATTGATGTCAGCGTTGAACGTGAAGCATGTCCGCTTGGCCTTGCCCCTACTTCAAGCACCACAGCCGCCTTAGTAATGGGTGATGCGCTGGCCGTCGCGCTGCTTGAGGCCAGGGGGTTTACTGCCGAAGATTTTGCCATGTCACATCCCGGTGGTTTATTAGGTCGTCGTTTGTTGTTGCATGTCAGCGATATTATGCATACCGGTATCGCCGTGCCTCGAGTCGATGAGTCCGTGTTGATTAGCGAAGCATTAATCGAAATGTCTGCTAAAGGTCTGGGAATGACTGCAGTATCAAATGCCAATAATGAAATCGTCGGCATTTTTACCGATGGTGACTTACGTCGCGTTTTGGCACAGGAAATTAATATTCATACCCAGCCATTATCAGATTATGTCACTCATGAATGTAAAACCGGACGCCCGGATATGCTGGCTGCAGAGGCTCTTGAGTTGATGCAACGCTTCAAAATTAATGCCTTACTCATCCTTGATGAAAAGCAACAATTACAGGGCGCTATCAATATGCACGATTTGCTTCGCGCAGGTGTGGTTTAACAGGAAACAAACATGCAGGATATTCTGGAAAAGGCAAAAAAAATTAAACTAGTTGTGTTTGATGTCGACGGCGTCTTAACCGACGGCCGAATCATTATTGGCGACGATGGTGAGGAGTATAAAGCGTTTCATTCACGTGACGGTCATGGCATGAAACTGCTGCAGTATACCGGTGTCGAAATTGCGATTATCACCGGACGTACATCTAAAACGGTCGAGCACCGCATGACCAGCTTGGGTATAAAACATGTTTATCAAGGCAAACGAATCAAACTGCCTGTGTTTGAAGCCTTAGTAAGGGAATTGGGTCTGTCAGCGGATGAGTGCGCCTATGTGGGTGATGACTGGGTTGATTTATCGATTATGAGTCGTGTCGGTCTGGCCGTGGCTGTTCAAGACGCTGATGCTGTGGTCAAAAAACATGCGCATTGGATCACACCTTCAAACGGTGGTCATGGTGCTGCTCGTGAAGTCTGTGAATTAATTATGGAAGGACAGGGCAACCTGCAAGATCAAATTGAACGCCATTTCTAAACTTTCTTTACCCGTCAAATTGGCTATCGTTGCGGTATTTATGATTGGTGTCTGGCTTTTGCTTGATAATGAGGTTACGCAACCTGATATGCAAAATCAGACAACACGCACCAGTGATTACGCTATGACAGATTTTACGATGACCATTATGGATATTGATGGCACGCCAGATCGGGTTATCAAAGGCAAGGAAATGGCTCATTATCCGAAAGATGATTCCACAGAAATGATTGATCCCATTACCGAGTTCCTAGAGCCGGGTCAGGATGCCTGGATCATTGAGTCAGAGCTGGGACAGACCCAAGGTGATGCTGACACTATCCTGCTGACAGGAAATGTTATTATCACCAATAAAGATAATCCCTCGTTTCAAATGCTGACAGAAAAATTGACCTTAGATACCAAGTTAAATACGGCCTACACGGATCAACCTGTCACTATTCACTCACCCCAGGGTGACACAGAATCTGTGGGCTTACATGCCGCTTTAAACGATGAAACAATCAACCTGCACTCAAGAGTGAAAGGACAATATGATGCCCCTGCAAAATAAATTAGTCACGATTCTATTGCTGGTTTTACCCACATTAAGTTGGGCACTACCCAGTGATCGCGAACAACCGATTAATATAGAAGCCGATCACGCTCAACTCGATGATCGTGAAGGCGTCACTCAATATAAAGGTGATGCCATTCTGACTCAGGGCACATTGCGTATTGAAGGTGACATCATCACCTTTTACTACGACGAAAATAAACAAATTGAAAAAATGGTGGCTCAGGGTAAACGGGCTACTTATAAACAAGTGCATAAACCCGGTGAAGCACCTGTCCGTGCCAAAGCATTACAAATGGAATATTTTGCCGGTCGTCAGAAAATTTACCTAATTGGCGAAGGGCATGTCTGGCAATCTGGTGATGAATTCACCGGCAACCGAATCGAATACGATATTGAAAGAAATGTGGTCACAGCCAACTCTGCCCCGGTTTCTGTCGGCGGTGAAAAGAAGGAAAAAGGGCGTGTACACATCATTATTCAGCCTCCAGGCAACAAAAAGAAAACGACGCCTGACACCCCCAAAACGGATAAACAAGCAGCCCCGGCTGCTGACACTAACAGCTCTGTTTCAAATACTGACAAAGCAGATAAAGGCTACCCTACAGCGATGACCACCACAGCACTTAATGTGCGATCGGGTCCAGGTACGCATTATCTCAAAATCGGTACCTTCGCTCCTTCACTGGAAGTGATTGTACTAACACGGCAGGAAGCCTGGGCTCAGGTACGAGGTACGATCGACGGTGAAGTCGTGATTGGCTGGGTCAACAGCCGTTACATTAAATAGCCCCGCTTAAGTCAATGAGCATGTTATCTGCACAGCAACTGGCAAAACGCTATGGTGACCGTCAAGTCGTCAAGGACATTTCGCTGGATGTAAAAAGTGGCGAAATTGTTGGTCTACTAGGGCCAAATGGTGCCGGTAAGACGACAAGCTTTTACATGATTGTTGGTTTAATTCCGGTCGATTATGGCTACATTTATCTGGATCAACAGGAACTGACGGAATATCCCATTCATGACAGAGCCAGACTGGGAATTGGTTATTTACCTCAGGAAGCCTCGGTATTTCGCAAACTGAGTGTTGAAGATAATCTGTATGCCATTATCGAAACCCGGGATGAACTTGATACAGACCAGAAGCACGATCTGCTGGAACGTCTACTGGCAGATTTTCATATTGACCATATCCGCAAATCCAAGGGTATGGCCTTATCAGGTGGTGAAAGAAGACGGGTTGAGATAGCCCGCGCTTTGGCGATGGACCCACAATTTATTTTGCTGGATGAGCCATTCGCAGGGGTTGACCCTATCTCGGTATTAGATATTCAGGGAATAATCAAAGAACTGGCTGAACGTGGTATTGGTATATTAATTACAGACCATAATGTGCGGGAAACACTTAATGTATGCCAGCGCGCTTATATATTCAATGAAGGCGAAGTTATCGCTCGCGGCACACCTGATGAAATACTTAAGGATAAAAAGGTATTGAGCGTTTATTTGGGCCGTGATTTCAGAATGTAAGTGTATTTCAGTAGCGTAAACCTGAACGGTTACGGTACTATGCAAACTCACTGGATGCACCGCCAAACATGACTCTGAATCACCTATTACTCTTCGTTATTTTGCTAGCCTCTTGGCACGTGAATGCACACGAAGATGTGACCACGCCATCTCATCAACATAATGTGGTTATCAAATTACAGTGGCAACATCAATTCCAGTTCGCCGGCATCTATGCCGCCAAAGAGAATGGCTTTTATGAACAGGCCGGGCTCGATGTAGACATCCAAACCGGGTTCACCCATCCTTACGATGAAGTCGAAAGCGGCGATGTAGACTTTGGTATGTCTGGAACAGGGATCGTTGTTGAATATCTCAAAGGTCGCCCTTTGGTTGCACTGGGTGCGACATTTCAGGACAGTCCCTATGTTTGGTTAGTCACTGCTGATTCCGGCATTTATTCTGCATCAGACTTTATTAATAAAACCCTGACCCGACAATCTTATGCTGATGATCTTGCGGCCATCTTTCTCAAGCAAAATATTGATCCCAGCAAAATTAACTTCGTTTCACCCTCCGATTCGGATATTGAGCATCTGATTAATGGCCGGGTGGACGGTCTCACAGCCTATATTTCAAACGAACCCTTCTTGATGGCAAGACGGGGTGTGCCATACCGCACCATCGCACCGAAAGATTACAATATTAATTTTTACAGCGATATCCTGTTTACATCACAAGATTACCTCAATAAAAATCCAGAAGTCGTTAAAACGTTCAGGGAAGCAACATACAAAGGCTGGCGTTATGCAGCGACACATCGCGAAGAAACCATTGATCTAATCATCGAGAAATACAATCCACAAAATAAAAGTCGCTCACACTTACAATTTGAAGCGGATCAGTTATTAAAACTAAGTCTCTACCCGACTGTTGATTTTGGTCATATGACGACTGAACGATGGCTAGAAATTGCCCGGACATATCAACAACTCGGACTTTATGACGAAGTCGATGAATTGGATGATTTCATTTATCAGCAACCTCAAACTGAAATAAGCCAACCGACATGGTTGTACTTCGGTCTGGGTTTAATCACCCTGCTGGCGTTATTGGGCTTTCTGCTCAAACATCATCATAATAAGAAACTAACTTCGGAAATTCGTCAGCAAACACAATCTCTTGAAGATGAACTGCATAAACGTGAAGCATTAGAAGCCAGTGCTCGTCACGAAAGTCTTCGCTTACAGACCCTGCTTAATAACACGATTGACAGTGTTATCACGATAAATCAATCAGGGATTATCGAAAACTACAATAAGGCCTCTATCAAGCTGTTTGGTTATCAACCCAGTGAAGTGATTGGACTGAACATCACTAAACTGATGCCGGCAAGTTACCGAGATCTGCATAAACTCGGTATGGCACGCTTCCTGTCTACTGAACAAACCCGCATTATAGGCAAACCCGTTGAGGTTGAAGCGCTACATAAAAATGGCCGTACTTTTCCGATAGAGCTCACGCTCAGTGACTTTAAGTGGGAAGGACAATACCTTTTCACTGGTATTGCTAGAGATATGAGCCAACAAAAAGCAGAAAAACGGGCGTTAATGGCAGCCAAGCATGAAGCTGAACGGGCGAATAATGCCAAGTCCGAATTTTTGTCCGCCATGAGCCATGAGTTACGAACGCCACTGAATGGGATTCTCGGTTTTTCACAGTTGCTGTTAAGTGACAAAGAGAAAAACCTCGACCAAGATCAAAAATACAATATTAATCAGATCCTGCATTGTGGCAAACATCTGCAGGCTTTGATCAATGACGTGTTAGAGCTTTCTGAGATTGAATCAGGCCAAATAAAAACCTCAGACGATCATGTGCCTATTGCGTCCGTATTCGAGGATTGCATGCCCCTTCTGACAACATTAGCTCAACAGCACCAAGTTCAGATTGAACTTAAAGATGGGACTGATGCCGTTGTCATTACCGACTTCACCAAACTTAAACAAGTCTTTATTCATTTAGTCAGTAATGCCATCAAATATAATAAAACCGATGGCAGAGTTTTGATCAGTGCCACTGTGCAAACGCAAAACAGCACCTTGAAACTAACTGTCACTGACACAGGCATCGGTATTGCCGAAGAAAAACAAGAGCAAGTCTTCACTGCCTTTGAGCGACTTGGACAGCAACGTAACATCGCAGGCACAGGCGTTGGTTTAAGTGTCAGTAGGCGGTTGTTGGAAGCGATGGGCGGCAAAATTGATTTTGTCAGCACGCTTGGTCAGGGTAGTAGCTTCTGGATAGAATTGCCACTGGCCAACGAACAGAAAAATAGGCTCAAAGAACTCGACAATCTTAAACAGCAGGAATTGTCTTTATTACAACGTAAGAGCGACAGCGAATCTTATACTCCCATAAAACAAGTCATTTATATCGAAGATAATCCTGCCAATATTCGCCTGATAGAGGTTTTTTTCTCTCGTTTTAAACACGTTGAATTACATATCTGTGAGGACGCAGAGGCAGGTTTTGATTTACTCGAAACGCTAAAACCCGATGTCATTCTGATGGACATTAATTTACCAGGCATGAGCGGCCTGGAAGCCACTCGAAAATTACGTGAAACGCCTGAATATGCTGATATTCCGATAATCGCATTAACCGCTGCTGCGATGGAAGAAAATATTGAGGCTGCTGAAGATCTATTCAAAGCCTATATCACCAAACCAATCGACTTCAGTTTACTGACGCGTGCATTACAGCCTTACTTGTAACTCAGTGTTTCAATGCGCTTTGTGGCGGGAAAAATAAGGTCGGTTCTACCCTTTCATCGTTAAGACTCACCCCTAAATGCAGATGAGGACCCGTGACTCGTCCAGTCGCACCCACGGTACCAATCTTCTCACCCTGTCTGATTGCCTGGCCATCCTCGACTGTAATCTGCTCCAGATGGCAAAACATCGTCACAAGGCCTTGTCCGTGATCGATGAATACCGTATTGCCATTGAAAAAATAATGTCCGGTGCCTCGAACAATGCCCTCAGCCGGTGCCTGAATAATAGTCCCTGTGGCGGCAGCAATGTCCATCCCGCTGTGTGGTTTCCGAGGTTCACCGTTGAAAACACGACGACGTCCAAATAATCCACTGACCCGTCCTTTCAGCGGCCAAATAAAATCAAAAGGGATAGACGCTTTTTCGGTCCATTGCTGTAAAGCTGCATCAATGCGAGCTGTCTCGCTGTTAATGCGCTTCATATCGTACTGGTTTGGGTTCACCTTGCGCTTGTTTTTGATCGTAATGTGCTGAGTCGGATACTGTTTATCTTTAATATCAAACAACACCGTGCTTTTTTCATCCCCACGAGTAACGACCACTTTGTGTGTACCCGGCTTTAGAGCGAGCGGAACACCGAGCACAGCTTTCCACCGCCCATCAGACGCTACCACCATTACCGGCTTACCCTGAAAAACCACTTCCGGTTTCATTTTATTTTGTGCTGATAAAGGAATGATCATGACACCACCGGGAACCGGTGATTGTTGTGGCAGTTCAGAAGCAAAGACCGGCGATGAAAATAGCAGTAACAGACCGAGCAATACTCTATTTTTCAGACACACCTTTCACCTCACATGCCAGATGACCTTTCAATAAGCGTACTTGAATCGTTTCACCGACCTCAACATCATCAGCCCGGGTCAATACTTCGGCATTCGATTTCCGTGTAGTAATACTGTAACCGCGTTCAAGGGTATTGAGCGGACTCACGGCATCTAACGTTCTAACCTGCTGTGATAAACCGTGTTTCGCCTTATCCAGTCGCAACAACATAAGTCTGTTGAGTTGTTTACTGAGGCTATTGAGTGCATGTCGATGGTGTGCCACAGCCTGTTCCGGCAATTGACGCTGCAAACGATGTTGCAAACTGCTTAGCGCCGTTTCTGTTTGTTTCAATTCAGCTCTGAACGCCTGTGTCAGTCGATGCGTCAAGGCAGACAATCTGGACTGTTGCTTATCGATTTGTGCCCGGGGATGTTTAAGCCTTGCAGTCAAAAAATCCAGCTTTTGCTGTCTGCTCGTCACAGCACGCTGCCAGGCAGAGTCGAGTAGTCTGCTTTGCTGGCTTAACACCTGCTTTTGTTGTTTTAATTGCACGTCGGGACGTGGCAAACGACGTTGTAGATGCTGCAAATGACGTTGCTCTGTGGCAAGCCACTGTCGAATCATCCCTGTCAGCCGCTGTTTTAATCCCAGAATGTTTGCCAGCAATTGCTTGGCATCCGGTACAGCGATCTCAGCCGCCGCGGAAGGGGTCGGCGCCCTGACATCGGCAACAAAATCAGCAATGGTGAAATCTATTTCATGGCCCACCGCTGAAATAACCGGCAATGAACAACTAAACAGCGTTCTTGCCAGTTTCTCATCGTTAAAACTCCATAAATCTTCCAGCGAACCTCCGCCACGACCTATGATGAGTACATCACATTCTTGTCTATACTCAGCAAGATTAATGGCATCGACCAACTGTCTGGCTGAATCATCTCCCTGTACCGCCACCGGGTAAAGAATCACCGCCACCGAGGGAAAACGGCGTTTAAGCACGCTTAAAATA
Organism: Methylophaga sp.; assembly: GCF_965655755.1. Taxonomy (GTDB): domain Bacteria; phylum Pseudomonadota; class Gammaproteobacteria; order Nitrosococcales; family Methylophagaceae; genus Methylophaga. Next base: position 51,796 of record NZ_CBFHHW010000006.1, on the reverse strand, counting down.
TCGTGAACAGCTGCACCATCTGGTGAAGAAACAATCCCGATTGTGTGGGGGGTCGCTGGAATCGGCTTTTTATGCGCCTCGTCAAACAGCCCTTCTTCTCCCAGCCGTTGTCTGAGCGCCTCATAAGCACGCTGCAATGCGCCGCTTCCAGCTTCTTCCATGTGCTCAACGACAAGCTGAAACTCGCCGCGCCCTTCATACAGAGTAACTCTGACTCGTAACAGCACCTGCATCCCATTTTCTGGTTTAAAACGTAATTGCCGATTACGATTACGAAACATGGCACAGCGAACTTGCGCGGCTTCGTCTTTAAGCGTGAAGTAAATATGCCCCGAGCCTGGCATGGCCAAATTAGATATTTCGCCTTCAACCCAAAGCAAAGGAAAAGAGCCTTCCAGCAGCACACGGGCTTCACGTACCAGACGGGAAACCGGATACACATCTTTCACAGCACGGCTTGCCAGCGTACCTCGTGAATCAGATGTATTTGTAGATATCATAAACCCAGAACTTCCTGATATAATTGCACGATCATTTTACAGTAATTTCAGGAACGTGCCCGATGAGAATTGCTCAAGAAGCCCTGACGTTTGACGACGTATTGCTACTACCCGCCTATTCAAATATCCTCCCAAGGGATGTCAATCTTGCAACAAAATTGACACGTGACATCACCATCACAATACCATTGATTTCGTCTGCAATGGATACCGTCACCGAGAGTCGGTTGGCCATCGCGCTGGCTCAGGAAGGCGGCCTGGGTATTCTGCACAAAAACATGACCATTGAGCAACAAGCGGATGAAGTTCGCAAGGTCAAAAAGTTTGAAAGTGGTGTAGTTCGCGATCCGATCACGGTCACCCCCAATACAACTATCGGTGAAGTCGTTGACTTGACCCGTGCACACAGCATCTCTGGAGTGCCGGTGGTGGATGGTGAAGAATTAGTGGGTATCGTTACTAGCCGTGACCTGCGTTTTGAAACGCATTACGGCAACCCGGTTTCTGAAATTATGACCAAGAAAGCCAATCTGGTTACGGTGCAGGAAGATACTTCACGAGAAGAAGTTTTAAACCTGTTGCATAGCAACCGTATCGAAAAGTTACTGGTAGTCGATGATAACTTCCACCTGACCGGCATGATTACAGTCAAGGACATTCAGAAACAAACGGATAATCCACATGCGTCCAAAGACGCTCAGGAGCGTTTGCGTGTAGGCGCTGCCGTTGGTATCGGTGCTGAAAGTAATAAGCGTATCGAAGCACTCGCTGCTGCCGGCGTTGATGTGATTGTGGTTGATACTGCTCACGGTCACTCACAAGGCGTTTTAGATCAAGTTAAATGGACAAAGCAAAACTTCCCTCAAATTCAGGTCATCGGCGGTAATATCGCAACCGGGGAAGCCGCATTGGCATTAGTGGAAGCCGGTGCAGATGCAGTAAAAGTCGGTATTGGTCCTGGCTCTATCTGTACTACTCGCGTTGTTGCGGGTGTGGGTGTACCTCAAATCAGCGCTATCAGCAATGTCGCCACGGCCCTTGAAGGTACCGGCGTTCCATTGATTGCTGATGGTGGTATCCGTTTCTCGGGCGACATCGCCAAAGCGCTGGTTGCCGGCGCCCACAGCATAATGATTGGTGGCATGTTCGCCGGTACTGAAGAAGCGCCTGGAGAAGTCGAGCTTTATCAGGGACGGGCTTATAAGTCATACCGAGGAATGGGTTCATTGGCTGCGATGTCACAAAAACAAGGTTCAAGCGACCGTTACTTCCAGGAATCCAGTGCAACAGACAAGCTGGTACCGGAAGGCATTGAAGGTCGTGTTCCATTTAAAGGTAGTCTGGGCGCCGTTGTTCACCAGTTGATTGGTGGTATCCGCGCCAGCATGGGCTATACCGGTTCAGCCACTATTGAAGAGATGCGAACCATCCCCCAATTCGTCAAAGTAACCGCGGCGGGCATGAGTGAAAGTCACGTCCATGACGTAACCATCACTAAAGAAGCGCCAAACTACCGCGTTAACTAATAAAACACTGCCCCACTCGGGGCAGTTCTCATTAACAGAGTTGAAGAAACCTCAATGACCAGCAATATTCACGATCATCGTATTCTTATCCTTGATTTCGGTTCGCAATACACGCAGCTCATCGCGCGTCGTATCCGTGAAGCCGGTGTTTATTGTGAATTACGTAACCCGGAAATCACCGAAGCCGAGATTCGTGAATTCAATCCCAAAGGCATTATCTTGTCCGGTGGTCCCGATTCTACTATTGGCGATGAAGCACCCAGCGCGCCAAAAGTCGTGTTTGAATTAGGCCTGCCTGTATTTGGTATTTGCTACGGTATGCAAACCATGGCCACGCAATTAGGCGGACAGGTTGAATCCTCCAATCATCGTGAATTTGGCTATGCCCAGATTCGTGCACGCGGCCATTCCGAACTACTAAAGAATATCGAAGATCACACCACTGAAGAAGGCTGGGGCATGCTTGATGTCTGGATGAGCCATGGTGACCGTGTCTCTGGAATGCCTCAGGGTTTTAAAGTTATCGCCAGCACAGACAGTGCACCGATTGCTGGTATGGCTGATGAAGAACGTCATTTCTATGGTGTTCAATTCCACCCTGAAGTGACCCATACCACTCAGGGTCAACGCATGATTGAACGCTTCCTGACTGACATCTGTGGCTGTGAAACCTTATGGACTTCTGCCAATATCATTGAAGATCACATCGCCACCGTGCGTGAGCAAGTAGGCGATGATGAAGTATTACTAGGTCTTTCAGGTGGTGTTGATTCTTCCGTAGTCGCCGCTTTGTTACACAAGGCGATTGGTGATCAGCTTACCTGTGTATTCGTGGACAACGGCTTGCTTCGTGAAAACGAAGGTGAACAAGTGATGGCAATGTTTGCCAAACACATGGGTATTAAGGTGATTCGTGTTGATGCTGAAGATCGTTTTCTGAGTCAACTTGCCGGTGTCAATGATCCGGAAGAAAAACGTAAAATCATCGGCCGCGAGTTTGTTGAAGTCTTTGATGAAGAAGCCTCAAAACTGAAAAATGTGAACTGGCTGGCACAAGGTACGATCTATCCCGATGTAATCGAATCTGCCGCTGCCAAAACAGGTAAAGCGCAGGTGATTAAAACCCATCACAATGTCGGTGGTTTACCAGAACACATGAAACTCAAGTTGATTGAGCCACTGCGTGAACTTTTCAAAGACGAAGTGCGTAAATTAGGTGTTGAACTGGGTCTGCCCTCAGACATGGTTTACCGCCATCCATTCCCAGGACCGGGTCTGGGGGTACGTATTCTCGGTGAAGTCAAAAAAGAATATGCCGATCTGTTACGTAAAGCCGATCATATCTTCATCGAAGAACTGCGAAACCACGATCTCTACGATAAAACAAGCCAGGCATTTGCTGTTTTTCTGCCCGTAAAATCCGTCGGCGTTATGGGTGATGGCCGTCGTTATGACTATGTCGTCTCTCTGCGTGCTGTGGAAACCATTGATTTTATGACAGCGCGCTGGGCGCACTTACCCTATGAATTTCTGGACTTGGTTTCGCGTCGAATTATCAACGAAACAACCGGTATTTCACGCGTTACTTACGATATTTCGAGCAAACCACCCGCTACGATTGAATGGGAATAAAACAGCATCATTTACTGATAAGCGGCCACGTTCAGGGTGTCAGTTACCGTGTCAGTGCATGGGAAAAAGCGCAACAGTTAGGATTGATGGGCTGGGTGAAAAATCTGCCTGATGGCCGCGTTGAAATGCTTGTTGAAGGAGATGAAGCTGCATTGCAGAAAATGATGGCATGGGCAGAAAAAGGTCCCTGCTTTGCGAAAGTCAGCAACGTTACGATCAGCGAACAACCCGCCACTGACCAATTCAGCGATTTTCAAATTCGCTAACGCCTCGCATACTTAAACTCAACACGGGTTTCCGAAACCCATTCTAAACGCTATGATGGCCTGACCTTCGACGAATACATCAAGGATTTGTATGGCTCAGAAATTCAATTCACAAGGCTTTTTTCTTCGCTTTGTCTTTGCTCTTGCGTTGGTTTACGTTACTTATAACCCCACCGATTTAAGTTATTATAATTGGGCGAAAGATGTGCTGTTTGGTGATGCTATTCTGCTATCACCTCCCTTCGCCTTAGTCTCAATTATCCTCCTAATTGGCTGGACGATTTATCTCAGAGCAACACTGCGATCACTAGGTGGTTTTGGCTTATTGCTGGCAATAGGTTTATTTTCTATCATTATCTGGTGGCTAGTCGATCTTGGGCTGCTCGGCATTGATAACGTTACCGTATTAAGCTTTATCGTCTTATTCCTTATCGCCGCGGTGTTGGCTGTAGGAATGTCATGGTCACATGTCAGACGCCGCTTATCGGGCCAGGCCGATATGGATGACGTAGACGAAGAACCCTAAAAAAATCTATAAATTAACGAGGAGAAGAGAAAATGGAAAACTTTCTTTCCGCATGGCAACCACGCGTATTAAGTGTCGTTCGTATTATTTCAGCATTCCTGTTTATGCAGCATGGTGCTCAGAAAATTTTTGGCTTTCCGGCTGAACAGCGCTATCCGTTTGATTTATTTTCAATGTCAGGCGTGGCTGGTACATTAGAATTATTTGGTGGATTTTTGCTGCTTATTGGTCTGTTTACACGACCCGTTGCATTCCTTTTATCAGGCTTAATGGCGTTTGCCTATTTTATTGCCCACGCACCACAGGATTTCTGGCCATTGAATAATGGTGGTGAACTTGCAACCCTGTTTAGCTTTGTATTCCTCTACTTTGTATTTGCCGGTGGTGGTAGCTGGAGTGTCGATTGCCTGTGCAAATGTAAACGAAATAAGTAATCCCTTTATTAAAACTAATGATGCCGCAGGAAGGCTGATGTATGAGCTTCCTGCGGTTTTTTATTATAAAACGAAATTATAGGAGCCAACCTACAAGTGGATGATGAAACATTTTTTGAACGGGCAGACGCGCACATTTATTTATCAAATGAACAAATATCTGACTCGATCAGTCGAGGAAAAGTCAGTGCCTCGATGATGTATAGCACAGCGAGATTCAATGCCTGGCTGAGTGCATGTGGTTTTGATAGTGCTGAAGAAATGAGTGAACATAAACAGGAAGTCATTGACTATTTCATGGCAGAATACCGAAAAATGCTCGAGGAAAACATCAATGATTACATTGAAAACTACGAGCCTTACATGACACCAGCAAAGTGATGGCTGTAGAACAATAAAACTCAACATAAAAACTGACTTTGCGATAGCATCGGGATGTTCATCACAGGAGCAATATATGTTCATAGGGTCAGTCAGAGATGTTGGTAGTCGAGGGTTACGCTTTTTATGCCTCTTATTTGTTATGGTGGCGGCGTCTGGCTGTGCGACCCGGGCTTTGATGTCGTCCGATCGCTATGAAAAACCGGAACCGGAAACACAGCAATTTCGTTCCAATGAAGATTTATCGCAATTGTGGCAACCTGAAATGATTCAGGTTGAATCTGCGTTCAAGGAAACGATGGCAGAATAAAGAACGTTTAAGCCCCACAGCGTCGACGACCTCCCCTCCACCACATGAATTTATAAAACCAGCATGATATGGTTTTCTTCTATTTTAAAAATCAGGGAGCCCTGAATGACTAGAAAGTGGTTACTTGCATCAGCTTTAGTTGTTATATTCAGTTTAACCGCCTGTCATGGTCACTTGCATCATAAGGTCCCGCCAGGTCATGATCCTGATGGTCCGGGTAACAGTGAAAATGCACCAGGCCATGAATAAAAGGAATCCACAATGACGTTTACGCGTATTATCGGCGTTTTATTGATTATCGCTGGCACTGCCGGTCTGGTCTATGGTGGTTTCAGTTTTACCAAAGAGACCCATGAAGCCAAATTGGGGCCACTTGAACTCGAAGTTCAAGAAAAAGAGAACGTGGCGATACCAACCTGGGCCGGTGCCGGGGCAATTGGTGTAGGTGTTGTATTATTACTTGTGGGAGGGCGGCGGCGGTAACTCGGCCGACCCCATGCTTATGACAATAGATTCATTGATCGCTTTATTTGGCTGGATGACAGTCATCAATGTGGCTTTACTGATATTCAGCACCCTGATGCTGACTCTTTTTCGATCGCTTGTTATCAGAGTTCACCAGAAATTGACCGGGCTGGAAAGAGCATCGCTTAAACCAGCTTATTTTCACTACCTCGCTTTCTATAAAATTCTCATCATTGTGTTTAATCTCGTCCCCTATCTGACACTTAAAATTATCTAACTATTCTGTACTTCCATATTTGACTCTGGTTCCAGTTTGTCGAAAATTACGGAAAACGAGACAACTTCTAATAATTTTTTCTGGTAGTATCCCCCGACCACACGCTAAATCTCTGCTTCTTAAACAACTCTCAAGAGCATGTTTAAAAAACAGTCATTCTGATGTGTGGTGTTTAATAGGCAATAGGAGAAATGCTTATGGTACATCATGTTAAAAAAACGGTGAGTCGTTCACTCGCTCTGGCACAGGACTTTGGTTTGGTTGTTGTTGCACTTGCAACTTTGGTTGCGATTGGCATCGAAATCAAGATTATGGTGGATAACAACTATGTATCGTTAACCGATCTATTGTTGCTGTTTATCTATCTCGAAGTACTGACCATGGTCGCAGTGTATTACGAATCCGGTGAACTACCGATCAAGATACCGCTGTATATCGCAATTGTTGCATTGGCTCGCTATCTGATCCTCGATATGAAAAATCTCGATACCTGGCGAATTATGGGGATTACCTCAGCGATACTGCTATTAGGTGGTTCGATTATCGTCATTCATTACTGCAAAACAATGCAGGAAAAGGTTAAAAGCTGATCATAACGCGATGAAAGGCTTTTAAAGCGGCGATGGCGACATCGCCGTTTTTTTAGATTGCGTTATGCATGTTCATACATTACGATAAATTATCGTCTGTTTGGAAAAATATCATGGCTTCGCAATTTACCGTACATGGCAGATTATGGATTGAAGGCCCAGCGGGCACCATAATTGGTCATGGACGGGTTGAATTATTAGAGAAAATTGATGAATTAGGCTCGCTGAGCGCTGCCTCGGCGGCCTTGGGTATGTCCTATCGCTACGCCTGGAAACTGGTCAAATCAATGAACGAACACAGTGACAGGCCGCTAACCAAGCTTAGCTCAGGCGGGCGTGGTGGCGGTCATGCTGAACTCACCGAAACTGGCAAAGAAGCTGTCGCTACATACCGTCAGACTGATCGTGAGTTTGAACAGTTTCTAAGCCAACAAGCAGAAAAACTACCCGGCTAGATTTTTTGCCATCCGATATGCGTGATGATGCATATCGCTTGTCTCATTGGGATAAATGAATGCATTTTAAAAAGCTGCTTTTACTAATTCTGCTTTTTTTGCCTTTTCAGCTTAATGCTGCTCAACTCAAAGTGGCTGTTGCCAGTAATTTCAGTCATGTGATGGCAAAACTGGTTCATGAGTTTGAATTACAGTCAGCGCATGAAGTCATTCTGATATCGGGCTCGACCGGGAAACTCTATGCCCAGATACTCAATGGAGCACCGTTTGATGCCTTTTTCGCTGCGGATACGTTCCGTCCAAAGCAACTGGAGCTAAACCATTACATCGTGTCCGGTTCCCGCTTTACTTATGCTACTGGCAAGATCGTACTCTGGAGTGGCGATCCTGATTTGATCGATTCGGAAGCAGCGATACTCTCGTCAATGTCATTCAGGCACCTTTCCATAGCGAATCCCAAACTTGCGCCTTATGGCCTGGCAGCGCAACAATTTTTGCAATCGAAAAGACTGTGGCAACCTTTGCAGGAGAAAATCGTACGCGGAGAGAACATTGGACAGGCATATCACTTTATTGAAAGTGGTAATGCCGAGCTGGGCTTTGTTGCCTTAGCTCAAATTAAACAGCGAATGAAACTGGAAACAGGCAGTTTCTGGATGGTTCCTGCTGAACTTTACCAGCCGATCGAGCAAGACGCCGTCCGACTTACGAATAAGATCGGCATCAAAGTTTTTATGGACTTTATTCAGAGTGCAAAGGCCAAACAAATCATTCGAGACTATGGCTATGAAGTGTCCTGACAATGCATGCTGATTTAATGGCTTTTGCCATCACACTCAAACTGGCAGCTATCACCACCGTCATCTTATTGTTGATTGGTACCCCTCTTGCCTGGTGGCTGGCTCGGAGTCAATGGCGCTATAAATTCTTAATTGAAACGGTTATTGCTTTACCGTTGGTATTACCGCCTACCGTGCTTGGTTTTTACTTACTCATAATGCTCGGTCCCCATGGTCCCATCGGTGGTTTGTCTGAGGCGCTGGGTGGCAGACCTCTGGCTTTTACCTTTACCGGCCTGGTGATTGGCTCTGTATTTTACTCGCTGCCTTTCGTGGTTCAGCCGTTGCAAAATGTCTTTACCGCTATTGGTAATAACGTTATGGAGCAGGCAGCAACATTACGCGCCGGTCCGGTTGATCGATTCTTCAGTGTTATGGTGCCGATGGCGAGGCCGGGTTTCCTGACGGCGGCGGTATTGGGATTTGCTCATACTATTGGTGAGTTCGGTGTTGTGTTGATGATTGGTGGCAATATTCCGGGTTCAACCAAAGTCATTTCTATTGCCATTTATGACCATGTTGAATCACTGCAATACACGCAGGCCCATTGGCTATCCGCTATTTTATTGTTGTTATCATTTCTTATGCTGATGGCGGTTTATGGGCTCAATCGACGCTTTAGTGTTTTACGCTCATGAGTAGTCTCGATGTTAAACTCAAGATTCCCCGTAAAGACTTTGATGTCAACGCTAGTTTGAGCGTGTCATCCAGTCAGGTAACCGCTGTTTTTGGTCCATCAGGCTGTGGCAAAACCAGTTTGATGCGCGCCATTGCAGGACTGGAAAGCTCGGCTACCGGTTTTATCAAAATGGCCGATAAAATCTGGCAGGATGAGCATTATTTCAAACCTGCCCATCAACGTGATATTGGTTTTGTGTTTCAGGATGCCAGTCTTTTCCCACACCTCAATGTATTTGATAATTTGCAGTTTGGTCTCAAACGTCAGACAAAAAATAAACGCCGTGTCTCTCTGGAGCAAGCGATTGATTTACTTGCCCTCGCACCGCTATTGAATCGCAGCGTTGAAAATCTTTCAGGTGGTGAAAAACAACGTGTTGCTATTGCCCGTGCAGTAGCTACCTCACCTGCGGTGTTGTTATTTGATGAACCGCTCGCTGCGGTTGATATCGCACATAAACATGAAATCCTGCGCTATATTCAATCGTTACATTGTGAGTTAGATATACCGATGCTGTATGTCAGTCATCAAATGGATGAAGTCGCTCGTTTAAGTAATAACCTGCTTCTTTTAGAAAAAGGGCAGCAATTGGCCAGTGGCCGGACAGTGGAAATGTTGTCCCAGCTTACCCTGCCTTTTGCCCATTACGAAGAAGCCGCCGCCGTGCTCGATACTGTTGTCACTGCACATGATGATCTATATGGACTAAGCTCACTAGCCTTTGCCGGTGGAAACATCACGGTAAATCGGAACAACTTAAACCAGGGCGATAAAGTCCGGTTGAGAATTATGGCACGTGATGTCAGTGTTTCCCTTCAACACCCCGAACAAACAAGCATTTTAAATATTCTTCCTGCCACCATTGAATCAATGCTCAGTGAGGGAAGTTCGCTAAAATTGATCCGTCTTAACGTGGGTGGGCAGATCATCCTTAGCCGCATCACCGCCAAATCTGCCGATCACCTTAAATTAGTCGCCGGTAAAACTGTATTTGCCCAAGTCAAAGCTGTATCGCTTTTGATCTGATTGGCGCTCCCCCCTTAGCCTTCAATCTATTGTCATCATGCCGTCATTTTTTTATGCGTTAATCAGGGCATATTCATCTTGAATTAAGCTTACTACGCTAGATTACTGTTACTTTAATGGCCCATATAGGTTTGCTATGAGACAAAAATCGGGACAGTTGCAATACCTTTCAGTCGCTCTCGGCTTTCTGCTGTTGGGGCTTATTATTATCAACAAGCCATTCACCCCAGATGCTCAGGCACATGTTTCCGAATGGGACCTCAACTATCACTATGATATTGGTCAACCGGTCACCCTAAAAACAATCAAAGATAATCTGTCTGGGCTGACCTATCACCCGGAGAGTGATCACCTTTATGCGGTGTTGAATAACCCTGAAGAAATGATTGAACTCAGCAAACAAGGAGAGGTAATTCGTCGTATTACGCTGGACGGCTTTTCTGATACTGAAAGTATTGATTACCTTGGTAATGGCTTGTTCGTGGTATCCGAAGAGCGTCGCCATCGCTTAGTGTTTTTCTATATTGATTCTGACACGGTCAGCATTGACTATGCTGAGACGCAACATGTCCCTCTGGACTGGGCCAACGATAATAATAAAGGCCTCGAAGGTGTTACCTGGTCGGCACGTTATGGTTTTTTTGTTGCCCATGAACAGCCCCCTAAGGTCATGCATCACACCATGCATGATGCCGAGCCTCAATTCGATGCATCCAGGCTTAACAATGAGCTACCTTTTGATGTTTCAGATTATGCCGGAATCAGCATGCTGCACGATGGTGACGAAGAGTATCTGTTGGTCTTGAGTGAAGAATCTCAGAGCCTGCATGCACTCAATCTACAGGGGATTGCGGTTTCATCGCTATCGCTGAAAGCAGGTCTGCTTAACTTATGGCCAATAATGAAACAGCCAGAAGGTGTGGCTGTAGATAATGATGGCAATATCTACATTGTCGGTGAACCCAACCAGATGCTGACACTAAAACGGAAAACGCGATTAGCTCAGCTCACGGGAAAGCCGCATTCCTGATACAAAAAAGGCGGTCTCTGACCGCCTTTTTATTCTCATCAAATTAAACCGTTAGACATCGTAAGTTGAGGCTGAGATATTACCGCCCCGACCTGTCCAGTTGGTATGGAAAAATTCGCCGCGGGGTTTATCAATACGCTCATAGGTATGGGCACCAAAATAATCACGTTGCGCCTGCAACAGGTTAGCCGGCAAACGTTCACTGCGATAACCATCATAGAATGACAAAGCGCTGCTGAAGGTCGGCACCGGAACACCCAGCGCTACTGCCGTACCCACAGCTTTACGCCAGCCAGGTAAAGCCTCTGTAATCGCATCAATAAAGAAATCATCCAATAACAGATTTTCAAGCTTTGGATTTAAATCAAACGCATCACGGATTTTACTCAGAAACTGACTGCGGATGATACATCCACCACGCCACATCAAAGCGATACCGCCATAGTTAAGTTCCCAACCATATATTTCTGCCGCTTCCCGCATCAACATATAACCCTGCGCATAGGAAATAATTTTTGAGGCGTACAAGGCATCACGAATGGCATTCACCATTTCTTTTTTGTCGCCATCAAATGTAGCTGAAATAGCCGGTAATACTTTCGAGGCGCGAACACGCTCCTCTTTTCGCGCTGACAGACAACGGGAAAATACCGCTTCACCGATCAGCGTAAGCGGGATACCCAAGTCCAGTGCATTCATACCAGTCCATTTACCCGTACCTTTCTGGCCAGCAGTATCCAGAATACTATCAACCAGCAATGCTCCGTTATCATCTTTGACGGCAAGAATATCGCGGGTAATTTCGATCAGATATGAGTCCAACACCCCGTCATTCCATTCAGCAAATACCTGCTGAATGTCATCTCCGCTCATGCCCAGACCTTCACGCATCATCTGGTATGCCTCACAGATAAGCTGCATATCGCCGTATTCGATACCATTGTGCACCATTTTCACATAGTGACCGGCACCATCATTACCCACCCAGTCACAGCATGCTTCACCATCTACTTTGGCCGCAATCGATTGAAAAATAGGTTTGATATGAGGCCATGCCGCATTATTACCACCAGGCATTAAAGACGGTCCATGACGTGCGCCTTCTTCACCACCTGAAACACCACTGCCGATAAACAGAATGCCTTTTTTGTGTAATTGATGCGTGCGGCGGTCACTATCGTTATAAAGCGAGTTACCACCATCGATAATGATGTCGCCCTTATCAAGATAAGGCACCAGTTGTTCAATGAAGGCATCAACAACAGGTCCCGCTTTTACCATCAGCATCACTCTACGTGGTGCTTTCAGGCTTTCGACAAATGATTTTAATTCATGAAACCCAAGAATATTGGTACCCTTTGCAGGCCCTTCCAGGAATTCATCTACTTTACTGGTTGTCCGGTTATAAACTGAAACGGTAAAACCATTGTCGTTCATATTCAGAACCAGATTTTGCCCCATTACAGCCAAACCAACCAGACCAATATCCGCCTTAGCGGGATTTACCACTTCACTCATAATTATCTACACACCTTTATGTATTCACCAATAGCTTCTCGCGTTGACCCGACTACCAGTCTTCGTTGACCCGAAGCGGAGTCACATTCAACGGCACCTGTTACTTCAATTACTTCTCCCACTCTCGCCTGACCCACATACGTATGCGTAAACGACACCACTTCTGGCGTCATTTCATTATCAATCAGATAACGGGCAGGAAAATCAAAAGCACGATGGTCATCCAGCACCACGGCTTTGACAGTAGAAATCCCTTGTTTTATATAATGATGATGGTCGTGTTCCAGCTCTTCAGGTAAACACACCATACCGATATCAAACTTGGTGCCATCAATTGCTGCTTTATTGAATTTGCGAGATTCATGCCAGGCAAAATCATCAAAATTAAGTTCGCCACCACGACGGTGAAAATTGTCTTTCATGAGAGATAGATCTAATGCATCGAATAGCCCGGAAGCTACGGCCTGTCTGACTGCTTCCCGTGTCTGGTGGAATGCTTCCCGGCCGTAAACGACCAGATCGATATCGGAACCTTTTTTTTGCTGACCAATCAACATCGATCCGGTAAGCCCCAATAAGTCACAATTAACGCCGAGCTGCACCAATATAGTGATTAATTTATGGAGTTTTTGTTCGATTTCATCCTCAGGTTCACGTGCGAGTAATGTTCTTAAACGCTGTTCCGGGCGATGATGAGTAACAATGTCTGTGATCTTGACCGCATGAAATTCTGCGTCAAATTGCTTTGACTTAAAAAGGTATTGCGGATAGTGACGAGAAAGTAGGCGATGGGCTTGAGCTGTATCGACTTTTTGCCACGCTTCGCCGTGACTGGCATAGCGCAGAAAACTACCTACTTTTTGCTGATGCGGATGATAACTGACTACAGCGAAGATGAGACCGTCCTCAGTTTGGACAAAATCTTTCGGCAAATACGGAAAACCTGCCTGTCTCATTGTTTGTTCCACTCCTTATTTCTAGTCAGAATCATACCAATCTGATTAATTGCGTCGCCTCCCCCACATCCACAGTCCTGTAAACGACAACGCCACCAGCAAGAGGCCCAATATATCAATAAGGAATACGCCAAAGCTTCCTAAAATCCGGCCATTGTGAATATCGAGCATCAATTGCTCAACTGAGACACCTTGTCCATAGAAAAACTGTTTAAGATCCTTGGCTACAGCATCTGGTAATGGATAGGGTTTACTCCATGAGACGCCGGCTAAAGAAATCGGTTCCCATTCATCGAGCATAAAGTTACTTCGCCACATACCATTACGTGCCTGAATTACCGGTTCACCATGATAAGTACCAATATTCTGTATTGGTGCAGGTACGCCCGCTTCTGCCCCCATTCGTTCGACCAACTCACCGTCACGGGTCAGTAAAATCAATGCATTATCAGTGGCAAGCACCATCAGCGCTTCAAGTACAATACCGCCGATCAAAGGACGATGGATATGGGTAACAGGTTTGTCGTCAACGAATAGTTGAGTATCAAACTGGGAAAGAATTTTGTTATCGATAAGAAAAACAGCATCCGGCTCAGCATCACCGATACCATAATGGGTCATCAGCCAGTTCCAGCTGATATAGCGTTGATCCAGCTTAAACATGCCGGCATGATTGACAATCATGCCGCTCAGTAACTGACACAGGATCAAAAAAGCAATGCCTATCATCAGAATCCGTTCTGCACCCCGTTTTTTACTGGGCATTAATTCACACTCCTTAACAAGGATAAGTTATCCGTCAGTCAATGATAAAGTAAGATGCGTAACCTAGGAACTAAGTGATACAAAAAAGGCAGCCTAGGCTGCCTTTTTTATTCGTATTATCTGTTAAATTAAAAATCAACCAGAACACCAGCCCAGGCGGTTCGCTCAATATTTGGACGGGCACCAAATGGGCTGCGAGAGATAATCTCCTGTCGGTCAAACAAATTTTCTATTTTCACAAACACCACAGGGCCCATATCTAAACGGTAACGACTCATCAGGTCAACAGTCGTTAAAGAGTCCGTCTCATCAAACGATGAGTTAGACTTATTGCACCCTGCAACAGCACAGGTTTTGTCGATGTATTTAACCACTGCGTAGTTGTTCCAACCGCTACTATGCTCCAAACCAACACGTAAACTAGCGACATTTTCAGGAATGCTTTGTAATGTTAGACCATCCTCAGCACCGCCTTCATCGGTGGTTTCAGCATCGGTGTAGGTGTACATCAAATCAACGGGGATATCGAACTGACCAGCAGAAAACAAAGTACCTACCTGGAATTCAAGCCCCATGACTTCAGCACCACCCAATACTTCAGAGCCCGAAGTTTGGCCATTGCTACAAGGATTACCAACAGAGCACTGTTCGGCAAAGTTATTGAAGTCGCTATAAAATGCAATTGCCTCTGAGTAGAACAGTCCTTTATTAAACCGAACACCCAGCTCATAGTTATCACTGGTTTCAGGCTCATCGCCATCACGGGCTCCACCGCCCAATGGTGTCATGCCCTCATGAAAACCAGCCAGTACCTGCCAACTATCCGTGAGATCGTAGGTCGCTGAGATACCTGCCATATATTCGCGATAATCGTTTTCTCTCTGATCTTCGGGATCATCGAGCTGAGTACGAGCAGCATTAGCGTATTGATTTCGCTCTGTTTCAACGTCTTCCATACGCAGAGAAAGGTTCAGCAACAGTCGTTCTGTAATCTGGTAGTCATCAGTCAGCCACAAACTGAATGCATCAGCCTCTTCATACCGGTTATTGCTTCCAGATGGCGCTGTAGTGCTTTGATAAACAAGATTGCCATTTACCTGATCGTAGACATCAACTGGCTGATAACGATCCATTTCATCATGATGCACACGGGCACCAAAGTTTAAGTCATGTTCACCTAGCAACCAGTTAAAATTGGCTTGAACCCCGCGCGATTCATAAGAGCGGTTATTATTTTTGTATCCCAGCCCAGCAACATCACGATTACCATCGAGGATGGCTTGTGCATCAGCATTGCCACCATTGGCATCATCAAGAATATTGTCGCCTGTTTCAGGGTTATCACCGTCATATTTAAACCAGTTACGATTAAATTTGTTCTGATAAACGGTTACGGTTGAGGTCAGATTTTCACTCCAGTCAAAGACATGACTAAGATTAATACCCGTGTGATCATTATCCATCTCATCAATATGAGTCAGACCATATCGACGATTCTCATCCCGGCGGAAGTCGACATCAGTGAGGCCAGCATAAGTCTCATCGGAGTTTTCCATCGAGCGCTGAAGTTTGAACAGGAATTTGTTCCGTTCTCCTTCCCAGGACAATTTGGCTACATAGTCTTCAATCTGGAAGCCACTATTATCGTCAAAACGATCTATATCCTTGTAACCCTGATAATGACGCTGTGCGGTTTCGAGCGAGTAACCCCAGGGACCGGTTTTGCCGCCATAATTGAGATGCAGATCGGCAGCGCCACGATCATTCATCATAAACATGGCACTGCCCTGATTGGTTTCAGGAATAGGCGTAGACACTAAGTTAACAACACCACCTACTGTTTGCGGACCATAGCGTAATAACGGCGCTCCTTTGAGTACTTCAATAGAGTGCATACGTGAGGTAGTCGGGAAGTAATAGGCCGCTGGATTAGAATAAGGTGCCGGTGCAATCAGCACGCCATCTTCCATCAGGGTAATTTTTTCACTACGTCCTGGTGCCGCTGAACGGATACCGATGTTTGGACGCAAGCCGAAACCATCCTCTTCCTGAATATAGATACCAGGTACCGTTTTTAGAACTTGATTTATATCAGTTGCAGCCTCTAGTTTCAGTTGCTCATTACTCACTACAGCCGCTGAGCCTGGTAACTTTCGAACGGCTTCACTGCCACCAATGACCGTGACTGTATCCAGTTCGGCAGGAACGTCTTCAGCAAGAACAACTGATGGGTATATACTTGATGAAACCGCTATGGCAAACGATGTAGCCAATATTGTTGGTTTAAATTTCACTATGCTCTCCTATCCTCAAGTTTAAGCTGGATAGAATTATACATAGATTGCGAATCATTATCATTAACTTTCGTTACTCTTGTAACAAAACTGAATAATTGTTGTTTTTATGTCACATCATCATACGAAGTCCCGCCTGATCGAGTGCACCTGCATTAAATTCAAATAATCCTTTGCTGATATCCTGGGCATATTGTGAAAAGTGGTGTTCTGTCATTCGAATCGTGATCGAGCCCATTGTTAAATGAATCATCTGACAATCAGAGCAATATTGAATATCAACCGTTGCTGACTCATAAACGGTTGTCGGGTGACAGGATGTAGATGCCATAAAAGCTCCTTAATAAATGGGGTTAGCTATTCACAATGGGTCGTTTATCACCTGAACGATGATCACAATACATCTGCCACCATTGTTTAGAGAGTGATTGCCAATTTTGTTTGGTTGTAGGCTGATCATTTTGTGTTAACAAAAGACGATAATTTCGGCTTATCTGTAACGCCAGGCACGCAGATGGATAATGAAGATATTGATTTTCCAGTTGCTGATTGGCTGCCAGCAAACATTCTTTACGCCAGTCTGGTTGTTTTTTGAGTGGCGCATTCATGATTGCATCGTCCTCGCGGCTGCAGATAGCAGCATGTTCCAGACGCTGCGTTTGGAGGTTTTATCCAAACAATTAAAGTCGGCAGCATGAAGCTTGCCTTCGTGGATAAGCATTTCAAGCTTGTCCTGTTCAAAGGCTAAGAGAATACTGGCTTTAGTTTGGCTATTAATCTGTGCTGTTTTCATTTTTTCACCCCGCAATGACAAAGTGTGAAAATGAGTATAAACACCCATTAATCTAAATGCAAATCATTATCATTTAAAACCGAAAGACATCAATGCCTGCTTTTGAATGATTAGGTGATGAGTCGTATGGAGGTAAAGGTTTAGCGTGAAGATTGACGGTGCTTTTGTTTACGCGCGGCTTTCTTGGCAGCTTTTTGTTCACGCACCACCAGCACTTCGTTCCATTCGTGTTCGACGATGTCAGGCGTTTCCCATGTAATTTGACCCAGCATACCGGCACGCACTTCAGTCAGAATTATTTTTGCTACCCGCTCCAGATCCACTCTACCACCGGACCGCAGACAGCCCCGCTTGCTACCGATGGACTCCATTGCTTGTATACCTGAATCCGGCAAATCGGGCAGATCAAAGCGTCGCTGCAACAAATCCGGGTAGGACTCCAATAAATACTCGACCGCATAGAGTGCAATATCATCATTATCGATGGCGGTTTCTTTGATTGCACCCGTGATAGCAAGCCGGTAACCACTGTGGGGATTTTCTAGGTTGGGCCATAACACACCGGGCGTATCATGCAGCACAATGCCCTTATCCAGTTTAATACGCTGCTGCATTTTTGTGATCGCCGGTTCATTTCCTGTTTTGGCAATATGGCGACCCGCGAGACTATTGATCAACGTCGATTTCCCTACATTGGGAATACCCATGATCATGGTTTGGACATTCTTAACGCCTTGCGCTTTATTCGGTACCATTTTCAACGCGAGAGAAATCAGATCCGCTATGCGATCATTTTGTTGCGCATTCATTGTCAGGGTTTTGACGTTTATGTCTTGTTCCAGATGAGACTGCCAGATTGTGGTCAATTCCGGATCTGCGAGATCGATTTTGTTCAATACCTTAATACAGGGTTTATCGCCTCTGAGTTCAGCGAGCATTGGGTTTTGGCTGCTGAATGGCAGACGCGCGTCAAGCACTTCAATGATCAGATCCACCTGTGGCAGAATCTTTTTCATTTCTTTGCTGGCCTTGTGCATATGACCCGGATACCACTGAATCGCCATTTATTACTTACCTTGCAGCAATGCAAGCTGCCTGTTGATGTATTGTTCCATGACGACTATTTTAGCTGATCACGACTTATCAGGCTTTCTGAAATACTTGCTAATATCGATTTCATCTATTTGGGCTGCCGGCAGAAAACGCTTAGCATAATCAAGGTAGACACCGGACTCGAGGAATAACTCAAACACTTCAACATCGACATGATTGTTTTGCACCATGCTGTACAAAATATCCAATGCCACACTAACGGGCTTGGCTTTCTTATAGGGTCTATCGGCCGCCGTTAAGGCTTCATAGATATCTGACAACACCATAATACGTTCTGGCGTGGACAATTGATCACCGGTCAATTTACGTGGGTAGCCTGTTCCCTTCATGGTTTCATGATGGGTTGAAGCATATCGTGGTACGCGTTTCAGTTCCTCCGGGAAGGGCAAGCTTTCCAGCATTTTGATTGTGCTGATCATATGCTCATTGATTTTGAAGCGATCTTCAGCGCTTAGCGTGCCTCTGGATATGGATAAGTTATATAACTCACCTTGATTATAGAGGTAATGTGGTACCTCCATCTTGATCCCTAACTTAGGATCGTAATCAGTACTGTGATGACGTTCGATTAATTGCTCAGGTTTATCGACCAGTAATTTCTCTGTGGCGGGAAGTGGTCTGGGTGCAGAGCTGAGTCGGGCTTTTTCACCAGATGATAGACCCACTTGATCATCAAAATAACGTTGCCAAGTAATCTCTGCCAGTTCCTGAAGACGTGCTACATCTTCTTCACTAATGAACTCACCGCCGACATTAGCATTAGCAATAAACGCAAACTCATCACGCAACTTCTGCTGTTTTATGTGTTTGGCTTTCTCAAGTTCAGCGGCATCAGCACCGGGCTCAGCTTTTTCGATTAAATAATCAATTTCAGCATCACGCCACAGCACTTCAAATCGCATTCTGACTTCATGAATGCGGTTATAAATGGTTTCCAGTTTGGTACCTTTATCAATGATGTGCTCTGGCGTCGTAATTTTGCCGCAATCATGCAGCCATGCCGCTACCTGAAATTCGCGCCATTCTTCTTTAGATTTGAAGGCAAAGTCTTTAAACGGTCCTTCTGTGGTTTCTTCTGCCTCTCTTGCCAGCATAAAGGCCAACTGCGGAACACGCTCACAGTGTCCGGCAGTATGCGGTGACTTATCATCGATAGCCTGTGCGATCACTTTAATAAAGGCATCCAGCAACTCTTCCTGCTGTTTTTCATGGCGTTGAATGGCAGCAGACATATTGCTCATCGACGCAGCTAAATCCCCCACTTCGACAATATCGCTCTGGACATTGGTGACTTCTTTATAACGACGTTGTGTGATTTTTTCACTGTCATCCGCTAGTTTGCGAATTGGATTAACGATGGGCGAAGCCAGTAACCATGATATCGGCAAAAGTAAAAACAAAGCGGCGGATGTAAGCGCAATGGATGTTTTAACTTTCGACAGTCCCGGCGCCAGTACCGTATCAACCGGCGTCACAATCGCAAAGTAATCCTGTTTACCCTCGGACTCACCAAAAGGCGTTGCATACACAAAATGTTCACGGCCATCTAATGTGATTGTTTCCAGCCCCTCTGGCACCCCTTGTTGAGCTATTTTTATCAGCTCAGCATAAGGCACGGCCCCCAGTTGCCGAATCATTTTAGTGCCTCCTTCCAGCCATTTTTGGGAAAGCGCTTTTTTATGCTCGGGGCCGAGATTCGCCAGAGCCAGATTAAACAGCTGAGTCATACCTGACGTTGACTTGTTAATCATAAAATGCAGCGACATCGGCATAGCCGTATCGCCGAAATCCAGTGGTTGATTCAACACCACATCATCAATGAAGAACTGTTGCGCTGTGTAATTCAGAATCGGGGCAGTATCAATTGCGGCATCTGCTTCACCATTTCTGACCGCATCAAACATGGCACGGACATTCTCTACACGGACAATATTAATCTCAGGAAAGCTGTCCTGCAGGTTATTCGCGACTGACCACCCCTGAGGTATAGCTACTGTTTTTCCGGCCAATTCATCAATATGACTGATAGACGTAGCACCTTCAGGGGTGATAACGCCATAAGGAACCTGTAAAAACGGTTCAGTCAGCTCTCCCAACCATTGTTTATTTTCATCAAAAAAGACGGGTTGCAAAACATCCAGCTCGTTTGCCACAAACATCTCTGCGAGTTCATTCCATGACAGACCATTCACATAGCGAATTGAAAGCCCGGTCATGTCAGAAATATAGTTAAGCACGTCAATGGCATAACCATAGGGTTGCCCTGATGCTGCAAAATTTATTGGCGGCCAGTCAATTTCGTTTGAAACGGTCAGATATTCAATGCTCTCGATCAATTCCTGCTGCTCAGGGGATAGCGAAATTTCCGGCGCTGTGGGTAAAGGTTTCGATTTACGTGATTTTTGATTAGAAGCAATAATTTCGCCGGTTTCCTGATAAAGATAGATTTCACTATCCTCACTCAACTCTTGTTGCTGCAAGAAACTCGATAATGATGCCAGCGTTATATCAACGGCTAAGACAGCATTATTGGCTTTAATTCTGGTCGAATAGGTTTCTCCCGGCTCTTGCAAGTGCTGAAACAGATAGGGTGCCGTCTTATTGACTGAATCGGTGGTGGCATCAACAAACCAGGGCCGTTTACGAGGGTCATAGTCCGTTTTATGGGTCCGCACTTTTCGGGAGTTGAATTCTGCATCAAAGAATTCGAATCGCCGCATACGCTGCGTCCCTTTGCCGGTCACTCTGGTCATGACCCACCGGTCTTCAGCTTCAGCTTGTAGCTGTCCACGTACGTTCGGCGCTGCATCTAGATTGATCAGCTGATATAAATCACCGTTGTCAAAGCCAATATAAATCGAATAGAACGATGGGTTGCGTTGCATTGCTTCAGCAAACAGCTGCCTAGAATCCAGGCTGATATTGCTGCCACTTTCAAAACGGGTGAACTGACTGAGGATTTTTGTTGCTGAGGCTGAGCGGCTATCTACTGTGGTTAAGTAATCGCTGGTACTGTCAGCTGTTCTCTTATAGACAGCTAAAGTAGCGTCCGTAGCCATACTGGTACTGAAAAAGTATTGAAGACTAATCGCAACCGAGGCTGTCACCAGCGTCGCAAACAAGAAAAATCCGATAACTGTGGCACGTATTGAAATACGGATACGTTTGCCTGCTAACCATGACAACATTAAAGAATTCCTCATTCGCTGCGACCGCCTCTCATCCAAGGGTCATAGTGCCGATGGAAATAAGGTTAGATCGTCTGACTTTATTACTTATATGAACTTTATATCACCACAAGCACAGTTAAACCACTTTCAGGTTGGGTATAATGCGCAATTTTATCTGCAGAGCACATAAAATGCCGAAAGCAAGCGAACTAAAACGCGGAATGGTCGTTGAAATGGTCAATGAACCCTACATTGTCAGAGATATCGAAATTCGCAACCCATCATCTCGCGGTGCAGCGACGTTATATAAGGTCCGCTTCAATCATCTCAAGAACAAACAAAAACGCGATGAATCATTCAAAGGCGAAGATTTTCTGAAAGAGGCCGACTGTGAGAGAAAACTAATTCAATTTTCTTATCAGGACGGTGAGACTTATGTATTCATGGATAATGAAACTTTCGAACAGTATGTCATTGATGGAGGCGATATTAAAGATGAATTAGGCTTCATCAGCGAAGGACTGGATAATCTTGTTGCCGTTCTTTTGGAGCAGCAACTTATTGCTATTGAACTGCCTGCATCGGTTAACTTAGAGATTATCGAAACCTCACCAGCCATTAAAGGCGCAACTGCCGCAGCCCGAACTAAACCTGCTACATTATCAACAGGTCTCGAAGTGCAGGTACCGGAATATATTGAAAATGGTGAAAAGATCAAAATTAATACCGCAACCGCTAAGTTTATGTCCCGGGCTTAATGCTTCAAAAACCATTGATTCGCCATGCAGCTCCCGTGTAGATGAATTCAGGATGATTACCCCCCGTTAACGATGCAAAAAAAAATCAAACAGTATGCGTTTATCAGTCTGGGCTGGGTCTTCATTGCATTGGGTGCGATCGGCATGGTGTTACCGTTATTACCTACAACGCCTTTTTTAATACTGGCATTAGCTTGTTTTGCCGAAAACTCTCCCCGTTTTCACGCTATGCTGCTCCGGCATAAGTGGTTTGGTCCACCACTTAAGCAGTGGGAAAAAAATCACTCAATCCGGCCTAGTGTGAAAAAAAAGGTCTATCTGCTGATCCTCATCACTTTCGGCATTTCCATCAGTGTTCTATGGGGACGAATCGGGTTACAGCTGATGTTGGTCGGGATCTGTTTGATCCTGTTATGGTTTATTTCTCGAATTAAAGAATCAGAGAATATAATTAAATGAATGTCAGTGAGACTATTATACAGCGCCATTCCGTTAGGCGGTTTCTGGATAAAAACGTGACTTCCGACCAGGTAGTGCAATTACTGGATATCGCTCGGCATGCACCATCCGGCGCCAATACACAACCCTGGCAAGTGGCCGTGTTATCAGGTGAGCATAAAACAAATCTGACACAGCAAATTGTCACCGCTTTTGAGAAGGGTGAAACGGACACACCGGACTACGAGTATTATCCGACTGCCTGGCAGGAGCCCTATCTGAGTCGCCGCCGAGCATGTGGCTTGCAGCTTTATCAAAGTCTGGGCATTGAACGCAAAGACAGACCCGCACAAAAAGCCCAATGGGCAGCTAACTATCGTGCCTTTGATGCGCCGGTGATGATGCTGTTCTGGATGGAGGGTGTGATGCAAACGGGCTCGTTTATGGACTTCGGTATGTTTCTGCAATCGTTAATGCTCGCTGCAACTGATGCCGGTCTTGCGACCTGCCCTCAGGCTGCCTTAGCGGAGTATCCAAACATTATCAAACCTGCTTTGAACATTTCTGATGACGCCATTTTGTTATGCGGTATGGCGCTGGGTTACGAAGACACTTCCGCCCCAGTGAACCATTACCGGACAGCGCGCGAAGCAGTCGATTCCTTTACACATTTCTACAAATAAACGGAGAACACATGCAATTGCAGGACTTTTTGACACAATTATCCAGTGCACCAGAGACCATCGAATTTGATGACACTATGGCGGTTATTGATGCCCATTATGACTTCGCACCCACTGCATTTAGCAATGGTAATTGTGATAATGAGGCGGGCCAGAACAACGGTTCATGCAAAATTCTGGCCTTTGGCCAACTGAATGACTTAAGTCCTCAGCAGACATTAGCCTGCTTCGGAAAATTCTACCGCGATGATGTGCTGGCAAACCCAAACGGGCAGGATCACCAAAATATTCGTCAATTTATAAAATCAGGTTGGTCCGGTGTTGTTTATGCCGGGCAGCCGCTAACGCTCAAGCAATAAACACTTATAAATGCGTTTGATAATAAGAAGATATGATATTATCTCCGCTTTGCAAAACTCCCCTTTTACCCAAAACAGATAGACACAAATGGAATTACAACCAAACGAAAAGTCTGATGCACGCTTTCTTTTACTCGAAGGTGTTCACCAAAACGCAGTGACCACGCTTGAAAATGCAGGCTATACAAATATCGAATACATTACCCATGCCCTTGATGAAGAGTCACTTATCGAAAAAATCAAAGGCGTTCGCTTTATTGGTGTTCGGTCGCGTACCCAGCTGACAAAAAAAGTGCTGGACGCAGCGGATAGATTGGCGGCGATAGGCTGCTTTTGTATCGGTACCAACCAAGTTGACCTGCACACGGCAAAAATTAAAGGCATTCCTGTTTTCAATGCGCCGTACTCCAATACACGCTCTGTAGCAGAGTTAGTCATCGGACAGTTAATTCTACTTTTACGTGGTATTCCCGAAAAAAATCATGCTGTTCACAACGGCAGTTGGCCTAAATCAGCCAAAGCTTCTAATGAAGCGCGTGGTAAAACGTTGGGAATCGTCGGTTACGGTAGTATTGGCTCACAACTTTCGGTATTGGCTGAAAGCCTTGGTATGAATGTTATTTATTATGATGTCGTTACTAAACTGCCTCTGGGTAACGCCAACCAAGTCGGCACAATGCATGAGTTATTAAGACAATCGGACGTGGTAACGCTTCATGTTCCAGAAGTTGATTCAACCAAGAACATGATGAAAAAAGCACAGTTTGAACAAATGAAAGAGGGGGCAATTTTCATTAATGCGGCCCGCGGTTCTTGTGTCGATATCGACGATCTGGCTGAAGCCATTGAGACGAAGAAGTTAGCAGGAGCAGCGATTGACGTATTTCCGTCTGAACCTAAATCCAATGAGGAACCCTTAGATTCGCCCCTAAGAGGCCATCCAAATGTGATATTGACACCCCATATCGGTGGTTCAACTGTTGAAGCTCAAATAAATATCGGTCTCGAAGTCGCTGAGAAATTTATACAATATGCGAATTACGGTAGCACTGTATCTGCTGTCAACTTCCCTGAAATTGCTATGCAACAGCAACCTGATACACACCGCATCCTGCATATCCATCATAATCAACCGGGCGTTCTCTCGCATGTGAATCAGTTATTTGCCAAGCACAATATCAATATTGTTGGTCAAAGCATGATGACGCGAGATGAGATTGGTTATTTAATGCTGGACGTTAATAAATTGGACACTAAACTCGCCTTCGAGAATCTTCACAGTGTTGAAGGAACCATTCGCTTACGCGTTTTATATTAACGTTTGCGGCATTGACAAGAGAGAGGCCTGTTTGTGTTAGCAAACAGGCCTTTTTTATTTTTCAGACCAATTTCTTAGTTTACTGGTTTTACCAATACCTGGATTAAAAGTGTTGGTAGGATCCAATGCTCTATAGAATGATTTCAGTACCGGTTTAGCAGAATATTCATGACCCACATTATGTTCTGCAGGATACTCAGCCCCTCGCGCATCAAACGAAGTCAATATTTTTTGTTTTAGCTGCTTAGCATCAACACCTTTCTTGAGTACATAATTCTGATGCATGACATGACAAAATAAATGGCCATAGTAAAATTTAGCATCAATTAAACTATCGATTTCTGGCGGCAACTCCTCAAACCACGTCTCTTCATTGCGTCGAAGAGCCACATCGACCGTCATCATCGGACCAACATCTTTGCGTTTCATAATATGGTAACGCCCGATAGCGCCCCCGGCGACGAACCGATGCAATATCGCTTTTTTTCCCTCATCCTGGGTACATTCGAAATAACTGCCCTCGTTTGAAGCAAAAAATTGCTCTAAATAAGCTCTCGCCTCTTCAATACCTTCACCACTCATCTCTACAATCCAGTGGTGCTGATATTGCTTGTGATACTGCTCCATGCGTTTCGGCAAATGATTGGGCCATAGGTAGCTAAGGCCTTGCATAATGCGATCAGAGATTTTGCTTGGCAAGAAAGTCAGTTTGTCGGCAAACCTGTCTACAGTCCTTTTGATGTTAAACATCATAGGAATGTATTTTGATCCCAGTTTTTCGATGACTAAAAACGTATCTTTACCGTATTTTTTGCTGACTGCGTAACAGTCCCGATGTAGATACTCGCCCGAGACAGGTAAATTTGTGAATGTTGACAACATGTCTCGGCGTATTTTTTCAAAAACAGAAGCATCGTTGCTACCAATGTAAAACACTTGCTCGTTCTCTATAGGATAAGTATCCAGTCGAACCGCAAAGACAGCTAATTTGCCAGCGCAACCAGAAGCCTCATGAAGTCGTCGGCCATCATTATTAAATCTCGCAGGTGTGTCGGCATCAACCTCCCTCACTCGCTGATGATAATCCTGATCAGAGGCTAATTTATCCGTGTGTTGAATATCTGCCTGGCTATAGTTTTTGTTTTCAAGATTGGACAGGATTTGCTCTGGCGAGGAACCAAGTTCTATTCCCAGGTTATTGATTAACTTCAGCTCTCCATCAGCATTTACTTCCGCATACAGAGCTAGCTCTGTATAGGCTGGACCACGCTGCACTAGGGCACCACCAGAGTTATTACAAACACCACCGACGATTGACGCACCAATACAAGAAGAACCGATCACAGAATGCGGTTCACGACCATAAGGTGCCAGCGTCTCTTCTAAGCCAAATAACGTGCTTCCTGGAAAGCCTATGATTTGCTTTGCGTTATCAAGAAGCTGTATATCATCAAGCCGCATGGTGTTGATTATGACCATATCACGGTCATAATCATTACCGTATGGCGTTGAACCACCCGTTAACCCGGTATTAGCCGCTTGCATGATAATAGCCAGGTCGTGATTTACACAGAGAGTCAATACACGCCATATTTCGATTAACGTAGCCGGTTTTACGACAGCTAATGCTTCACCTGAACCAAAACGATATCCCTGTGTATAAGGTTGTTTCTTGGCCGTATCGATTAAAGTGTATTTTGAACCAACTATTGACTCTAATTGATTGATGATGGCGCCAGTGTTCGCGTCAGACATTTTCTTTACTCGGTGAATTATTT
The DNA here is from genome assembly GCF_965655755.1 of Methylophaga sp. GTDB lineage: Bacteria > Pseudomonadota > Gammaproteobacteria > Nitrosococcales > Methylophagaceae > Methylophaga. Next base: position 24,917 of record NZ_CBFHHW010000006.1, on the reverse strand, counting down.
TGATGAGCGAGGCATTCTCGCCTTGTGGTCTGATTATACCTAAATTCTGCTATTTTTATTCTCCCCTCCTTCTGAGTTTAGCTATCATGTTTACTCAAAAATGCTCATCCGATGGTTATAAAGTGGCGGGCATTGGGCATCTACCCTATTATGGAAAACTTTCTTAAAAACACAGCGGCGACTTATGGACTTTATTCAGATTCTTGCTTTAGCCCTGCTTCAGGGACTTACTGAGTTTCTTCCAATATCAAGCTCTGCCCACCTGATCCTGTTGCCTATTATTGCAAACTGGCAGGATCAGGGCCTTGCTTTTGATGTTGCCGTGCATGTGGGCACGCTAACCGCGGTAATATTTTATTTTCGTCATACCTTGAAGAAAATTTCTGCTGACTGGTTTAAATCTTTAGCAACAAGGCAAAGTATCGGCGAGAGTCGCCTTGCCTGGGCTGTTTTATTCGGCACCATTCCGGTGGGTATAGCTGGCTTGCTATTAGGTGACTGGATAGAAACCGCTTTGCGCAGCCCGCTGGTCATTGCCACAACCACCCTCCTGTTTGGTTTACTACTCGGTTATGCAGACTGGCAGGGTAAGAGAACACGAACTGAGCAAAGCCTTCAGTGGCATGACGTTTTATTTATAGGTGTTGCACAGGCCATCGCTCTGATTCCCGGCACTTCGCGCTCGGGCATCACGATCACCGCCGGCTTAATGATGGGCCTGACTCGCGAGGCCGCTGCACGCTTCTCTTTTCTACTTTCAATACCTGTAATTTTATTAGCAGGTGGACTTAAGACGATTGAACTCGTACAATCCTCCTCTCACATTGACTGGGTATCGCTAATTTCTGGTGCTCTGTTTTCCGGTATCAGTGCTTATCTGTGCATATTTCTGTTTTTGAAAATGCTGGATCGAATTGGCATGATGCCATTTGTTATTTATCGCCTGATATTAGGTGGACTTTTACTATGGCTGTTTATCTAAGTTATTGTTGACAGTCGCGCATTCTATGCGTACTATTCTTCCTCTTTATTTGGACCGCCTGCGTAATTATCAGGAGCAACTCGCGGATGAAAACCATAAGTGCAAAACCAGCAGAAGTTCGTCGTGACTGGTTCGTAATTGATGCTAACGGCAAAACTCTGGGCCGTATGGCAACTGAAATCGCGCGTCGCCTGCGTGGTAAACATAAAGCTATTTACACGCCTCACGTTGACACCGGTGATTACATCGTTGTGATTAATGCAGAGAAACTGCGTGTATCTGGCAACAAAATGAGAGACAAGACTTATTATCACCACACTGGTCACATCGGTGGTATTAAATCTATCTCACTGGAAAAGCAACTTGCTAAAGCACCTGAGCGTGTTATCCAGTCTGCTGTTAAAGGTATGCTTCCTAAGAACCCATTAGGTCGTTCTATGTTCAGCAAGTTGAAAGTTTACGCTGGCGAACAACACCCTCATACAGCTCAACAGCCTAAAGCGCTGGAAATCTAATCGGATATTGTTATGGCAGATTCATACTACGCAACAGGTCGTCGCAAAAGCTCTACCGCTCGTGTTTTCATTAAACCGGGTAGCGGTGACATCTCAATTAATACACGTACACTGGAAGACTATTTCGGTCGTGAAACCTCACGCATGGTTGTTCGTCAGCCTTTAGAGCTGGTCGACATGCTTGAAAAATTTGACCTGAAAATCACTGTTCGCGGTGGTGGAAACAATGGTCAGGCCGGTGCGATTCGTCACGGAATCAGCCGCGCATTGGTTGAATACGATAGCGAACTGAAAACAGAACTACGTAAAGCAGGCTTTATCACGCGTGATGCTCGTGCTGTTGAACGTAAGAAAATCGGTCTTCACAAAGCGCGCAAACGTCCACAATTCTCAAAACGTTAATTGTCGACACCTGCTTTGCAGTCATTAAAAAAGGCTATCTACGGATGGCCTTTTTTTTGCGCTGCACTTGTTTGATTTTTAATTTTCATGCTATAAAAAGTTATCTCACATTTTGTGCATGGAATTGCAAATGAGAAATTTACTCGCAATGGGCTTTTTATCTTTTGCCCTATCTCCACTGGTCTATGCTGATGACAGCCATTCTTTCGCGTTTTCTGCAGGAGCCTTTGAGGCTTTTGACAGCGATGAGAGTGCTGCCGAGCTCGGCATCGAGTACCGTTTTGCTCCGCTTGAGTCACTATTTAACCTGAGACCTACCCTAGGCGTAGCAATCAATAATGATGGCAGTTATTGGGCAACCGCCGGAGTCCGTTACGATTATGCAATAAACACAAAATGGGTTCTGACACCTCATTTTTCTGTTGTCGGTTATGAAGATGGCGCGGGACTGGATCTGGGACACGGACTTGAGTTTCGCACAGGGCTAGACCTTGCATACAGGCTGACTGACGTTAGTCGATTGGCTTTGGGCGTATACCATATGTCTAATGCCGATTTAGGAGATGACAACCCGGGCTCGGAGTCGATCATTCTCACATACAGTTTCGACCTATAGCGGGATTTAAAGGTTTTTGTACATGGAGCCTTTCTTGCCGTTTGGTTGCGTTTTGAAACGGCGATGAACCCATAGATATTGTTCCGGGGTTTTCCTTATTTCCTGTTCCAGCCAGTCATTGATGCGTTGCGCATCAGCTAACTCATCTCCGCTTGGGTATCCTTCCCAGGCTTTGCCGATAGTGACCGTGTAACTTCCATCTGACTCGCGTCTAGGCACGAAGGGGACAATCCTTGCCCCGGTCATTTTAACCATCCGCGCTGTTGCTGGAATGGTGGCTGCCGGCACACCAAAAAATCTGGCAAAGACACTGGTTCTTTTACCAAAATCCTGATCAGGTGCATACCAAACCACTTTATTCTTTTTTAATGCACGTAACATAGCACGCGGATCTTCCCGCATAACGATGCCTTCACTATGAAACGTGCGTGAGCGCACCATCACCGCATTGAAAAGTTTATTTTTAAGGTGCCTGAACATGACATAAGCAGGCGTTTTTAACATAATTAGACGCCCTCCCAACTCCATACTGGTGAAGTGCCCGGTGAGTAAAATCACACCTTTTCCTTCGGCTTTCGCCTGCTCCAGATGTTCCAAGCCTTCATAGCGTACCCGCTTTGACAGGTTACGATCACTTGCCCACCAGCTCATCGCGGTTTCAATCATCATCATCCCCATGGTGCGAAGCGAGTCATTCAGTAATTTTTCACGCTCTTCATCGGTTAATTCTGGAAAACATAATTGCAGGTTACGCCGTGCAATTTTCGCCCGGGATTTCATAAAAGGACGTAATAAAGCACCCAATGACATACCAATCGCTAACTGAACTTTGCCAGGTAAATACACAGACAAACGCATCAGCAGTAAGCCAAACCAACTTAGCCAATAGCGGGGATGTAAAAACGGTTTCTGGAAAATTTTCATTCAGGTGGATTCAGTATTCAATGATGCGCCTATGCTATCATTCCTGCTCAATTTACGCTTATAAATGAGTCTGCTTTGAGAGTTCTTTACAGCATCGTTTTTGTTCTGGTGATTCCATTAATTTTGCTGCGTCTGATCTGGCGGGGTAGCCGTGCTTCAGCTTATTTCAAACGTTGGGATGAACGCTTTGGTATCACACCCGCACCTTCATCCGATAAACCCGTTATATGGTTACATGCGGTGTCTGTTGGTGAAGTCGAAGCCGCCCGGCCATTAGTCAGCTCCCTTCGTGAAAATTATTCCGATCATCAGATCCTGATCACCACAATGACACCCACAGGCAGTGCGCGTGTACGCAAGTTGTATGGTGATGACGTTCTACATTGCTACCTGCCGTACGATCTTCCATTTGCCGTGAGACGTTTCCTGAAAACAGCCAACCCCTCTGTGGGCATCATTATGGAAACCGAGTTGTGGCCAAACCTTATCCACCACAGCGCTAAACTGAATATTCCTTTAGTACTGGCAAATGCCCGTCTATCAGCCCGGTCTGCGGCAGGCTATCAACGCATCGCAAAGCTGTGTAAACAGATGCTACAGCACTTCAGCTTGATTGCCGCGCAATCTCAGGATGACCGCCAACGACTGATTAACCTTGGTGCAGATAAGACCAGAGTCCATGCAGTAGGTAATTTAAAGTTTGAAATATCTTTAGCGGCCAGCATTAATGAACAGGCAGAGGCCATGCGTTCGCTTTGGGGCAACCGGCCTGTTTTCATTGCTGCCAGTACGCATGAGGGTGAGGATGAAATTATTCTCAATGCGTCCCGTCGAATTCGTGCTGAGTTTCCAGATCTGCTCTTAATTATTGTGCCAAGACATCCCGAACGTTTCGATCGCGTCGCAGCCCTAAGTCAACGTGCGGGCTTCAAAATTTTACGTCGCAGTGAAAATGGCATGTGTACCAAAGCCATTCAGGTTCTGGTTGTCGATACCATGGGCGAACTGCCTTTATTTTACGGTAGCAGTGATGTTGCATTTGTGGGTGGAAGCCTAGTACCGAGTGGCGGACATAACCTGCTGGAACCTGCAGAACTAGGCAGAGCCGTTTTAATTGGCCCTCACTATTTTAATTTTAACGAAATAAGTCAGCAATTTATTCAAGCGAAAGCCGCAATTCAAATTGATAGCAGTGAAACATTAGCTGAGGCTGTGATTGATCTTCTGAGTCATCCACAAAAAAGAGCTGCAATGGGTGAAGCCGGTAAAAATCTCATTGAACACAGCAAAGGCGCCAGTAACCGTCTACTTAATCTGATTAAGAGGCATATTAATGTCGGATGATGCAAAGTGGATGCAACGTGCTCTGGAACTGGCAGCATTTGCAGAAAAACAGGGTGAAGTACCGGTAGGCGCTGTGATCGTGCTTGATAATGAAATTATTGGTGAAGGGTGGAACCAGCCGATTTTAAGTAGCGATGCAACGGCACATGCCGAGATTATCGCCTTACGTCAGGCCTGTGAGCGTATGCAGAACTACCGCATTCCCGGTGCTGACATGTACATTACTCTGGAACCTTGCGTAATGTGCGCTGGCGGGCTGGTCCATGCTCGTATAAACCGACTCATATTCGCATCCAAAGAACCTAAAACCGGTGCCGCCGGCAGCTGTGTCGATGTGTTCAACCTCCCCAATCTCAATCACCGTGTGCAATGTGAATCAGGCCTATTAGCTGAGCAAAGCAGCGACATGCTGCGGCGGTTCTTCCGTGCTCGCCGCTAGAGATATTTAGAGACTATCGCCCGCTCGGGTGGCTGCCCCTGAAAAGGAATATAGACCTCATGACCACTTCCCGGCGCGATATCAACAGACTCTAATTTCTTGTCCAAGAGCTGCTCCAGTACAAATTTCCGATTGCCTGAGGGCGTAATCAACTCGAGACGGTCACCGATAGCAAAGCGATTTTTAACGTTCACTTTCAGCAGCTGCCTGTCTTTATCAACCGCAGTCATCTCACCCACATACTGCTGACGCTCACTGCTGGAATAACCATGCAGGTAATTCTGCTGTTCCTGTGTTGGATGCCGCTGGTAAAAACCATCGGTATAGCCGCGATTAGCGAGATTATCCAACTTGCTAATCAGGGTAGGGTCGAAGGCTTTACCTGCCATTGCATCATTAATCGCCTGACGGTATATCTGCGCCGTTCGGGCAACATAATAGAGGGACTTGGTCCGGCCCTCGATTTTGAGCGAGTCAATGCCAATTTTCACCAGCCGCTCGATATGTTGCACGGCTCGCAGATCTTTCGAGTTCATAATATAGGTGCCATGTTCATCCTCGAATATTGGCATCATTTCACCGGGGCGATTTTTTTCTTCTATCAGGTAAACCTGGTCAGCCAAAGGATGCCGCTGTTGACCACCACAGTCAGACAGACCACTCTGATTGATCTCATCAAAAGCCTGAAAGTCTATTTTTTGCGGCGCATCATCATTGCCATTACTGCTGTGGGTTTTGTATTCCCAGCGACAAGCGTTAGTACAGGTGCCTTGATTGGGATCCCGGTGATTGAAATAACCGGACAAAAGGCAGCGGCCTGAATAAGCGATACAGAGTGCTCCGTGTACAAACACTTCCAGTTCCATTTCCGGACACTGTTGACGGATTTCTTCAATCTCATCCAGTGACAATTCCCGTGACAGGATCACCCGGCTCAGCCCCAGCGACTTCCAGAACTTCACTGCCTGGTAATTAACGGTATTCGCCTGCACCGATAAATGCACCGGCATTTCCGGCCAGCGCTCACGTACCATCATGATCAGGCCGGGATCAGCCATAATCAATGCATCCGGGCCCATTTCAATCACCGGTTCCATATCTGCAATATAGGTCTTGAGCTTGGCGTTATGTGGCATCAGGTTACTGGCGACAAAGAATTTCTTATTCAACTTGTGTGCTTCATTGATACCCTGTGCCATCACCGCCAGTTTATGAAAGTCATTGTTTCTGACTCGCAGACTGTAACGTGGCTGCCCGGCATAGACGGCATCAGCACCAAAAGCATAGGCATAACGCATATGCTCCAGGCTGCCGGCTGGAAGCAATAATTCAGGCGCATTCATCGGCAATATATCCACATAAAAAAAGTGTGAATTATAATGCATTTATGAATTTTTCCAATGAAAACAGATATATTTGTCAGATAAAAAACTCTGACGGGTGCAATGAGGTCGATATAAGGAGATAATTCATGCGTTTTCTTACCGAGGAATATCTTTGAAAACAATCACGATTTTTTTGCTAACACTGTGCATGTTGACCGCTTGCGGAGAAGCACAGCCGCATCTGGATGAAATCCAGGATCGCGGTGAACTCCGCGTACTGAGTCGTTATGGCTTAACCAGTTATTACATTAAAGGTGACACGATAGCCGGTTTTGAGTATGAACTGGCTCAGAAGTTTGCTGACAGACTTGACGTTACATTAAAAATCATCGTGCCCGATAATCTGGGCGATATGCTCAGACTCATTGAGCAAGGTCAGGCTGATATTGCAGCTGCAGGCCTCACAGTAACTGAGCAACGTAAAAATCATATCCGTTTCGGGCCTGTCTACCATGAAGTCACTCAACAACTTGTCTACAAAAATGGCAATCCAAAGCCAGGCGATATTACTGAAGTCGTTGACGGACAATTGGAAGTCGTTGCCGATAGCAGTCATGTTGAACAATTACAGACCTTACAAGAAGAATTCCCTGATCTGTATTGGCGGGAAAATGATGAACTCGATAATAGTGGCCTGCTGGAGTTGGTACAACTCGAGTTAATTGACTACACCATCATTGATTCCAATGAAATGTCGGCTAATCAAAGCCTATTTCCGGAATTACGGGTTGCATTCGATATTTCAGAGCCTCAAGCGCTGGCCTGGGCATTACCGATTGCAGAAGATGATAGTCTTTATCATGAATTAATGGCATTTTTTGAAGATCTGGAAGCTTCAGGAGAACTCGACAAATTAATTGAAAAATACTACGGCCATATCCGCCGTTTTGATTATGTCGACACCCGAGCCATCCACCGTCGAATTCAGACACATCTGCCGTTGTATAAGGACATGTTTCAGCAAGCCGGTGAACAACACCAATTTGATTGGCATTTGTTAGCCGCTATGTCTTACCAGGAATCCCACTGGAATCGTGATGCTGTATCTAGTACTGGGGTCCGGGGTTTAATGATGCTTACCCAAGCAACAGCCCGGGAAATGGATGTGACAGACCGAGAGGATCCCGAACAAAGTATCTTTGCCGGCGCAGCTTATCTGGCCGAAATGTATTCAAGACTGCCTGATGGTATTAAACCACCAGACCGTATCTGGTTTGCGTTGGCTGCCTATAATGTGGGGCTCGGCCATTTGGAAGATGCGCGCGTTTTGACGCAGACTTTAGGCAAAAACCCCAATTCATGGAGCGATGTACGTGAAACATTGCCCTTGTTATCTAAAAAGAAATGGTTCTCGCAAACACGATATGGTTATGCTCGAGGAAGTGAGCCGGTGCGCTATGTGCAAAATATTCGCCGTTACCTGGACGTACTGCTTCATCACGATGATGCCAGCAGCCCGGTGATCACACCCGTGTCACCGGCAGGTCAAACGATTCCTGAAGCCCTATAATAAAAAGCCCGGTGAACCGGGCTTCTTATATGAGATTAGTTTGCTTGTTGTATTAATTGATCAACAACACCGAAGAGATCTTCTGCCCCACCGGCGCTACTGGCATCAGTTCGATAGCGGCCATCAACAATGATTGAAGGGACTCCGGTGATACCAGAAGTCTGACTCATCACCAAGGCCTTTTTAACTTTGCCCTGAACTGAAAATGAGTTCATCATTTTGGCAAAGCTTTCACGATCAATGCCTTGCTCTTCAACAAAGTCAAGTAACTGATCTTCAGTGTTGAGACGACGTTTATCAACATGAATGGCATTAAATAGCTTCGGGTGTAGCATTTCCAGATCACCCGTTGCTTCGGCGGCATAGTAAACCTTCGCCAGTTCTAACCAACTATCACGAAAGATGGCTGGAACCTTGGTAAATTTAACATTTTCGGGCAGGGTTTGTTTCCATTCATCAATCGCAGGTTCAAGTTTGAAACAATGCGGACAGGTGTAGGAAAACATCTCGACAACTTCAATCATATTGTCATCGGAAGTAGCCAATTTCTCAGCGGTAGGAAAAAAATGTGTGCCTTCTACATAATTCATCGGCACAGCAGAAGCTGTTGTTGTAAACACCGTCATCAGAACAGCTGCGGCGAGCGTATGCATCAATTTTCTCATCATCAAACTTTCCTTTATTACTGAGATTTAGAGGGTGCCGTAGGAATGCAGCCCTGACAGAAACATATTGACACCAAGAAAGGCAAATAAGGTCACGAAAAGACCAATTAATGCCCACCAGGCCATTGGAACACCATTCCACCCCTTGGTCATTCGCATATGCAACCAAGCAGCGTAATTTAACCAGACGATCAACGCCCAGGTTTCTTTTGGATCCCAGGACCAGTAGCCACCCCAGGCTTCAGCGGCCCACAATGCACCTAAAATAGTGGCTAGGGTGAAAAAAGCAAAGCCTAAAGCGATGGATTTATACATTAAATCGTCCATCATCGTTAATGAAGGCATCGTTCTTAGCCATGCACTATCACCCTGCTTTTGTTGCCGCCACGATACCAGCAGATAAGCCACACCAATCATTGCCGCCATCGCAAAAGCACCATAACCAACAAAGTTGGCGGGAACGTGAATTTTCATCCAGTAGCTTTGCAATGCCGGCACTAGAGGTTGAATTTCATGGGCATTCCGCTCAAAGGTATACCAAAGCTGAAAAACTACAGCAGCACTAATGACCAATAAGACAAAGCCACCCAGGCTTCGCGTTTCATAACGTCTTTCATAAAACAAGTAAAGTAATGCCGTGACCACCGAAAACAGGATAAAAACTTCATACAGATTACTAACAGGTATATGCCCTATATCAGCACCGATAAGGTATGACTCCCGCCAGCGCACCATCAAACCGACCATACCCATTGTTGTTGCTGACCATGTCAATGCGGTAGCGACTTTTTGGGTAAATGCCGAGTCTAGTGCCATACCGGCAAAATAGGTTACTGTCGCCATCACGAATAACGCACTCATCCACATGAAAGCCGATTGGCTAGCCAATATGTAATTTAACCAAAAGCTGTTCTCTGCCTGCCCCAGATCAGTACCGTATAAGGATACCGCCACTAAACTCAATATCGCGGCGGCAATCACATGCCAGCGGAAACCGGGCCAGTCCTGGCCTAAAAAAGCCATGCTTATAGCTGTCAGGATAACAATACTGACTTCGTAGACATCGAGCACTTCGGCGTAATAGCTAATCAAGCCTATCGCAGAAAGTGTCATCAATAGTCGCCACAGCCAAGTCAGAATCGACGATTTATTCGGATTTACAGTAGTTAGATTTGCTGTCATATTTTTCTCACTACGCGCTAACGTAAATTAGAGACTAAGAACATCAACCCGTAGCAGAGTTCCCCTGCTGAGATTGTATTTCCTTCCGTATTTGTTCAAAAAAACTATCAAACTCTCTTGGATTACGGTTACTCATACCGGCAAGATACACTTGCGTCTGTTGGTTCTCATTCTTGAGCCAGACCCAGAACCGTCTTTGCGGAAGATAGAACAACAAAAATACACCGGCAACCAGAAAAGCACAGCCTAGATAAACAACAGACTTACCCGGTGATCGTGCAATCTGCAAACCGGTTGATTCAATATGAGTGTAATCTTGTAGTGCCAGATAGACAGGAGAACCATACCGCGGAAGACTGCCGATTGCATCAATCGCATCCTGCATGAATAACAGCTGCGACTCATCGACAGTATCACTCTCTGACAGATCCAGACCGATAAAATAGATTCTGCCTAGCATTTCACGCAACATGGCGAGATACGCTGGCGCCAGATTGTCTCGTTCCGCTGCTGGCAGTGTCTCTTCGACAAAGTCACGAACATCGCCAAAGCCACCGCGCATGAACATATCCACTAACGTGACCAAGGTTTTTTGCAGACTTTCTCCCAGCACAAGATCGTCTTCTGTTTGCAGACTCAACAAGGTTTCGTCTTTCATTTGTATTGCGACGTCTTCTACCATTTCCTGATCATTCAGATCTTGCAAAAACTGCATAAAGCCGTCCAATTCACCGTTCTCGTCCGCCGGAATATGTAAATAACCAAACTCTTCTGCCGGACTGCTACGAACCCCACTGAGAAAGAATTCACGGCCTTCACGTTCGACCGGATACATGTAGTTTTCATATTCCAACGCTTCACCAGTATCGCGACGTAATTTGAACTGAATACTCGGTCCATAATTGCGCACGTTTTTGGGATCGTCTTCTGTCGGATCGGGATTGATATTAAACGGTCTGAAGCCGGTCATTTCAAGCTGCATGGTCTGTTCACCCCAGTGCATCTCACGCGTTTCAAATACTTTGGTATCAACCGTCACCGCCTCAGCCTGCTCGGCAAACAACGGCCATGCATCCATAGTTAACTCTGAACCGCCATCACCGAAACTGGCCTGGTATATCGCGTAGCCTTTATGGATAAGCGGATGATTCACAGAAATCGTTGTTGTAATCGGCTCTTCCAACTCGGGATCATAGACTTTTAAATCAGACTCAAAAGATTTGGGTTGGCCGGTTGGATAGTGTTCAATCCGGAACTCATCAACCGCGATCGTGAAAGGTAAATTTTGCACCAGATACCCGTCACGCATTGGCAAGTAAACCACTGCTGAAGAGCGACCCTCACCAATACTGACACTGCCTCGAAACGCCTGTGCACCAACCGGAAGACGGCTTTCCTGAGGGATCTGACTCAAAGGTAAATTACGGGTCTCAATTTTCAGCTTTCCTTGCCACTCCGCCAATTTCAATGGCAAGTTACTGTCCATCAACCCACCCACACAGATGACTATAATCGCCACATGCGTGAGGATATAACCCAATCGGTTCATTCCGCCCCGCATGGCTGAGATAAGACGATCATCGCCTTTATCAGTGACCCGGGTTCTGAAGCCTTTCGTCTTAAAAAAAGACTGTAAATTATCGGCGGTAGTATTTAAGTCAGCGTTCTCAACCCAATCCGCACGATGGTGCATTGAGCGAAGAGATTTGAGTTGAACATTGGTTCTCAGATTGAACATATCTTTGAACATCGATGGGGCATGACGAATGACGCAGACCGACGTGGAAATCACTAACAAAGTGAGAATGATCAAAAACCAGAGGGCGCTATATACATCATAAAGCCCCAGCGATTCAAACACTTCAAACCAGTAAGGGCCGAATTTAATCACATAATCAGGATAAGGTTGGTTTTGCTGTAATACCGTGCCTATCACTGACGCGATCGCCAACGTAATCAGCAGTGTAATCGCCAACTCCATGGTGCCCAGAAAGTGAAACAGGCGCCATGCGAAGCTGCGATGTGGAAGTTTAGAATCCTTGGTTTGCGACATGGGGGAACCCTATTCCAGGTAAACTTACCTGAATGTGTCAGCAACGCCTGCACATTCACAATGTGCAGGCATGAGACTGAATTATTTCAGACCAAAAACGTAGGCCGAAACGGCTTTGATTTCAGCTTCACTCATCTTACTAGCGATATCAGCCATCATACCGTTAGGAGAATTATTGCGGTCGCCATTAGCGAATGCATGCAATTGCGTTTCCACGTAGCTATTGTATTGACCGGATAATTTAGGCCAGTTAGCTGCAGGAATGCCATTACCATTGGGGCCGTGACAGGCCATACAGGCGGGCACGCCAGTTTCTTTATTACCACCACGGTAGATTTGCTCGCCAGCAGCCACCAAATCTTCGGATACCGCACCTGGCGTCGTTTTCTGGCTGGCGAAATAAGCAGCTAGGTCGGCCATATCTTGTTCAGATAAATTAGCAACCATTGGCGCCATCAGGGCATTTTGGCGGGCGCCACTTTTGAATTCCATTAACTGTTTGACGAGATAACCTTCATGTTGACCGGCCAGTTTTGGATAAGCATCGGACAAACCATTGCCGTCAATGCCATGACAGGCTGCACAGACAGCCGATTTTTCCTTCCCGGCGGCTACATTACCTGCAGCCATTGCAGAGGAGGTCATACCGAGGGCCATGCCAAGCACAGCTAATATTAACGTTCTTTTCATTTCTCTCTACCTGAAAACTAAGCATTTGTATTTTGAAACTGTGGGTATGCTACCCTTATTGGGTCAATATTTCACCCGAAATGGTTCCATGTCACAGCTCTATAGAAACGCCCATTATACCGGCAGCGCGACCCAACTGTCTCAGTTACCCGACGATATAGGTTTGGAAGTCGCTTTCGCCGGCCGATCTAATGCGGGAAAGTCCAGCGCAATCAACACGATAACAGGGATCCGATCTCTGGCAAGGACCAGTAAAACACCGGGTCGTACTCAGATGATTAACTTTTTCAGCTTGGATGAGCAGCGTGCATTAGTCGATCTTCCAGGTTATGGCTACGCAAAAGTGCCGGAAAAAATGAAACTAAAGTGGCAAGAAACGCTAGCCAAATATCTGGAAACGCGACAATCTCTACGAGGATTGATGCTGATGATGGATATTCGTCACCCGCTGAAAGCTTTCGACCTGCAAATGATTAGCTGGGCGAATCAAGCTGATCTCGCTGTACATATCCTTTTGACCAAATCGGATAAATTCAAACATGGTGCAGCCAAGCAAAGCATGCTTAAAGTGATCAGCGAACTCAAAAAACAGGATCTTACTGCTACTGTTCAGATGTTCTCGTCATTGAATAAAAGTGGCCGAGATGAAGCCATTCAAAAACTTGATGAATGGTTTGAAGTCGAATTGGTAAACGCTACAGAATAAAGGCGCATGGTATGGCAAACAAACTGCTCGAGAGTCGTCGTCAATTTCTACAAACAACGGCTTTAGGCGGTGCATTTGCCGGATTCAGCCTGCCTATAATGGCTGCTCAGAAAGCCGTTGATTTTGCTGACGTCCTGCCAGAGTCAATGCGCCAGGCCGGCCGGCCATTCACTAACTATGGCCAGCCATCCTCTTACGAAAAAGAGGTCATCCGCTGGATATCTGCTAATCAGGATATGCCGGGAAACGGCGTTTCATGGGCGCCATTACATGAGCTTCAGGGCACAATTACGCCGAACGGTCTTCATTACGAACGCCATCATAATGGTGTGCCTGATATCGATCCGAGAACACACATCTTATTAATTGATGGCTTGGTTGATACACCACTCAAATTCAGTGTTGAAGCTTTAAAACGTTACCCACAAAAAGCGCGAATCTGTTTTATCGAATGCGGTGGCAACAGTAACAGCGGCTGGCGTAGCACACCGATTCAATCCGCTGCAGGGTACGCGCATGGTCTCGTATCTAATGCTGAATGGACGGGAGTGCCCTTAAGTTTGTTACTTCAAGAAGCAGGTATCAAACCTGATGCTAAATGGGTGATTGCAGAAGCAGCCGATGGTGCATCACTCAATGTCAGCATCCCCCTTGATAAATTAATGGATGATGCCATTCTGGCGTTGTATCAGAATGGAGAGAGACTGCGTCCCGAAAACGGTTACCCGATGCGGCTGGTTTTACCGGGCTGGGAAGGTATCGTCAACGTGAAATGGCTCCGCCAGTTGCGTCTTACCGATAAGCCCGCGATGTCACGCGACGAAACTGCACAGTACACGGATCTGATGCCAGACGGAACGGCACGTCAATTCAGTTTTATGATGGATGCAAAATCACTCATCACTGCACCTTCACTGGGAATGCAGTTAACGGATAACCCAGGTATTTATCAAGTCACCGGACTTGCCTGGTCAGGCAGGGGTAAAATTAGTCGCGTTGAAATTTCTGCAGATGGCGGCAAAACATGGGTAGAAGCTGAATTGCAGGGTCCGGTTCTGGATAAAGCTTTCACTCGCTTCAACCTACCATGGCGATGGCAAGGTCAGTATGCGGTACTCCAAAGTCGTGCCACTGACGAGACAGGCTATGTTCAACCCTCACGTGAGGCATTGGTTGAAAACAGAGGCACTGATGGCTTTTTCCACTATAACGCCATTGTGAGTTGGGAAGTGACCGAGCAAGGAGATATCAATCATGTCTACCCTTCCTAAACTAACTCATATTCTCCCCTTCCTGGTAATCAGCACGGTTATCTCTGCTGAGCCTCAATATCAAAAACACGGGGAAAATGCCGAATCAGTCATATCCAAACCGGAATGGAACCTGACTATTACTCCAGATGGTGAAAATCTTCCACCAGGCTCCGGAAACGCGGCACAAGGCAAAAAAATATTTAATCAGCAATGTGCCTCCTGTCATGGTTTTGAAGCGATTGGCGCCAGCGCCATGCCTTTAGTCGGAGAAGTGGGTTCTCTAAAAAGTGAATATCCCGAAAAAACCGTCAACAGCTTCTGGCCTTATGCCACAACCTTATTTGACTATATACGTCGCTCCATGCCACCGTCTGCACCTTATTCACTGAATAGTAATGAAATTTACGCACTTTGCGCTTATATTCTAAGTCAGGATGGTATAATCAAATCTGGTGTAGAGCTCAACGAAGCCACACTGCCTCAGGTAACGATGCCCAACCGAGATGGCTTTTCTGTCATCTATCAACAATAATTTTTAAAATTTAAAGGTCTTTCTATGAGCCCACGCTACGCTTGTACCGCATCTCCAAATTCCGAACTATACAAAACACCCAAACTCGGAATGGAAAGCGATGATCTGATTCGCGATTTCAAGCGCTACTATGGAACACATCTGGCACAGGATAAAGGCTGTGCATCTGGCCACTATCTATTCGCTTCACTCGCATTCAGCCTTCGTGATCGTCTGTTTAACCGAATGAAACATACCAAGCACACCTATGCCGAGACACGTTGTAAACAGACGTATTACTTATCCATGGAATTTTTGATGGGCCGCGCTATGGGCAACGCAGCGCTAAATCTCGGATTGGAAGAAGAAACCAAAAAAGCCTTACATGAGTTAGGACTGAACTTCGAAGAGCTTATCAGTATGGAACAGGATGCTGGGCTGGGGAATGGTGGTCTGGGTCGATTGGCGGCCTGTTTTATAGACAGCTGTGCCACGTTGCAGCTGCCGGTCACAGGCTACGGCCTGCGCTACGAATACGGCATGTTTAAACAAAGCATCAAAGATGGTTATCAGATTGAAAAACCTGATCATTGGTTGCGTGATGGTAACCCATGGGAACTGGAACGTCCCGAATTTACCCAGAGAGTTAAATTTGGTGGGCATACCGAATTTCATCGCGAACATGATGGCGAAATGCGTGTTTATTGGGTTGATTCCAATGATGTGCTTGCTGTTCCGTATGATCTGCCTGTGCCTGGGTACCAAAACGGCACGGTTAATAAGCTTCGCCTGTGGAAAGCTGCCGCCACAGACGAGTTTAATCTGGCTGATTTTAATTCAGGGTCTTATACCGAGGCGGTAGCAGCCAAGAATGAGGCTGAAAATATCAGTATGGTGTTGTACCCCAATGACACCAGCGAAAACGGTAAAGAACTGCGTCTGCGTCAGCAATACTTCCTTGCTTCTGCCAGCTTGCAGGATATTCTCGATTACTGGGTCACCACTCACAGTGAAGATTTTGATGATTTCGCTGAAAAAAACTGCTTCCAACTTAACGATACCCATCCCACCGTAGCCGTCGCTGAGCTGATGCGCTTATTGATGGATGAACACGGTCTAAACTGGGAACAGGCATGGGATATTACCACCCAGACGATGGCATACACCAATCACACTCTCTTACCCGAAGCCTTAGAACGCTGGCCGGTAAATATGTTTGGTCGTCTGTTACCACGGATATTAGAGATCATTTATGAAATCAATGCCCGTTTTCTGCGTGAAGTGGCAAACCAATGGCCCGGTGACAAACAAAAACTGGCTCGCATGTCGATCATTGAAGAAGGTCCTCAGCAGCAGGTTCGTATGGCTCATCTCGCCATTGTCGGCAGTTATTCAATTAACGGTGTAGCAGCCTTGCACTCAGAATTACTTAAAAAAGGGCTTTTCAAAGATTTTTACGAACTTTGGCCATATAAGTTCAACAACAAAACAAATGGTGTTACACAACGCCGTTGGATGGCATGGTGTAATCCCGCACTGCGTGATCTGGTAACCGATACTATCGGTGATAAATGGATCACGGAGCTAACTGAGCTGAAAAAACTCGAACCGTATGCGCATGACAAAGCTTTCCAGAAGAAATGGCATGCAGCCAAACTGGAGAATAAACAGCGCCTGGCCGAGCTGGTTAAAGAAAGCTGTAATGTTACTTTCGATCCAGAAGCTTTATTTGATATTCAGGTGAAACGCATCCATGAATACAAGCGTCAGCTTCTAAATGTGTTGCATGTTATCCATCTTTATGACCGCATTAAACGTGGTGTTAGTGAGGGTATGACACCCCGTGCTGTACTTTTTGGTGGTAAAGCCGCTCCCGGCTACGTCATGGCAAAACAAATCGTCAAGTTAATTAACAACGTTGCTGAACTGGTTAACAACGACCCGGAAGTAGGTAATTTGCTCAAGGTAGTCTTCCTGCCCAATTATCAGGTTTCCGCAATGGAGGTTATTTGCCCTGCCGCAGATTTATCAGAACAGATATCAACAGCCGGTAAGGAAGCATCAGGTACCGGAAACATGAAGTTTATGATGAACGGTGCCATTACCATCGGGACACTGGATGGCGCCAACATCGAAATTCGTGAAGAGGCGGGTGAAGATAACTTCTTCCTGTTTGGACTGACCGAAGATGAGGTGGTAGAAGCACGTCATGGCTATAATCCTCGCTATATCATTGACAACGATGAAGACCTCAAACGTGTCGTTGAGCTGCTTGAATCTGGCCATTTCAACCAGTTTGAGCCAGGCTGTTTCGATGATGTGATCGCTGCCTTTACGAGTCCAAATGACCCTTGGATGACGATAGCCGATTTCCGTAGTTTTGTTGATGCTCAGGAACTGGCTGGACAAGCCTACCAGGACAAAGAACGCTGGACCGCAATGAGCATCATTAACAGCGCGAACAGTGGTAAATTCTCTACCGATCGCACGATGGAAGAGTACAACAATGAAATCTGGAAACTGGAAAAGATCAACCCGAGTTACTGATTTTAGAATCACAGGGCGTGAATTGTACGCCCTGTGATTTCACTCTGGATGGCAGTCAGTTTGTAAAGTCCGTATAATCTGCGCTCATCACTCGTTTTAGATTACTTCCACGCGCCTGTAGCTCAGTTGGATAGAGTGTCGGTTTCCGAAGCCGAAGGTCACAGGTTCGATTCCTGTCAGGCGCGCCATTTCTTAAAACAGACTCACTAAAACGCATGCGTTGTGATTCCGCATCCAATTCAAATCTCCTACCCGCTTTTTTACCATTAGCCCTTGGTGGCGAGTACTGATTCAGCATAAACTTAGTTTATGTTTAAATCCCTAACGACTATCTCATCGCTTTGCCTTTTAATCAGTTCAAATTCTGTTATCGGAAAAGAGAGCGCACATTGGCAACAGCCGGACTATATTCAACAAAGCTTCTCTCAAATAGCCTTACAAAGTGAGCATGGTAAAAATGATGGTTTGCTTCATAAATGGCAAAAACCGATTGTCTACACGATTATGGATCGAACCGGTGATCAGGCTCTGCACAGCAAAATGGTTAAACAACAGTTTAGCCATCTTATGTCCATAACGAATCATAAGATCATGCTGGCTAAAAATAATGAAACAGCCAATGTAAAGATTATTTTTGGTTCTGAGAACGAGCTAGAGACTTATCTGCTCAATGATTTAAATATTTCCAGTAAAAACTTTCGCCGCGCTTTGAATAGAAACAGTGTCTGCGTAGCTCAGCTACGTTATGGTATCAACGCTGATATCAACTCAGGAGTGGTTATCATCCCCGTCGACAGAGCAAGGGCGCATGGCAAGTTGATGGCCTGTGTGGTGGAGGAACTCACGCAGATAATGGGCCTACATAATGACTCAACAGAAGTTTATCCTTCTATCTTCAATGACCATTCTCATAATGATTTTCTAACGGGCCTGGATTACCTTTTACTGAAACTGCTCTACCATAACTCGCTTAAGCCAGGTATGACCGCAATACAGGTTCATAAAGAACTGTTAGACATCTTTCAAACTCAAAAACACATGGAGCTAATCAAAGCTGCTGAATCCTTGGTCAGACTAAACAGTTTAGAAAACTGGTTGTACTAGACTAATATAAAAGACAAAAAAAAGGCCCTGACTAGCAGGGCCTTAATTATGTTACCGCGAATTAGATTTTATTGATTGATAACAAAATCAACGCGACGGTTGGCAGCACGACCGGCATCTGTATCATTGCTGGCAACTGGGAAGTTTTCACCCAAGCCAACAGGAACCAGATTGTTACCATCAATGCCACGTGAAGTCAGATAGTCAACAACTGATTGAGCACGACGTTGTGACAGGTCTTGGTTATATGCTTCAGTACCAATGCTGTCAGTGTGACCTTCAACGCGTACTTCAACGATACCATCAGTCTCTTTCAGTAACGTCACCGCTTCTTCCAAGATAGATTCAGCTTCTGGGGTTAGAACCGCTTTATCAAACGCGAAGTTAACACCTGTCAGTGACAAGATATTTTCACCAGCGATTGGGCAACCATCTTGGTCAACGATAACGCCTTTTGGTGTACCTGGGCACAGATCAAGATAGTCAGCAACTGCATCGTTATCAGAATCCAGAGGACAGCCAACACGATCAACGGTTACACCCTCAGGAGTGTTACGGCAAAGGTCGATACCATCGTAGACACCATCACCATCTGTGTCATATGCACAACCGTTTTGGTCCACTAACGCACCCGCTGGAGGCTCCACAGCACAAACAGGCTCTTCTTCCACCATGGGTGCGGCTTCTGCTTCTTCAGTAGGACATAGAAGTAACGCAAGCATGGCACCAACAGCAGCACCACCAGCAGCAGTACCACTACCATCAACTACGGCAGCTGTTGCAGCACCACCGACCAATGCACCACCCACGGCACACATAAAGTTGGTTCCTGCGTCACGTTTGGCTGGGCCAGCGCAACCCGCGAGTAATGCGGCTGCAAAAGCTACAGCAAGTAATTTACCTGTTAGTTTCATATTGCCTTCCTTTCCTTAACGTTAGGTAAGTGAAAATTCAATGTGATATCCGAATGGTCAATACCATACAGACATCAGACTGTTGTAGTGTGACTACATCATAAGACTAAATTCAAGTGGCGTCTAATATATTTATGTTTTTTTGTTTACTTTGTATCCCAAAAGCAACAAGGTCTACATTCTGCCTATCACATCGTGATCTTCAGGTTCCAGAGACAGTCCCTGGATATCTTCATCGTGTTCAAGCTCGCCAGACTCAGCACCCAGTTTAATCATCAAGCGAACTTCATTAGCAGAGTCAGCATTTTTGAGTGCGTCCTCGTAGGAAATGTCACCAGCTTTGTAAAGATCATACACCGCTTGGTCGAATGTTTGCATACCAAGTTCCCGTGACCGTTTCATCACATCTTTGACCTCAGACACTTTGCCCTTTTCGATCAAATCACCAATCAAAGGGGTATTTAACAACACTTCAACCGCAACGGTTCTCCCACTGCCATCTTTTTTAGGGATTAAGCGTTGCGCCACAACGGCTTTCAAGTTTAGCGACATATCCAAAAACAGTTGTTTATGCCTTTCCTCTGGGAAAAAGTTGATGATACGGTCCATCGCCTGGTTGGCATTATTGGCATGTAAGGTCGACAAACATAAATGGCCAGTTTCAGCGAATGCGATACCGTAGTCCATGGTTTCACGCGCACGAATCTCACCAATCATGATGACATCGGGCGCTTGTCTTAATGAGTTTTTCAGTGCGATATCGTATGAATCGGTATCAATACCAACTTCACGCTGTGTTACCACACAACCCGCATGTTTGTGATCAAATTCGATAGGATCTTCAATCGTCAGAATATGTCCGGTACTATTCTGGTTCCGGTAGCCAATCATTGCAGCTAGAGTGGTTGATTTACCACTACCCGTCGCACCGACAAAGATAACCAATCCACGCTTGGTCATGGAGAGTTCTTTAATGATTTCCGGGACGTGTAATTCTTCAATCGAAGGAATTTCATCCTTGATACGACGCAGAACCATCGCGATTCTGTTGCGCTGATACAACGCACTGATTCTAAAACGACCGGCACCTTTGGTTTCAAGCGCGTAGTTACACTCTTTATCCCGCTCAAAGTTTCTTTTTTGCTCGTCGGACATGGTACTTAAAACCAGGTCACGTGCCTCGTCATCCTCTAGCGATTCCTGAGACAATGTCGCCATACGCCCATTCACTTTGAGTGTTACCGGCCGACCCGCTGTTACAAAAATATCCGAGGCATCGTGTTTCACGGCAGCTTTTAAAATAGTCACGATTTCCATCGTTGTTTCTCCTTAACGGAATATATCTTTATTAACAGCACGCGGTAATGCTTCCTGTTTAGTCACTTGCTGACGTCTGACCAGATCTTGTAGGCATTGATCCAACGTTTGCATACCGATGGCTCCACCCGTTTGAATAGCCGAATACATCTGCGGGACTTTATCTTCACGGATGAGGTTACGGATTGCCGGTGTACCAATCATTATTTCATGCGCGGCGATACGCCCCCCACCCACTTTTTTCATCAACGTCTGGGAAATAACCGCACGAAGAGATTCGGACAGCATCGAACGAACCATGTCTTTTTCTGCTGCCGGGAAAACATCGATAATACGGTCGATGGTTTTGGCAGCTGAAGAGGTATGCAGTGTACCAAACACCAAGTGACCTGTTTCAGCAGCAGTTAATGCGAGACGAATGGTTTCAAGGTCACGTAATTCACCGACAAGGATAATATCGGGATCTTCACGCAAGGCACTCCGAAGAGCTTCACTGAAGCCTAACGTATCGCGATGCACTTCACGTTGGTTAACCAAACACTTCTTACTTTGATGCACAAATTCGATTGGATCTTCTATCGTCAGAATGTGTTCGTTATCTTTTTCGTTACGGTAATCTACCATTGCCGCCAGCGTAGTCGACTTACCTGAGCCCGTCGGGCCGGTCACCAGCACGATGCCACGCGAATTATCAGAGATCGTTTTAAATATCTCCGGCGCTGCCAGGTCTTCTAAGGTTAAAACCTCTGAAGGAATAGTACGGAATACAGCCGCAGCGCCACGGTTCTGATTGAAGACATTGACACGAAACCGGGCCAGGTTAGGAATCTCAAATGAGAAGTCGGCTTCAAGGAACTCTTCAAAGTCTTTACGCTGCTTATCGTTCATGATGTCATAAACCATCGCGTGGACTTCTTTATGATCCATCGGCGGCAAGTTGATTCGTTTCACATCACCGTCGACCCTGATCATGGGAGGCTCTCCAGCAGAGATGTGTAGATCCGATGCCTTATTCTTTGCACTAAAGGCGAGTAATTCAGTAATATCCATCCACTTTCCCTAGAACGATTGTAGTAAGCTAAACGGCTTTAATAATGAAGTAATGATACAAAGGTAGCGCGGTCATCGCAGGCTTGCAACATGACAGAGATAAAAAAACGATTTGAGACAATTCAAGACGGTATACGCACAGCAACAACAGACGCAAACCGCCCTGAAAAAGATGTTCACCTTCTTGCCGTCAGTAAGACGTGGCCTGCTGAAAAACTAAGGGATCTGGCTGATTTGGGACAACGCCGCTTTGGTGAAAACTATTTACAAGAAGCGATTGAAAAAATTGATTCGCTAAAGGAATTAAATCTTGAATGGCACTTCATCGGTCCAATCCAGTCGAACAAAACGCGTGATATCGCGGCTTTCTTTAGCTGGGCACAGAGTGTTGACCGCCTCAAAATAGCCAAACGTCTCAATGATCAGCGCCCCGATGATCTGCCCCCTCTGAATGTATGCATCCAGGTGAATATTGATAACGAAGAGACGAAATCAGGGGTGATTACGGAAGATGTTATTCCGCTTGCTGAAGCCATTCAAGAATTCGAACGGCTTAAACTTCGGGGACTTATGATAATTCCGGCCCGCCATGATAACGAGACCGATCAAGCAGACTCGTTTAAACGAGCTCATGCGCTCTATCAAAACCTGCAAAATAAGTTTGAAAGTATTGATACTTTATCAATGGGAATGACGGCGGATATGGCTCTTGCTATTGAACATGGCAGTACAATGGTCCGTATCGGAACTGCACTTTTTGGTCAACGTCATACACGTCAGAGCCAATAAACTTTACACTGGTATTTATTTCGTAATTAAAAGGTCAGGTAATGAAACAATGTACGCTCGCTTTCATTGGTGGTGGAAACATGGCCCGCAGCCTAATAGGCGGACTTATCACTGATGGCTTTAACGCTGAAAAAATTCATGTCTCCGATCCCAACAATGAAAACTTACAAGCGCTTTCCAGCCAGTATCCCGTATGTACGTTCACCGATAACACTGCCGCAATCGCGGATGCGGATGTAGTAATTCTGGCAGTCAAACCGCAGCAATTACAGGGCGTCACCCGACAAATCAGTAGTAAATGGACTAAAAATAAACTACTGATTTCAATTGCTGCAGGTATTCGACTAGACGATATTGCCCGCTGGTTGGGACATAATGAGGCATCAATTGTTCGCGCTATGCCCAATACCCCCTCCCTGGTACAAGCTGGAGCGACGGCGCTTTGCTCCAATGACTTCGTTGAGACTGAACAGCATGAACTTGCTGAATCCATTTTAAGAGCAGTCGGATTAGCAATCTGGGTCAGACATGAACAGCAAATGGATGCTGTCACGGCCCTATCAGGCAGTGGGCCAGCGTATTTTTTCCTGGTTATGGAAGCAATGCAAAACGCAGGAATGGAACTCGGCTTACCGGAAGATACCGCAAGGTTACTTGCACTGGAAACTGCATTTGGTGCATCTAAGATGGCTCTTGAAAGTGAGGAATCCGCCTGTGTACTTCGCCAGCGAGTTACATCGCCGGGAGGGACAACAGAACGCGCGCTGGATGAATTTGAACAGGGCGATTTACGCGGTCTGTTCAGTAAAGCTCTGAAAGCGGCTGCAAGTAGAGCTGGTGAGTTAGCCGATCAATTAGGACAAGATCATGAATAATAGTTACCTGGCCAATCCCCTGATTTTTGTCGTTGAGACATTATTCTTTCTTTATATGGTTGTGGTCGCCCTTCGTCTCATTATGCAATGGGCGAACTGGGATTATCACAATCCGATGGTGCAATTCATCATCAAAGCGACACAGGCCCCGGTTAAATTCCTGCGCCAGTTTATTCCGGCCATGGGTCGCTGGGATACAGCTACCATTGTGTTACTTCTCTTAGTTACTATAGTGAAACTGTTGGTGGTGGGACTTATCGCTGGCGCCTTTCCCTCGGGCCTATTCTGGATAAATCTTATTGCTGCTGAGCTGTTTTCCTTATTTATCGGTATTTTTACCGTCAGCATCATTATTGAAGTCATCTTAAGCTGGGTCACACCCGCTGGCACCTATAACCCGGTGGCGCCTCTTGTCAGCCGTATGAACGCACCTTTACTGCGTCCGGTCAGAAACCTGATTCCACCACTTGGCGGAATGGATTTATCACCGCTGTTCGTATTGCTTGGCTTACAAGTACTTTCAATGCTGGTTATGCCTTTGCTTACAGGCCAAATTTAAATTATCAGGATTGCGCTCAGACCGCACTCTGATTAGACTTAACGCTTTTCACGGGAATCAAGTTTTTATGCCGGAATCAATACCTGCTGACTCGGTCGGTTTGGTAACCCCATCTACGCTGCATGTTGATGAGCCGCTTAAACTCGATTGTGGGCGACTTTTGCCCAGTTATGATCTGGTTTATGAAACCTATGGTGAACTCAATGCTAATCAGAGTAATGCCGTACTGATTTGTCATGCTTTATCGGGCGATCACCATGCAGCGGGCTATCATTCAATGGACGAGCGCAAACCCGGCTGGTGGGATACGGCTATAGGTCCAGGTAAGGCCATTGATACCAATAAATTCTTTGTCGTTTCCGTCAATAATCTGGGTGGCTGTAAAGGCTCTTCCGGCCCGAACACCATCAATCCCGAAACAGGCGAACTATATGGACCAGACTTCCCAATTGTAACCGTCTCGGACTGGGTTCGAAGTCAGGCAGTGCTGGCTGACAAGTTACGTATTGAGCAATGGGCAGCCGTGATTGGTGGCAGCCTTGGTGGTATGCAAGCTCTCCAGTGGGCTATTAGCTTGCCAAAGCG
>NZ_CBFHHW010000005.1:107719-109248 GCF_965655755.1 Methylophaga sp. | reverse complement strand
TTCTATTTGCTGGATAATTTTTTTGAGTTTGTTTGAGGGCATGATGTTAGTTATTCGTCAGTTTCATAGACAGAATTATAGTCAGGCTGGATACAAAAAAGGCACCCGAAGGTGCCTATCTTATGAAACGATGCTTTAGATTATTTTTCCAGCATGTTTTTAAGGTTTTCCAGACTGCTTGTGAAAAGACCTGTCACGGCATTGGTTGCGGCATCATCACCTAATTCAGCAGGTGGCTCATGGCTACCATGGTAGGCACGGAAGAATTTTGCCAGCCAGGTTACTTTGGTGCCGTCGTCTACAGCTTCAACGCTGACCCAGGCTTTGTACTTACCGACAGGGAAAGCTGGGACTTCATGCATCTCGCCATGGTCATCCACTTCACCGGCTTTGCTGATGTCAGTGATTTGGTACATATAGCTCATGGTTTCATCATCGAATTTTTTGAGCTTTTCAGAAACGGTTGCTCCGCCTTTTAAAGTCAGCGTGCGTGTTGCGCCTTTTTCATTACCACTGGCATCTGTGGCTTCAATCGCAGGGATCCAAGTGTGAGCGCTATCGAAATTTTTGACGG
Organism: Methylophaga sp.; assembly: GCF_965655755.1. GTDB lineage: Bacteria > Pseudomonadota > Gammaproteobacteria > Nitrosococcales > Methylophagaceae > Methylophaga. The sequence goes on along the minus strand of NZ_CBFHHW010000005.1, from coordinate 108,674 downwards.
CATCCCATACAACAGCGGGTTCCGCATTGATAATAACGCTTTCTTCAACTTTTAAACGCGGTGCGCCATGTGAGTATGCCAGAGCGGGTAACAGAGCAAGGCTTAGTAACAAGCCTTTTAATAATTGCTTCATAATGAGTCCTAATATTTCAGTTAGTTATTTTTTTGCTGGAAACAGCAGCGCTCAAATTAGCAGCTTTTGTCATGGTGGACAATGTGAAAGACTCCTAAAGACGAATCGCACGTTCAACGGTAGCTTTATCAAGGTGGGCTGCAAAAAATTCAATAAACGCATACATATATCCGCGAAGATAACTGCCTTTACGTATACCCATATGCGTAATGCTGGGATTAAACAAATGTCTGGCATCTATGGCTTTGAGGGGTGTGTCTTTGTCCGGATCAAACGCCATACTGGCGATAATGCCGATACCCAGCTCCAGTTCAACATAGGTTTTGATGACATCGGCATCCGTTGCCGTGAAAACAACATTAGGATGTAAGCCTTGCTTAATAAAGGACTGATCCTGTTGTGCCCGTCCGGTAAATCCCATTACATACGTCAGAATAGGATAGTCAGCAAGTGCCTTCAGGGTCAGTTCAGACATCGCTAAAAGAGGATGATTTGGTGGAACAACAACGCAACGGTTCCATTCATAACAGGGCAGGATCGCCAGCTGTTCAAATTTTGATAAACCTTCTGTGGCAATGGCGATATCGACCTTTCCTGTAGCGGCCATTTCGGCGACTTCAGAAGGTGTTCCCTGCACCATGTTCAGGTGCACGTTGGGATAGTGTTGAGAGAAAGTTTTGATCGCTGAAGGCAGTGCATATCGGGCTTGAGTATGGGTGGTGCCTATAGATAATGTGCCGGTTTGATCACTCCGACTGTCTGCTGCAATCTGACGAATATTATCGACGTCTTGCAACACGCGTTCTGCCATTGCAATAACTG
>NZ_CBFHHW010000005.1:103020-107620 GCF_965655755.1 Methylophaga sp. | reverse complement strand
GATCACTCCGACTGTCTGCTGCAATCTGACGAATATTATCGACGTCTTGCAACACGCGTTCTGCCATTGCAATAACTGATTCACCCACGGGGGTAATACCTGTAAGGCGTTTGCCGTGTCGCTCGAAGATTTGCAGACCCAGCTCTTCTTCTAGCTGATGAACCTGATTACTTACCCCTGGTTGAGAGGCATGCAGTGCATTGGCAGCAGAAGAGATACTCAAACCGCGTCTGGCTATCTCACGAACATATTTGAGTTGTTGTATCTTCATGACTTTATATCTTTTCGTTATAACGATAGTAGATAATATTCGTTGATAGAATATTACGCTTTGGTAAACTTGTCAGCTTTCTCGTAACTAGCAGGCGATCATCCAAGATGGAATGGGGCTTTATACTGGCAGGCTTATTTGTCGGCATTATGGTTGGTATGACCGGTGTTGGGGGTGGCTCATTGATGACGCCGATCCTCATCTTCGGTTTTTCAATTCAGCCTGCTATTGCCGTGGGTACCGATTTACTTTTCGCTGCCATTACCAAGTCTGGTGGTATCTGGGCTTATTGGCGTCACAACGTGGTCAAATGGAATGTGGTGGCACGATTAGCGGCAGGCAGCTTGCCTGCGACGTTAGTGACATTGTGGGTGATGAGTGCAACCGGAATGCATGAAGGTCAGCATAACGATTTGATAACGAAAGCATTAGGTATCGCATTGATTTTGACATCCAGTGCCTTGCTGTTAAAAAGTTGGATTGGTCGCCTGCTTCGAACTCAAGAAGGACATCCTGTCGTTAATGCCTTGTATAGCTTGCGTCAGGACGAGGGCCATAAAGCGATTTTCACTGTGGTAACGGGAGCCTTTTTAGGTGTGATGGTGACGCTGTCATCAGTTGGTGCAGGTGCGCTGGGTGCCGTTATTCTATTGTTTCTCTACCCGCGTATGAAAGGGGTAGAGATTGTTGCAACGGATATTGCTCATGCGGTACCACTGACTTTTGTCGCTGGGCTGGGACACTCAGCTGTCGGTACGGTTGACTGGTCATTGTTATTATATTTATTAGCTGGCTCATTGCCGGGAATCGTGATTGGCAGTTTTCTGGGAGTCAGAATCTCTGACGAGATAATGCGACCCTTGTTGGCGATTATCTTAGTACTGGTAGGTATTAAGTGCCTGTTTTAACACTGCCGCTTGATTTGACCTTATATGGTTGCCCCATGCACTACATTAAGGCCAGAGAAGCGATTAGGAATATGGCGCTTGAACAGGATATCGAGCTTGTGGTGAATAAAGGCGATGCCGTCACCGAAATGTTAAATAGTCTGCGTCAGGATGGCCAGCAATGTGAACTCACATCAGAAGATGTGCTGACCACAACGATCCTTGTGAGAAGAAAAAAATGAGTGAAATACAAGAAGCACGTGCCGCTAAGGTTGATGCCGCCATTGCGGTATTAAAAGATATCGAACAGCAATACTCGCCTGCTATTCTGGCTTCAAGCTTTGGCGCCGAAGATATGGTGTTAATGGACTTGATTTGTAAACATGCGCCGGGTATTGAGATTTTCACTCTGGACACGGGCCGTTTGCCAAAAGAAACCTACGATCTGATGCAGCAGTTGACATCGCACTATGATAAAAAAGTGCAGGTGTTTTTTCCTGATGCGGCAGAGATTGAAGAATTTGTTACCACTAACGGGCCAAATGCATTTTATGACAGTGTTGAATTGCGTAAACAATGCTGTGGCATTCGGAAAGTGGCACCACTGAAACGTGCTTTAACAGATAAGAAAGCATGGTTAACCGGTATGCGTCGTTCGCAGTCTGTTACCCGGGCGGAATTACCTGTTTCTGAGTGGGATGCAGATCATGGCCTGCAAAAGTTCAGTCCGTTAACTGACTGGTCAAATGGTGATGTATGGGCTTACATCAAGGCATTTGATGTGCCTTACAACGCATTACATGATGAGGGCTATGCCAGTATTGGTTGTGCCCCCTGTACCCGAGCTATCGCAATGGGCGAAGATATTCGTGCCGGACGTTGGTGGTGGGAAGACCCTGAAAATAAAGAGTGCGGTTTGCATGTCAAATCTACCTAATAGAGAAAGAGAAATGACTGAAAAACAATTAACACACCTTAAACAGCTGGAAGCGGAAAGTATTCATATCATTCGTGAAGTAGCGGCTGAGTTTGAAAATCCTGTGATGCTGTATTCCATCGGCAAAGACTCAGCGGTCATGCTGCATCTTGCAATGAAAGCCTTTGCGCCGGGGAAACCACCGTTTCCATTAATGCACATTGATACCACCTGGAAGTTTAAGGAGATGGTCAAATTCCGTGATGAGAAGGCCAAAGAGCTGGGTCTTGATCTGATTGTTCATACCAATGAGGAAGGCAGAGAGGCTGGTATCAATCCATTTGATCATCCGCGATATACCGACATCATGAAAACGGATGCCCTTAAAGCAGCGTTAGATAAATATGGTTTCGATGCGGCATTTGGTGGTGCTCGTCGTGATGAAGAAAAATCACGTGCAAAAGAACGTGTTTACTCTTTCCGTGACAAAAAGCACCGTTGGGACCCTAAAGCGCAACGTCCTGAGTTATGGAATATCTATAACAGTAAAGTTAACAAAGGCGAAAGTATTCGCGTTTTCCCATTATCCAACTGGACCGAGCTGGATATCTGGCAATACATTTACCTTGAACAGATTCCAATTGTTCCGTTGTATTACGCAGCAGAGCGTCCGGTAGTCGATTACAACGGCCTGACCATTATGGTTGATGATGACCGTATGCGTATTCCAGAAGGCCAAGAACCAAGAATGGAAAAAGTCCGTTTCAGAACCTTGGGCTGCTATCCATTGACCGGTGCGGTCAAATCAGAGGCAGACACTTTGCCTGAAATCATTCAGGAAATGTTATTAACGACGACCTCAGAACGCCAGGGTCGAGCTATTGACCACGATGAAGCGGGTTCTATGGAGAAGAAAAAACAAGAGGGTTACTTCTAAAATGAGTAATGAAAGTTCATATCAATCTGATAGCTTGATCGCTACCGATATTGAGGCCTATCTGAAACAGCATGAAAACAAGGAAATGCTGCGATTTCTAACCTGCGGTAATGTTGATGATGGTAAAAGTACTCTGATCGGACGTTTGCTGCATGATTCTAAAATGATCTATGAAGATCAATTGGAAGCGGTAACGCGTGACAGTGTGAAATCCGGTACTACCGGTGAACAAGTGGATCTGGCGTTGCTGGTTGATGGTCTGCAAGCTGAGCGTGAGCAGGGTATTACCATTGACGTTGCTTACCGTTATTTCTCAACGACCAAACGTAAATTTATTATTGCGGATACACCAGGTCATGAGCAGTACACCCGTAATATGGCGACTGGTGCTTCAACCTGTCAGTTGGCGGTCATTCTGATTGATGCCCGTTATGGTGTACAGACACAAACCCGTCGTCACAGTTTTATTGCTTCTCTGCTGGGCATCAAGCATGTCGTGGTTGCCATCAATAAGATGGATTTGATGGATTACAGCGAAGATGTCTTTAATGATATTCGTGAAGCTTACAGCGAGTTTTCACAACAGCTGGAATTGGAAGATATCCGCTATGTACCCATGTCTGCTTTAGTTGGCGACAATGTCGTTAATAAAAGCGAAAACATGCCTTGGTATGATGGTGATACTTTGATGAATATTCTGGAAAATGTTGAAGTCGCAAGCGATCCCAACTTCGATGATATGCGATTCCCGGTCCAGTATGTTAATCGCCCTAACCTCAATTTCCGAGGTTATTGTGGCACGCTGGCGTCAGGTATCTTGAAACCTGGCGATGACATAACCGTGCTACCGTCAGGTAAAGAGAGCAAAGTCAAAGCCTTGGTCACCTATGATGGTGATCTGGATCATGCTGTGCCCGGAGAGGCGTTGACGGTAACATTAGATGACGAAATTGATGTCAGTCGCGGCGATATGATTGTTCACAGTAATCATCATCAGCCTCATGTCTCCAGCCAGTTTAAAGCGATGGTCGTGTGGATGACTGAACAGCCTCTGGCAGCAGGTAAACAATACAGCATAAAGGTTGGTGTAAGTGAGAGTACTGGTTCTCTGACAGGCATTGATTACCAAATTGATGTGAATACGCTAAAACAGAACGATGTCAGTGAATTGAAACTTAATGAAATTGGTCTGTGTGAGTTCTCTCTAAATAAACCGGTTGTGTTCGATAACTATAAACGAAGCCGTCTTACCGGTTCATTTATCATTATTGACCGGCTAACGAACGTTACGATTGGTGCCGGTATGATCACAGATGCCGTATCAGGTAGTCATGAAGTCGTACCTGAAGGTGAGTTCTCCGCGTTTGAGCTCGAACTCAATGCCCTTATTCGTAAACACTTCCCTCACTGGGATGCGAAAGATTTAAGTCAACTATTCAATTAAAATCTTCCACGCCGGCCTTGTACTCCAAGGCTGGCGTTTTTATTTCATCACTGTTTTTCCTGTCATCCCAGCTAAGCTTTCAGAGTGATTCATCTCTCTGGATTCTGCCTTTCTTTGATTGACTTTTTCTGCCTGTAATATCTCA
>NZ_CBFHHW010000005.1:82317-102921 GCF_965655755.1 Methylophaga sp. | reverse complement strand
CCAGCTAAGCTTTCAGAGTGATTCATCTCTCTGGATTCTGCCTTTCTTTGATTGACTTTTTCTGCCTGTAATATCTCATGCATCCACTATTCAATCGTAAAATTCGATTGTTTCTGTCGGAATTACGCGTCAATACAATAAGTTTCCTGTGCTACCTTGCACTTAATCGAAGGGATAATATGACATCAGCCCTTCAGTGTTAGATGACTGACAGGAGATACAGAATGAGCGAACAAACAGGTAAATGCCCCGTTATGCACGGCGGCATGACTCAGACAGGTAAGAGCAACACTGATTGGTGGCCAAATTCACTCAATTTGGACATTCTCCATCAGCATGATCGTAAGACTAATCCTATGGGAGAAGACTTCGATTACCGAAACGAAGTCAAAAAACTGGATTTTGATGCCCTTAAAAAGGATATGCATGCGCTGATGATGGAAAGTCAGGACTGGTGGCCTGCTGATTGGGGTCATTATGGTGGTTTGATGATTCGATTAGCTTGGCATGCTGCTGGTACTTACCGCATCGCTGATGGTCGCGGCGGTGGTGGTACTGGCAGCCAGCGCTTTGCACCACTCAATTCCTGGCCTGATAATGGGAATTTGGATAAAGCACGTCGTCTGTTGTGGCCGATTAAGAAAAAGTACGGCAACAAGATTTCCTGGGCCGACTTAATTATCCTCTCCGGTACAGTGGCTTATGAATCAATGGGGCTACCCGCCTATGGTTTCTCTTTCGGACGTGAAGATATCTGGCACCCGGAAAAAGATACCTACTGGGGTGCTGAAAAAGACTGGCTGGCACCATCCGACGAGCGGTACCAGAATGTAGACAAGCCCGACACGATGGAAAACCCATTGGCTGCCGTTCAAATGGGTCTTATTTACGTGAACCCGGAGGGTGTTAATGGTGAACCGGATCCACTGAAGACGGCTGAACAGGTCCGAGTGACGTTCAAACGTATGGCCATGAACGACGAAGAGACCGTCGCATTGACTGCTGGTGGTCACACCGTTGGTAAATGTCACGGTAATGGGAACGATGCTGATATGGGCCCAGAACCAGAAGCAGCCGATGTGGAAGAACAGGGATTTGGTTGGAATAATCCGAACCAGGATGGTAAAGCCAGCAAAGCAAATACATCCGGTCTTGAAGGAGCATGGACAACACAGCCCACGCAATTCGACATGGGGTATTTTGATATGTTGTTCGGACATGAGTGGGAAGTGAAGAAAAGTCCGGCGGGAGCCTCGCAATGGGAGCCTGTCGACATCCGAGAAGAAGACAAGCCAGCAGATACGGACGATCCTTTAATTCGACACAATCCGATCATGACTGACGCTGATATGGCCATGAAGATGGACCCGACATATCGCCAGATCTGTGAGAAGTTTATGGCCGATCCTGAGTATTTCCGGGATTGTTTTGCCCGTGCCTGGTTTAAGCTGACACACCGTGATCTGGGACCAAAGACGCGGTATATCGGACCGGAAGTGCCAGATGAAAACTTAATCTGGCAGGATCCTGTACCGACAGGTAATACCGACTATTGTGTCGAAGCAGTGAAAGAGAAAATTGCTGAGAGCAGGTTGAGCATAGGCGATATGGTTAGTACCGCCTGGGATAGCGCTCGTACTTTCCGTGGTTCCGACATGCGTGGTGGTGCTAATGGGGCGCATATTCGTTTGGCACCTCAGAAAGATTGGGAAGGTAACGAGCCGGTAAGACTTACTAAAGTATTGGAAACTTACAAAACCATCTCAGCCGAGACCGGTGCCAGCATTGCAGACATTATTGTGTTGGCCGGTGGTGTGGGTATTGAGCAAGCAGCTGAAGCAGCTGGATTCGACATCCTGGTACCTTTCTACAAAGGCCGTGGGGATGCCAGTGAGGAAATGACGGATGTTGAATCGTTTGAACCACTGGAACCCTTAGCTGATTGCTTCCGTAACTGGCAGAAGGAGGATTATGTGGTCAAACCCGAGGAGTTATTGCTGGATCGCGCTCAATTGATGGGATTGACGGCGCCAGAAATGACTGTGTTGACCGGGGGTATGCGAATGCTCGGCACTAACCACGGTGGTACACAGCATGGAGTGTTCACCGAGCGCGAAGGTCAGTTGACCAACGACTTTTTTGTTAATCTGACGGATATGAATTACAGCTGGAAACCAGCTGGAAGTAATCTTTACGAGATTCGCGATCGCAAAACTGATGCACTCAAGTGGACTGCGACTCGTGTGGATCTCGTGTTTGGTTCCAACTCTATTCTGCGTTCTTATGCTGAAGTTTATGCGCAGGATGATGCGAAAGAGAAGTTTGTTAACGACTTTGTCAGTGCCTGGGTCAAAGTTATGAATGCCGATCGTTTTGATCTGCAGTAGTACTTGTCTATACAGAGCAGGTTATTCTATAGCCTGCTTTGTTTTTTTGGGACACGTATGAAATCTTTATTTGCAGTGGTAGTGGTATTTAGTCTGTCTGCCTGTGAGCAGGAGCCAGCCGAAAAAACAGTTTGGGATGAACAATTCAAAACGATGGATAAAGCGCGAGATGTGGAAAAGCAGGTACTTGAAGCTGCTGATATTCAGCACCAAGCGATTGAGCAGCAGACTCAGCAGTAAGCTTTTATTTTTTGCCAGGCTTTGAGTTTGTCTTCAAATTTCAATGCAGCGTGAGCCGGGCTGGTGGAGGGTAGCTTTTCCATAACTAGGTGTTTTGTCAGATCTGGTAAAACAAATCGTTTAAATACCTGTTCTGCTTTTGCCCCATTAAAAAAGACAGCCTTAATACCGCTGTTTTGAGAGAGAAAAGCGATAAAATCATTAGCTTGCATTGTTTTTATATCAATGTGCTGATCTAAGCTGCCCGGGCGGTGACAGGCTTTTAATACATCCCAGATGGCTACACCGGCCTCAGCTAAGTAGGCACACCGTTTTTTATAAGGCCAGTCGGTCTTCAGTCCAAATAACTCAGCCATAATCGGCCAGAAGGCATTGCGTGAGTGGGCATAATATTGCCCAGCTTCTAAAGAAGCGGTGCCGGGCATTGAGCCCAATATCAAAATGCTGGCATCAGGTCCGACAATGGGAGAAAAGCTGAAGCTGAGTGGTTTGGCTACTGTCATTTATTGATAAAGCTCGCCCTGATGCTGAATCCAGCCATGGGGATGTTGATTATCAGGATCGTGATGCGTCCAGTGCAGCACACCACCTTTATCATTCCATTCATACTCACCATAAAGATCAATGCTGTCGCCGATTTCCAGGTCTGCTACTCGTGGCGCCAAATCGATATTGTGTGCCACCAGTAATGTATGACCGTCGGCTAACTCAATCAGGAAACGCTGGTGGCGGCTACCACGATTATCATCGGCAAAAATCCGAGTGACTTCGCCAGATACTTCAACCTGCACATCGCTTCGTTTTTGTTGATAAAGCTCAGCGATGGGAGAGGCTTGTTCTGATGTTTCAGGCGCTTGTTGCGGTTCATACTGGCTGGCACCGTAGAACAGAATAATGAACGCGATGAGTAACCAGATACGTTGTTTTTGGCGTTTGCTCTTTGACATGTTTTTTATTCTCTATACGCTGATTCAGCTTAAATATGCAGGCAAAAATCACATAGGAAGCGCTGTTCATTTCTGGCTTTATTCTGCCATAAATCAAACAGGTGCTGGGCGGAGTCAGCGACAAGTGCATTGAATAAGCAGACGTTTTAAATTAAAACATCGCGCAGAAAGCGATACGCCGTTACTTTTTTTAATACAGCATTACAGAGCTGAGTAAGCAATAACGCCAATAATAATGCGACATTTAGATTATTCATGAATATGGATATAGCTATTTATAATTTCCTGTTATATGCAGCGCAGTTTATAATAGTGGGTCCAGTAGTTAGAGTTTTTAGAGATTTAAATGTATCAATACGATAAGTATGACCAATCGATGGTTGATCAGCGGGTTGCTCAATTCCGCGATCAGACACGCCGCTTCTTGGCTGGCGAACTGACCGAAGATCAATTCCGTCCTTTGCGACTGGCCAACGGTCTTTATATCCAGATTCACGCACCGATGCTGCGTATTGCTGTTCCTTACGGCATGATGTCTTCTGTTCAGATTCGTAAAATTGCAGACATTGCACGTCGTTACGATAAAGGTTTTGTGCATTTCACAACCCGCACAAACTTTCAGATGAACTGGCCAAAGCTTGAAGATGTACCTGAAATTCTGGCTGAATTAGCCACGGTTCAGATGCATGCGATTCAGACCAGTGGTAACGACATCCGTAACACCACTACCGATCAGTTCGCTGGCATTCTCGCTGACGAAGTTGAAGATCCCCGCCCATGGGCAGAGATCATTCGTCAGTGGTCTACTTTCCACCCGGAGTTTGCGTACCTGCCACGTAAATTCAAGATTGCCATTATCGGTACAGAAGAAGATCGTGCGGCAACACAATTGCATGATATCGGCTTACGTATTGTCAAAAATAAAGATGGCGAAGTTGGCTTTGAAGTACTCGTTGGTGGCGGTTTGGGACGTACACCTGTTATCGGTGTACAGATTCGTCCATTCCTCGAAAAAGAAGATTTATTGTCGTATCTGGAAGCAATTCTGCGTGTTTATAATCGTCTGGGTCGTCGTGATAATAAATATAAAGCACGTATTAAAATTACGGTTCGAGAGCATGGTATCAACCACATTCGTGAATTGGTTGAAGCCGAGTGGGTGCAGATTCGTGACCAACTGAAACTGGATCAGAAAGAAGTGGATCGCGTTAAAGCATTCTTCACCGAACCAGATTACGAAACAACGGCGGCAGATGACACCAGCTTTGCAGAAATGCTGGCAGAAAGTGAAGAGTTTGCCCGCTGGGTTAAGCAAAACACATTTGAACATAAGGTTCCGGGGTATAAAGCGGTTTACGTGTCGCTGAAAAAACCTGGGATCGCTCCGGGGGATATCACTTCAGAGCAACTGGAAGTTGTGGCAGATCTGGCTGATGAATTTAGTCTTGGTGAAGTGCGTGCTACGCATACCCAGAATCTGGTGTTGGCTGATGTGAAACAAGCTGACTTATATGCGCTCTGGTTACGTTTGAGCGCCGATGATCTGGCAACCCCAAACATTAATACGCTGACAGATATTATCTGCTGTCCTGGCCTGGATTATTGCGGTCTGGCCAATGCAACATCGATTCCGTTGTCGAAACAGATTGCTGAGCGCTTTGATAATTTGGATTACCTCTATGATTTGGGGGATATCAAAATCAAATTCTCAGGCTGCATGAACGGCTGTGCACACCAAAGTGTTGGACATATCGGTATTTTGGGCGTGGATAAGAAAGGTGAAGAATGGTATCAATTCACCCTCGGTGGCAGTTCTGAAGAAGATGCTTCTCTAGGTGAACGTTTAGGTAAAGCCATTCCAAAAGACGGTGTTGTCGATACTGTCGGACAGTTACTGGATGCGTATGTTGATCTTCGCCATGAAGATGAAGCTTTCCTGACTACTGTTCGTCGTGTCGGTGTAGATCCATTTAAGGAGCGTGTTTATGCAGATAATTAAAGATCGTGAAATTGTCGAAGATAACTGGTTACATCTTGACGATGAAGCTGAGTTGGTTGCCGGCAATATCACCATCACACTGGCACGCTGGCAAGAGCAACATGAAAAGCTGGAAAATCATGAAGGCGGTTTAGGTATTCGCCTCAGTGGTGATGATCCTCTGGAAGAAGTGATTCCAGATCTAGCGCGTTTTTCATTGATTGTGCTGTTTTTCCCTGCGTTTACCGATGGGCGTTGTTACTCTTTTGCACGGTTGTTGCGAGATCGTTATGACTATAAAGGCGAAATACGTGCTCAGGGAGATGTGTTGCGCGATCAACTGTTTTATATGTCGCAGTGCGGTATTAACAGTTTTGAACTGGCCAACCCGAATAGATTAACCAATGCGTTGAAGGCTTTTGATGATTTCACTGAGAGTTATCAGACCACGGTGTTAAGACCTGAACCTTTATACCGTCGCCGTTAATCGATTTAGCTCATGGCTGTATACGCGATAGGCGATATTCAGGGATGTTATGACGAGTTGATCAAAATGCTGGATCGGGTCCAGTTCGACCCAGCAAATGATCAAATCTGGTTGGCAGGGGACCTGGTTAACCGAGGTCCTAAATCACTTGAAGTGTTACGTTTTGCCAAACAGCTGGGTGACAGCTGTATTTCCGTCCTGGGCAATCATGACCTTCATCTTCTGGCGAATGCGGCAGGCGTCGTTGAATTTCAACATCATATGGACACCATTGAGCCAGTGCTTAAAGCCCCGGATAGTGATGAGATTTTGGATTGGTTACGTCATCAGCCTTTGTTTTATCATGATGCCGCTTTGCAGTTCAGTATGGTTCATGCTGGCATCCCACCTGAATGGAGTATCGACGAAGCCCTAAAGCGGGCTGCAGAAGTCGAGTCGGTGATAAAAAAAGACAGTTGGCGAGATTTTTTTACCCATATGTATGGTAACAAACCTAAACAATGGTCACCTGATCTGAAAGGCTGGGACCGCCTGCGGTTTATTACGAATTGTTTTACCCGTCTGCGCTATTGTCATGAAGATGGTCGTCTCGCCCTGAAATTTAAAGGCGCGCCGGAAGATAAACCGTTACATCAGAAGCCATGGTTTGAGATGCCTAATCGCGCCAGTCAGAACGATAGAATTGTTTTCGGACATTGGTCGACATTGGGCGTGGGACAATACGGCAACGTATTCTCATTAGATAGCGGAGCTGTGTGGGGCGAGACTCTTACAGCGGTCAGAATTGATAAAGAACCTTTTGAATGGATAACGGTAGCGGCGGATCCAAACGGTTTGCCATTTGCAAAGAATAAACAAAAGAAGTCTCGCCGTTGGCTCTAACCTTTTCGGTTAGCCAAGGCTAAGACAATGTGAGTACAATGATTTTTAATTACAGCTTGGATCTTTAACAATTTTATTGCCGAGTCACGACCTGTTCTTAATCACAAAAGCAGGCTTTGATACCGCTGATAATAGTAAAGAAAGAGCATAATAGGCGTTAAAAAATGGTTTATACGTTACGTCAAATTGAGGCGACAGAATAATGGCTGGTGGATTACCACGTACAAAAGCGCGTCGCGCAGCAGTACAGGCTTTGTATCAGGCATTGGTGAACAATGAAGCTCCTCAAAACGATGCACTGGAATTTGTTACGGCCGAATATGCCGACAAAATTGATAGAAAATATTTCACGACATTGATCGAAGGCACCATTCAATATAGGGATGCCATTGATAGCGAATTGGTTCAGGCCGTTGATCGTGACCTGGATGCAGTTGACCCGGTTGAGATATCGGTTTTACGTTTAGCTGTTTTTGAATTTATGCATTTGCCTGAAATTCCTTACCGCGTAGTGTTGAATGAAGCTGTCGAACTGGCGAAATCATTTGGTGGCGAACAGGGCCACAAATACGTGAACGGTGTGCTTGATAAAATGGGTGCTCGTTTACGACCGCATGAATATCAGGCAGCAAAATCTGCACGCGCCAAAAAATAAGCTTTTAAACGGCGGTTGTCTCAGTGGCCTTATCTGAATTTTCTCTGATTCAGCAATTTTTTACTGATCTCACATTAAAGCGTGACGACGTTGTGCTCGGGGTGGGTGATGATTGTGCTTTACTGCAGTGTCCTGATGAGCTGCAACTTGCAGTCTCCATTGATACCCTGGTTGAAAATGTTCATTTTTTCTCTGATGTCTGTCCTCAAACATTGGGTCATAAAAGTCTGGCAGTAAGCTTAAGTGATTTAGCTGCCATGGGAGCAACCCCTGCCTGGTTTACATTGGCACTGACTTTACCCGAACTCGATGAAAATTGGCTGAAAGAATATGCTACTGGGCTTTCTGAGCTCGCAAAACGCCATAATATTCAACTGGTGGGCGGAGATACGACACGAGGCCCCCTCAGCATCAGTATTCAGGTCCATGGCTTCGTGGAAAAGAATCAATCTTTTCGCCGTGATGGTGCGAATACGGGCGACCTGATTTTTGTTAGTGGTACGCTCGGTGATGCTGGTGCAGCACTCAAACAACAGCTTGAAAACTGGACGCCACCAGAGTTTGATGTGCATGACAAAGACTATCTGAAAGGGCGTCTGGAAATGCCCACCCCGAGAAATGATCTAGTCGAACTTCTCAAACACAATGTATCGGCGGCAATTGATATTTCAGACGGATTATTAGCTGATTTAGGCCATATCCTGCAAAAAAGTCATAAAGGTGCCTTCATTCAGTTGGATAAACTGCCTTTATCGTCATCTTTACAAAGACTTCCGTTGGAAACAGCGAGCACATTTGCCCTGAATTCGGGTGATGATTATGAGCTCTGCTTTACGGTGCCTGCTGATAAAGCAGAAGCATTGATGGCCAAGTCGGATTTGCTGACGTGCATTGGTGAAATTACAGATAGCGGAGAACTGATAGTGCTAGACCAACAGGGACAGCCGATCCAATACGATACAAGGAAAGGTTATGACCACTTCGGGGCCTGACGTTAATTTTAAAGCACTTCTCAAGAGACCGGCTGCTTTTATCGCTTATGGATTTGGTTCTGGGCTTAGTCCTATAGCTCCGGGTACATTTGGCACTTTGGTTGCCATCCCCCTTTTTTGGTTGATTCAAGACTGGTCTCTTGTAGCCTACCTAGGATTTACTTTAGCCGCTTTTTTGTTTGGTATCTGGATTTGCCAATTAACTGTGGACTGGATAAAACAGGATGACCCCGGCGGTGTGGTGTGGGACGAGGTCGTTGGTTACCTTGTGACCATGATAGCGGCACCAAAAGGCTGGTTATGGATAGTGCTTGGTTTTATCCTGTTTCGTTTCTTCGACATACTCAAACCTTGGCCTGTCAGCCTGGCCGATAAAAAACTTCATGGTGGTTTTGGGGTAATGTTTGATGATGTGGTAGCGGGTATCTATGCAGCGTTTATTCTGCAATTATTGGCAGTTACCGTATACTAAAAACGTAAAACTACCAGAAAATCTAATATTGGCAGGCTTGTTCACTTGCTTTAAATTTGAAACGGATTTCAAAAAAATGAACAATGTAGATTCACGCTTTTTAGAATGAATGGTCGTTCTGTTAATCCCTACTATTCTTATGTTTACTATCTGCACACCCATTGGAAGATGGTGTTGAGAAAATATATTTCAGGAGACAATTTGAAATCCTCTTGAATCTATCTACCCCAGCATTCTATTGCTGGTTCACCTGCTGCAGTATAACTTTCGCCGTTATTATCCACGGTTACATTGAAAACACCACAGTCATCACCTGTTTGTTTGCCTTGCGGAGTTGCGCTGAGTGAATAACCAGCAGTGGATGCACCGACAATGGCTAAACTATAGTAACTATCAGGTGAGGTACTAGTCCAATCTACAGTAGTCCCAGCACTATTAGCACCACACACTGTGGATGTTCCTATGTTCTGTGCATAGTGCGCACAATTAGCTCTCAATTTCTCCTGAGCAAGTTGTAGGCCAAGGAGTCCACTTTTTGCATCAGCTCTTCTCGCCTGCTTTGCATAATTTTGATATGCAGGTATGGCAATGGCCGCTAATACACCGATGATAACTACGGCTATCGCCAACTCGATGAGTGTGAAACCTCTATTACTTAATCTTTTCATAATTTAAATATCTCATTAGAGTTATTAGTAATACCTTAACCAATATTTTATATGTAGTCATCAAGTGTTTATTCTATTTATGAAAACTGTGAAGCCTTCCATGGAAATAGCTGGTAAATAAATGTTTTTAGGGACTATAATTGAACCAATCTACATTATTTAGAGTTGCAGATGGGTGCGAAAATAAAAGGTTTTACTATCATTGAGTTGATGATCATAATAACTCTGATAGGCGTATTGGCGGCTTTGTCAACCCCTTACTTTGCCTCTATATTAGAAGGTCGGCGTCTGGTTGGCAGTGCAGATACGCTTCACTCCGTCCTCCAGTTCGCTCGCTCTGAATCTATCAAGCAAAACACTGATGTACAGGTTTATACAGACACAGCAGCGTGGTGCATTGGAATAGACGACACATCAGGTGGATTGGATTGCGATTGTACTAATCCTGCTAGTTGCACGGTCAATGGTTCGGTGAAGGTATATAACGATTCCGATTATAGAGGTGTCAATTTCACTAATGCGACGGTCAATACCGTCACATTTCAGACACCTAATGCATTACCTGATAACGCCAGTACTTATACTTTTACTTCATCTTCTGGAACGACTAGAAAAGTAATTTTAAATCCTATAGGTCTAATTTCGGTGAGCCAGTAGCATGAATGCGATCAAACAAAAAGGTTTCACACTGATTGAGCTTATGGTTGCTCTAATTCTATCGCTTATTGTTATGGCAACAATTCTGACAATTTTTATAAGTAATGTGAAATCAAGCGCTGAAAACATTCAAATGATGCAGCTAAATCAAGAGTTACGCACTGCGATGACTTTTATGTCAGACGAATTGAAACGACATGGATATAGCTCAAACTCCACCTCGACGGCAATGAATACCTTAGACACAAACACAGCTAGCTGTGTCATCTATGGTTACACGGCCAGTGGCGCAGCTCCTACAATAAGAGGTTTCAGGTTAGAAGCTGGTGATTTAGAGTGGTGTTCTGATAATGCTTCTGGTTGTGCCACTGGTAATTGTCCAGCGAGCGGTTGGCAAGATATTACAACCACTGGAGTAACTACAATTGAGACATTTACAGTCAACGATTTAAACAGTACTCCCGCTGGTTCAGTCACGGTTGAGCGATTAGACATCACTTTAACTGGACGACGTCAACTTAATCCCGGTACAGC
The DNA here is from genome assembly GCF_965655755.1 of Methylophaga sp. Taxonomy (GTDB): domain Bacteria; phylum Pseudomonadota; class Gammaproteobacteria; order Nitrosococcales; family Methylophagaceae; genus Methylophaga. The sequence continues at coordinate 92,022 of NZ_CBFHHW010000005.1, read as the reverse complement.
GCGAAGAACAATGCAAGAAACGATTCGAATTAGAAACGAAGCCCCGTAGTGGACAGGAGTATGAGAATGTTAAATCACACCAGTCACTATCATCAGAAGGGCGCAGCAGTGATCGTTACTGCGATCTTATTATTGATTGGCGTCACACTTGTGGTGACGTTTGCGGCTCAAGTCGGGCTGCAAGATCAGCGTATCTCGGCGAACCAATACCGTCATAAACAGGCCTTTGCTAATGCAGAGGCAGGCCTTGATTTTACAGCCTCTTTTTTGAGGCAGAACAAGAGTCTGCATGGTGGAGGGGTGGGATGGACAACATGTGCCGGTAACACCACCGTTTTTCCATGTGATATATCTGGTGCAGAATCTGTGTATGGCACTATTAGTGGTGGGGCGGTAACTTCATCGGTCCCCATGTTGGCTGGACTGGAAGGATATATGGTCAAAGTGGGGGATGTCACGACCGTATTGGGTGTTGGAACCTCTGACGATGGTAGTGCCAACTCTGTTGTGCAAGTCAGTTACGCGGCGAATCAGTTAATCGTTCCCGGGCAACTCCCCCCTCTTATGATTCCATCTGGTACGTTGAGCGGTAACTTTAATATCGTACCGAACCCTAATGGTGCAGGTGAAGGTGTACCCGTTTCTGTTTGGGCTAAAGACACAGCTGTAGTAACTGGTGGTGGTACAGGTAACTGGAAAACATGTGACCATGATCAATTCAGGGATGGTGGTGCCGTATGCCAGGATACCAAAGGGGATGGGGTAACAGGTGCAAATTGGCTAAGCTGTCAGTGCAATGACGAAAGAAGTAATAAAAATGATCTGAATGAAGATATTGTTCTTTATCCAGCAGCGGATTTTCCATCTTCTCCTTTCTTCTATGTCTTTGGTGACACTCAAGTGAATGTTAAAAGTGCAGCAGGATTAGTGCTGCCAAACTGTTCATCGCTAGCGACCGGTTTTGCCGGCCTATCAGGTTCAGCGCTTGTATGGGTTGAGGGTGATTGTACAATTAACGGTGCTGAAATTGGGAGCAGGGATAAGCCTATCGTCCTTGTCGTTGAAGGTGAGATTAGAGTCAATGCTAACAGTGAAGTTTGGGGCATATTATTCGGTCTGGGGGATTTTGTGTTAAACGGTGGTCCAGTTATTCACGGTTCAGCCATTTCAGAACTCCCAAGTGACTTAACTAATGGTAACTACGCACAAGTGTATGATCCAGAGGTATTTGCTAACCTGAAAGATCCAGAGATCAACACTATATTTTCACGATTACAATACAGCTGGCGTGACTTTTAAGCGGTGCTAGGAGAATTATGATGAAAAAAATACATCATGCGAGAGGATTTACGCTGATTGAAGTCATGCTAGCATTGCTTATTCTTGCAGTGGGCATTTTAGCTATATCCAAACTGCAGGGCACGTTAATTAAAAATAGTTCAAATGCGAATCAACGTGCCGTGGCTGTCTCACTTGCTCAAAAGAAAATAGATGATCTGAGGAGCTTTACCGAAACCGATTTGACGGGGGGCAGTGATTGGGGTTGTCCTTCTCCAGGGCTAAGTGCGGCGTCACTAGCGTATGCTGATATCGCTGACAATGAAGGCGGTGCGCCATTATGTGATCCAGAATTACTGGCTAACACAAACATTCCAATAGGTAATACAAACTATCAACTCAGTTGGGACGTGACACCATACGAATTTGTTACTAACGTGCCAACAGCCATGAACGATGCATCTACAGCAGCACCAACAGTTGACTTTAAAAATGTAGAAATCACAGTTTCATGGTTGGATGTCGCTACCGGTAACAATGCCTCGGTGGCGCTATCAACGATTTTAGATGCATACGATCCTGGCTTGACAGCCCTTTCTGGTACGACGAATGCTGGCGGTGCTCCCATTTATTCAAGTTACACGCCAGAAGCTGCTCCAGATGTTATCGATGTGGAAGTCAATACAGGGGATGGTACGAAAAGACAAACCAGCAAGCCACTCCCTGATGCTGTCAGTCAGGGGCAAAATGCCAATACGATAGTGACTTTTGAGGTGGTTACTTACCAAACAAATCCTTTAGATGCGAACGCATTTGTACAAACACGTCGAGAAGAATTTACGACCGTGGATTGTAAATGTACGTTATCTGCCTCTGATGGCATAACTTATCCGCCTGCGCATGCGGTGTGGGATGATACAGACAAAGAGCGTTATGACTATGTTGGATCACCTATAAGCAAGCCAACAGCAACACAAACGAATAACGTCAACGCTGTGGACGAGGTATGTACCACTTGTTGTCGTGACCATCATGACGATGATGCTTCATCAGTGAAATACGTTGCTGGCACAACATCAGGAAATCATGCGCATTATGATGAAAATGGCAACACTGTTGTTTCTGGTGAGTACCTCGAATCATGTCGTATGAAATTAGTTGATGGGGTATTGCGTGTATTCCAGGATTGGAATTTAATAGATTTCACTGTTATGAACAGAGATGACTTGAGTGATGGGGACCCATTGCAAGCACAGTATACGGCTTACGTTGACCAACTTATAAAAAATCAAATCGAACCCCCCATTGCGATTGTAAAACCACCGCTGAGGACGCCTCTTAATACTGCCGTAGGTAGTATCAATCAGCTTCAGTCTCGAGGTGTATATCTTGATGAGGTTTATGACCTGACCGGTTCGCTGAGCAGTGAGTACAGTACGTATGTGGCAGATAGTAATAATGCTGACAGACTTGAAAAAGTACCTTTTGCTGAGGTTAATCTCACGTTGCTTTCTTTCTGGGAATCAGCAGATGAGCTAAAAGTGAGTGTTACAGATGATAGAGACATTGCGACGATATCAGACCCAGCGAATGATTATTACGGTACCTATAACCGGGGAGAGGCGACATCATTGGATGCAGCTGCATCACCTGGTATAGCCATTACTAGCACAATGCATCCAAGCAATGACGGCATCACAAACAAGATTGTTACTCCTTTATCATCATTGTCTGATGCTGTTTCTGTAATTGTGTCAGGAGTTGCGCCGAGTCCGATTACGGTTAATGGAAGCATTAGTGCGCCAACTTTACCCAATAAGACAACATTCAGTATATCGGGGTGTGGCATCCCAGATAAGAAGGGTGAGTTTTCATGTACTATCGCCTCAGGTGATGATTTGAATATCATCCTTACAGCCAACTATGAAATTACGACTGGCTCAGGTAATAGTAAAATCACAACGCCTTACAGTTGCTCTACCTCTTATAGTGAGTCAAATGTTATCGCAGATATTCCAAATCTTACAATGGAGCTATCCTCTTGTCCTCCATAGTTATTGATGATTTTGAAGTGGCTTATATAAGCTGATGATTTTGCGTACCATGATGGGCAATTTTGACGGCGCCCATCATGGCTGCAATCCGGCCTGTCTCTTCCCAGTCTTTGCCATGCATAATGCCGTGTAATAGACCTGCGCGGTATGCATCGCCACAACCTGTTGGGTCGATAACCGCTTCAGCTTTATGGCATGGGATTTCAATCTTTTTACCTTCCGTGAAAATATCTGATCCTTGAGCACCACGGGTGATGATTAATGCGTCGACATGGCGAGCTATTTCTTCTTCAGGTAAGCCGGTTCTGTCCTTAAATAACTGTGCTTCATAGTCATTCAAGGCAATATAAGTCGCCTGTTCAGCAAACTGCATTAATTCCTCACCATTGAACATGGGCAAGCCCTGGCCCGGATCGAAAATAAACGGAATACCAGCCGTTTTAAGCTGCTGCGCATGCTGAACCATGCCATCACGACCGTCAGGGGCAACAATGGCCAGAGATACGTCTTCAGCTTCGCTGATGGGTGTTTCGTGGGCCAGATTCATAGCACCAGGATGGAATGCGGTGATTTGGTTATCATCCATATCAGTCGTTATAAATGCCTGAGCTGTGTAATGACCTTCTTTAGTATGAACATGCTGACGGCTGATGTTATTTTGGTCCATCCACTCGGCATAAGGGCCGAAGTCAGTGCCAACGGTACCCATCGGTAAAGGGTTATCACCCAGCAGTTTTAAGTTATAAGCAATATTCCCGGCACAACCACCGAATTCACGACGAAGTTCTGGCACTAAAAAGGCCACATTGAGCATATGTACCTTGTCGGGCAAAATGTGATTTTTGAATTTGTCAGGGAAGACCATAATGCTGTCAAAAGCAAAAGAACCACAGATTAATGCAGACATGAATGTTCCTCTATTGAATTTCGAGTTGTTGTTGACTGGCTGAGAGCTTGAGCTCGCCATCTAAAAACTTTTGTAAGTTCTGACCGACAATTTCATATCGCCAGCCCTGCTTAATGGGGGAGTCGTGACCACGCACCAAGGCCTCAATATCTTTTCTGGTCGCAACTGCAGCAGGGGTAATGGTTTGTTCGTCACAGAGTTTACGTAATAAGCCCATTAAGGTATCGACCAACGCATCCTGCTGATTGGTGAGCGGCTCAGGCCGCTTCATTACCGGCCACTGTTCTTGTGGCAAGGCTTTGCCTGATTCAATGGCTTTTAGTACTGCCTGACCATGTCGATCAATATCACGTGATTCAAGACCGCGGATTTTTTTCATAGCATCCAGTGAAGAGGGAGCAAAGCGAGCCAAATCCAGCATGACATCATCTTTTAATATCCAGCGACGGGGAAGGTTCTGTTTTACTGCACGTTCTTCGCGCCAGGCTCCGAGCTGCTGTAATACGGCAAGCTGTGAACTTTTCAGTCGGCCTGCGCCTTTAATTCGGAGCCAACTATTATCCGGATCGATTTGGTAGGTAGCAGTTGCTGAAAGTGCAGAGAAATCTTCTTTGAGCCAGCTAATGCGATTGGTGTCGATTAATTTTTGTTTGAGTTGATGATAAAGTTCACGCAGATAGCGAACATCATCGGCAGCGTAATCGATCTGATCATCTGATAAAGGCCGTTGACGCCAGTCCGTGCGGGCATGGGCTTTATCAAGATCAACGTTTAGACATTGTTTCACCAGATTGCCGTAACCAATCTGATCTCCGTAACCCAGAACCGTGGCAGCGAGTTGAGTATCGAAAATCTGTTGCGGAAGCGCATCACGCAACATAAACAATAACTCGAGATCCTGACGAGCTGCGTGGAAGACTAAGGTCATGTCCGAGCGATAAAACAGCTCCAGCAGTGGTGACAGATCATTGATTTTCAGGGGATCAACACAGGCGATGACATCATCATTCGCTATTTGAATCAAACATAGCTGCGGATAGTAGGTTTTTTCCCGATGAAATTCGGTATCGACGGCGAGCCATGTGCTGCCGGCAAGTTGCTCACACAGATCCTTGAGTGAGTCATTGCTGTCTATAAACTGGATTGTCATGAACGATGTCTTGTTAAAAGGGGGACAGTATAGCCAGTTTGCCTGTTAATTCATAACACGACTCATGCTGACGACATCTGCAATAGCACCAACAATTAATTCGGGTTGTTCCAGATGAATATCATGACCACTGTGATTAGCAAAGATGTGTTGACTCAAAGGGGATAATTTCCATAGATCCTGTTGTAGTTCGACCCATATTTTCTCGCGGACTTCGGCATCATCACGATCTTTCCACTCAGATAACCCCCGACTAATGACAATTAGGGGCACTCGGGGTATGGCATTGTGTTTTTTAACCTGCAGAGTGCTTTGATATAAAGAAGAAATTTCAGCACGGGCGGCATGAAATGCGCGTTCCTTCAGTGCCTGTGATTTGTCGCTGACAGTATCACTCGTTTTGGGCAGAATCAGAATGTTACCTTTACGGTCAAAATGTTTGGGAAGTTTGATGTTGAGCTTGTCATACTGACTTTCATGTGAGGCATCTACCAATACCATGCCGGCAATTTGATTGGGATGTTTAGACGCGAATACACGCATGTTGTAGCCACCAAAGGAGTGGCCTACTAGGACAAAAGGACCAACTATCTTGGCTTTCTGAAGGAGTTTGGAAATTTCATCAGAAATGATGAGACTGTTTCTCGGTTGAGGACCGGCATCACTCCAACCGTAGCCAGGTCTGTCAAACACACAGGTACGGGTCTGAACAGAAGATTTGTTTTGAATGTCAAACCAGTCAGTTGAGTCATCACCCAAGCCGGCGTCAATGAGCACTGTGGGTTCACCCACACCCTTGCACAGCATATGAATACTATAGCCACCGACATCATAGCGTTTACCGGGAACGGGCGGAAAATCTCCTGCCAAGACAGGTGTTGATAGCCAGGCTAGTAGTAAAGAGGGTATAAAGAGCTGTCTCACTAACATGTCGTACTCCACACAATTACTATAGTAAGAGTTACAGAGTCTGTGTGAAGTTCCTGTTAAGGTTTGTTAGTGATTGATTTTGTTAGCAATAGATTGTCTGAGTAAGGCCTCATCAAAAGGCCAGTTAATTTCCTCTCCATCCTCAAATTGCACAACGGGGATTCTGACGCCATAGAGTTCAATAAGTGAGTCGTCATCACCGATTTCTTTTTCAATCACCTCAAATGAGTGATCGGCTCTGACCGAATGTAATAAGTCTAGAGCCTGCTCGCACAGATGACAGCCTGCTGTAGTGAAAAGCAATACCTGCATTATTTTTCTAACAAGCGGGGAATCAAGTCGACAAAGTTACAAGGCTTATGTTGCGCATCAAGTTGATCGTGCAGGATTTCATCCCAGCCAGTGCGACAAGCGCCTGAGGAACCAGGTAAGCTAAAAATGAAGGTGCCATTGGCAACGCCAGCCACAGCGCGGGATTGCACTGTTGATGTCTTGATAACCTGATAGGAGAGACTTCGAAACAGTTCACCAAAGCCTTCGATTTCTTTGTCAAAAAGCACTTTGACAGCTTCAGGGGTCCCGTCTCGTCCGGTTAAGCCCGTACCGCCGGTTGTTATCACCACATGCACATTTTGATCCGCCACCCATCTAGAGACAATGGCACGGATTTGGTAAATATCATCAACGACAATCTGCCGATCGACAACATGATGGCCATCTGCGATTGCTTTATCTTCGAGCACTTTTCCTGATGTATCATTGTCGAAGGTACGAGAGTCAGAAATAGTCAGTATCGCGATATTGACCGGAATAAATTGTTGACTCATTAAATCGGATCTCAGTTTAATTCAGAAAAACCAGTATAGTCAGCAACGGTATAGCGGTCTAGAATGTTAATGCAAAATGGAGGAAAAATAATGAAGAAACTCGTTTTAGCAACCTTAGTAGCAACTGCTTTGAGTGGTTGTGCGGCAGATGACCCTAATCAAAAAACAAAAGCGGGTGCAGCGATTGGTGCAGCAGCAGGCGCATTAGTTGGTTATGCAGTTGATGATGGTGCTGGTGGTGTCATTGCCGGTGCAGCTGTTGGTGCTTTGGCTGGTGGTGGCGTTGGTCGCTACATGGACAATCAACAAAAAGAAATGGAAGCAGCTTTAGCAGATGAGCAAGCGCGCCACGAGCTTGAAATTCAACAACTGGAAAATGAAACCCTGAAAATCGACATCGCTAACGAAGTGTCGTTTGATTTTGATAGTGCAGCACTGAAGTCAGCTTTCACGCCGACGCTGAGCAAAGTAGCCGACATTCTGCAGCGTTACCCCAACACCATTATTCATGTTGTGGGGCATACTGACAGTGTCGGTTCAGAAAGTTACAATCAGCGCCTTTCTGAACGTCGTGCACAGTCTGTTGTTGATTATTTCCTGTCACGTGGTGTCGCTACAGGCCGTTTGTATGCTCTTGGTCGTGGTGAAACGGAACCGCGTGCTACAAATGAAACTGAGGCAGGACGTCAGCTCAATCGCCGTGTAGAAATCTACGTTAAACCTATTGTTGAAGGACAAGAGTCTGAAGCCTACCAAGCGCCGTAAAAACCCAAAAACGGCAAATCATACACCGATAGATCCAGATGTTATTTTCGGTCTGCACGCTGTGCAGGCCGCTTTGGATGTACCTGTCAGTCGGATCAAAGAAATCTGGCTGGCTGCCGATCGACAGGATCAACGCGTTGAGGCTCTGCTTACGGCAGCACACCAGCAAGGTGTTGTCGTGCATAAAGCGGAACGGGACACCTTGGATAAAATTGCACCAAATGTGCAACATCAGGGCTGTGCCGCACGATGTAAACCGCTTGAAAGTCTTGATGAAAAAGGTTTGATGAGTCTTGTGGAATCGCTGGATGAACCGGCGCTTTTGTTGATTCTTGACGGTGTTCAGGATCCTCACAATTTGGGGGCTTGTCTCCGAACTGCTGAAGCAGCCGGAGCTCATGCTGTGATAGCTCCTAAGGACAGAGCTTCAGGATTGACCGCTACGGCAGTTAAAATCTCCAGTGGAGCAGCTGAAAGAGTACCATTTGCGCAAGTTACAAATTTATCCCGATTAATGCGTGAGTTACAGGATGCCGGTGTTTGGCTGGTGGGTACGTCGGGTGATTCCGAAACAAGCTTGTTTGAAGCCGAGTTAAAAGGCGCCATGGCTATTGTGCTGGGAGCGGAAGGTAAGGGAATACGGCGCCTGACACGTGATAATTGTGATCAGGTGGTTTATATCCCGATGCAGGGTGAGGCGGAAAGTCTTAATGTTTCTGTTGCGGCTGGCGTCAGCCTGTTTGAAGCTTATCGTCAACGTCACTTGTGAGTCCTGCCATAAACGAAGTAAACTATTAGATTGCCTTTAGTTAAATTCAGGCAAAACTCCTTGCTTTATGGTGACAACCGTAAAGCTGTTTAAACCGTGAGGAGCTCTAATGAGACATTACGAAATCGTGTTTCTGGTCCACCCTGATCAGAGTGAACAAGTACCCGGCATGGTCGAGCGTTATACACAAACGCTGACAAGCCAAGGTGGCACAATCCACCGTCAAGAAGACTGGGGCCGTCGTCAACTGGCTTATCCCATCAATAAAGTGCACAAAGCGCACTACGTTCTGATGAATGTGGAATGTGACGTTGAACAATTGAACGAAGTCACAACTGCATTCCGTTTCAACGATGCTGTTATCCGTCATCTGGTTGTTAGCATGGATGAGGCTGCTACTGAGCCTTCACCTATGATGCAAAAAGATGAAGAGAAAAAATCAGCTTAATGCTGCTTTAGCAATTTAGGAGATATCACAATGGCACGTTTTTTTAGACGTAGAAAATTTTGTCGCTTTACCGCCGAAGGCATTAAGCAAATTGATTATAAAGATGTAAATTTGCTGAAAAATTATGTCACTGAAACAGGAAAAATTGTTCCTAGCCGTATCACAGGTACTAAAGCGCGTTACCAACGTCAGCTGTCTACTTGTGTGAAGCGCGCGCGTTTCCTGGCATTGTTGCCTTATTGCGACATGCACAAGTAATTCAGTTGATTAAAGCACCTGAGTTAAACGTTAGTTACTAAGAGTTATGCTGCGAGTAATTGCAGATTTTGCCATGAAGGGCAGATGGCAGGCGGCAGTCGCTACGGCGATATTGTCTGTGGCAGCAATGATGCTGCCACCGCTGAATTATCTGGCCAGTGGTGTGATTGCCCTGACAACTTTAAAAATGGGGCCAAGAGAGGGCGCTAAAGTCGTTACCGCGACGTTGATAGTGTTCGCTTTACTGGCTGGATTTTTACTGGGGCAGTTATGGATTGCAGGATTGATTCTCTTATCCAGCTGGTTACCCGTTTTTCTG
>NZ_CBFHHW010000005.1:65772-82218 GCF_965655755.1 Methylophaga sp. | reverse complement strand
GCAACACTGGCATTAGGTTACACCCGTTCATTTGCGACGGCAGTGTTAACGGCAAGTGGGGTTGGATTACTTATTGTTGTGCTGATGCACCTGTTTATTCCTGATTTATCAGGTTGGTGGCAACAGATGCTTGAACCCTTTATGAATTCGCTGACCGAGCAACCAGGTTGGCAGATGGGGCAGACAGAAACACAACAATTATTTGAAAACTGGTCAGCTATGATGACGGGGTTTGTTGCTGCCGGGGTGAGCGTGAATGCTATTGTGGGACTTATTATCGGTCGTGCATGGCAGTCAAATCTCTATAATCCGGGCGCATTCGGCGAAGAGTTCAGACAGGTCAGCCTGGGCAAACCTGCAGCGATTTTTACTGCAGTGTTAATGATTCTGACGCTAACGCCAGTGAGAGACTCTATGTCGTTACTGGCTGATTGTTTACCAGTAATGCTGGTGGCATTTGGTGTTCAGGGAGTAGCTATTGTCCATGCCTTCGTCAATGCACGGCAAAAAAGTTCGGCCTGGTTAGTAACGATGTATGTATTGCTGGTTATCATGCTGCCACAAATGGTGATGATGTTAGCAACCTTAGGTGTTTTGGATCAGTGGTTTAATTTTCGCAAACGCTCTCAAGCGGAGTGATGTGAGTATTTGAATAAGCAGTTAAACACTGCGGATGAGGATAGAACGATGCAAGTAATTTTGCTAGAAAAAGTTCAAAAGCTTGGTAATCTGGGCGATGAAGTCAGCGTAAAGTCAGGCTTTGGTCGTAACTTCCTGGTACCGACTGGTAAAGCGTTACCAGCAACCAAGCCAAACAGAGAAAAGTTTGAAGCACGTCGTGCTGATTTGGAAGCAGCAGCAGCTAAAGTATTAGCTGAAGCTGAAAGCCGTAAAGCCAAGCTGGTTTCAGCTGGTGAACTGGCTATCATGGCTAACGCTGGTGTGGAAGGTAAGTTGTTCGGTTCAATCACAGCTGCCGATATTGCTGATGCGTTAAACGCAGCAGGTGCTGATGTGGATCGTAACGAAGTTCGTCTGCCGACTGGTCCACTTCGCCACACAGGTGAATACAACATTGACGTGCAATTGCATGCTGATGTGGTTGAAACTGTGAAAGTGTTCGTGACATCAGAAGCAGAAATTCAAGCAAAAGCACAAGCTGAAGAAGCCAAAAAAGCAAGAGAAGCCGCTTTGGAAGAAGCTGAAGCGATTGCTAAAGCACAAGAAGAAGATTAAGAAAGACAGGGATCGGACTCGTCCGATCCCGTTTTCTGCTATGCTCACAGTCTCGTTGTGAGTTGTTTGTTATCTGTTAGGGGTTAGGTGACACTGTGGAAGAAATTAGCTATCCAGATTCGTTCAAGGATACCGCCACAGAGGCACTTAAGGTCCCGCCACACTCTGTCGAAGCTGAGCAATCTGTGCTCGGCGGTCTCATGCTGGACAACGCTGCCTGGGAACATGTTGCTGATGTTCTGGTGGAAAAAGACTTCTATCGACACGATCACCAATTAATCTTTAGTGCGATTGCACAATTGATGGAACAGTCGCAACCTGTTGACGTCATTACGCTGGCCGAGTGGCATGATAAGCGTGGTGAACTGGATCAGGTCGGTGAGCTCGCCTATTTGGGCATGTTAGCCCGTAATACACCCAGTGCAGCCAATATTGCGGCCTATGCTGAAATTGTGCGTGAGCGCGCGATACTACGTCAGCTGATTCAGGTCGGTAACAGTATTTCCAATATGGCTTTCAAACCTGAAGGCATGACCAAAGAAGAAATGCTCGATATTGCTGAGCGCTATGTTTTCGAAATCGCTGAAAAAGGTGCCCGGCGCGGTGGTGGTTTTATTCAGGTTAAAGAGGTGCTTAGCCAAGTTGTTGATCGCATCGACACCCTGTTTGGAAAAGACAGTCACATTACGGGATTGCCTACAGGCTTTATCGATTTCGATAACGATACAACCGGACTCCAGCCAGCAGATCTGATCATTGTAGCGGGTCGGCCATCCATGGGTAAGACCACATTTGCGATGAATATTGCCGAAAATGCAGCGATCAGTAGTCATCAACCGGTAGCTGTGTTCAGTATGGAAATGCCTGCCGATGCACTGGCAATGCGTATGCTTTCTTCATTGGGTAGAATTAATCAGCAAAATCTCAGAACAGGTAAGCTTAAAGATGATGATTGGCCACGATTGACCTCGGCCATCGGCTTATTGAATGATGCGCCCTTGTTTATTGATGATACACCGGCTCTGAGCCCTAACGAATTACGTGCAAGAGCACGTCGTCTTAAACGCGAACATGGTCTCAGCCTGATCATTATCGATTACCTGCAACTGATGCAGGGAAGTGGCAAAAGTGGCGAAAACCGTGCGACAGAGATCTCTGAAATATCTCGCTCTTTAAAAGCATTGGCAAAAGAACTCAATGTGCCAGTTATTGCGCTTTCTCAGTTGAACCGTAGTCTTGAGCAGCGACCTGATAAACGACCTGTTATGTCTGATTTACGTGAGTCTGGTGCGATAGAGCAGGATGCCGATTTGATTGTCTTTATTTATCGGGATGAGGTCTACAACCCTGAATCAGAGCAAAAAGGGATTGCCGAAATCATTATTGGTAAGCAACGTAACGGCCCCATCGGCAAGACAAAGCTAACCTTCCAGGGGCAATTCACTAAGTTCGAAAATTTTGCTCCCGGATACTACGATGATCAGGGTGGAAGTAGTTACGACGGACCTTAACCGTGGAATTTCCAGTCGCATTTATAGATTCGGCGGCCTTGCGCCATAATCTCACTCAAGTTAAACAGTTTGCACCTGCTAGTCGGGTCATGTCAGTGATCAAAGCTGATGCCTATGGGCATGGTGTGTTAGCTGCAGCGGAGGCGTTAAAAGACAGCGATGCTTTTGCGGTTGCAAGGCTGAAAGAGGGCGTGTTTCTCCGACAGCAGGGCTTTACTCATCCCATTGTTTTACTGGAAGGCGTCAATAGCGAGCAAGATTTTGTTATCGCCTCAGAACACAATTTATCACCTGTTATCCATCTACATAGCCAGATTCAGTTACTCCAGACGATAAATCTGCCTAAACCACTGCAGTTTAACTGGTTGATGGTTGATAGCGGGATGCACCGACTCGGAATTCGACCTGAACAGTCTCTTGTGGCGTTGGACAGATTGCATCAGTGCGACAATATTTATGGTGAAGTAGGTCTGATGAGTCATTTCGCTAATTCCGATCTGGCCGACGATGAGCGAAACCAAATGCAACTGGATCATATGCTGGCCTTGAAAAATGAAACCGGCTTGCCCGTATGTCTTTCCAACTCGGCGGCTGTTATTTCATTACCTGACTCGCATCAGCAATGGGTCAGGCCCGGTCTGATGTTATACGGCATTTCCCCGTTTGCTGATAAAGATGGGGATGAACTGGGTCTAAAACCTGTCATGACACTAAAAACCCGCTTAATTGCTGTTTACGATTTACAGCAAGGTGATCAGGTCGGTTACGGTGGTGACTGGACTGCCGATAAGCCCACCCGAATTGGTGTTGCGAGTATTGGCTATGGCGATGGTTATAGCAGACACTTATCTAATAAAGCGGAAGTCATTATCCGGGATCACAAAGCCCCCGTTATTGGGCGAGTTTCGATGGACACAATATGTATCGATTTAAACCGTTTTGACAAGGTTGAGGTGGGTGATGAAGTCACATTGTGGGGCGAATCTGGGCTGTCTGTTGAGCAATTAGCAAAACTGGCAGGGACAATCCCCTACGAGTTAGTAACCGTCATTTGTCAGCGTGTACATAGGGAAGTGATTAATGGCTAAAGTAAAACGAATTTATGTCTGTAAAGAATGCGGTGCCCAGACACCACAATGGGCCGGACGCTGCAATGACTGCGGTGCATGGAATAGTCTGACAGAAGAAGTACAGGCGTCAGCCTCAACATCAGCGCAGGCAACTATAAGCCGTCATAGTAGTTATGCCGGTGAACAGAAAAATGAAGTGCAGGCTTTATCCGAGGTCACCTCTGAAAGAGCGATACGCTGGACGACAGGCTTACCCGAACTGGACAGAGTGTTAGGTGGGGGCTTGGTGACGGGATCTGTGGTGTTGATTGGTGGTGACCCCGGCATTGGTAAGTCGACTTTATTACTACAGGCTATGGCAACCATGGCCGATTCGAGTGGCGTTAAACCACTTTATATCAGTGGCGAAGAATCGTTACAGCAGATTCGCTTAAGAGCTGAGCGTTTACAACTGGAGCAGGCACCGGTTGAACTTTTGGCAGAAACGCATGCTGAACAAATGGTCGCCACGGCACGCCAGCGTCAGCCCCAGGTTATGGTGATTGATTCAATCCAGACTGTCTTTACTGAATTATTACAATCCGCACCGGGTACCGTTGCCCAGGTAAGAGAGAGTGCTGCCCAGCTTGTACGCTTTGCTAAATCCAGTGGCACCACAATGATTCTAGTCGGGCATGTGACCAAACAAGGTTCGCTGGCAGGCCCGAGGGTACTGGAACATATGGTCGACACGGTATTGTATTTCGAGGGGGATACCTCAACCCGTTTTCGTATTTTACGTGCGGTCAAAAACCGCTTTGGCGCCGTTAATGAACTTGGCGTTTTTGGAATGACTGAGCTGGGTTTGAAAGAAGTCAGTAACCCTTCTGCGATATTTCTGTCCCGCGGTGAGGAGTCAGTGCCCGGCAGTATTGTCACAGTGATACGAGAGGGCAGCCGGCCTATGCTGGTGGAAGTGCAGGCACTGGTCGATAGCAGTCCTCTGGGCAACCCGCGTAGGGTTACTGTAGGGTTGGAACAGAACAGACTGGCTATGCTGTTAGCTATTTTGCATCGGCATGGCGGGATTACCTGTCAGGATCAGGATGTGTTTATCAACGTTGTGGGCGGGGTGAAACTGAGTGAAACGGGTGCTGATTTGGCGGTATTGGCTGCGATTATTTCCAGTCTGAGAAATAAAGCATTACCACGTGACTGGGTCTTGTTCGGTGAAGTCGGGTTAACAGGAGAAATCAGGCCGGTTCAGGCGGGTGAAGAGCGGATTCGTGATGCCAGCAAGCATGGTTTCAGTCATGCTATCGTGCCGGCGGCTAATGCCCCTAGGAAGGGGCTTAAAGGGATGAAAGTAACGGCGGTTAAACACCTATCTGAAGTGATCGCGGCTTTGCGTGAAGCAGCAATCTAATCGTGATCCCACAGGGTGGCCAATTCACGGTGTAAAATCCCGTCATCACCCAGATTAAGCTCGACCAGCCGTTTTAAATGGGTAATGCTATCCAGATCAATTCGCTCACACTCAAAACCGACCGAGTCTGAATCAAGATGAGCAATCTGTGCATTCATTTCGATGACGATTTCGCCATCTTCGAGAAGTAAGTCTACACGGCAGGGCTGATGCATTTCTGCTGCCCATTGCCCTGGTTTTTCTATCAGTAAGCCATTTAACGAAACATCGAATACCTGACAGTTCAGGAATAGATCGCCATCCTCGGTATTGATATGTGCTTTTGCATCAAACGGTATTCTGCTGAACCGGCGTTTTTCTGGTGTCATTTTGACGACTCCCCTGTACTATCCTTTGATACTATCACTGTTTTAAATTCAGGAGTAACTCATGCTTTGGGTCAAAGCTTTCCATCTGATTTTTATTATCACGTGGTTTTCAGCTATGTTTTATTTACCGAGACTGTTTGTCTATCATGCGCTCTGTGATGATGAGGCAGGAAATGCACGCTTTAAAGTGATGGAACGCAAACTCTATCGAGGTATCATGACGCCAAGCGCGATTTTGACGTTGGTATTTGGTGCATGGCTTATGAGCTTTTACTCTCTTGAGCAGCTTGTGGGGATGCATTGGTTACATGCCAAACTGACATTGGTTTTGTTTCTGTTTGCGTATCATGGTGTATGTGGACGAATGCTCAGACAATTTGCTGCGAATCAAAATCAGCGCAGCCATACATTTTATCGTTGGTTTAATGAAGCGCCGGTATTGCTCCTAATAACCGTTGTTATTCTGGCGGTAGTAAAACCGTTCTAACGAAAAAGGGCTCCCATAGGAGCCCTTTTTTCGTTATGACTAATCTTGGGTTAGTCGGTGTATTCAAAAATTTTAACTACCCGTTGCACACCCGCTGAGCTTTTGACAATATTCACTGCATTGTCAGCTTCTGCATGGCTTAATAGCCCCATCAGATAGACAACCCCACGCTCAGTCACGACTTTGACATGGAATGGATCCGTATTTTTATCCGTCGTCATTTTGGTTTTAACCTTAGACGTAATCCATGAATCACTACTTCGTGATGGCAAAGCACTGGGCGCCGCTATTGCTAACTCATTATGAATCCGGCGAACTTTGGGAATTCTTTTTATTTCAGCCGTTACTTGTTGCTTCAATGATTCACTGGGCGTTTCACCAGTGACCAAGACCACTCCGTTGTAGCTAGTCACATTTATGTGGCTTTGGTTGTAGATCTCTTTATTCTGGTACAGCGCGTAAGAAGCCTTGAATTCGATGCCCTGATCATCAATGACCGTACCTGTCGTGCGACGATCATAAGCGACAGATGCACCTGTTGCGGCACCCGTGACAACGGCAGTAGCACAGCCTTGCAACAACAGGATTGAGAGGGTTAGACAAGCAAACTTTTTCATTTTAGACATTTTAGAATCCTTCAAATTCTAGTGTGCGTATTATCACGTTGTTGCAGTGAGGCAGTCCATGAGTCAGCCCAATTGAAATGCGTTTTTCACCCAGTCAAACTGATAGCCGACCTCTGCTGGACTCACTGCGACGACATCAAACCGACAAGCTTGATAGTTATCACGACTTTGTAGCAAATAATGTTCAGCGGTGTGGATGATACGTGACTGTTTTGTTTTATTCACGCTTTCCAGTGCTGAACCAAAACGACCTGAGTTTCGGTATCTCACTTCTACAAAAACAAGTGTCCCCCGATCCCACATAATCAGGTCTATTTCACCACCACGACATTGATAATTCCGAGTGATAAGTCGCATTCCCTGTTTTTGCAGGTATGAAGAAACCTGTTTCTCTATGTGCTGGCCTTTTTCCCTGGCAAACATAGCCTACTCAATGAGCTCAAGCTCTCCTTGTTTAAATCTGGCCCATGGCATTCCACGTTCAACCTGCCCTTGTGCGTTGATAGATAATACTCCTGTCGCCCCATGATATTTCTGTTCCGGATCACGGCTGAGTGTATTTATCTCGGATACCAGACGGTAAGCATCAACACCCATTGCATAGAGTCGGAGCAGGCCACCAAAGTTTTCGGCCGATTGATTCTGCAACGACTGATAGGCAGGATCCTGTTCGGCATTTTCTGCAAACATCCACGGGATATCAGGAATGTACAAATCATTCAGATCGATATCCTGCTGAGCATTGGGTTGCCCAGTATAGGCATGTGATGTGGCAATTAAAGGTAACCTACCCGAGCGATGAAATTTTAACTGGGGGACGAGCTGACGCGCTTTGAATGGCTTAGCCACCATGAACAGAAAATCAATATCCTGACGTCGACGTGGTTCAAAATCCATTGCGCGTCCTAAAGTACCCTTAAGCGAGTTATAACGACGCTCACTCTCATCCAGCCCCATTAACGGTATCAAAGTGCCTCTGAAATCATTTTCCGACTCATCATAGCTAGCGCGATAGAGGACAGACCCATTTTGTTCGCGCCATGCTTGCGCAAAGGCATTCGCCACCCGTTCACCCCAGTCCCCTTGTGGGGCAAGAATGACGGCACGTTGATAGCCTTGTTGACGTGCAAACTGGGCAGAGGCAACAGCATCATCTTCCGGCGCGAGGCCGAACTGGAAAAGATTCGGACGACTCAATCGATCATCAATACGGTTTAAAGCCAAGACGGGCACAGGTAAGTCTGAACTGGTACTCAAGGTATCAACCGACGCTTTTTGTAACGGGCCAATTACAATACTGGCGCCACGAGAGACTGCCTCGTTGTATTGTTGCAAGACATTACTACGTCCACTGTACTCATCAGTGCTGGTTTCCAGGAAGTGCAGGCGAGCATTGGAGCCGCTTGCATAATGTGCAGCAATAATGCCTTCTTTGATCGCACGAGCTACTTCAACATAGGGACCAGAGCCAGGAAGCAACACAGCAATATCGCGTATCTCTGTGGGAAGGCGGGTACCGGTCGCGGTGACATCTTCATATAATTCAGGGTCAGCGGGATGATTCGGATAGCTGCGCCGCCAGTCTTCCAAAGCCACTTCAAGCGCTTCAGGATTGGCGTCATAAGCTTTAATGGCATAAGCCAATGCAAACCAGCCGCTGTCATCCGCAGGAGGAATACCCGGATTAAATAAATCCAGAGCCTGAGGCGACAATTTCATTAATGTTTGCCACAAAGTATCGCGGTTGCTCTCAACAGCTGTCGGTTCAGCCAGAACCTTATCCAGTTTGAGGTGTGTGTTGGCTTTCTCGACCCAATTTTCAGTCAACGCATAGCCATCAATTTTGAGCTGAAATAATTGCTGGCGCTCAGCGGCAGATAAATTATTTTCGTCGATACCGTCCAAAACTTTCAGCGCGGTTTCACCCTTATTTTCATGGAGGGCAAGCTTTGCGCGTAACAACAACGCTTCAAATCGGCGTTGTGCTGATAACACGCTGGCATCAAGTTGAGACATGGCCTGATGACTATTATCAATCTGCTCTAACTGCCAGTACAAACTGGCAGCACGCAGAGCGTAAAGTGCTTGTTTTTCACCATCTGACTCGGCGGCAAGGGCCATGTACTCGTCTGCGGCCTGGGCAAGATCTCCTGATTGCTCTGCGGCTAGGGTTTCAATTTCAACAGGTTGAGGCCGAGTGTGTGGTCCCTGAATTGGCTGACAAGCAGTCAGAAACAGGAGAATAATGGCCGGTAACAACAGGATGCGTCTGAAGGTCATATCGGGTGTCTGTGTTTTAAACATAAGAAGCATCATCTTACCTGTTCGCGTATATTACGACCACAATTGCAAAAAAATATTAAGGAGAAGTGGTGACTGCTTCACAACCGGGACAACTGTTTATTGTGGCAACACCAATTGGCAATCTGTCTGATTTGTCATCGCGTGCAGTTGAGACACTTCAGGATGTTGCCCTTATTGCGGCGGAAGATACCCGTCACAGCAAACACCTGCTCCAGCATTACGCGATCAGCACGAAAACAATTTCACTACATGAGCATAATGAACAGCAACGCAGTGAAATGTTGCTTCAGCGGCTGCTGGAGGGTGAGTCTATGGCCTTAATCAGTGATGCTGGTACGCCGCTAATCAGTGATCCCGGCTATCGATTAGTGTCATTAGTAAAGCAGCAAGGCATAAAAGTCGTACCGATACCGGGAAGCTGTGCATTGATTGCCGCAATGTCCGCGTCAGGTCTGGCTTCAGACCGTTTTTCATTTGAAGGATTCTTACCCGCAAAAGCTGTGGCAAGACGGCAAGCATTAGAAAATCTGAAAGATGACGAGCACACGCTGATTTTTTACGAAAGTCCACGTAGATTATTGAGCGCGATAACAGACTGCATTGAGGCTTTTGGTGCTGAAAGACGCGCCTGCCTGGCTCGGGAGTTAACTAAAATGCACGAGACCATCGAAACCAGAACGTTATCTGAGTTACGTGACTGGGTGAGCCAGGATGAGAATCAACAGCGTGGCGAATGTGTTTTGTTGATTGAAGGTGCAACGGATATGGTTTCTGCAGATGAGCAGGAGATGGCACGATTGCTCACGCTTCTGTTGCCGGAGCTCCCAGTGAAAAAAGCCGCGACCATTGTCTCAGCCATTACCGGCGGGAGTAAAAACCAGGCTTATCAACTTGCGTTGAAACTTCAGCAGAAATAATCAGGCTTGGGTAAAATACACGCTAGAGACGACCAGGCAATCGCGCCATCTGTATATAGTTGGTGAGGAAAGTCCGGGCTCCAAAGGGTAAGGTGCCAGGTAACCCCTGGGGGGTGAAAACCCACGGCCAGTGCAACAGAAAGTATACCGCCGGATTTTTCGGAATTCGGTAAGGGTGAAAGGGTGCGGTAAGAGCGCACCGCGCTTCTGGCAACAGAAGCGGCATGGTAAACCCCACCTGGAGCAAGACCAAATAGAGGAACGTCTGCTTGCAGACATGTGCGACCCGTACTGTTCCTGGGTAGGTTGCTTGAGGCTGATGGTGACATCAGTCCCAGATGAATGATTGTCCACGACAGAACCCGGCTTATCGGTCGTCTCTTTTTTTTCAATAGTTTCATTGAACTACGACACTGCAACTTCATCGCATACACGCTATAGTAGCTCTCCATAATCATTGTCAAAGGGGATTTATGATATGGATATCAATACCACTAGCGACCAGTCCACAAATGTTATGCAACCAAGCATGGCGCTCTGCGTAAGATTGATGGAACATCTTGTCACTGCCGCATTTGTCCTTGATTCGGAAGGGCAGGTGATTATCTGGAATAAAGCCTGTGAACACCTTACAGGGATTCCCTCCGAGGAAATTGTGGGCACAAAACAGCACTGGCAGGCTTTCTATGAGCATGAACGAGTCTGTTTGGCAGATGTCATTCTTAAACAAATGGATAACATCCCAGGTGATCTATATGAATCATTCACCCATATTCAGGGAGGCGCAGAAGCGATTCATGCTGAGAACTGGTGTTCTTTACCCCACAAAAAAGAAACAAAGTATTTGTCTTTTGATGCCGGCGCTGTTTTCGATGAGAAAGGTGAATTGTCTGCTGTAGTCGAAACCATGACCGATATGACTGATCTGAAACTTTTCCAGTCAGAACTTCAAGAGCTGGCGTCACAAGATGCTTTGACCGGTTTGGCAAACAGACGATCTTTTGATGAGCATCTCGCATCAATGTGGCAGGTGCTTAAAAAACAAAAAGAACCTTTCACATTGATGATGATTGATATTGATCATTTTAAATTTTTTAATGACACCTACGGTCATCAGAATGGCGATCAATGTTTACAGCGAGTTGCCACGGTTCTTTCTGACAGTCTAAAACGCCTCTCAGATAGAGTCTATCGATATGGTGGTGAAGAGTTTGCTGTTTTACTACCGGCAACGAACGAAACAGGTGCGAAGATAGTGGCAAACCGTATCAATCAATCGATCCGGGATCTTAATTTGAAACATGAAAATAGCCCTATTAGCGATGTTGTTACTGTCAGTATTGGGGTAAATGTTGCCAAGCCTGCAGAACAGGATACAAGTCCAGAGCGCGCTCTGGGGCTGGCAGATTCGGCATTATATGACTCCAAAGAGAGAGGTCGGAACACATACACGTTAAAAGCCTGATATTCACAGCAAAACCTTTGACTCATCAGGTACTGTTTAACGAACATCAATGATCATTAGGAGAGATGATGGTGAAATCCTTAAAAACGAATATTTATATTCACTGGCAGGACGATGATGTACAAGGAGAGATGATCCTTGATGAGCAACACCGTGCAATCATCGCTACCATTAATTCTTTTTATTACTTTCTGTCACAAGGATATGGCGTACAGGAGTTAAAACCCACGTTAGAGTTGATATTGAAATATATGCTTTTTCATCTAAAGACTGAAGAAGGCATACTTATGACGACAGAATATCCCCACATAAAAAATTATGCAGAAATTGAGAAAAAGACAGTTGATGGGCTGAAGAAAACAATCCAAACTGCAATAAAGTATGAAGAGCCTGAAGAAGTGTTACTTTTTCTGAAACATTGGTGGAAAGATCATTTGAGAGAGCATGAATCAATCACGCCTTATTGCCATGAGTGGTCTGGTGAGTATTGTCGCGTCCTTGATAGGTAAGTGATTGATAGGCTTTATTATTTATTGCTTCTGGTACATTTCGACTTTATTTTTACCGTCCTTTTTGGCTTTATACATCGCATCGTCGGCGTGTTTAAGCAGGGCCTCTTCAGTTGTACCATGATGGGGATAAACAGCGACACCAATACTGGCTGAAACCTCAATATTTTGTTTAGCAATGATGAAAGGAGTCGCCGTTGCTTTAAGTAGTTTCTCGGCTATGTTTGTGAGGTCAGTAACATCCTTAATTTCGGGCAACAAAACTAGAAACTCATCTCCCCCAATACGGGATAATGTATCCGTCGCTCTTAAGATGGATGTTAAACGCTCTGCGACGGCTTTAAGAAGTTGATCGCCCACGTCGTGGCCATGAGTGTCGTTGACCGTTTTAAACCCATCTAAATCAATAAACATAACGCCAAGTGCCAGTTTGCTCCTCTTGGCATAGCTTAATGATAGCTTTAAACGATCCTCGAATAAGTAGCGGTTTGGTAGCCCTGTCAATGAATCATGGTAAGCAAGATATTTGATTTGATGTTCCATTTTGATGCGATCAGAGATATCGTAAAACCAGCCAAGCACAGCGGGAACGCTATGATAAATCAGTAATAGAAAGGAACCGATACACCACTTTTCACCGTCCTGACCATGCGATGTGACTTTTATCAACTCATTGGTTACGTTCTGACCCTGCTTTAGTCTTGCTTCAATTGACTTGATATGAGTTTCATCTATCGTATACGCTGTTTCTTCACTTTCACTAAGCGGTGAAGACGTTGAGTTGAAAAACTCAACATAGCGATTATTAAAGAACAGTGTTTTCTCCGTATCTACTGTAGAGATGCTGGCAGCAATGGGACTGAAGTTCAAAATTTCTCGGAACTGTCTCTCATCACGTTTTGCTTGAAGTCTCAGGTGAATATTGTCATGTATACTCTTACCTTGATCTTTTGCTGTATTGAAGAGAAAGCCGACGAACAGCAAAAGCATAATTCCCATAGCAATCGGTAACTCACCATCCGAAAGAAAATAAAATAATGTATTGGGTAAAAGAGTAGCGGAAATAAAAGCTATTACAGCATATTTATCTGTGGCCATTGAGGCTGATGCACCGACAGCAAGACCTCCGAGCGTAAAGCTGATAAATAATTGATAAATAAGTTCGACTTCTCTTGCAAAAAACAGCCCAGTCCAACCCCATGTCAGGCCAGATGCTAGAGCACCCAATCTGAAAACGATCAGATAGTGTCGTATGTTCTGTTCTCGGAGGTTTGATGAATAACTAAATCGATAAAAAATGAACAATCTCAGAAGTTGTACACACACCAGAAGAATTAGCCAGATGAATAAATTCGTAGTGTCGATATGATCGAACAATACTACGACCATTATTATGGCTAATAGGCTACTTATAAGAAGCGATAGTGGAATTGAGCCCGTTAGTAATTTATAGCTCTCCAACGCGTTTGACGTTAGTTTCTCTTGCTCATCTTGGTTGATGGACTCAAGCATTTTATTTACAGCGCCCTGAAAGATTTATCTCAATACTCTGGTCTGCTGAAGCATAAGTTTCATCTGTAAAACCATGCTCTGTAAAAGCGAGTTTGTCGCATTACTCATTAAAATCGTTATCGGTTCTATTGCTTTATTCTGAAGTATTTAAAAAAATTATGTTATTTAATGACCTATTATGGTGCAGTAAAATGTTTTCCCATAATGCTCCAATACCAATCTTAATTCCCTCCTTTTCAGTTTTTACGTTGAGCATGAACTTGGCAGTAGGAAAATATTTGGGGTTCTCCTAGAATTTACTTTAACTTCCAAAGCCACTTTTTTGATAAAGAACATGTCCTTGAAAAACACCCCTTCCACTTTTCTCCCACTTTGATGAAATGGCGCTAAGTCATTGTCATAAAAAGAGGAATTTGTTGATTTTGATGCTTGACTTCATGCATTCGCACTCCTATAGTGTCGATAAGTGGGGAAAAGTGGATCTTTGTGGATCCTGTTTTTTGAGGGCATCAAGTGTTTCGAGGCGTAGCAACATTCAATCTGGATGCAAAAGGACGGATGGCCATTCCAGCCAAGTTCCGCAAGCATCTTGACGTCTGTTGTGAAGGTCGACTGGTTATCACAATCGACCATTCTGATCACTGCCTGCAAATGTACCCTTTACCCGAATGGGAACTGGTAGAAGAAAAACTCACCGGACTTCCCAGCCTGAATCCACAAGTCCGTCGTCTCAAAAGAATGCTGCTCGGCTATGCCACTGAATGTGAAATGGATGGTAATGGCCGAATTCTGTTACCAGCCAAGTTACGTGAATTTGCCGGGCTCGATAAAAGCATGGTGATGATTGGCCAAGGTAACAAGTTTGAACTCTGGAATGAGCAAACCTGGAACGAACTCATGGATGAATGTCTGGAAGAAGATTTTGACGAGATTTTACCGGCTGAATTAGAAAGCCTGTCGATATAAGGCGGAATTATGACTGAGAGCCACTCGGAACATCTGCCAGTCTTGCTAAACGAGACCATCGCCGGCCTGTCTGTGAAACCAGATGGTAAGTATCTTGATGCGACCTTTGGTCGTGGCGGTCATAGCCGCGCTATTCTTGCATTACTCTCGGAGAATGGACGGTTGCTGGGTTTGGATCGGGATCCTCAAGCCGTAGCTACCGGCAAAAAGCTGGCGAGAGAGGATAGTCGTTTTTCTATCGACCACTGTGCGTTTTCTGAAATGGCATCAGCTGCTCATACCCGACTCTGGCAAAACAATATTGATGGTATTTTGATGGATATTGGCGTGTCATCACCCCAACTCGATGATGCAGGACGGGGCTTCAGCTTTTCAAAAGATGGTCCGCTGGATATGCGAATGAATCCGGATGCGGGTATCAGTGCTGCCGAATGGTTGGCCACCGCTGAAATGGACGATATTGCTCATGTCATCAAAACATTGGGTGAAGAGCGTTATGGCAAACGTATCGCACGCGCTATTGTGAATAGTCGCGATGAGACGCCGATCACGACAACCAAACAATTAGCAGACCTGGTTGATAAGGCCAGTCCTTCACGCGAAAAACATAAACACCCTGCAACCAGAACATTTCAGGCGATTCGTATTTTCATCAATAATGAATTGGAAGAATTGACGCTTGCTCTGGAGCAGGCCTTGGACGTGCTGGCTGTGGGTGGCCGCTTAGTCGTCATCAGTTTTCATTCGCTGGAAGATCGTATCGTGAAACGGTTTTTCCGTGATCAGGCGCGTGGCGACGATTTACCGCCTGACTTTCCAGTCACCGTTGATCAACTCAATCCACGAGTCAAAATTATCGGTAAGGCGATTAAAGCCAATGAAACTGAGGTGGCTGAAAACCCAAGAGCCCGTAGTGCTGTTTTACGTATTGCGGAGAAGCTGGCGTGAATCTGAAAGCTGTATTTGAACACATCAGAATCGACAGCCCGGTTTTAGCCATGATTGTCATGGTCATCTTCTCTGCTGTGGCTGTTATCTATACCAAACACCTCAGTCGAAATGAGTTTATTCAGCTGCAACAGTTGGAAAAGAAACGCGATTTGCTCAATGAAGAGTGGGGCCGTTTATTGCTGGAGCAAAGTACATGGGGAAGTCCTAGCCGGGTTGAACAGCAGGCCAGTAGTCGTCTGGAAATGCGTGTGCCGCAAACAGATAGGACTGTGGTGATAAAACCATGAAACGCAGACAGGACTTACATAACCAAATAGGTCTGTGGCGCCTCAACCTGGTGCGCATTATGTTCATTCTTATCGTCGTTGGACTAGGCTGGCGGTTGGCTGATCTACAGATATTCAACCCTGAGTTTTTGCGTAATCAAGGCGATGCCCGCCATCTTCGTCAGGTCCCGGTGATCGCTCATCGTGGCATGATTCTGGATCGTCAGGGTGAACCGCTGGCGATAAGTACACCGGTACATTCAGTCTGGTTGAATCCGCAGGATGTCGCGCTGGATGAAAAGAAATTGCCTCAATTGGCAGTTATGCTAGGGCAGAAGATCAGTGATATTCAGAAAAAAATCATTAATAATCAGTCCCGTGAGTTTATTTATGTTAAACGCCGCATCACACCCGAGCTGGCGGACCAGGTAAAACAGCTCAATATCCGCGGCGTGGCGTTGCAACGCGAATACAAGCGATATTATCCAGCCGGTGAAGTGACGTCACATATCGTCGGCTTCACAAATATTGATGATATCGGTCAGGAAGGTCTTGAGCTCACTTACGATGCGGTTTTAACCGGACGTCCGGGGTTGAAACGTATGGTACGCGATAGTCGTGGCAATTACGTTGAAGGCGGCGAGCTGATTCGTCCCGCCAAAGCCGGAGAAAATATCCAGTTAAGTCTGGATTTACGCCTGCAATACCTGACCTATCAATCACTGAAAAACGCCGTTAATGAACATAATGCCAAAGCCGGTACGGCAGTGGTTGTTGATATTCAGAGTGGCGAAGTTCTGGCGATGGTTAACCAGCCGTCTTTCAACCCTAATAATCGTTATGGCCTACGTCC